>NZ_QAOK01000014.1 GCF_003050865.1 Nitrosospira multiformis | reverse complement strand
GGCCCAGACGTGAATGCCCTGGGCGCGCTTTACGCTTTGCACCACCAAGCCATCGATCCCTAGGATAGAATCGATTGGGGACATCGGTATTGCCTCCATTAAACGTCTTCTTCGTAAAAACAAGTCTAATGAATACCCTTGTCCCCCGTTAATGATGAAGAGCCAGCAGTCGCAGTCGACGGTGATCAATCGAGATTAAGAGTTAACCAACTCGGTTAACCGCCCGGTTGTCGATAGGACTGTTGCTATCTACTATATTTATCTAGTAGTCCCAATTTTATCCAATCAGATATCAGTCATACTTGAGTAGTCGCTCGTCGCAATGATGAGCAAGCATGCAGCGCTTTAGGAGGAGAATGCATTGAAGTTTGCTCACCCCCGACCGCAGATGCAGCGCTCCAACTGGACTCCACTCAATGGGGTCTGGCGCTTTCGCTACGATGATGCGCGTACTTTCACGCACCCCTCCCAGATCAAATCGTGGCCGATGGAAATCATCGTGCCGTTTCCGCCTGAATCCGAAGCGAGCGGAATCGGTGACCGGAGTTTTCATTCCCTATGCTGGTACGAGCGGGACTTTGATTTGGAGTCCTCTTCTTCCGATAGGGTGATCCTGCATTTCGGCGCTGTCGACTATTCCGCAAAGGTATGGGTCAACGATCGTTTTGCTGCCAGTCACGAAGGGGGGCATACGCCATTCTGGGGCGACATCACCCATCTGCTTGATCCGTCGGGAAAGCAGAAGGTGACGGTACAGGTGGAGGATGACCCGCACGAGTTGGCCAAGCCGCGTGGAAAACAGGATTGGCAACTCGAACCTCATGCCATCTGGTATCCCCGTACCACCGGTATCTGGCAGACGGTCTGGATCGAGCGGGTACCCAAAAATTACATTGAAAAGATTCGGTGGACGCCCCAGGTCGAGATATATGCGATAGGCTTCGAAGCGCGCGTAATAGGAGAAGAGGCCGACGAACTGGCAGTAGACGTATGTTTGCGCCATGGGGATGAGTTACTCGCGCATGACCGTTATCGGGTAGTCGAACGGGAGGTAGACCGCGTAATCATATTATCTGACCCTGGAATCGATGATTTTCGTAATGAGTTGCTGTGGAGCCCGGAACGTCCCACATTGATCGAGGCGGTGGTACGGCTTATGCGCGACGAGGAGGTGGTGGACGAGTTCGTCTCATACACCGCCATGCGTTCGGTCAACATCTTGCGTGATCGCTTTATGCTGAATGGACGCCCGTATACGCTGAGACTCGTGCTTGACCAAGGCTACTGGCCGGAGACACTGCTAGCCGCGCCGAGTGATGACGCGCTCCGCCGCGATGTGGAACTTGCAAAGGCGATGGGCTTCAACGGAGTGCGCAAGCATCAAAAGATAGAGGACCCGCGCTATCTCTATTGGGCGGATAAGCTTGGGCTGATGGTATGGGAAGAAATGCCTTCCGCATATCGTTTCACTCGCAGCGCCATCAAGAGGACGGTGCGGGAATGGACTGAGGCTATCGAGCGGGATTACAGTCATCCCTGCGTCATTGTATGGGTAACTTTCAATGAATCCTGGGGAGTACCCGAACTTACCGCGGTGGGTAAACAGCGGCACGCGGTCGAAGCGTTGTATCACTTGACGAAAACGCTAGATGCAACGCGGCCGGTAATCGGCAACGATGGGTGGGAAAGCAGCGCCACGGACATTATCGGCATTCACGATTATGACGCAAACATTGAGCACCTGCGTCAGCGTTATGGCGCGGAAATACGGCCTGAACAGCTGTTCGACCGGCGGCGTCCGGGTGGGCGGATTCTAACCCTTGATGGCTACCCGCACCGGGGCCAGCCGATCATGTTAAGCGAATTCGGCGGGATTGCTTTCGCCAAGTGCCCCCAACCCGGTGTCAAGCATACCTGGGGCTATACTGTCGCACACGATGAAGAGGAATTTACCCGTATGTATACTGAGTTGATGCATACGGTGATTCACACGGCTCTCTTCGCCGGCTTTTGTTATACCCAGTTTGCCGATACCTTTCAGGAAGCGAACGGGCTGCTGTGCGCGGACCGGACGCCCAAGATTCCCATTGAGCAGATTGCGCGCGTCACACGCGTCTCACCCACGCACATACCAGGGGGTGTTTAAGTGTATTCACTCGAGCTTACCAAGCCGGACGGGCGTCGGTTGACCCTGTATGCACGTGAGCCCGTTGATCCGGACATTGTTGCGCCCAGTCCTTTCGCTGAACCCCTGAATGCGCATCCTCACCTGAGGTGGCATCCGTTACGCGGAGAGTGGGTGACGTATGCAGCGTATCGACAGGGGCGAACGTTCCTGCCCCCCCCTGAATATAACCCGCTGGGTATAACAACTGATCCGGCTCATCCCACCGAGGTGCCCGCCGGAAACTGGGACGTGGCAGTCTTCGACAACCGCTTCCCGTCCCTGGGGCCGATAGGAGAGCCGCCCTCGCTTATCGTGCCAAGCGCGCCGGCTGTAGGGCATTGCGAGGTAGTGGTTTTCACGAAAGATGCCAAAGCTTCGCTTGCGGCCTTGCCGCTCGCTCACATCGAATTATTGATGGAAGTATGGGCAGACCGCACCGCTGTGATGGCGCGGCGGGGAGATATAGCTTACGTATTGCCATTTGAGAACCGGGGCGCGGAGGTTGGTGTAACCCTGCACCATCCCCATGGTCAAATCTACGCCTATCCCTTGGTGCCGCCTGTCCCCAGCCGCATGCAGCAGGAGGCGCAACGCTACTATGAAGCGAAAGGCAGGGGAGTGCTACAGGATCTCATCACCGCCGAGCGGAAGGCCAGTGTGCGCATGCTTTATGAGGGTGAACATGCCGTTGCCTTCGTACCGGTATGCGCGCGTTACCCATACGAGGTCTGGGTCGCGCCAGCGGAACCGGTCGAAAGCTTTATCCACCTCACGCCAGACCAGCGCTCAGACCTGGCGCGGGCATTGAAGACGGTTCTGCTCAAATATGAAGGCCTCTGGCAGAGGCCTTTTCCTTACCTGATGGCCTGGTACCAAGGGCCGACTGATGGAAAAATCCATCCTGAATCGCATTTACATGCCGAGTTCTATCCCCCCTATCGTACCCGTGATCGGCTCAAATATCTTGCGGGAACCGAAATCGCAGCGGGCTTCTTCGCCATGGACGCGCTGCCCGAGGAGAAGGCACGCGAACTTCAACAGGTGGAGGTGGCTGTCGAATGAATACGTCTCACCGTTCTAGCGTTACTCACTCCCAGATTCGATATCAGGTACGAAACTGGCAGCCGGGCGTGTTTTTTGCGGAGAAGGAGTGAGCAGCTTCGAGGCAATATTTGGAAATCCCCCTGAGGTCGAGGAGCGGGCGCCGGGTCGCGTCAATCTGCTGGGCGAACATACCGATTACAACGATGGTTATGTACTGCCGATTGCGATCGAGCAACAGACGAGTGTCAGCATGCGCCGCAGCAGCAGGACCCGGTATGCGTTGTATTCGGAAACGCTAGATGACATTGTTTACTTTACCCTCGGTAAATCTCCCGAGGAGCATTTCGCCACCTATGTATATGGATGCCTGCTCGAGGCTCAGGCAGCGGGGGTGGAAGTCCCGGTGCTCGACATCTACATTCAATCAAACGTGCCGATGGGAGCGGGCCTTTCCTCCAGCGCAGCACTGGAGGTGGCGGCACTGCGGGCCCTGCGGGCGCTGACTGGTTTTTCCCTGGATGATGTTCGAATCGCACAACTCGCTCAGCGCGCCGAAATCCAGTATGCGGGGGTACGTTGTGGCATCATGGATCAGATGGCATCGAGCCTTGCGGGAACAAAACAGGCTCTGTTGCTGGATACCCGCACGCTTGAGCGCAGGCTGGTTTCCTTGCCCCCGGCTTCGGCTGTGCTGGTGCTCGATTCAGGCGTTGCCCGCACACTTGCGACAAGCGGCTACAACCAACGGCGTGCTGAGTGTGAAGAGGCGGCGCGCCAACTTGGGGTAAGCACACTTCGTGACGTCCAGGAAGTGTCACTGGCTGATGCTTTGCCCGAGCCCCTGCGCAGGCGAGTGCGCCATATTGTAAGCGAGAATGCCCGCGTGCTGCGGGCGGCCGAATGCGATAACGCCGAAGAGTTCGGTATGCTGATGAACGCATCTCACCTCAGTTTGAGGGACGATTATGAGGTTTCGGTTCCACAACTTGATCAACTGGTAGCGCTGCTCCAGGCTCATCCTGATGTATATGGAGCGCGGTTGACAGGAGCGGGCTTTGGCGGCGCGTGCGTCGCGTTGTGCAAGCTGGGATTATTGCAGCAAATTTCCGAGGCGGTGCTGCGCGACTATTCGAGCATGGGGTTGAAGGGACGGGTCCTCGTGCCGCCCACACTTGGCGCAATAGAGCCGCATTCATAGTGGGCAGGTTCAGTATCTTGAGTTTTTTGCTTTTTTGAGAATGGCTGTACGAAACCAAAACGGCTTGATGCAGGCAATGGTGCTGGACGCGCCCGGAGAAAAGGTTCAGATGCGCGCCATCCCCCGCCCTCGGCCAGGGCCTAGTCAGTTGTTGATTGAGATTGCGGCCTGTGCAGTTTGTCGCACCGACTTGCACGTGGTGGATGGTGAACTGCCTCATCCGAAACTACCTATAATTCCGGGGCATGAAATCGTAGGACGTGTGATTGCATCGGGAGAGAATGTTCGGGATTTTGTGGTTGGGGAACGCATCGGTATTCCCTGGTTGGGCTGGACGTGCGGACATTGCCGCTATTGCCTCGGTGGGCAGGAAAATCTGTGCCCGAACGCCAAATTCACCGGTTATCAGATTGACGGCGGCTATGCGGAGTATACACTCGCGGACGCTCGTTATTGTTTTCGCATTCCGGACCGTTATAGCGACTCGGAAGCTGCCCCGCTACTATGCGCCGGATTGATCGGATATCGCGCACTCAAGATGACCGGCAATGCCGCGCGGGTAGGGATCTACGGCTTTGGCGCCGCGGCACACATTGCAGCTCAAATTTTGCATTATCAGGGACGCAAACTGTTCGCGTTTACACGACGGGATGATTTGGCAGCACAGGAGTTTGCGGGCAAGATGGGCGCGGCCTGGACGGGCAGTTCAGATACGATGCCTCCCGAAGAACTCGACGCGGCCATCATTTTTGCCCCGGTGGGCGCCCTTGTGCCCGCCGCTCTGCGCGCTATTTGTCCCGGCGGAATCGTCGTTTGCGGGGGAATTCATATGAGTGACATTCCCGCTTTTCCTTATGACATCCTCTGGCGGGAAAAACGCCTGGTCTCCGTTGCCAATCTTACCCGCCAGGACGCCGAGGAATTCTTAAGGCTGGCACCGCAAGTACCAATCCGCGTCACTATGGAATCCTTTCCACTCAGCGAGGCGAATACGGCTTTGACAAGATTGCGGGAAGGAAAATTGACGGGTGCTGCAGTGCTCATTCCGAAAAGAGTAGACGTTTCCCTCTCCTGAGGCAGAATAGAGTTCTGGCGTTATATTGTCCAACTTCCAACTGTGCTTGCTCCTCTCTTCCATGCATGGACGAAGGGCAGGGGAGAGAACTCATGCAACGGGAAATATCCTGATCATAGGCGCTCCGCCATATCGTTTTTGATTCTGCAATACAGTTTTCGGAAAAGTGCTTTGACTTGGAAGCACACCAGTCTGATATAATGACGCACGGACTGAATATGCCAGAGTAGGTACTAGTCATAACATAGCGCCCGTAGCTCAGTTGGATAGAGTACTTGGCTACGAACCAAGGGGTCGTGGGTTCGAATCCTGCCGGGCGCGCCAATATTCAAGGGGTTAGCGAAGTTCGCTAACCCCTTTTTTACTATTCGCAGCGTTGTTTACTATTCAATGGCTTAACCCGCTCTGGTTTGCGGCGATAAATTGCCTCGGTAGTGCGGGCGTCAGCGTGCGAAAGCAGGGCTCGTGCGTGCTCCAGGGCTCCGCATCGGAGGCGCACTTGGCCCTGAGATCGTGTTCGGTGAAACGCTCGGTCACCTTGGTCTCACGTAAAACACGATCCATGAAGCGTCCCCACATGCTATCCCAGCCGTGGCACAGGTCCGTCTCCTCGTCAATATAGCCTTCCCCTTTCCGGTTGCAAAACAGGTACGGTGAGAGCACTGGACGTGTCTGTTTCGCCATTTCCACCGTTGCCCGTAACTCCGGCGTCCACTCATAAATCGTTCGTTTCCCCGTTTTTGCCGCTGTCTTGTGGCGTTGGATATAGATACCGTCTTCTTTGAGGTTCGCGGATGTCAGCCGCAGCAGATCGCTTCTGGCCATACCAGTCATAAGCTTTAGCCGGATGTAGGCGTGGATAGCATGTACGCTGCCTTTCTTCTGGTGTGATTCCAACGCCAGGCATTCAACAATTTCCCAATCTTCAATGTACCTGGTGCGGGGCTTTTCACCCTGCAGTCGGACTTCGCCCTTAAATGGGTGTCGTGCGATATATCAGCGGCAACGATGAAGGGATACAGCGTAATCAGAAAGAAGCCATGCGCAAAAAGTGGTTGAAAAGAAAAGGGAACAGAGATTAGGATCGGACTCGTAACTCGGTTATCGTTTAAAGCAATTTGTTATAGCTAGTCTGAGAGGTGAATCCTTCAGCCCCTTAATCTTTTAATCCTTTCCTTGGAGCATACAATGATAATCAACCATTGCTTCAATTTCCGCAGCTTTATCTTTTTCACCGTCATAATTAGTGGCTTCGGCCATATTACTCATGTCTCCGCCCAAAAAGCCCCCCCTATCCTGACGGGACAACGCGCCTTCCTTGTCGATCTTAACAGCAGGACAGTAACCCACCTTGACAGCTTTGGCCCTTATCCTTCTATTGGTAACATCATTCCGGAGGACATCAGCCGTGCTGGTGAGGTGGTAGGCTCTTACTTTAACTCCAGTGGGAATCGGAGGGCCTTCATCACCAGCCCCGATGGTGCGAATATGAGAGACCTTGGCACCTTGGGCGGTGATTATGCCCTTGCCTATGGCATCAATGGGGCCGGTCAGGTAGTGGGATGGGCTTGGAAGGAAGGCTCTGGATACGCTTTCATTACCGGTCCCGATGGGATGGACATGACGGACCTTCGCACCCTAGCTAAAGACCCCTTTGGCTCTGCTGTTGGCATCTTTAGCTCTGCTTATGGCATCAATAGTGCAGGGCAGGTTGTGGGAGTTTTCCCTACTCCTGAAAACAAATTCCATGCCTTTATCACTGGTCCCAATGGAGAAGGCATGAGAGATCTTGGCACGTTAGGTGGGGCTGATGATAGGAGCGCGGCTTATGCTATCAATGATGCCGGGCAGGTGGTGGGACGGTCTGGGATGGATGAATACACTATCCATGCTTTCATCACCGACCTTGGTGGCATGGGGATTAGATATCTTGGCTCGTTAGGCGGGGGCAGGAGCGAAGGGCGCGATATTAACGATGCCGGGCAGGTTGTGGGATGGTCTAATACAGAAAATGGGGAGGATCATGCCTTCATCACCGGCCCTGATGGAGTGGGGATGAGAGACCTTGGCACTTTGGGTGGTAGAAGTAGCTACGCCGATAGTATCAATGATGCGGGGCAGGTGGTGGGATATTCTGACATAGTAGGAGGTGGTTCCCATGCTTTCATCACGGGCCCCGATGGGATGGGGATGATGGATCTCAATTTTGTGGTTGATTTGCCCGAAGGGTGGACTCTAACTAGCGCAATGGGCATTAATAACCATGGACAAGTCATTGCTGCAGGACTTATTCCCGAGCCCGAAACCTATGCCTTGATGCTTGCTGGCTTGGGCCTGATTGGGTTTGTGGCATGGCGCCAGAAATCAGGAAGCAGAGATTAGTGCCAATACGCTGCTGCTAATCTCCATCGCGCTCCCTTGTCAAACGGGACGAGTGCAGGGAGTGGGCAATAGGGATTCAGGAGATACGGGAAGGGTGGGAGATTGAGAGGAACGAATAGAAGCGGACAGTACGCGCTAGAAAACAGTTTTGATTATTTTCTTAACCCCATCTATTAAGTCTTTTACCTGCTGCTCTGTGGGTTCCGGTTTTCTACTATGGTCGCAGAGATTTCTAATATCCGCGAGATGTTGGATAAAACGCCACTGTGGTATATCTATCGCCTCCGCCGATTTCAGGATGTCATTGAAATCGGAAATACCAGGATTCTTTTTTGGTGGGGTTAACAATCTATCTGAGCAAATTTGAGAAAGATGACCTTCCAAAACCACTCCCGCCAATGCGCCCGCCGCACGAGTAAACTTATATTTTAGAAGGCTCTCAGCGGCTTCGAGCTCTGTATCGAAGAGATCTGCCTGTACAAGCTGTCGAATCTCAAAAAGTGAACTATCAAATCGAGCACTAGCTGCTTTTATAATCGCAATTTGCTGGTTGAAATGCGGTATGGCGGCCTCAAGCCCAACAACAGTTATTCCCTCCAACCGTCTAGTAATACTAATTCCTTGCAGATAATCCTCTATTCGATAACTTTCAACCGTAATCTCCCTCCGAGATTTAGGTTTTTCATAATGTCTCTTGAAATCCTCAAGCCGATCTGGAAGCAACTGGCGAAGAAGTGAAATCGATTTAGAATACCAAGTCTGGTATTCAGCCTTAAATGAGGGGAGATTTTTTATATATTCTTCGGTCTTCTCGCCCAAACTTTCCCTTACTACCGCTTCTAACTCAGTAGGAAGGCATTCATGTTGTATGGCCATTTGAAGAAGATGTCCATCATCAATCAGTTTGCTCAGGTCTTTTTTGAATCGCTCGATATTGGTTCGCATAAGTACGGGTAGGCGAGGTATTGGAAGTCTATTGTAGAGTTTGCCTATCACAAATGCCAAGTAATACGGCCGGAGAATCTCCGGCCGCTTCAGCTTTATCGCTTAATTAGGCCGCCTCAACTTCGCAACCGCGAGATCGTAATCCTCCCCGATCAGCTGGGCAAACGGCGCCCTCGCTCGCGTATCACATTCGAATACGTCTCCAGCAAGCTGGCCATTCCTTCGACATGCTCCAGGGCGTCCTGCCGAGTTTCCAGCGGTTTCCAATCTTCCGGATGCTGGCGACCGCTCAGGATCATTTTGTCCTTCAACATACGCTGTCGATATTCCTCATAGGCCGCGTGAGAGAGTGTCCAGGCCCGCCGGTTGATCGCGCTGCGTAGTGCCGATGGAAGATCGTCACTTGGCCGGGGTAAAGCCGGGACCGAGGGCTTGGCCAAGAGCTGCCGTTCGCACTCGATGAAGTATCGGCGTGCCTGCTTACCCTTCTCGTTGCGTTCGACCATGGAGAGTTCCTTGGCCATGTCGAGGGTGATTGTGTATTCAATGATCGGACGACCTTTTACTGGATTTTCAGTAAAAGTCACAAAGTCTTGATTTGGGATGAATCCGTATTGCTCGATTCGAGAACCTATCCAATCATTGAAGCGCGTCGCTACGTTTAAGAATTGATGCAACTCACGGGCATTAATTGTTTGGATTGATTTGCCCCCTATTGAGCGACTCTCAACTTTAATGAGTTCGTTCATTGCTCGCCCTCCTTCTCGCACACGAATTCTTCTGTTTCGGTTTCTTCGAGATCGTCTGGGGGAATGGGCAGAAGATATTTATCCTCGCAAAAATAACTATAACCGGCCTCGTAAGTCGGGTGCAGAACCTTCCATACATCAAACATCGCGAAGCCGCTAGGCCACTTTACCGTGGGGCGATACTCCGCAACTTCAACTATCTGGCTTGGGAATCTCTTATCAAGGCGGATGGCCAAGTCACCTTTCCTGCATTTCAAAACGGGGGAAACTTTTTGCGCGGACGCGCTTTTGGGTTTTTTCATGATGTTTTCTCTTCATAGGCGTTTTACCGCTCCACGAGTCCAAACGTGGTGGGCGGCACAAGACGGGTTGGACTACCGGGAAGAGCACCGGCGAGCCTTTCGGCTCCCCGCCAGGGCCGCCCATAGAGAGCTTACCCAGGCATGAAAAAAGCCGCACGGCATGACGCACTGCGGCTTATCGCCGCTCTTCCATTCGGGAGTCCAAGCCCGACCGCTGGGACCCCAGCGGCGAGCACAGAATAAGCCCGCTGCGTTTGCGTGTCAACTTTCTTCATTTATTCGATATAGGGTAAATGACATTGGGAAGGTGCTAAGACAGCGTTTTTGCTGTACTATTCCCGAGAACTGAATCTTTATAAATCAAAGACATAAGATGGACTGAAAGAAAATTCTATAGTACAAATCACGTCTTATAAGGTATTGATAATAAAAGTAAAAATATAGTATAAGCCAATAGGCGACGAACCAAGGGGTAGTGGGTTCGAATCCTGCCGGGCGCGCCAATTCAAGTAGGACAATCAATCGCCCATGTGTTATCGCACTAGGCGATTTTTCTTTTCAAGATTGCCAGGGCGGGAATGTTGCATGAATCACTTTCGCACGCTCTTTAGCCGCATCTATCAACTCGCCGATCTTGGAGCGCGGAGCAGCGCGTCGTAATATTCCCTTTCTCGTGCTCCAGGGACTCTGCAGCTGAGGGCTACTCCTGTTCCCAGAACCACAGGGATCGTTTGTATAGGATGCGGTATCCCATCATCCACTGAAACCGGTGAGCAGTCGGCGAAGGGAACTGTTTTGCAAAGAAAAACAAAGCACTCGAATAGAAACAGCAGCAGTTCGAGGTACGCGTTGCCCTTTATCTAGAAGTCAATATCATAGAGGGTTACCAGCGTTTTTCCATCGGGGACATTGAGGTAAAGCCTTACCCGGTCCCGCATGATGCACAGGAGCCTGCGCAATTCGTGTTTGGAAACGGTTCGCTGCGACTGGGCGTATTGACTGATACAGGTTGCTCGACTCCCCATATCGAAGCGGTCCTGAGTGACTGTGACGCTCTCGTGCTGGAATGCAACCATGATGCCGCCATCCTTTCCTGAGAGTTAATCGCATACCTCCGTCAGCACCTTGATCACCTTCCGGCTCTGGTTTGATAGAGCTGAGACGCACGTCTGGTCCCCTGTACCAAAGTCCAGGATGTACTTAAGTCCAATAGCGATATGGGGTGCCTTAGGTAAGATGGCGTCCGATTCTATTGTTTTCTTTTCAATGTTCAGGGGGGAGTGTGAATAAATTTCTTCACAGCACAATTGTATCCGGAATTTTTGCGGCGGCTGTATCGGCTAGTCAGGCAGCACCAATTTATATGACTGCCGATTTCTCCGGCGGGATTCTCGCCACGGGCGGATTGGCTAACAGCCTGGGCTTGCAGCAAACCAGTACATGCAGCGGCTGTGCCGCCGGCAGCGTTAGCGGCAACGTGTTATTCGATCAAAGTCTTATACCCGGGAGCGGTACTGGCACCGTGCCCATTGCACTCGCAGCAGTTGCCGGCGCATCAAACAGTACTATCTTCGGTATGGAATTTGGGAGTACCCCACTGGAGTTTGAATTTGGAGACGCGGGTATTTTAGGAGGGCCGTCCATACAGTTCGAGAACGGGGTATTCAGCGGGTTTTTGTTCGTGAAAGATTTTGTGGTCAACGAAAAAACTTACGAACTCAACATGCAGGGTGCGAGCTGGACCATGAATTGGTTAAAAAACAGTTCCTCTTCGCAGCTTGTTGCATCCGGGTATCTGAACGTGGGTAACCAGGGGCTGACGAATCAGACATATTTTGATCCTACACCAGCTCAATTGCCCGCCGGCACAGTTCCGGAGCCTACCGTCCTCGCGCTTATCATGATCGGTGCTTTGAGTATTTTTATGGCTCGGCGCGCAAACGGATATATTGTGTGCGCGGAGCCAGTTTAATACGCTTTTTATGAAAGTAGAGGGCGTCCTTTCCACACTTCACTCCTGATCTGGCAGGGGTGCGTTGCGTTTATGGCCGCGTTACTTGTGCTTTGAAACGCCGTCCCGAGGACCGAAACCTGATGAAGTATTTGATGAGAGAGGCGCTTCAGGAAGTTCTGATTGATGAGCCGGATTACGAGTGGCTGATGATCGATCCCCATTGCAAGGTTCACCCGCATGCCACTGGAGGGTGAGCGGGTTCGAATTCTTCTTCATGCGAGTCTCCTTCTTGACTCGCTCAGCCTCTCATATTCTCGATCTCGTGACTACATGGCGAAAGAATTCGCTTGAGTAACTTGTGCGTTACGTGCTCAATTATTGCTGAAGAGGATGTGCCAATTAAAAATAGATAGCAAGACCCCTTAACACAATAACAATGATAAGAGGAATGGAAAACCCTTCGTACGCCACCGTACGGAACAGATTCTGGAATGGATTATTATTCAAGCAGGCAATTTTGCTGAAATAAGACGGGGTGCAATATGAAACAGAAATATGCTTCCACTTTGACACATGCTGCGCTGGCATTGATCACCGGCATAATGTTCGGCTCAGTTGCCGTTGCTCAAGCCCAAGGTGACTCTGACCAGAACAAATCAAAAGCAGGACAATCCTCCTCTGGCAAGGCAGGTTCAGCGACCAAGCAAAAGGGCCAAGGTAGTACAACCTCTGACGAGGATAGCTACGTTTACGGGAAAGACCAAGCAAGCGACTATTGGCGCTCTCAAGGCTACACCAGGGGCCAGGGGTCCAAGTCAACCGGCCGCGCAACGGGTATGGGGTCCAGTTCCTCTCAAGGATCAAGCACTTCAGGTCAGAGCTCGGGGTCGGGAGGCTATTAATCCCTCTTCGTTAAGGGCAAGTCCGGTTTACTGGTCGGAAATCTCCATGCGGCCAGCATTACCACGGCGATACGAGTTCACTGCTCCTATTTTTGGATGTAAAGGAGCGTCATCATCTATCTGATTGATGATATTGAAGAGCGGATCGAGGAATCGCTTGCCACACAAATCCGCTCTTTGATCAGGCAGATTCCCTCCTGACGAGGGAAAGATTGATGTCGGCTGTCAGGCCGCCGAGAAAACGCTGAAATTGACCGTCTGCTTTCAATACGGCACGGACGTCGATTATGAGACGTAACTGGCCGCTTTTCAGCCTCAGGAGCTTCAGGTAGTTAGGGAAGTCGGGATGAGCAGGCACGGCCACACCGTGACCCGGATCTGCAGGATAACCGAGCCAATCGGGTACCAGGCCGGATTGACGCAGAGCTTCCTCCGATTCTTCGAATATGTAGGTACTAATGCCGATGGCAGCGCTCGTCCAGCAGCTGATCGGTATGGGTGACTGTGTTGTCTGAGGATTGGGCTTCGGGCCTCTTAGCGGCTCGGGCTTGGGTTTTGCGTTCATAAGACTCCTCTGTAAGAGCGTTCCTGCCAGCGTTCTAAACTTGCTCTCTCTGCCAACGGATAGAACAGCCCCGGATCGGTTTCCTGTCCAGAGCAAACTACGTCAAGAGCGATGTAAAGGGAATCATCCGAGAGAGATGCACGTATTCTACTGGTTTTCAGCTACGTTGCCCATTGGACTCTAGTACACCCTATTCCTTGACTGAAACCGGAGCAGCGGGAGAAATCCTCCGGGCAGGCGAGAGCGCATTGACAACAGACAATGGCAACGGCAGCAATTGCCCGCACGCGATTGCCGCAACCGATTCGGCCGAAAGTCCCGCAGTAATCAACCCACGCGTTCCATGACCGAGGCTGGTATACAGTCCGGGCAAAAGTTCGCCGACGAGCGGCATGGCGCCTGGAACAGACCCTCTGATAGAGGTGCGCCCATCCAGTTGCTCAAGCTGCCTGGTATCTTGAGTTACATCGTCACTCAGCCTGTGGAGCACGGGAGAAATTTCGCGCAGCCTGGATAAGTTTTCGGCATGCTCCGATACATTCAAGTTAATCGATGTATCGTTGAAACGATGGGTTGCTCCCACCACATGCCGTCCTGCAACAGCAGGGGCGAGATAGCCGCTGCCGCATACGATGGTGCGGAGATTCTGGCTTGCGGGTGTTGCAGGAATCAAGGTAAGCTGCCCCCGTACCGGGGTTAGCGGCAGGTTTGCCAACGCTGGAAGCGATTTCACCTGGTACCCAGTGCAAACAACAACTATCTCGGCCTCCAGAGACCACGCTTGCTTCCTCCGATCTTCTGCCTGCACACGCCAGCCGTGACTTGTTGGGGTAAGTGATTTTACTGTGCGACCGGTATAGAGGGTGATAGCCTGACTGCCAAGCAATGCTGCACAAAGTTGAGGCGGAGCAAGCCAGCCGCTACCGGGGAACCAGAGGCCGCCGTATGAAAGCTCAATTCCCGCTAGGGCCGATGCTTCAACCGCATCTACTGGTCGGAATACATGCGACGGCCAGTCGAGGGCCGCAAGCTTCTCGATCCGTCTTGCTTCTTCGGCGGAGAAGGACAACTGCAGCTCCCCGCATTCACTTCGCATGACATCATCAACGGGTAGTTTTTCGTCAAGCAAGGCGAGCGCATGTCCGTAGGATGCCAGCACAAAGCGGTGCAGGACATTCATTCCTGCACTCAGGCGGGCATGCAGTATGCCAATTGGATTGCCTGATGCGCCCGCGCCAAGGGTCTGTGATTCCAGAAGTTCAACTACAAGTCCACGGTTGGTCAGCGCCGAGGCAGCGGTACATCCCGCTACTCCCCCTCCGATAACGATCGCGGTGGAGGGAGCAGGTCGAACGGGAGGTGCGCCAGGAAGCTCGCCTTGCAGCATTTCACGCTTACGGCCAAAGCCAGATATTTTTCTGACCTGAAACCCTGCTTGCTCCAAACCGCGACGCACAACACCGGCACAGGTATAGGTCGCAAAGGTTGCCCCTGCTCGCGACGCGCACGTAATCCAGTGGAAAATCTGCTGTGTCCACATTTCTGGATTTCGCCCGGGTGAAAAGCCGTCAAGAAACCACGCATCGATGCCATGCGTTTCAGGCAGCGCCTTGGTTACGTCATCTATTACCAGCGTGAGACGTACTCTTCCCCCGGCAAAACTCCATCGATTCCATCCGGGTACCCGTCGCCGCCAGCGCAGCATGAGTTCATCGGCGTATGGGCGCAGTTCGGGCCAAAGCGCGAGCGCTGCGCTCAGTTCTTCTTCATCGAACGGATATTTTTCAACACTGAAGAAATCAAGGCTGGTCCGAAGGGGTGCAACTTTATCGAATAGCTGCCAGGCGCACAGAAAGCTCAGTCCTGTGCCGAATCCCGTTTCTCCAATGGAAAGGGCGCTGCCCTTCGGCAACAAGGTGAAACGCTCAGCCAGCCGATTGCCTTGCAGGAAGACGTACTGTTTTTCTTCGAGTCCCGAGTCTCTTGAGAAATAGACGTCACCGAAGCGGGCGGAATATGGCTGGCCGTTTTGCCAGTCAAGCATGCGCATGAAGATTCAGCTGGTATGCTGGCGGAAGGCCAAGGCCAAGGCCAAGGCCAAGGCCAAGGCCAAGGCCAAGGCCAAGTCCTGCCCTCAATCGACGTTGTCTATGTGCCGGTGCAACCTGACCGGCTCCACCGTTTTCTTGCGTAGTCGAAGGTTGAGAAATTCCACAGTGACCGAGAATGCCATAGCAAAGTAGATGTAGCCTTTCGGAACATGGACGTCGAAACCCTCGACGATGAGGGTAACGCCGACCAGTATCAGGAAGGAAAGGGCAAGGATTTTGATTGTTGGATGCTTCTCTACAAAATCTCCTATTGGTTTGGCTGCCAGTAGCATGACCAGAACTGCGAGAATAATGGCAATAGCCATCAATGTAATGTGGTCGACCAGGCCAACAGCCGTTATGACGGAATCCAGCGAGAACACAATATCGAGGATGGCAATCTGTAGCAGGACCATGCCTACGCTCGTGACGGAGATGTTCTTGCTGCTATTGTCCGTACCTTCCAAACTGTTATGTATTTCATGGGTTGCCTTGAACAGGAGAAATAGTCCTCCCCCGATCAGGACGACATCGCGCCCTGAAATGGAATTGCCGAAAATTGCAAACCAGGGTTTGGTCAAGCTCATTACCCAGGAGATCGAGAACAATAGCGCAAGCCGGCTCAGCATCGCGAGACCAAGGCCCATCCTTCTGGCAAAATTTCGCTGGGCTTCGGGAAGACGTCCTACCAGTATTGAGATGAAGATAATGTTGTCGATACCCAGAACGATTTCCAACGTCGTCAACGTCACCAATGCAACCCATGCTTCCGGGCTTGTCAGCCACTCAAACATTCATACTCCTCATTCTCGATTCCCCGGCACAGATTTTTTATTTGAACGCATTTGTCTTCCCGTGATTTCACTGTTTGGCCCGTCTTTGATACTGATACAGCGAATGGACGGGTTACCCGAGTGCTGCGAGTTGCAACTCGGAAATGGAAATCGCGCCGGAATCGAAATCACACCAATCGGATCAGAAATCTGAGCAGTTTTTATGTTATCACGCCAAGGCTGACCGCAAACCAGGAATCAGGATCTGTCCAGGTATGCTCGACCCGGAAGCCGCCGGATCGGAGCAGGTTTTCGAGATGCTCAACGGTGTATTTGTAACTGTTTTCCGTGTGAATCCGCTCACCCTGATCGAACTGCAATGTCATATCAAGTGCATCAATTCTTACTGATTGCCGACAGGCGCTTTCAAGATGCAGTTCGATGCGCGATTCTGCCTCATTCCAGAATGAGATATGGCAAAACGATTCGGGGTCGAAGTGCCCCCCCAGTTCCCGGTTGATCCGTACAAGAAGGTTTTTATTGAATGAAGCGGTCACTCCCGCGTCATCGTCATACGCCGCATGCATGACTTCGGCATCCTTCACGAGATCTGCGCCAAGAAGCAACTTATCTCCGGTGGACAAATTCCGAGCAATGTTTTGCAGCAAGGCTATCGCTTCATCGTTTTCCAGGTTCCCGATACTGGAGCCAATATAAAGAACAAGGCGTGGCGGGGTCTGATGTTCAAGAAATGTCAGGTTGTCGAAATCGCCCACCTGCGGGTGAACTTTCACCGTGCCCAATTCGCTTTCCACCTCATCCTTGGCTAACTTCAAGGCGGCATCGGAGACATCGAGCGGAAAGTAATTCACGCCGAATTGCCGCTGCACGAGAGAACGCAACAGAATGCGGGTCTTGGTTGCGGTTCCTGCGCCAAGCTCGCTGACAGAGACATTGCGGCGAAGATGGCTGCATATCTCCTCCGCATGTGCCGTCAATATCCCCGCTTCTGTTCTCGTAGGATAATATTCCGGCAAACAGGTAATCTGCTCAAACAAGGCGGAGCCGGCAGCATCATAAAGGAGCTTTGGCGGCAGGCTCTTGGGTGTGCGAGAAAAGCCTTCCAGCACATCCTCGGCAATGGAAGGGAGAGGAGCAGGAGTAAATTTCCGGTGGAGGTGTTTCGATGTAATAATCATGAAATCCTGTCGTTACTGTCATGAGCCAGGCGTATTCCGGAGAACTGCCAGCGCTTCTGTGGCAGAAAGAAATTACGGTATGACTTTCGTATATGAGATCGAGGCGTAACGCAGGAACCGCCGCGCAGGACCATCTGGTTACACATGAATTTCCCGTTATATTCACCTTCTGCCCCTGCTGGCGGACGGTAACCGGCATAGGCGGAATAAGGACTTGAGGTCCACTCCCACACATCACCCAGCATCTGTTGGATGCTTGTCTGTTGTGATGCCCAATAAACGGCTGGCGCGGGATGAAAAATTCCGCTTTCAAGCAGGTTTGGAGAATTGTTGTCAGAACATCTGTTCGACCGTGCAGCAACTTCCCATTCGGATTCCGTCGGCAGCCGGGCACCCGTCCAGCGCGCAAAAGCATCCGCTTCATAGAAGCTTACGTGGCATACCGGTTCACTTGGGTTGACCGGCACGCTTCCGCGGCAGGTAAATTGAGTCCATCCATCCCCGGTCTGTTCCCAATAGAGTGGCGCCGTCCATTGCTTCTCGCAAACATGGTCCCAGGCATCCGACAGCCATAATTCCGGCCGCCGATAACCTCCGTCGGCCATGAATTCCAGGTATTCCTCGTTCGTTACAAGACGGGAGGCAATGCGAAAGGCGCTCAAATAGGTGGGATGCCGGGGTAATTCGTTATCAAAGGCAAAACCTTCTGTATCGTGCCCTACCTGGTAGATGCCTTCTTCAAAACGACACCATTTCAACGGCGCAGCGGCTGTCGCAGTCGTTGCGACAGTACGCATTTGTCCCCCCAGGTAACTGGGCCGCAGGGGATTGGTCCAGAAGGCGTGTTTGATATCTGTGACGATCAATTCCTGGTGTTGCTGCTCATGATTCAATCCCAGTTCAAGCAATCGTAAAGCTTCCTCTGAAGCTTCGCTTGCAAGAAATTTGTCCATGGCATTGTCTACATAGGCACGGTAAAGGCGAATCTGGTCGAGAGTGGGACGGGAAAACGTACCCCGAATAGAGCGATGGGGATGCCCTCCCAGCCGTTTGTAGTAGGAGTTGAAGAGGAAGCTGAATCGATCATTGAAGCG
The DNA here is from genome assembly GCF_003050865.1 of Nitrosospira multiformis. GTDB lineage: Bacteria > Pseudomonadota > Gammaproteobacteria > Burkholderiales > Nitrosomonadaceae > Nitrosospira > Nitrosospira multiformis_E. The sequence continues at coordinate 65,187 of NZ_QAOK01000014.1, read as the reverse complement.
GGCGTAACCCTGAAAATGCTGCGCGAGGATGAATTCCTCGAAGAACCACGTGGTGTGGGCGAGATGCCATTTGGACGGGCTCGCGTCGGCCATGGACTGGACCATCTGATCATCCGGCCCAAGTGTTTCAACGAGTTTCAACGTCTGCCTGCGAATTTCACGATATCGTTGAAGCCATGTCGGCAATGGCGACAATACGACAGGTCGATCAAGTGTTTTCAGCATGATTATTTATCTATGGACATTTATCTATCGTGACGATACTCATTTCGATTGGAAGGGATATCTTTCCTTTCGTATGCTTTCATATGAACAGGCCAATTTCTGCATTCCTTTATTCCTTATCCCTTATCGATGACTGGTTCCTGTTGCAAATTTTCCCTAAAGAGAGAGGGTGCATTCTGTACGCTTTCAGACATATAAATTCTGAATGAGGTGAATTGCGGGCGATATGTGGGAAAAGTCTGTTTTTGTTCGATACCGTACTGACCCTCTTTCCCGGTTGAAGCATCCTGTACATGTCTGAAGCGCTTCGAGGAAGGACCGGCACACTGGCAGAAAGCGGCAGAACCCGGATTGAAGCGGTGAGGGTGAATGAAGAGAGGTTCTTACAGGAAGTTCAAGCAGTAGCCTTTAAGAATTACTAATTTCATACTTTCATAGGAGATAATCATGGCTTATACAGATCGCGATACCTACGGCATGTACAAGAAGTATGGTAAGGAGGAAGGGAAGGGACCGGGGCCCCGTCTGATGGGGGCGGACACCCTTATTGGCGAGGATGTATACAACACCAAGGACGAAGATCTTGGCGACATCAAGGAAATCATGCTCGACATGAACAACGGCAAAATCGCTTATGCCGTGCTGTCTTTCGGTGGATTTCTGGGAATGGGGGATAAGCTCTTCGCTGTGCCTTGGAGCGCGCTGACGCTCGATACGGAGAATAAGCGCTTCATCCTCAATGTGGAGAAGGACCGCCTCGACTCCGCGCCGGGATTCGATAAGGATGACTGGCCGGACATGGCGGATCCATCCTGGCAGAACACCATCAATTCCTACTATGGAACGAAGTCTTACATGGATACAAGCTACGAAACCACATCCAAGAAAGACTATACGACCTCTGCCCATCGAAACAATGAAAGGATCATTCCGGTTGCACCGGTCGGCGCTGACCACGTGAAAGATAAAACCGACGACACCTTTCACACTCACAAGTAAAGACTTATTAGGTAGTGTCAGGTGAACAAGGGGTGCAGGATTATCCTGCACCCCTTGTTTTATGGGGGTTGCATACTGCTTGACCTCCTCATGCGGCCAACAGGTGCGGAACATTGTGCTTTAAACCGCATAACGCTTTACAGGCTGATTAAATGATCTGTCAAATAGCCTGTAAACTCGCATAAATGCAATCCATCCCCTATTGGCGTCTTTCCGGCTTCTATTTCTTCCATTTTGCCTTTATTGGCGCCTTTGCTCCTTATTGGACTCTTTACCTCAAATCCCTTTCCTTCGCTTCCTTTCAGATCGGTGTGCTCATGTCCCTGCTGCATGTCACTCGCATCTTTGCCCCGGCTGCCTGGGGCTGGCTTGCAGATCACATCGGCAAACGCATGCTCATTGTACGATCGGCTGCAATCGCAGGATTGATCAGCTACTGTGGCGTTTTTCTCGGCGACTCTTATGGCTGGCTGTTTGTGGTCATGGCCCTGCTGAGCTTTTTCTGGAGTGCTTCCCTGCCGTTGATCGAAGCTACGACGCTTTCATATCTTGGAGAAAGCATCACAAAATACGGACTCATCCGGGTCTGGGGCTCGGTAGGATTCATTCTGGCGGTAACCGGCGTCGGTTATCTGCTGGATGCAACCGGCATCAGCTCGCTGCTATGGGCCGTCCTTGGCTTCAAGCTCGGTATTGTCTTTTTTTCACGCCTCATTCCTGAAGTCAGGGCAGTAACGCATCCTGCCACCGGGCATTCCATTCCACAAATATTCCGACGGCCGGAAGTACTGGCTTTTTTTGCAGCGTGCCTGTTGATGGTGTTTGCGCATGGCCCCTACTACACCTTTTACTCGATTTATCTTGTCGAGTACGGATACAGCAAAAGTCTCGTAGGCTGGCTGTGGGCCACAGGGGTTATCTGTGAGATCGGCATATTTTTCCTGATGCCGCAGTTGATGCGCCGATTCCGCATGAAACAGATCATGGTGTTCAGTTTCGGTTGTGCCATAGCACGCTTCCTGATGATAGGCTGGGGCGTGGAATGGCCGTTTGTCATATTGTCTGCACAGGTGCTGCATGCCGCAACCTACGGGGCGCATCACGCCACGGCCATGATGGTGGTGCACCGGCTCTTCGGTGGGCGCCACCAGGCGAAAGGGCAAGCCCTCTACACCAGCCTCACATTCGGGCTCGGTGGCACCATTGGCGGCATATTCAGCGGTTACTCGTGGGATTGGCTGGGGGCAGGGCTCACTTTTACGATCAGTGCGATGGCCGTGTTGCTCGGCTTGGGGCTGGTAGTCTGGAAGATGGACATCGACCGGTTCGCGTGACAATTGCCTCACTCTTGCTGTTCCTTGATATTTCATTATGGGATAATGAAATATTGAGATTTGAAGCCGTTATCCCCATTTCCCACAAAAATGCAAACGTTATACGACAAACTCTGGCAAAGCCATGTGGTGCACGAAGAATCCGATGATCCGGAAGGCATGGCGCTGCTATATATCGATCGCCACCTCGTACACGAGGTGACCAGCCCCCAGGCGTTCGAAGGGTTGAAGCTGGCCGGACGCAAGCCGTGGCGCCTCAATTCCATTCTGGCGGTAGCAGACCACAATGTGCCGACCACCGGGCGGGATCATGGCATCAGCGATCCGGTATCTCGCCTGCAAGTGGAAACGCTCGATCAGAATTGCGAGGAATTGGGTATCACCGAATTCAGGATGAACGATCGGCGCCAGGGTATCGTGCATGTCATCGGACCGGAGCAGGGCGCCACCTTGCCAGGGATGACAGTGGTTTGTGGCGACTCGCATACCAGCACGCATGGCGCTTTTGCCTGCCTTGCTTTTGGCATAGGTACTTCGGAGGTGGAGCATGTGCTGGCGACACAGTGCTTGCTGGCAAAGAAATCAAAAACGATGCAGATCGTGGTAGAGGGTAACCTGGGTCATGGCATTACCGCCAAGGACATTGCGCTTGCCGTTATTGGCAGGATTGGTACTGCCGGGGGTACAGGCTATGCAATCGAGTTTGCAGGCAGCGCGATTCGTGGACTGTCGATGGAAGGGCGCATGACGCTCTGCAACATGGCGATCGAGGCGGGTGCGCGTGCGGGAATGGTGGCGGTGGATGACGTTACCATTGAATATCTCCGGGGCCGTCCCTTTGCGCCTGAAGGCAATCTATGGGGAAAAGCGGTTGCCTATTGGCGTACCCTGAAGAGTGACGAGGGTGCGAATTTCGATAAGGTTATGCAACTGGACGCAACCTCGATCAAGCCACAGGTAACCTGGGGAACTTCTCCGGAAATGGTTACGACAGTGGATGGAAAGGTGCCTGATCCGGCAGAAATCGCGGACGCCGTGAAGCGTCACGACATGGAGCGGGCGCTCAAATATATGGCGCTGGCCCCAAACACTCCGATCAGTGAAATTCGCCCCGACAAGATATTCATCGGCTCCTGCACGAATGCGCGCATAGAGGATTTGCGGGCCGCCGCCGAGGTGGTAAGGGGCCGTCGTATTGCGAAGAGCATCAAGCTTGCGATGGTCGTGCCGGGATCCGGCCTGGTCAAGCATCAGGCAGAACAGGAGGGGCTCGACAGGGTATTCCGCGATGCGGGATTTGAATGGCGCGAACCAGGTTGCTCGATGTGCCTCGCAATGAATGACGACAGGCTGGAGCCCGGCGAACGCTGCGCTTCCACTTCCAATCGTAACTTTGAAGGCAGGCAGGGTCCCGCGGGGCGTACTCACCTGGTGAGTCCTGCAATGGCCGCGGCTGCCGCCGTCGCGGGACATTTTGTGGATGTAAGGGAAATATATTAGAATCCGCTTATAACAATAACGGTTTTTTGATACTACTACAGGGAGTTGTGATGAGAATGCTGACAGTAATGGTTGCCTTGATCGCTGCTTTTGGCCTGTCTGCCTGCCACACCATTCAGGGTGTGGGCAAAGACGTTCAAAGCGGCGGAGAAGCCCTGGAAAAATCTGCAAAATAATTGCAAAACGGTAATCAGCAGTGAAAAAGTTTCATTCATGCGAGGGATTGGTGGCGCCGCTGGATCGGGCCAATATCGATACTGACGCCATCATTCCCAAACAGTTTCTAAAATCCATCAAGAGATCCGGTTTCGGCCAAAACCTCTTCGATGAATGGCGATACCTGGATCATGGCGAACCGGGCATTGATCCTGCCACCCGTAAACTCAACCCCGACTTTGTGCTTAACCTGCCGCGTTACCGCGGTGCCCGGATACTTCTTGCACGCGCCAATTTCGGTTGCGGATCCAGCCGGGAACATGCTCCCTGGGCATTGCAGGATTACGGCTTTGAGGTAATCATTGCCCCCAGTTTTGCCGATATTTTTTTCAACAACTGCTTCAAAATAGGTTTGCTTCCCATCGTGCTCGACACCTCACAGGTGGATCAACTGTTCCGCGAGGTCGAGGCCACCGAAGGGTACCGATTGCTCGTCAATCTGGAGCAGCAATCGGTAACTACTCCCGCCGGAGAATCTTTCTCTTTCGATATCGATTCTTTCCGCAAGCATAGTCTTCTGAATGGTCTGGACGAAATCGGCCTCACGTTGCAGCATGCGGACAAAATCCGGGCGTTCGAAGAAAGACGCCGCGTAGAACAGCCGTGGCTGTTCGCCTGACAGACTTTCCCCTTTAAAAGGATTTTATGAAAATAGCAATTCTGGCCGGAGATGGTATCGGTCCGGAAATTGTCGCGCAGGCTGTGCGCGTGCTGGAAACGCTGAGAAGCGATGGATTGAAGCTGGAACTGGAACAGGGGTTGCTGGGCGGGTGCGCGGTAGATGCAGCGGGCGAGCCTTTTCCCGAGGTAACGCGCAGATTGGTGAATGAGGCAGATGCCGTAATCCTGGGGGCAGTGGGCGGTCCCCGGTATGACGCGCTGCCCCGGCAACTCAGGCCGGAGCAAGGCCTTCTTGGGATACGGAAGGCCTTGAACCTGTTTGCCAATCTCCGGCCCGCGGTACTTTATCCTGAACTTGTCGATGCTTCCACGCTGAAGCCCGAGGTGGTGTCCGGACTCGATATCCTGATTGTGCGCGAGTTGACCGGGGATATTTACTTTGGCGAGCCGCGTGGTATTGAATTACGGAATGGTCAGCGCATCGGCTACAATACCATGATTTACAGCGAAGCAGAGATCCGGAGAATAGCGCGGGTGGCTTTCCAGGCAGCGCGCAAGCGTAGTCGCAGGCTGTGCTCTGTCGACAAGATGAACGTACTGGAATCAACCCAGCTGTGGCGCGACGTGGTGACCGAAACGGCGGGTGAATATCCCGACGTGGAGCTTTCGCACATGCTGGTGGACAATGCGGCCATGCAGCTTGTACGAAATCCAAGGCAGTTCGATGTGGTTGTGACAGGCAACATGTTCGGCGACATCCTCTCGGATGAGGCATCCATGCTGACCGGCTCGATAGGCATGCTGCCTTCGGCATCGCTCGATGAGCGGAATAAGGGGCTTTACGAACCCATACATGGTTCCGCTCCGGATATTGCCGGCAAGGATATGGCAAATCCTCTGGCAACCGTACTCTCGGTCGCGATGATGTTGCGCTATACCTTCGATCTGGAGGAGGAGGCATCCCGAATCGAACGGGCAGTGAAAAAGGTGCTGGCTGATGGATATCGGACTGCGGATATTTACGAGCCAGGAAAGATGAGAACCGGAACCGCAGCAATGGGTGATGCGGTTCTGGCAAGTTTGTAGATACGGCACTTCACATCCTGCGGTTGAATCAAACCAGGATTTCTTCCAAAAGAGAGATATCAATGAAACGAGTCGGTTTTATCGGTTGGCGGGGCATGGTAGGGTCGGTTCTCATGCAACGCATGCGGGAAGAAAATGATTTTGCATTGGTGGAACCAACTTTCTTCTCCACTTCGCAGAAGGGCGGCAAAGCACCGGATATCGGCCAGGAAGCTCCGCCCCTGAAGGACGCGAATGATATAAACGAGCTCAGGTCAATGGATGTCCTGGTTTCCTGCCAGGGAGGGGATTATACCGGCGCGATTTTTCCCCGGCTGCGGGAAGCTGGCTGGCAGGGTTACTGGATCGATGCAGCCTCCACGCTGCGGATGAAAGATGATGCTGTCATCATACTGGACCCGGTCAACATGCCTGTTATCGAGCAGGCGCTGCACGATGGGATAAAAAACTATATCGGGGGCAATTGCACTGTCAGCCTGATGCTGATGGCCATGAACGGGCTCTTCAAAGAAGAGCTGGTGGAGTGGATGAGTGCTATGACTTATCAGGCAGCTTCCGGGGCCGGCGCGCAGAATATGCGGGAATTGCTTCTGCAAATGGGCGAAGCGCATCGCGTGGCGAAAAATCTGCTGGATGACCCTGCGGCCGGCATACTCGATATCGACCGTGAGGTGGCGGGAACACTTCGTGATGAAAATTTTCCAACCGAGAATTTCGGGGTGCCGCTTGCGGGCAGTCTTATCCCCTGGATAGACAGGGATTTGGGCAATGGGCAGACACGGGAAGAATGGAAGGGACAATCCGAGACGAACAAGATACTGGGGCGTAGTGAACGAACGGTTCCCGTGGATGGTATCTGTGTTCGTGTAGGCGCCATGCGGTGCCATAGCCAGGCGCTGACCGTGAAGCTGAAGAAGGATGTTCCTCTGGATGAAGTTGAAGACGTGCTTGCCGCTTCGAACAGTTGGGTAAGGGTCGTTCCCAATGAGCGGGAGCATACATTGAAAGAGTTGACTCCTGCTGCGGTTACCGGCAAGCTGACAATACCGGTTGGCCGATTGCGCAAGCTTGCCATGGGCGGCGAGTATCTTTCTGCATTCACTGTGGGAGACCAGTTGCTCTGGGGTGCAGCCGAGCCGCTGCGCAGAATGCTCAGAATCCTGGTGGCGGCCTGAGAACCGATAGAAGCGGCAAAGGCGCACGGTCGACCAAGACATCGTGTTGCCTGGTTTCCATCTTCTGGAGCTTCCCTTGCGCCTTTTCGAGACTCATTTTTTCGCAATCGCCCGATTGAGATTGCCTATCGTTCGATGGCAGCCCGCTTTCTTCTTGAACGAAACCCGGGTGCACGTCTTGCATGCCTGCAGCCCATGTCTGATCGGGCTCCCGATCTTCGTCAAGGGATAGGGCATTCCTCCCTGAGAGTATATTGCCGTGCAGAAGCCGAGGTTTAAGTGCAGTCTGTTTTTTTCATTTCTGGCCGCTGTGATGTCGGTGGAAGCCAGTCATGCAGCAGGTCTGGGAAGGCTCACTGTCAATTCTGTGCAAGGGCAGCCGTTCCAGGCAGAAATCGATCTGGTGACGGTAACAACAGAAGAGAAATCTTCCCTGAATGCTCACCTTGCATCACATGATGTCTTCCGCAAGGTAAATGTCGATTATTCTCCGCTTTTATCCACGTTCAGAACCACCATTGAAATCCATCCAGATGGTCAGCCTTATATCCGGATTGTTTCTCCGCAACCCGTTGACGAACCGTTCCTGAATATCCTGATTGAGCTGAACTGGGCATCAGGGCGTTTATTGCGTGAATATACAGCCTTGCTACCCCTTGCCGAAACAGGTGCATTGTCCCGGGAAAATGAGTCAGCTCAGCCGCCATCGCATTGCTACCCTGCAGATGGTAAAACAGATCCAGCCATAGCGCACGATAGTGTCTCGTCAGGACAAGCCAGGCTCCTTCCAGGAGCAACTGCGTCAAACCCGTCCTATCGGACCTATGGTCCCGTAAAACCAGGCGATACGCTGTCAGGAATCGCAAAAAATATCGCGCTTCCTCCTGAAGCAAGCTTCAATCAGGCGCTGGTTGCACTGTTTCACGCAAACCGCGAGGCATTTACTGACAACAACATGCATCAACTCAAGGCCGGGTTCGTCCTGAGAATACCCGACAGCAGTGAAATCAATATGATAACGATAGGGGAAGCCAATCAGGAAGTGAGGATGCATACGGCCGAGTGGCACAGAAAACAATCTTCCAAAACAGAAGAAAGGGAGAAAGAATGGGGACCATTGCCGTGGGCACTCGTTCTGTAGCAGGAAAGCGTAAGATCCCTGCAGGAATCTTGTGGGGAAGCGATGGCCGATGGCGAACTAGTCAATCAGCACCTCACTGTTGCGCTGGAAAGCGTCTGTTTATACGTCACTACTTCCGTTTCCCGAAACGTGTTTAAAAATTCCCTGGGCAGGTCCGGTACAAGTATCACCAAAATCACGATGGTAGCTTTACCGTGAGAATCGCAATGGTGCTGGAGTATGACGGCACCAATTTCTGCGGCTGGCAAAGCCAGCCAAGGGGAAATACCGTGCAGGATGCTGTGGAAGCGGCCTTATCGGAAATTGCGGGCGAGCCCATTCGAGTAGTCACGGCAGGGAGAACTGATGCAGGAGTCCATGCTATCTACCAGGTGCTGCATTTCGATACTCGGGCGGAACGACCCATGAGTGCGTGGGTGCGGGGTACAAACGCACTGCTGCCCGACAGCATTGCCATGCTATGGGCCTCCCGAACAGCGGATGATTTTCATGCCCGCTACTGTGCGATCGAGCGCTGCTACCTCTATCTGTTGCTGAACCATCCGGTGCGGCCGGGACTTCATCAACACAAAGTCGGCTGGTTTCATCAGCCGCTCCATCTCGAATCGATGCAAACGGCGGCTCAGATGATGGTGGGCGAACACGATTTCAGCGCCTTTCGCGCTGCTGAATGCCAGGCCAAATCCCCCGTGCGCACCGTGACAAAACTGGAAGTTACGCGAGTGGGAAATATTGTTGTGTTTGAGTTGCGCGCCAATGCATTTTTGCACCACATGGTACGTAATATCGTCGGTTGCCTGGTCTATGTGGGCAAAGGTAAGTTTCGTCCTGACTGGATAGGGAAACTGCTTGAAAACGGGAAGCGCAGCGAAGCTGCGCCGACTTTTTCCGCTTCCGGGTTATACTTGGCAGGAGTTGCCTATGACATGAGGTGGAAGCTCCCGCCTTTTGTCGAACCCTCTCTTGCCGCAATAATGCCGGGCACGACTAGGCTGGCTGTCGTCCCATCATGGGCGACGAGTGGCGGAAACCGGGTTTCGGCAGCAAAACCGGAAGTCAGGGATATATGTCGATTCGAGTAAAAGTTTGCGGTATAACCCGAGTGGAAGATGCGCTTGCGGCAGTGCATCTCGGAGCGAATGCTGTGGGCTTTGTCTTCTGGGAGCGGAGCGCGCGTTATATTTCACCGGCCGGAGTCCGCGGAATCGTGTCCGCGTTGCCGCCATTCGTTACTTCAGTGGGTGTCTATGTCGACCCTGAGGCAGGGTGGGTGGACGAAAGCATCTCGGTTGCTGGCCTGAACCTGCTGCAATTTCACGGCAGCGAAAGCCCCGAGTTCTGCCGGCAATTTTCACTTCCCTATATAAAGGCGGTAAGAGTCAGGGCGGGGCTGGATTTGCTACAATACGCATCCCTTTATGCAGGAGCTATCGGTTTGCTGCTGGATACGTATGTGGAAGGCGAACCCGGGGGGACCGGAGAGGCGTTCGACTGGAACCTGATTCCGCGCAATCTGCCGCTGCCGCTGATTCTTTCGGGTGGATTACACGCAGGCAACATTACGAGCGCGATCCAGCAGGCGCGTCCATGGGCAGTAGATGTGTCCAGTGGGGTGGAAGCCGCGAAGGGCATTAAGGATTCGGAAAAAATTGCAGCATTCATGCGAGGAGTTGGAATCAGTGAAAGTCTATGATCTTCCGGATAGTCACGGTCACTTTGGTCCGTACGGCGGTATCTTTGTCGCGGAAACGCTGATCTCGGCCCTGGAGGATTTGCGCATACAGTACGAGCGCTATCGCAGCGATGCTGACTTTCAGGGAGAATTCGCCCATGAACTCAAGCATTATGTGGGACGCCCCACTCCCATTTATCATGCAAAACGATGGTCGGCGCATCTGGGGGGCGCCCAGATCCTGCTCAAGCGCGAAGACCTGAACCATACGGGCGCACACAAAATCAATAATGCGATGGGACAGGCGCTACTGGCCAGGCGAATGGGCAAATCGCGGGTAATAGCCGAGACCGGCGCTGGCCAGCATGGTGTTGCCACGGCTACGGTTGCAGCCCGTTATGGGATGGAGTGTGTCATATACATGGGATCGGTCGATGTGGAGCGCCAGGCCGCCAATGTTTACCGGATGAAGCTTCTGGGTGCGGAGGTCATACCGGTCGAATCCGGTTCACGCACGCTGAAGGATGCCTTGAACGAGGCCATGCGCGACTGGGTGACCAATGTTGCGGATACTTTTTACATCATCGGTACTGTGGCCGGACCTCATCCCTATCCCATGATGGTACGTGATTTCCAGGCTATTATCGGGCGCGAGGCAATAATCCAGATGCAGGAGGATTATGGACGGCAGCCCGATGCCCTGATCGCCTGCGTAGGTGGCGGCTCAAATGCCATTGGGCTTTTTTATCCCTATCTTGACAGCAGCATCCGGATGATCGGAGTGGAAGCGGCCGGACACGGAGTGGAGACGGATCAGCATGCCGCCACCCTGACGAAGGGACGGCCGGGCGTGTTGCACGGCAATCGTACTTACCTGATCCAGGACGAGAATGGGCAGATCGTTGAAACACATTCCATTTCGGCAGGCCTGGATTATCCTGGCGTAGGACCGGAGCATGCCTGGCTCAAGGACAGCGGCCGTGCTGAATATATCGGAATAACCGATGAGCAGGCTCTGGAAGCATTCCATGCACTGTGCCATTACGAAGGGATCATTCCGGCGCTCGAATCCAGCCATGCACTGGCTTATGCAGCCCAGCTCGCATCTGCGCTCACTCCTGATAAGCTGTTGCTGGTGAACTTGTCGGGGCGTGGCGACAAGGATATGTCTACCGTTGCGCACGCTTCGCATATCACCTTATAACCTGCAAAGTCCGTTCATGTCCCGTATTTCCACCCTGTTTGGCAAGCTGCGCCAGAATCGGAGAAAGGCACTCATTCCTTTTATCACTGCTGGCGATCCCGAACCCGGAATGATGGTCCCACTGATGCATGAACTGGTGCAGGCTGGCGCCGACATCATCGAGCTGGGGGTTCCATTTTCCGATCCGATGGCGGATGGACCGACGATTCAGCGTTCTTCCGAACGTGCGCTGAAGCATCGCGTTTCATTGCAGGATGTGCTGGCAATGGTGGGAGAATTCAGGGAAAGTGATTCCAGTACGCCGGTTGTGCTGATGGGTTACGCCAATCCGGTCGAAGCGATGGGCTATGATGCATTCACGGCAAGAGCAAAAGCGTGCGGCGTAGATGGTGTGCTGATTGTGGATTATCCTCCGGAGGAATCGGTGGAGTGGGTGGAATGCCTGAAACGTCAGAATATCGCTCCCATTTTCCTGCTTTCTCCGACTACGCCACAGCAACGCGTCGAGCGGGTGGCGTCCCTCGCGGAAGGATATGTGTACTACGTTTCGCTGAAAGGCGTTACCGGTTCGCTTCACCTCGACCTGCGTGATGTGGCGGAGAAACTCGACGGACTGCGTTCCCACATTTCCATTCCCATCGGAGTGGGCTTTGGCATACGTGACGGCGCAACCGCCCGGGCAGTGGCGGAGCTTGCCGATGCAGTGGTGGTGGGAAGCCGCATCATCGAAGAAATTGAAAGATCGCCCAAGGCGGAGGTGCTAACAAATGTCCATCGTCTGGTAAAAAGTCTGCGAATTGCAATAGATGCGGCAAGTCCTGCATCATCAGCCGCCGTTAAACTTACACACTTATGAGCTGGTTTCAGAAACTTCTCCCGCCCAAGATCAAGCGCAAGGAAAGCGGTGAAAAGAAAGCGGTGCCTGAGGGACTGTGGAGCAAGTGCGCCTCCTGCGAGGCAGTGCTTTACTATTCCGATCTGGGGAACAATCTCAACGTCTGTCCCAAGTGCGGTCATCACAACCGGATCTCCGCGCGCGTCCGGCTCGACCTGTTTCTGGATCCGGAGAATCGCCGCGAAATCGGGGCAGAAGTCCATTCGCTCGATCCCCTTAAATTCAAGGATAGCAAGCGTTACTCCGACAGGCTGGCGGAGGCGAAAAGAGAGACTGACGAAGATGACGCCTTGGTCGTGATGCAGGGCAGCGTCAAGGCGGTTCCCGTCGTTGTCGCAGCATTCGAATTCGGTTTCATGGGGGGGTCGATGGGATCCGTCGTCGGCGAACGCTTCATACGCGGTGTGCAGACATGTGTCGACCGGCGTCTGGCCTTTGTATGCTTTGCGGCGAGTGGCGGGGCGCGCATGCAGGAAGGCCTGCTGTCGCTCATGCAGATGGCCAAAACCACTGCCGTACTGACCCGGCTGAGCCGTGAAGGGCTTCCGTTTATTTCGGTCCTGACGGACCCTACCATGGGCGGTGTGTCTGCCAGTTTTGCTTTCATTGGCGATGTAGTGATTGCTGAGCCGGGCGCCCTGATCGGTTTTGCGGGACCGAGGGTGATCGAGCAGACGGTGCGGCAGACCCTGCCGGAAGGATTTCAGCGCTCCGAGTTCCTGCTGGAGCATGGAGCGATAGACATGATCGTCGATCGCCGGCGCATGCGCGACAAGGTCGCCAACTTGTCTGCGTTGCTGATGCGCACTTCCTCCCCTGCACCCTGAGCATTTTCGCTCGACGCATAATCACACTTACCGTGCCATCGCAGGCATGAGCACTTTCTCCTTTGCTTCTGCAACGTTGCCAGAGTGGCTGGCCTACCTGGAACGCATGCATCCCACAGCTATCGAGATGGGCCTAGAGCGGATACGGTGCGTCCAGGCGGAACTGGGGCTCGAGCCTTCATTTTCCATCATTTCCGTTGCAGGTACCAACGGGAAGGGATCGACATGCATGATGCTGGAAGCCATTCTGAGCCATGCCGGATATCGCGTCGGATGCTATACCTCGCCCCACTTGCTGCGATATAACGAACGCGTGCGGATCAACCAGGGGGAAGCAGGCGACGATGAATTGTGCGAAGCTTTCCGTGCTGTCGAGTCGGCGCGGATGAATAGCGGCGTGTCCCTGACTTATTTCGAGTTTGGCACGCTGGCGGCCATGTACTTGTTCAGTCAGGCCGAAGTGGAAATCGCAATTCTGGAGGTGGGACTAGGTGGGCGACTGGATGCGGTCAATGTATTCAATACCGATTGCGCAGTCCTTACCAGTGTGGATTTCGATCATATGGATTATCTGGGCAACACGCGTGAACAGATCGGATTCGAAAAGGCCGGAATTTTCAGGTCGGGGAAGGCGGCGATCTGTTCCGAGCCGGATTTGCCTGTAAGCGTGCGCCGTCATGCGCAATCAATCGGCGCCAACCTCACGCATATCGGGGAGCACTTCGGTTATTCAACCGCTCCACAGTCCTGGAGCTACTGGGGGAACGGCGAGAGCAGACACGCACTCCCTTACCCAACCCTGCGCGGTGCCTGTCAGTTGAAAAACGCCAGTGCATGCCTCGCCGCGCTGGATTCCCTGAAAGATACCTTCCCGGTCACCCTGAGCGATATTCGCCATGGATTGCTGGAGGTGGTTTGGCCAGGACGGTTTCAGGTGTTGCCTGGGCGGCCGGTCACGGTGCTCGATGTTGCCCATAATCCAGGTGCAGCGCGAGCGTTTGCTGCCAGCCTTGATAGCATGGAGCGTTATCCTCGAACGTATGCGGTATTCGCAATGCTCCGGGATAAGGATATCGCCGGCGTGGTGCGGGAGGTGAGGTCCAGAGTGGATGTCTGGCTGGTATCGGGCATTGACGCTCCAAGAGGCGCGACAGTGGACGAAGTCGCCGCGCAGGTTGCCCAGGCGCTGCAAATCGCTGAGTCGGGCGCGGGGGACGCAAGTGAAGTCGCCGTGCATACCATCCGCAAGTTTCGCAATCCATCCGAGGCATATGCCTACGCCTGTGAGCAGGCAGCCAGAAATGATAGAATTTGTGTTTTCGGCTCATTCCATACCGTGGCTGAAGTGTTAAAGAATATGGTTGAGCGCAGGTAGACTTCCCGATATTTAATGGCAAAGACCCTCAGCGAAGAAGAGATTCAGCTAAGAAAGCGCGCCAGACGACGTCTGGTCGGCGCAATCGTCCTGGCAACCGCGGCAGTGGTGGTATTGCCGATGATCCTTGACAGCAAGCCTGACCGGCGCGGTCATGAAATCGACATACACATCCCGTCTGAGGATTCAGTGGAAGAGCTTGCCGCCGAATCTGTTTCCCCGGCAAATACGCCTCTCGCAACCGCTTCCTCCATGCCTCAGGCTGAGGGGCCCGAGCAGGCAGGTGCGGCATCCGGTAAGAATATAACGGCTGTACCTCCTCGTGAGACGCTTGCCTCCATCAATGAAAAGACCAGTGCAAGCCCTGCGCCTGCTGCTCCGCGGAATGAAACGGCGGCTACAAGCACTGCTCCCGCTGCTTCTCGAGTGGAAACAGCCAGTAAAAATGCCCTGCCTGCTGCCCCGCGGAATGAAAGGGCGGCTACAAACACTGCGCCCGCCACTTCCCGAGCGGAAACGGCCAGTAAAAACGCCACGCCGGCTGCTTCGCGGGAAGCATCATTTGTAGTGCAGTTAGGCGCTTTTTCTACGCCAACAAAAGCGGCCCGGCAATCGGAAAAGGTCGCTTCACAGAATTTCTCCGCCTATACTGAAATCGTGAAATCCGGCAAGGAAGAAGTAACCCGCGTGCGCGTCGGTCCTTTCGCGACACGCGAGGAGGCTGAGAAAACACGGGAAAAACTGAAGAACCTGGGATTCGAAGGTGTGGTTACAGAAAAGTAGGTGAGGATCATGAAACCCTGTACACAAGGCTACCTCGCATTCTGCCATGTTTACTGCTGATCTGACTGGCTTCGATTACGCTGTCCTGGCGATACTGATTGTGTCAATCCTGCTCAGTGTATCGCGCGGCGTTGTGCGAGAAATATTGTCCCTGGTCAGCTGGATAGTCGCATTCATGGTGGCGAATTCTTTGGCCGCAGGATTCGCGCCCATGGTGCCTTCAACTATCGGCGGAGAATCACTGCGTATCCTGCTGGCTTTCATTGCATTATTCCTGACAACCCTGGTGGCGATGGGTCTCGTGACCATGCTGATTTCAGCTTTGATCCAGACGGTAGGATTGGGTTTCACCGACAGATTTTTCGGCTCCCTGTTCGGTTTTATCCGCGGGTTGGTAGTGGTGCTGGTAATCGTGCTGGCAGCAGGTCTTACCGCTCTGCCGCAGGAGCCCTTCTGGCGAAAAGCGGTACTGAGCAAGCACCTGGAGGCTGCAGCAATGGTGGTGCTGCCGTGGTTGCCGCAGGATTTGTCCAGGCGTATCCACTATGCGGAACTGAAGCGCAAGCAATAGCGCAATAACCGAATGCGCCGGATTCCACTTGATGAACTCGTGCAACTTTTCGTATAGCGTCGATCTAAGTCATTTTTGCGGAGTGCGTCCATGTGTGGAATTCTGGGTTTAGTTTCGCATGCTCCCGTAAACCAGCTACTCTACGACGGGTTGCTGGTGCTGCAGCATCGCGGGCAGGATGCGGCCGGAATTGTTACCGCCCAGGGGAATACCTTCCACATGCACAAGAACAGCGGCCTGGTGCGCGACGTGTTTCGCACGCGGAATATGCGCGCCTTGCTCGGGAACATGGGGATCGGCCAGGTGCGTTATCCCACTGCCGGTTCCGCCGAGTCTCCTGCAGAAGCACAGCCGTTTTATGTCAACTCGCCATTCGGAATCGTACTCGGGCATAACGGCAATCTGACCAATTCCGCACAGCTCAAAGATGAGTTGTTCCGCGAGGATTTGCGGCACGTCAACACCAATTCGGATTCGGAAGTGCTCCTTAATGTGCTGGCGCACGAGTTGCAGAGGAGCACGAAGAACCACCAGCTCGATCCCGCCGCTATTTTTGCCGCCGTATCCGGTGTGCACGAGCGTTGCAAAGGCGCCTACGCCGTCATAGCAATGATTGCAGGTTACGGATTGCTCGCGTTCCGCGATCCTTATGGTATTCGCCCCCTTGTGTTCGGGTGCGCGGAAACCGAGCATGGGACGGAGTATCTGGTGGCGTCCGAGAGTGTGGCGCTCGATACCTTGGGATTCAAGCTGGTGAGGGATGTTGAGCCTGGCGAGGCGATTTTTATTGATGACAGCGGCAATTTTTACAATAAGCAGTGCGCGCCCAACCCCTCGCACAATCCCTGCATCTTCGAGTATGTCTATCTCGCACGGCCGGATTCAGTCATAGACGGAATTTCAGTCTATGAAACCCGGCTCAACATGGGAGAGAGTCTGGCCGATAAAGTCAAAGCCACGATGAGTCATCTCGATATCGATGTGGTCATTCCGATTCCTGATTCCAGTCGCCCCAGTGCTTTGCAGCTTGCCAACCGCCTGGGCATAAGTTTTCGTGAAGGTTTCGTAAAAAACCGCTACATCGGTCGAACTTTTATCATGCCGGGCCAGCAACTGCGCCGCAAGTCGGTCCGCCAGAAGCTCAATGCCATGGGCGTGGAGTTTCGCGGAAAAAATGTGTTGCTGGTCGATGATTCGATCGTACGCGGCACTACCAGCCGTGAAATCGTCCAGATGGCGAAGGAAGCCGGCGCGAACAAGGTGTTTTTTGCTTCTGCTGCACCCCCCGTGCGGTTTCCCAACGTTTATGGCATCGATATGCCTACGCGTCACGAACTCATTGCCACGGGGCGGGATGACGAGGAAATATGCCGGGAGATTGGCGCCGATCATCTGGTGTATCAGGAGCTCGATTCTCTCATTAAAGATGTACGCCGCGTCAATCCATTCATCTCTCAGTATGAGACTTCGTGTTTCGACGGGCGCTATATTACCGGGGATGTAACGCCGGAATACCTGGCCGTTCTGGAGGCGCAACGCAGTGGTAGTCCTCCTCTCACGGAGAGACGTTCCAGCACCCAACTCGACCTGAACCTGGTGACGGCGAATTAATGAAGGTTTGACAAAAGCAGGTACCGAGCGTACCTTCACAGTAGGCGCCGATTTGATCTTCAGCTTGCGGGCGCAGTATAAATTCAGCTAAAGCGGGAAAACCCGTTTTTGGCGAACGCTGAACGGGTTTTTTATTTCTATAAATTTGGTAAAAACCACCGTCTTTAGACGGTGACTTTGACTTTAAATGTGTTGACTCATGCGCGCTAGCTTGGTGCGGATAGGCGACTTTAGTCGTCTGCACCCAAGCTGCGCTAACCCACCTACTTCTAGTAGGTGGTAGTTTAGTTGGGGAATTTGAGGGAGATATCTGGCATGTCTGACGATTTCGAGCTGGAAACACTGGCGCTGCATACGGGCATACATCGCAGCCAGTTCAATGAACACTCGGAAGCTTTATTCCTTACTTCGAGTTTTGTCTTCGATAGCGCAGCGCAGGCCGCAGCACGCTTTTCCGACGCGGAACCGGGTAATATCTATTCACGCTTTACCAACCCCACGGTTACCGCTTTTCAGGAAAGGCTGGCCGCTCTGGAGGGGGCGGAAGCCTGTGTCGCCACCTCCTCCGGCATGTCAGCCATTCTAGCCTGCACCATGGGGCTCCTCCGCGCGGGGGACCATATCGTGGCTTCCCGCAGCCTGTTCGGTGCGACCGTCAGCTTGTTCAACAATATCCTCAAGCGCTTCAACATCGAAACGACGTTTGTTTCCGCTACGGACGTTTCTGCCTGGGAAGCAGCGGTAAAACCGAGCACCAGGCTGCTGTTCATGGAAACACCCTCCAATCCGTTGACCGAGATTTCCGACATTGCCGCACTGGCTGCTGTAGCAAAAAAAGCAGGTGCATGGCTCGCCGTGGACAATTGCTTCTGCTCTCCCGCCCTGCAACGTCCGCTGGAATTGGGAGCAGACCTCGTGATTCACTCTGCGACCAAATATCTTGAGGGTCAGGGCCGGGTGTTGGGGGGTGCGGTGCTGGGCAAGCGTGATCTCGTGATGGACGGGGGAATATTCGGTTTTCTGCGCACTGCCGGGCCGAGCCTGAGTCCGTTCAATGCCTGGGTGATCCTGAAGGGCATGGAAACCCTGAGCCTTCGGATGGAAAGGCATTCTGAAAATGCACTGGAAATTGCGCGCTGGCTGGAAGCGCAACCTGGCGTAGCCAAAGTCCATTATCCAGGCTTGCCATCGCATCCCCAGTACGAGCTTGCCAGCCGCCAGCAGAAAACCGGAGGTGGAATCGTTTCATTCGAATTGAAGAATGGAAGAGAAGCGGCATGGAGGGTGGTGGATTCCGTTCGCATGATTTCCATCACCGCCAACCTGGGGGATGCCAAGAGCACCCTTACCCATCCTGCCACCACCACGCATGGGCGGATCAGCCAGGAAAACCGGGATGCAGCGGGCATTACCGAGGGCTTGCTGCGCATTGCAGTGGGACTTGAGGCCGTAAAAGACATAAAGGCCGATCTCGCAAGGGGTTTGACTCAATAGAGATAGTAAGGAATCAGCACTTTCAGGAACGTCGTCACCCTTGGATTGAGCCAGACGGGCGGGTTTCCTTCTATTGATTCTGTAGTATCAGCCTCTTTTCTACACCCGTCGTCGAATAAAGGTATTGTTTTTCAGGTCGTCTCATCGCTAATGTACCAGTTGATTGATTTCCATGATGGGGAGCAGTATGGCAAGAACGATCATCAGCACGACACCCCCCATTACCAGAATCATTATCGGTTCCAGCAGCGTTAAGAAGACGCCCAGTCGCCGCTCCAGCGCCTGGGCTTCGAGCTGGGCAGCGCGTTCGAGCATTTCTTTCAGCTTGCCGCTCATTTCCCCGCTTGCGACCAGATGCACGAGCAGTGGCGGAAACACGCGGGTTTCACGCAGCGCTCTGGAGAGGCTCGCGCCTTCGCGGACCTGTTCGATAGTATTTTCGATCGCTTTACGCATGACCATGTTGCTCATCACGCGTGCACCGGAACTGAGCGCTTTAAGAAGCGGCACACCTCCTCCGATCAGAATGGAAAGCGTGCTGGCGAAACGGGATGTGTTGCTGCTGCGAATCAACGATCCCAGCCATGCGGTGCGCAGCAGCAGAGCATGCCATCGGTATCGGACGTTATCACGCCGCAGCGCGACGCGTGCGGAAAGTCCCCCGCCGGCAATGGCGATAATCAGATAAGGCCATGACATGAGAAGGAAATCACTCAATCCGATCAGCGCGCGAGTCAGGAGGGGCAGGCTCTGGCGAGAATGCTGAAATACCTGCACTACCTGGGGAACCACATACATGAGCAGGCCGGCAACAATGATAATGGCAATAATGCTCACCAGTGCCGGGTAAAGGAGCGCCAGACTGGTTTTCTGTTTTAGTGCCTGGCGTGCATCGAGATACTCGGCAAGATGTCGCAGTACCAGCGGCAAGGTGCCGGATTCTTCCCCGCCATGTACCAGCGCCCGGTAGAAATCGGGAAAACTCCTGCTGTAGCTGCCCAGCGCGGCAGAGAGGGAGAGTCCGGCAATCACCTCTGTCTTGACACCGCCGAGCACTTCGCGTGTCATCGGCTCCTCGGCGGACTCGATCAGTGCAGCAAGCGACTGCTCGACTGTCAGGCCGGCGGTCAGCAAGGTAGCCATCTGTCGTGTCAGCAGACTCAGCTCCTCCGGGCGTAAGCCTCGGACCCAGTACGCCTGGCCGCGCTCGCGAGCGCGAACCTGATCGACGGCCGAAGGCAGCAAGCCCTGCGCGCGCAACTGCGCCCGTGCCTGGCGCGCGGTATCAGCCTGCAGCACACCCGTTACTGTGCGGCCTTCGGGGTCAAGCGCTTCGTAGCGGTAAGCTTCCATATGGAACTGCTATTCGCGTGTCACACGCACGACTTCCTCCAGGCTGGTGATGCCCTGGGTAGCGAGGCGCATGCCGTCGTCACGTAACGAAGGCATTCCGGCGGAAACCACATACTCTCGCAGGTCTTGTTCGGACACGCGATCATGAACACGCCGGCGCAGATCGTTGTCAACTGCGAGCAATTCATAGATTCCGGTGCGTCCCTGATAGCCGGAGTGATTGCATGCAGCACAACCCTGTGCCTTGTATAAAATTGCGGAAGCCGAAAAAGAGCCAAGGGAAGGGGATTTTCCCATGTCCTCGTCCCAAGGCTGGCGACATTCCAGACAGAGCCGCCGCACCAGACGCTGCGCGCCTACGCCGATGAGACTCGATGCCAGCAGAAACGGCTCGACTCCCATGTCGACAAGCCGGGTCACGGCGCTTATCGCATCATTGGTATGCAGAGTCGCAAATACCAGATGGCCCGTAAGGCTGGCCTGTACCGCGATCTGCGCGGTTTCGAGGTCGCGAATCTCTCCGATCATGATGACATCCGGATCCTGGCGCAGGATTGTCCGCAAGGCTCGCGCAAACGTCATTTCGATTCGCGGGTTGACTTGGGTCTGACTGATGCCGTCAAGATCGTACTCGATGGGGTCCTCAACCGTCATGATGTTGAGCGACGCGGAATCCAGCCTCGACAGGGCGGCGTAAAGCGTGGTTGTTTTACCCGACCCGGTGGGACCGGTTACAAGGATAATGCCATGGGGCTCGCGAATAAGCCTGTCCATGCGAGTCAACGTCATTTCATCCATGCCAAGCCGGGGGAGATCCAGGCGGCCAGCCTGTTTGTCGAGCAAACGCAGTACGGCGCGTTCACCGTGGGCGGTGGGGATGGTGGATACGCGTACGTCGACTGGCCTGCCCGCCATCCTGAGTGTAATCCGGCCGTCCTGAGGAAGGCGTTTTTCCGCAATGTCGAGCTGCGCCATGATCTTGATGCGTGAGATGAGGGCGGCATGTAATGCGCGCGCCGGTTCGATCAGGTCGCGCAATGTGCCGTCCACTCGCAACCGCACAACCGAGCGTGTTTCATAAGGTTCAATATGGATATCGGAGGCCGCGTTGCGTAACGCCTGTGTAAAGAGCGCGTTGATCAGCCGGATGACGGGGGCATCATCCTGGCTCTCGAGCAGGTCTTCGACCTTTGGCAGTTCCTGCAATAACCTCGAGAGGTCTATATCCTGTGCGAGATCATCTGCGAGCGCGGCGGCGCCTTCGTTTGCGCCGTTATACAGCGCCGCAACGGTCTCATTGAACTCGTCGGTATCGATGCGTCGTGCCCGCAGGGGCACGCCCAGAACGCGACGCAACTCTGCCAGTGCCCCGGCCCGGGCTTCGCCGCGGACCACCACCTCTGCACAATCGCTGGTGACGCTCGTCACGGCCACTCCATTTGTCTTGACAAAGACATAAGGAATCCTGTCAGGCGACATTATCGCGGCCCGGTTTCAGGGTGTATTATCCATCACTCCCCCGGTATCCCAGTTGCCTTGAGCATTGGAGATATCCGGACTATCGGGAGTGACACTGTCATCAAGGATGACAGGCGGCGGTTGACGCGGCGGCAAAGTAGGCGATTCCATATCCGGAAGGACAAGATTGAACCCGGGCGTGGCTTTTTTCTGTTCGCTCAGCACCCGATCGTACTGTGCGTCAGAAAGCGGATCGGCAGCTTCGCCCGATCGCATCAGCGTCGGCCGCAGGAATACCATCAGATTGGTTTTGTTGCGTGACCGCTTGTTGTAACTGAACAATTGTCCGACCAGCGGAATCGCTCCGATCAGTGGAATTCTTTCAACCGAGTCATTTACCGTATCCTGCATCAGACCGCCGAGCACGAGAATCTGCCCGTCGTCCACGAGCACTGTCGATTCTATCGAGCGCTTGTTGGTAATCAAACCGTTGGTGGCATTGACCGTGCCGGGAACGACGCTCGAGACTTCCTGAAAAATCTGCACACGCACTGTATTGCCTTCCGAGATAAGGGGCTTGATCTTCAATGATAATCCCACATCATGGCGTGAAACAGTCTGAAACGGAGAGGTAACGGCGCCCCCCACTGGCGGAATGAATTGGCCGGTGGGAATCGGAACGTTCTGCCCGATCACGATTCTGGCTTCTTCGTTATTCAGTGTCAGCAGAGTAGGGGTGGAAAGAATATTGGCATTGGCATCCGTTTCCAGTGCCCGGATGAGCGTATGAATGTTGAGAACAGGGCCGATGCCGGGAATAGCCGTGACAAGGCCATTCATGATGCCGATAGTCAGACCGGACGCTGCATTCGCTATCGGATTCTGGGCGGTGGAGATGATACTGCCGCCCCCGGCAGTGCCCGCATTGAAATTGGTGCCACCAAAAACCTGGGTGCCGCCTTGCGCGGCATTGCTCAGATTCTGCCACTGGATGCCGAATTCTGCGGCTCTGTCGGCAGTGATTTCGGCAATCAGCGCTTCGATATAAACCTGCACGCGGCGCACGTCGAGCTTCTCTATTACCGCACGCAAATTATTATAAATAGCATCCGGGGCAGTAATAATGATCGAGTTGGTGGCTGCATCCGCCTGAATGATGCCGGGGGTGGCGGAAGTCGCAGCAGTTTGCATCGGAGCTGGGGTGACGGAAGCAGCGGGAACAGCCCCTGCGCCGAGGCTGGAGCCCGGCATGGAAGTGCCCATCGAGCCGCCTATTGAGGTACCTGATGAGGCACCCATCCCACCGCTGCTGGACGTACCAAGGGAAGACGTTCCAAAAGCCGTGCCGGTTACCTGACTCAGCCCTGAAGATGAGGAAACCGGGGATCCCATGTTGTGATAGATCGCCCTGAGGGTTTCGGCAAGCCTGACTGCATCGGCATTCTTGAGAAAAACGACGTGCATGTTGCCGGCCGCGCTGGTTGGGGAATCGAGCACTGTTACCAGTTGGCGCAGACGCGCAAGCGCTCCCCGGTTTCCGGAGCGTGCAAGGAGGGTATTCGAGCGAGCATCGGCGACGACTGTGAAACGCTGCTGGGTGGGGTCCGCGGCACCCTCGGCCTGGGACTGCGCCGATTCCGAAAACAGCCGGTTCACGGTTTGCGCGACATCGATCGCCGAGGCGTGCTGAAGAGGTATCGAGACGGGATCGGTTCCACTGGGTTGATCCATCGAATCAATTATTTTCGCCAGGCGTTGGAGATTGCTCGCGTAGTCTGTAATAACCAGCGTGTTACTGTTGGGGTTTGCAGTGATACTGTTGTTTGGAGCGATCAGCGGACGCAGAATCGGCACCATCTGCACTGCGGATTCATACTGCAGCGTAAATACCTGCGTCTGGATACGGTCACCTGCGGGCTGCCGCTGGTTCGTGGGACCAAGTGTCGGGCTCCGGTATAGCTTGGCATCACTTTCCGGAACGATCCTGATGATGCCATAATCCTCAACAACTGCATATCCATGCAATCGCAATGCCGACAGGAATACTTCGTAGACCGACGATCTCGGCACTGGCCTGGCTGAAACGATGTTGATCGTACCCTTGACGCGTGGATCGAGCATGAAATTTTTGCGGGTAATTTCGCTGACCGCTTTCACCACGCCTTCAATATCGGCGTTGACGAAGTTGAGTGTAACGAGATCCTGACCGGGAGAAGACCTGGGTTTGCCGGCGCGCAGGGAATCCGCTTCCGGCACGGCTCTCGGGGGGACGTCAATTTCCTCGACTGCCAGGGTGGCAGAGGGATTTACGGACCAGGCCTCAGTGGCCCAACCCGCCACCGCCATCCATAAAAAAACTGCACATAGCGAGCGATGCCGCATGATTTTACCTCTGTAGCCCATGAGATGACGGCATCATTCAGTTATGACTGGCGCCTGAAGTTCGTCACGCAGGTCTGTCTCCACCGGAAGAGCAGGGCCTGCAGGCGGGTTCTGACGTTGCAATGCAAGTGTTTCTCGCATTCCGTCACGTTCCAGGACAATATATTCGATATGAACCTCAGCCAATCGGAGGCCAGGAGCGACGTCTTCACCTTCGGGCACCGCAAGCGTCTCTTTTCCATCCGCTTGCAGGATCGCGTATCCCCGCCCACTCCCGGAAGCGGCGATAACCCCGAACAGCCTGATCTCAGGTCCGGCAGGAATAGCAATGGATGGCTGTTCCCGTTGTGCAATACCGAACAGATCGCTAACAGTTGATACATCTTCGGCCACTTCCATGTTCGCACGCGTCCCTGACTCGAGGTTGGGCGGAGGGTGGGGGATGAACCAAAGGCGTGTCCAGTGCAACAGTACCCCTCCAAACAGCGCGAGTGCAGCGAGGATGATCAAATATACAAGGGCTGTTTGCGCACGATTCGACCGGCCGATCGAGATTTCCGGCATTCTTTAATGCTTAACTTTTCAATACGGCTGAAGTAAAAATCGGAGAGTTTCGATCAGGGAATGGACTCTTATAACGAGTTCCTGAAAAAAACGATAGTTCATGGTGGAGATTGCTGCATACTCAGTGAGATTCGGTGATATCACTTTCTATCGGTCAGATTTCGCTGAATAGCTCATGAGCCGCAATTGTACCTTGTTCAAGCGTATTGAGGCCTGGCGAAGTTGTGCGAGTATATTCCACTTTGCTTCGGGCTGCGTATGAGCTGAATGGCTGCTAACCTGAACATGTTTATACTCTTTTATGGAATCTTTCCAGAATAGGATTAAACCTTGTTTTCATCTTCTTTTCTTCTTTTCGCTTGAAAGCATTTCGACGCCAAGGGATCATTCAATCAAAATAAGTAATAAGTAAGGGATTGGCTCTGTTTGGCGCCATCCTTCTCTTAAAGGGAGATTAATGCATATGGACATCGAAGAGGGTGGGAATAGGTCCTTTCCGCGGCTTCTTGCACACCTTGCCCTGGCCGCTGCTGTGGTTTGCGCGGCCTTTGGGGTTTTGGCAGAGCCCAAGCCCAAAGGCTATGAATATTACCTTACGGGCAACGCGATTGATGCTGTCCTGCCGCAAAGGCCACGGTCGCCGTCAACTCTCCTGATGGGCGGAGGTCCCGACGTGGACGCTGCATTCAAGTGGATGATCCAGAAGGCGGGAGGCGGCGACTTCGTGGTGATCCGCGTCCGGGGATCCGACGGCTACAACCAGTATGTCTACGACATGGGCGGTATAGATTCCATTGAGACACTGGTCATAAAGACGCGTGAGGCGGCCAGCGATCCGTTCGTGCTCGATCGGATCAAAAAAGCGGAAATTTTGTTTATCGCGGGCGGCGACCAGAGTGATTACATTAATCTCTGGAAAGGAACTGCGCTCGAAACGGCGATTAATGAACTGATTGGCCGCAATGCGCCTATCGGCGGCACCAGCGCGGGACTTGCAGTTCTCGGTCAGTTTGACTTCGTAGCGTTGAATGGCACGGTGTACTCTGACGATGCGCTGGCTGATCCTTATAACCGTCGCATGACTCTCGATCGAGAATTTCTGACTGCGCCGGGCTTGAATGGGGTAATTGCCGATGCGCATCTCGACACGCGCGACCGGATGGGGCGCCTTCTCACCTTTCTCGGGCGCACCATCCAGGACCAATGGGTGAGCGTTGAATCCGCCCGAGGCATTGGTCTGGATGTCGAAACCGCGTTGGCGATTGACAATGGCATTGCAATCCGCCTGGGTGTCGGCTCGGCATATTTTCTAAGACCCACCATTGCACCAACCGTCTGTCAAAGTGGTCAGCCCCTGACTTTCCGCAATGTCATGGTAGACAGGCTCTCGGGATCGGGATCGTTCCATCTCGGCCGGTGGGCGAGTCCGGGAAATGGCACAACCAGGTACGACCTCTCGGCTGAAACCGGTGTGTTAGTCTCGTCTCAGGCAGGAGGTGGAATCTATTAAGCGGTTTGCTTTGGCTGCCCGGAGATAACAGGATACCGCCTGTGCGCGGCGAGGAATGGGTGATGAGACCATGGCTGTCGGGGTGGCCATCAAGACAGTACTATCGAAGCGATATAGCCAATTTTCCCTTAGGCAACCGTTTTAGAATGTGGAGCAGACACATAATACTTACTGACATCCAGCATCATTCCCGCAGCCGGCGGATCGCACTGAAGCTTGCCGCCTGATGGGGGGAATGGTGCCGAATGTCCGATTGCAGATCGTGGCTACGACAGTGATGTGATCATCGAGCAGGCCATGAGGCAGGGCATGAAACCTGTCATTCCACCGAGGAAGAACCGGGCAAGGCAAAGGCCGTATGATGAGCGTCTCTACAAGCTCCGCCATCTGGTGGAAAACGCCTTTCTCCCCCTGAAACGCTGGCGGGATATTGCCACAAGATATGCCAAAAACAGTGCATCATTCCTTGCTGCCATCCAGATCAGGTGCATCGCCCTCTGGCTCAAAGTCTCGTGACTACACTATCTAACTATCCTGCACAAAAGGAGGTTGAAATGAATTTTTTTACCATCCCGTTATTAATTGCTTTATTCACGACAACAGCGGCTCAGGCTATAGAAAAGGTGGATGAGAAACGGCTTGATGAAGTTGCCGAGCGGGGCACGCATGTAATGCCGTTTGATTTGGAGAAAACGACGCATGTTTTTTCCAAGACCCCAAAGGGTGGAGTGCAGCAGGTTGTGGTTAAAGGTAAATCCGATACAGAGAAAATCAGGTTAATACGAGCCCATTTATCCGAAATTTCAAATGACTTCAAGCACGGGGATTTTTCTAAGCCAGCCCGAATTCATAGCGAAGATATGCCAGGATTGGGAGAATTGAAATCAGCAAAGCCTGGGGAAATCAAGATTGAGTACGCTGAGCTGCCTGATGGTGCCCAAATCAGCTATTCCACCAGCTCACCTAAACTGATCAATGCCATTCATCGATGGTTTGATGCCCAGCTAAGCGATCATGCGCGTCATGCTGTTCCGGGTCACCCTCATCAACATATGCATCATAAATAGCAACATAGTGATGAGATTCATGCATGTCAACTTAGGCGCAGTGTTGGAATTAGGGTCCAAAACTGGCTCAACTACCAAAATTGATTCTTAAACAAGAAAGTTATGAGACCTGCTTTTGCTGGTAACAATTGTGTTTCTGGTCGGTTGCACGGCACCACCTTCGATTCTGTCAGAGCTCCAGTATGTTGCCCCAGCGGCCCAGAAAAGTTCGCTTGCAACACTGAAAAATGGGCCAGTAATTTATTCCTGTTTGGCGAATAAGGGATATGTTTTTTTGGGATTATTGCTGATGTCACTTCCGGTGCGCCGGCGCGACTGAAAATTTTTCCCGGCGAGGCCAATGTTACGCTGCATCGAGGCGTGGATTATGAGGCAGATCGGGAGGCGTGTGTCATGGTGCAAAACCGGAATCGACAATGAACAATTTCTTGGGTAATCTTCTTTCCATTTTGTCCGTTTTTTGATGGGTATTTACGTAAAAATGATGGAGAAATCTGGTTCCAATCTACTCTCTGAAAGACAACAAGCTCCAGGCCATTTGATCGCCCCAGAGTATGGACGGCGCGGAAGGCAGAGCGGTTTTACTTTGCTCGAGGTCATGGTGGTGGTGGTAATTCTCGGAATTCTTGCTGTAATGGTGGTGCCGAAAATCATCAGCCGTCCTGACGAAGCGCGTATCATCGCAGCAAAACAGGATGTCGCCAGCCTGATGCAGATGCTCAAGCTGTACCGTCTCGATAACCATCGCTATCCCAAGACCGAACAGGGATTGCAGGCGCTGGTAACGAAGCCGACCGATCCGCCGATTCCACCCAACTGGAAAGCCGGAGGATATATCGAGCGTCTTCCGAAGGATCCCTGGGGCAATCCTTATCAATACCTGAACCCTGGTGTTCACGGCGAAATCGACGTTTTCAGTTTCGGGGCAGATGGCGCCCGCGGGGGAGACGGTAACGATGCGGATGTCGGCTCCTGGAACCTGTAAGGCCAACAGGATTCGTGACTGAGATAAGAGCCGGGGGCGGATTCACGCTCATCGAAGTGCTTGTCGCACTGGTGATCATCGGGCTTTTTGCGGGACTCATCAGCAGCATAGTGCGGCCGGACGAACGCGCTCTTCTTCGTGTCGAGGCGGAACGACTGGCCCAACTCCTTGACCTGGCGGGGACCGAGGCGCGTATGTCAGGAAGATCTCTCGCCTG
This sequence comes from Nitrosospira multiformis, assembly GCF_003050865.1. Lineage (GTDB taxonomy): Bacteria > Pseudomonadota > Gammaproteobacteria > Burkholderiales > Nitrosomonadaceae > Nitrosospira > Nitrosospira multiformis_E. The sequence goes on along the minus strand of NZ_QAOK01000014.1, from coordinate 36,922 downwards.
GACAACAGATGGCTCGAGCTATCGGTTCTTACAGAATCAACGGGGCGCCGGTTGGTCGGAAATTCGTAATAATGATCTCTTCCGGGAACGAACGTTTCCGCAGGGCATGAAGATCGCGGGCATGTTGATCGAAATGTCGCCAGCAGATTTTATGCGACTGGAGTTCAATCCTCACGGTTCAATGCCGGCTTATGCCATAAAGATATCTTTTGGGACGGAACGCTATACGGTCACAGGATCTCCGGTCGGCGATGTGCAGGCATTGCCGGGAGAGGGAAGAGTGAATGATGAAATCATATCCCGGCAGCTGCGGTAGAAACCGTGGATTCACGCTGGTTGAGGTTCTGGTCGCATTGGCAATCATTGCGTTTGCTCTCATGGCCGCACTGCGTGCCGCAGGGCAGGGCACAATCAATGTCGGTGAATTGCGTTCGCGACTGCTGGCAGGATGGGTCGCGGAAAATCTGCTGACAGAGCAGCGTGCTCGCGGCACATGGCCGCCGCCTGGCACATATCGTGGAACAGCAAAGCAAGGAAATATGGATTTCACGTGGCAGGCGGATATTACGGAAACTGCAAATCCCTCATTCCGGCGGGTGAATATTTCGGTATTTGCGCCTGCCGGAGAATCGCACCGGCTTGCGCATCTGACAGGATATCTGGCGCAACCGGCAATCCCGGGGAATCCGTGAGCAAGCTTGTCGGGAGACAGCGCGATGGCAGTTCGCAGGAGTGGAAGATTGCTGTTCAACTTTCCTATGACTTCTTGCGTTCATGTCCTCGACGAAGAAGGTTTCATAATCCTTTTCCATGAAATCCATGCGTAAAACCAGTTTTCGGGGATTTACCCTGATTGAACTGCTGGTTGCGCTGACTGTTCTGTCTTTGCTGGCAGTGATGTCTTATCGTGGACTTGGGGCGATACTCGAGGCGCAAGAGTATGTCAAGTGGGAAACTGAAAAATGGCGCCGCATAAATTTATTCCTCACAAGGTTTGAACGTGATGTGCAACTTGCGATACCGCGCCCGATTCGAACCGCCTCCGGCGTCTTGCCGGCCTGGCGTGGAGTGATAAAAGCGGCGCCCGATGGGGGCTTGTTGCCCTACATGGAATTCAGCCGTCTGGGCTCCATCGAAGAAACGGATACTGCACGGCGGACCGCCTACCAGCTGAATGATAAACGGGAAATCGAGCTTTGGTTGTGGCCGAGTCTTGATATCGGTCCCCGGACAGTAGCCATGCGTTATCCGGTATTGGCGGGGGTGGCGAAAATGGAGTTGCACTATCTTACTGCAAATCGTGCATGGGTGAATGCTTGGCCAAGTGGAGCGCCTGACACGCCGGTGTCTACGATTTCTTCCATTCCTCAGGCCGTGCGCCTGCGCATTGCGCTAGCCTCGGGAGAGGAAATAGAACGCATTTTCCAGTGAAACCATGAGAACAGGACAACGTGGGATAGCAGTCGTGCTTGCCATGGGTGTCGTTGCCCTCGCGTCGATAACCGCAACAGCTATCATTACCTCTCAGGGTATCTGGTCACGGCAAAGCCAGCTTGCGCATGATTACGTTCAGGCGCAGGCGATGGTCAAGGCGGGGGTGGACTGGGTTCGAGCCGTGCTGAACGATGACAACCGGATGGGCAGCGTCGATCACCTGGGCGAACCCTGGGCATTGCAAATTCCGGCGATGCCCGTTGAAAACGGTGAACTCACGGGCCACATCCACGATCAGCAGGGCTTGTTCAATCTGAACAACCTGGCTCCCGATGGAAAAATCAGTGCGGCACAGCTTGCTCACTTCAAGCGCTTGCTGGCCTTGCTCGATTTGCCGGATACGCTTGCCGATGCGTTGGCTGACTGGATAGACGTTGACAGCGAACCGCGTCCGCAGCATGGCGCCGAGGATGAATATTACAGTGTGCTGAATCCCTCTTACCTTACTGCCAACAGACCCCTGACCGATGTAGCGGAACTGGCCCGTATTCGCGGTTTCAACAGGGATATACGCGCCCGCTTGCGCCCGTTCGTGACGGCCCTGCCGAATTTTACCACTGTCAATGTCAATACCGCGCCCCCCGAAGTGCTTGCTGCCATTGTTGAGGGGCTGGGAATTGGAAATGCCCGCACATTGACTCTCCAGCGCGCGCGCGCCCATTTTCGCGATCAAGCCGATTTTCTGAACCGTCTTCCCCAGGGCGCTGGGGTAGAGGAAAGCGATATTGGAACCAGTAGCAATTATTTTCTCGCGACACTCAGCGTAGCCATCGGCGAAGCGCAGGCCGAGGGAGTGGTTCTCCTTAACCGTGATGAGGGGGGGTGGCCGGCTATTGTCTGGCGTAAATATTCATGAGTCTGCTAAGAATCCGGTGCCATCTTCTGGAGGAACCATTGAGTTGCCAATGGATATGGATTGGCGATGATGGACTGCCCTTGACAGGAGAAGGGCAGATAGCTGATCTGCCGAAAAACGCGAGTTCTGTCCAGTTGATCATTCCAGCTGCCCAGGTTTTGCTCACACGGGCTCGCTTACCTGACGCTGCCAGGCGGCAGACTGGATCAGTACTGGCTTTTGCGGTTGAAGAAGAGATGCTGCGTGAACCTGACGCTAATCAGGTGAGCTGGATCGGTTCCGCTGGAGACGAAGGCATACTCGCGGCAGTGGATAAAAAAGGGCTGACAGAGTGTCTCGATGCGCTTCAGGCGGCTGCTATCCCGGTGGATGAAATTTACTGTGAAACACTGTTATTGCCATGGACGCCGGGAGAATGGAGTTTCGCCTGGGATGGCCAGGAAGGTTTTGTGCGCACCGGCGAGTTTGAAGGGGGAGCAACAGATTGCGGAGATGACGCATCTCCTCCGCTGTCATTGCATCTCATGCTGGAAGATGCGGAAAGGCATGGAGCGAGACCGGCATCCATCGTGCTCTATACAGTTGAGCCTGAAGGCGCAATGACATTTGAGGGGAGTGCCGGGGGGACCATGAAGAACCCTGCGGCAGCGCCGGATATCGAAGCGTGGCAACGCGTGCTCAGTATTCCTGTATACATTGCGGGGACCTGGGATTGGCGCAGGGCACCGCAATCCAGTATCAGTCTGCTGCAGGAACGCAAACGCTGGCCTTTTTTCAGTGGGCTTTTTTCACGTCTGCGGCCAGCAGTCTGGATCGGCGCGGCAGCGTTGGTGATCCATTCCCTGGCCGTTGCCGCTGACTGGGCCTTACTTGCCAATGAAGAGCGTACCTTGCATCAGCAAATGGAAACCCGGTTTCGCACCATATTTCCGGCTGCGGTCGCGGTAGTGGACCCTGCGCTACAGATGCGCCGAAAGCTCGCCGAGGCGCGGCATGCGGCAGGAGTGCCTGATACCGCCGATTTCTTGCCCATGATCAAAACAGTGGGACCGGAATTGAACGAATTGGCTCCTGGCAGTCTGCGTGCGGTTTCCTATGATAGCGGGAGAATAACGCTTGAGTTGGCCGCTGAGGAAGGGCTCGCGAACCGTATTGCTGCTCAATTGCGGGAAAACGATCTGAGTGTCGATATCAATCCGGCGCCGGCAGATGCGGGAGGCGGAGTCATTGTGCTCGTGGTGAGGACCCCGTGAGGGAACGGCTGCGGAAAGCATGGGAATCACGCTCTCCCCGGGAGCGGCGGGTGATCATAATATTGGGGGTGATTTCGAGCGCGGTACTTTATCTGTGGCTGGTCAGCGCCGCGGACAGGGCACGTACCCGGTTGCGCTCGAGCCTTCCACAACTGCGCGTCCAGGCGGAAGAGTTCGAGCAGCAGGCGGCCGGGTACGAGCGTATAAAGGTTACCCCATCCCCGCCTCCGTCATCCGGCGATTTGCATACTCTCATGCAAACCCAGGCAGATGTCCTGGGGCTTTCCCATGCTTTGAATGGCATCGATACGCTGGGGAATGATCAGGTTCAGATCACGTTTACGGCTGTGCCATTCGCGGATTGGCTTTCATGGCTTGCAGGGATGCAACAGCATGTCCGTCTTGAAACGGCGCGAGTCGAAGCGCTCCCTGAGCCTGGCAGGGTGAAAGTCATCGCAATATTCATTCTCCAGGGCGCGGGGTGATGCCTGTATGGTAACAGCATTGTCCCCTCGTTTAATTCTCGATTGAGAGCTCTGATCGAGATAAAAACGAGCGCCAGTCCTGCCTGATTTTTTATTGTTTTCGATTCTCCTCGCGTGGTAAGGCAATAGCGCCCTATGCTCTTGTCGAATTTCCTTACACTTCTGCTTGGCTATCAATAGGAAGGAATAAAAACCTTAATTAAATTAAGGATTACATGGAGATGGACATATTGGCACAAAAATTGCTTATCTATTGTTGTAGTGAAGCATTCTAACAAACATAACTTAAACAAGAGGGAAAAGTCATGAAGCACGCAGCGATATACGCGGGAATCGCAGCATTGTTTGCCACCAGCCACGCCTGGGCTGTCCCTATCCTTCAGATTGGGGCTCCAGCGGGGGCGGGTGACAAAGGAATCTACGCAGATTACCAAGGCAAGACGACCGATCCGAAAGAAGAAAATACCGCTATCACTTCCGGAAATATATTATATGTCGGAGGTATTTACAAAGATGATGGGGTGCAGTTGCTTGGGGGGAAATTCGGGAGTGTTGATTGGTCTGATGTTAACAAAGGAACTTTTCCTAGCGTCTTCAATGGCCATGGCGCAGTACTGCTTGTATCCGTACCCGATGGACAGTTAGCGGATGCAGTCGGTTCTTTGACAGTTAACGGTAATTTCGCATTCTATACAAACGCGACGCTGAATTTTTTTCCCGATAACCATACTCCGGTAAAGGCGGGGAGTGCAGATTTTCTCTTTTTTGATATTGGGAATTTTACGAAGACTGCGGGGGCAGTGCCGAATTTTGAAACAGAAAATGACTTCAAGGCTGGCGAGATCAAGGAATTAACCCTTGGAGGCTTCAATGCTGTCGATTGGGCGCACTTCGATGTAATGGCGCTGCAAACCAGTGGCAAGGAGAAAAAAGGGCAAACTACGCTAACAACCTCGCTTGAGAAGGACCCTGGTTCCCATGACGTTACCTGGAAAAATGCCGGTACCTTTGCCCAAGAACTGCCGGAACCGGGAACGCTAGCGCTTCTCGGCTTGGGTCTACTGGGTCTGGGCGTTTCACGCAGATACAAATAATAATTGACTGTTTTCACCTTTGCAAACCCGCTTCGCGGGTTTGCCGCTTTTGGGATGAATAGAATATGTGAAAGCATGGAAATGAGTGGCAGCATTATCTTTTCTCCTGGAAACCTTCAAATCACTCTCCCCAATCGTTGCAGCAAAAATCGCCATGGCTGCAAAATAAGCAAGAAGTTTGCTTTGCAAGAATTGCAAATCTCGAAATTTTCGGGTGGTTTAGATCAGCAGCATTTTTCATCTCCAGATAAAGCAGCGAACAGAATCATTTTTGTGCAGTTGCTTTACCCATAGACCCTATGGGTGGTTCAGATACGATAACACTGCAATTTTTAATCTGTAAAAGGCAAACCTCGCGAAAGCGGGGGACGCAAAGTCATCGGTCTACCGGGCAAAGGCCCCAGGACGGCAGGACTGCCAGATAATGCCATTTTCTTGTCAATTCTTTGACTGACGAGAAGCTATTAGAGAGTGCTGGCTGGATCTTAATGCTCCGGCTCAGTGCGCTTTTCGACATCCGGCCTATCTAGGCGGTTCCGCCTCCCATAAGAGGAGGAACTACGTGAACATCAACCATAAGGCGCCTGCAGCCGGCTCAAGGAAGCCAGTTTCGGAGCAGTTAGCTTCGGGCATTATTCAATCAAGCACTTCCAACTCGCAGCACATCTCCAAGCCTTGGCATCACCTTTTGGGGGGAATATTGGCAGTTTTCCTGGGGCTGGCCCCGGCTATTTCCAGTGCAGAGCCTCCGGAGGGCAGGGGGCCTGGAGTGAAAAAGCCGCTTGGCTGGGCGAAGGGTCGCATCCTGGTCATGCCGCGCGCCGGATTGCCGGAAAAGGAACTGGCAAAGGTTCTGGGCGAACATGGCGGCAAGGGCAGGAAGATCGGGCAGAGCAATCTGTACATCGTGGACTTGCCGGGCAATGCTTCGGAGAAGGCAGTCGCGGCACGGCTGGCGCATCATCCGGCTTTCAAGTTTGCTGAGATTGACCAGGAAGTGGAACCTGCGCTCATCCCCAACGATCCCTACTATGGCAGCGCCTGGCATTTACCCAAGATTGGAGCCCCGTCCGCCTGGGACGGCTCCCTGGGCAGCGGTGTGACCATCGCCATTCTGGATTCCGGGGTTGACCCAAATCACCCTGATCTCTCACTCCAGCTTGTTCCGGGCTGGAATTTCTACGAGAACAACTCCAACACATCGGACGTTTATGGGCATGGAACGAAGGTTGCAGGATCAGCAGCTGCCATGGCAAACAATGGCCAGGGCGTTGCCGGGGTGGCTGCGCAGGCTAAAATAATGCCTGTCCGGGTAAGCGGAAGCAATGGGTATGCTACCTGGAGTGCGATTTCTCAAGGGCTCATCTATGCGGCAGACCGCGGAGTTCGTGTCGCCAACGCCAGCTTCCTGGGGTTGACCGACAGTTCGAGCACCCGCAGCGCAGCGCAATACATGAAGGATAAAGGTGGTCTGGTTATCGTGAGTGGCGGAAATACAGGGGTGCTCCAGAATTATGCGGTAACGACATCGATGGTAGCGGTAGCCGCCACAGAGTCGAACGACTCCAGAGCCAGTTGGTCGAGCTACGGAAACTACATCTCTCTTGCCGCGCCTGGCGCTGGAATATGGACGACGACTAGGGGTGGCGGTTATGGCGCGGCTTCCGGCACGTCGTTCTCCAGCCCGGTAACGGCTGGCGTGGTGGCACTCATGATGGCGGCCAAACCGGCATTACCCAATACCCAGATCGAGAGCCTGCTGTATTCCACGGCGGTGGACTTGGGTACGGCCGGGCGCGATCCCTATTATGGCTATGGACGGGTCGATGCTGCGCGTGCTGTGCAGGCGGCGGCCGCAGCAGTGGTCGCCGGAGATACACAAGCACCTGCGGTTTCCATTACCTCCCCTGCTGGCGGGTCAACCGTGACGGGCCTGGCTGGAGTGAATGTGACAGCTACCGATAATGTCGGGGTGACGCGGGTGGAACTGAGAGCAAACAGCACGACGGTGGCGGTTGATACCTCGGCGCCGTTCACCTTCACCTGGGATTCGACGGGTGTGACCAACGGCATGGTAAGTCTGGTCGCTTATGCGTTCGACGCAGCCGGCAATTCCAAGGCTTCGACTGCCTTATTGGTGAACGTGGCAAACGGAACGACCACGGTGATCAAGGATGCCACTGCTCCGCAGGTGAAGATAATCAATCCGGTGGCAGGCAATGTCTCGGGCAACAACGTTCCAATCAGCGTGAATGCGAGCGACGATAGCGGCGCCTCGGGAATCACCCATATGCTCTACATCGACGGTGCGCTCAAGGCTACCGGAAAGGGAAGTACGCTGGGTTACAACTGGAATATACGCAACGTTGCGGCAGGCGCACATACTGTCCAGGTAGTCGCCAAGGATGCGGCGGGAAATAGCGCATCCTCATCCGTCCCTGTGACGGTTATCAAGTAGCGGTAGCGGGTAGGCCGTTCTTCTGGGTTGGTAAAGCCGGGCCGAAAGGAAGGAGGACCGGCTTTGTTTTTGTTTCCCGGAGTGAGGCGGTGGCTTACCGACGCAAGCAGCTTGCTTTGAGGCCGGTTAACCCAATTTTAGCCGTCACCGGCGGGCTGCTTCGTAAAGTGGCATGACGACTGGCAGCAGCGACTCGATCTGCTGTACGCGGGTGGAATCAGCAGGGTGACTGCTCAGGAACTCGGGCAGTTGTCCTCCCGCATTGGCATTGATCATTTTTTGCCACAGTGTGACCCCGGCTCGGGGATTGTAACCAGCACGGGCTGACAATTCCAGCCCGATGCGATCCGCCTCGGCTTCGTCCGTGCGGCTGAAGTGGGTTGCGATGAATGCCTGATACCCGATGCCGGCGATCTGGGCGGTGGTCTGGCTGAGGCCGAACACTGCGGTTCCCACCCCGAGTGCCGTTTGCGCCGCAATGGCCTGCGACACCTGCTCGCGCGAGTGCTCGCGCAGGGCGTGGGCAATTTCATGTCCCATCACCACAGCGATTTCTTCATCTGTCAATTTGAGCTGATTGATCAGCCCGGAATAAAACATGATTTTTCCGCCAGGCATGCAAAAAGCATTAAGCTCATCGCTGTCGATCACATTGACTTCCCAGTTCCACCCGGGAGCGTCCTTTCGGAATATGCCTGTTTGCGGTTCGATGCGACGAGCGATAGCGCGCACTCGTTCCAGCAGTTTTTCATTGGTATTCAGGGCGCCTTTTTGGGTCGCTTCTGTTTTCAGCTGGGTATAGCCTTGCGCTGCCGTTTGCTCCAGCTGTTCCGAGGATATGAGCAAAAGCTGGGAACGGTTTGCCCCAACCGCACCGCCTGCCGTGGTGGTAGCGCAACCGGAAAGCATTGCCAGCCAGGCACTGATCGATAGCGCGATGAGGAGCCTGAAGGTGGACAGGATGGACATGATTTCTCCCGATAAAAGATAAACTGTATAAGACAGCCCGCGGCGGCCATTCCTTGGCGGGTTCGAGCGCAATTCAACCTGCAATTCAGTCATTACGCCGGCGAACAAAAGCCAGACCGACGGCAGCAAGGCTGAACAATGCAAGTGTTCCGGGCTCGGGAACCGCAGTGGAACGATAGTGGAGCGCCTCCACGGCATCCAGTGTATAGGCTTCTGGAAAGCCCTGGACGATGTTACCCGCGGCAGTGATTCGGAGGTAGCTGAACGCATCCAGTTGGAGGTCTGCAATGTCTACATCGGCAGCGCAAGGCTGCTGAAGAGAACATTTAAAATACGACAAATCCCCGGCGGAGAACAGGGCGTTCATGAAGTGTGTCCCATCCGCGCTTATTTCCACGTTGACCCCGTCCCGGAAGCTGAGCGTGTCGTACAACCGCAGATCCGCTCCGGGCCCATCCACCACCTCACCGCTGCTGAAGTGCAAAATTATGGACCCGGGTATTCCGGCTGAGCCACCCAGTCCGAGCACCGCTCCATCCAGGGCCGTTACTGCACGGGCATCAAAAACGCCTTCTCCCGACCGGCCGGTATAAACGCCACCGCTATCGTCCTCCACACCGTAGATGCTGTCAGGGAAACTACTGTTTCCGGGGGTAAAGCTGACTACCGTGTCTGCAAAAGGGAGGGCGTGCAAAGCCGGAGCCGCCAGCCACAGCGCGATCGCAAATCCAAGCGAGAAAAAAGTTTTAGGTGCGGACGTGTTCACGATGTTAACAGCGTTATTGAATTATCTCTGCCTTCTCCAGTATTGCATTTTCTACTGGCACATCCTGATGACCGCTGCGTGTCCCCGTTTTAACTTTTTTGATCTTGTCCACTACATCCATGCCTTCTACCACCTTGCCGAACACGCAGTAGCCATAGCCTTGCGCTGTGGGCGACTTATAGTTCAGAAAATCGTTATCCTTGACATTGATGAAAAATTGACCGGTTGCTGAATGGGGATCAGAGGTGCGCGCCATGGCAATCGTGTATTTGTCGTTCTTGAGACCATTGCCTGCTTCATTTGCAATCGGGGCGCGAGTCTTTTTCTGGATCATACCCGGTTCGAAACCGCCCCCCTGAATCATGAACTCGTCAATCACGCGGTGAAATATCGTGTTGTCGTAATACCCGCTATTTACATAGTCTATAAAATTCTGGACAGTTACCGGTGCTTTTTCATGATCGAGTTCGAGCATGATGTCGCCGTAGTTGGTGTGCAGTCTGATCATATCAATCCCTGTTTTGTGGGTGGATGGGAGAGGCGAGAGACGGGTTTGCAATAAGTCTCATTTCCTCAATTACTATGGTTTCCTTCGGCACATCGGCTGGAAATGGTCCGCCGGAATCGGTGGGGACAGCAGCGATCCTGTTGACTACGTCCATTCCCTCGATGACTTTGCCGAATACGGTATAGCCATAGCCGCGGGGAGTGGGCGAGGTGTAATTGAGAAATGTGTTATTGGCCACATTGATAAAAAACTGGGCGGTGGCTGAGTGGGGGTCCATGGTACGCGCCATTGCAACCGTTCCAATCTCATTCCTGAGGCCGTTGCCCGCCTCATTCTCAACAGGAGGCCTGGCAGGTTTCTGCTTGAAAGACTTGTCGAATCCGCCGCCCTGGATCATGAATCCCGGGATAACACGGTGGAATATGGTGCCGGTGTAGTGCCCATCCTTCACATAGCGTAAAAAATTGTCGACGGTTTTTGGGGCCTTGTCGGGATAGAGCTCTAGTACTACTTTACCGAGACTGGTTTTTATTTCAACCTGCGGGTAGCTTGCCGGGGAATTCGCGGCAAGAGCGGTGAGGCTGAAAGAGAGCGCAAAGGCTGAGAAAACTTTGAAAACATGCATTAGCTTGGCCGTAATAATAAGAGTGATAAGAGTGGAAGAATTACCCGTTCATGGACCTGTCCTCGGGCGGTATGTGGTGAAGAAAGGACAGGCAGCCCACGATTTCCTGAATTTCCTGATTATGCCGCACTTTCGTAAATGATCTTCCAGGAGCCGCTTTTATCTTCTTTCATCCAGTACTGGCGTTTTTTGATTTTATTGGAAAGATCATTGCTGGAATGTTCTTCATCAAAGTTGATTACCGCCAGATCGTCCCTTCCGGGATAAAGAAAGATGCCCACATTGCTGATGCCGACTTTGGCCGGGTTTTTTTCCGCACCTGCCTGCCGTTTGTCTTGCATCCATTCCGTCAGCTTCTGCTCGCCACTGGAAAAATCATTTCCATAAATGGCGACGTAATCATCCATATTTCCGCTTTCCCAGCTCCGCCGCCATCTCTCCAGGTGCTGAGCCAGTTTTCTACGCAGCGCCGCGGCATCGTGGGGTTTGACCCACTCCATCTGATCGCTGATGATGACGGACGTGATGCCGACCTGAAGCGTTGACGCCAATGCATTCAGGTCGTCATTTGCAAGTACTACGCAGCCATCACTCGCTCGGGGCGGGCGGCTGTAGGTATCCGGAGGGGTGCCGTGCAGCCAGATGCCATAACCGCTGCGTCCGTGCCTTTTGTCCCATTCGTTCGGGTAGTTGATGGGGAATGCCATGCCTCCATAAAAATCCGAAAGCTTTTGACGCGGCAGGTTGTCAGTGACGAAGTAGACGCCTATGGGTGTTTTTTTATCCCCTTCCTTCAGCTTTTGCGAACCGTTCTTGCCTGTGCTGATGTAGTAGTCCGCCAGATAGCGCGGGCTTCCATCGACATTCTTGTAGAGATATAACCGCGATCTGCCTGTGTCTGCAATGATTGCGTATTTCTGCTCAGGCGGCATTTGCAGCAGATACTTGGGCGTCATGTCGACCGGTATCGGCGCCAGATGGCGTTGAAGCCGTGCTCTTGCCTCCTCGCGTAAATCGTCGATAGGCTGCTGTATTGCCATCCCGGTTTCGCCAATGGTGTGGATGGGGCGGGCGCGCGCCAGCAGCAGGTCACCTTTGATCAGATGAGCCAGCCGGAAATTGGGGTTGGTCTTGAGCAGCTGCTCGATTCCGTTTAATGCGGAATCCATGCGGCTCTCGGAGATTTCCTGGAGACTCTTGACGAGCATCGATTCCGGTCCGGTCATGGAGGCAGTGGATAGGCCCAAGGCTTCCTCGGCCAGCGCGGCGGTAATCCAGAGCGAAAGCGCTGCTGCGGTTATTCCGGCAAGCGTGATTATCAGCCGCCGGGTGCATCCGGCAGGCGGGGTTTGCACATTCATCTCCCGGGGCGCTCCTGCCGTATCTGCCACTTCCCATCGGTTTTAACCATTTCAAGTGTTTTGGACGAATCGTGTTTGAATGCGTCGGAGTGATAGAGCTGCCGGAAGCTTACCTTCGCGCGTGTTGGATTGACTAAAGTTACCTTGGGGTGAGTGATTTCCACCTTGATGGATTTTGGCTTGATGATGCGGTCACGCCGCGTTCTTTCCCATGTTGTGCGTTTGACGCCACGAGGGGTTTGAAAGTCACTCGCGTAGAATGCGAAGTATGTCGTCACATTCTTGTCGGACCATGCCTTGGCCCACGCATTGACAGTTTTGATGATATCGTCCGATTCATCCGAAACACCGGATTTCTTTTCCGGTGGATGTGTTTCAACCTCCGCTATCTTTCCCGGTGCTGATTTTTCCGCCTTTTCAGTTTTTTTTTCCGCTAATTTTTGCGGCGCCTTGCCGGGCGCGGCGTGGACGGAAGCAAGCGGCGTTGCGGGAGCAGCAGACGTGGCAGCAGAGGGCGCCGTGGGAGCAACGGATCGGGTGGGAGATGGCGGATTGGGAGATGGCATTGAGGCGGCAGCGGAGCGGGCCGCGGATGGAGTCGCGGCTGAAGCAAGGGGTGCCACCGCAGCGGCGGCCGCGGATGCAGTTTTTATCGCGCCAGGTTTGCCGGTAAACAAATCCTTGATCATCGCAAGCTTGGTCAAGGCCGCCGCGTTGCTCTGGTCCAGTTGCAAGGCCTTGCCGTAGGCCTGGCTGGCCAGTTTTGCATAGATATCGCCCAGGTTCTCGTGCGCAATGGAGTAGCTGGGGTGGGTGCGTATGGCTGCCTCCAGCGCCCCCCTCGCCTTTTCATACAGGCCCTGGCTGGCATAGAGTACCGCCAGGTTATTATACGGCTCGGGCAGATTGGGGTAATCCTCCGACAGTGAAGAAAAGACCTTGATCGCATCAGGAATTTTCTGCTGCTCGGTCAGTATCAACCCCTTCTGAAACCGCATTTGTGGCTCCTTGGGCTTGAGGGCGAGGTACGCGTTTGCCTGTTCCAGTGCCTTGTCCAGGTTGCCCTGCTGGTATAGTTTGGCAACCTCGTCGTTTTCATCAGCAAACGCAACCGGACAAGCAGCGAACAGCACGACCAAGGCAATGCGCGCACCCACCCGGCGAAAATCCAGCGTTTTCATTGTGCTATACTTCTCCGTCCCGTAAGTAGTGCCCTCAGCGTCCGCAAGATTCTACCAAGAAGCCTGTTCAATTCAAAATCTCCCCCAGATGCTTAAAATTCATAATTCTCTTACCAGAGAAAAACAGGAGTTTATCCCGCTAACGCCGGGCAAGGTCAAAATATATGTATGCGGAATGACCGTCTACGATTACTGCCATCTCGGGCATGCACGGGTGATGGTGGTATTCGATATGGTGCAGCGCTGGTTTCACGCCAATCTTTTTGATGTAACTTATGTACGTAATATTACCGATATTGATGACAAAATTATCAGGCGTGCGCAGGAAAATAACGAATCTATTGAAGCGCTGACCACGCGTTTTATCCAGGCAATGGAGGAGGATGCCGCAGCACTTGGGGTGGAACCGCCTTCATGGGAGCCGCGTGCCACTCGCCATGTGGAAGACATGATTGCCATGATCCGGGTTCTGGTGGATAAAAAGCTGGCGTATCCCGCTTCCAATGGCGACGTATATTATGCGGTTCACCGGTTTCCGGGTTATGGAAAGCTTTCCGGGAAATCCCTTGATGAGCTGCGGGCAGGCGAACGGGTAATTGTCGATCCGCATAAAAAAGACCCGCTGGATTTCGTGCTGTGGAAAGCCGCAAAGCCCGGCGAACCCCGGTGGGATTCACCGTGGGGCCCGGGGCGGCCGGGTTGGCATATCGAATGCTCGGCCATGGGCGAGCATTATCTGGGGGAGCACTTCGACATTCATGGCGGTGGCCAGGATTTGCAGTTTCCCCACCACGAAAATGAAATTGCACAAAGCGAGGGGGCGCACGGGCATTCTTTTGTCAACTACTGGATGCATAATGGTTTCGTGCGAGTCAATGACGAGAAGATGTCCAAGTCGCTCGGCAACTTTTTTACCGTACGCGAAATCCTCCTCCACTTTCAGCCGGAGGTGGTACGTTTTCTTATTCTCCGCGCTCATTACCGTAGCCCGCTCAACTATTCGGATATGCAACTGGAAGACGCCGGGCGAGCTCTCGATCGACTGTATACCGCGCTCAAGGGAAGTGGAGCCCACGACGAAGTCGAAATAGACTGGGATAACCCATATGCATCGCGTTTCCGGGAAGCGATGAACGATGACTTCAACACGCCGGATGCTCTTGCCGTACTTTTCGACCTCGCTACCGAAGTCAATAAAACCCGACTACCCAGGGATATCGCCTTGATGAAAGCCCTGGGCGGGGTGCTGGGATTGCTCCAACAGGATCCCCGGCAATATTTCCAGCAAGCGGGTTCCACGGAAGATTCCGCATTTGCACCTGAAAAGGTGGAGCAGTTGATTCAACAGCGGCTGGTTGCGCGCGCCAACAAGGATTACCGGGAGGCGGATCGCATTCGCCAGGAATTGATGGAGGCTAATATCATTCTGGAAGACGGGCCTCATGGCACTACCTGGCGGAGGGCAACGAGTCTATCCACTCTCTGAGTACTCCATGGATTGACGAAATGGCAGTCATGGCTCTCCCTATTTGCCGGGTCAAATTTGCCGGGTGAAATCCTCCACATCAGCTATCCTTTCCAGTATAAGTATAAATATGAAGGAGAAGCGAAATGGATCTGTGTGTAAAAAGACTGGAATTTTCCGATGACAGTACGATAGGTGAGCTGTCAGTCGATGGACGATTCGAGTGCTACACACTGGAAGACAAGGTGAGGCCTGTGAAGATCAAGGGCAAGACTGCGATTCCCGCGGGGCAATATGAGGTTGTCATAAATTTTTCCCAGAGGTTTCAAAAACCCCTTCCGCTTCTTTTGAACGTGCCGAATTTTGAAGGCGTCAGGATACATCCCGGCAATATACCGGCGAATACAGAAGGGTGCATATTGGTGGGCGAAACCAAAGGTGTCGACTGCATCGGACAAAGCAGAGTTGCTTTCGCTCGCCTGTTTGAGAAAATGAAAACCGCAGCCGAGACCCAGAAAATATTCATTGAAATCGAGTAGGGGGAGCAGTGCGGCAGGCGGCAGCAATGCTCCACGCATCAATCCAACGATGTTGAGTCCCTTGAAACGAAGTGTCTTGCGCTTTACCCGCTTCTCCGTTGCGTTGATCGGTCTATCCTTTTTCGCATTCGACACGGTTCTCGCGCAAAAACAAGCGCCGCCCTTTCAGCACGAAAAAAACCATGCTCTTCCCTCCGGCAAAAAGGTAGGGGTGATTTTCCGTGAGCGCAAGTGTAAAAGCGGTGAGTGCCGTGAAACCGACGGTGGCACATGGGGAATGGATAGCGGTGTACCGCGGTTCGTGACTGAAGCTTTTCTTGTTTTCATCGACGGACAGCGGTTCCACATCCCGGAGAAATTCTATAGGGATCTTACCAACACCCGTTCGCTGCGTGTCTCTGAGCAGAATGGCCGAGTGGTTATCGAACTGAAGGGAGGCGACGCGGCAGGAGCCTATACGGCACATTTCCGGCTGGGGGGCATGTGCGGATTCGAGCGAAAAATCTGTGGTGAGATATGCAGTGAAATCTGGGAACATAGCACGTGGTACAACGCGTTTGCGTATGACTGGGACCCTCGATGTGAGGGCGGAATCGAATAGTTGAGCAGTTAAGCTTTTAATCCCTTTCATCGCCGCCGCTTCTGCCGTGTATTGTTCCGTCTATCATGCTGTGTATCGTCATTCCAGCCATAGCTGAACTTTTCAACTATAAATCAAGTAGAGTGAGGGCTCAGTGGGATTGGGGGGCGTGCAGTCATTCGTGGCTTACCATGAGTTCGTTGTGATTTTTGAACTGGATTGAAAAGTGCGGGAGAAGACGAGCCACAGCCAATTCGGCGGTTTATATAATGCCGACTCTCTCGTTCATGGCCGAATTCCGGTACTTGGAAGGGGGAAGTGTGGAGTCGATATTTCAGGCGTTATCACGGGCATTTCGTGATTTGTTTCAGTTTCAGGTGTTATGGATCATCGTCTGGCCTATTCTCGCAGCAAGTCTGCTGTGGGTGGTTCTGGGCGTGGCCTTCTGGGGGACCTTCTCCGGTTGGATAGCCGAGGCGCTGACGGCGATCGGTATCCAGACCTGGCTTGAAGGCGTTGAACCGAGGTGGATCGCCTATGGAATCCAGGCGATCGCACATCTGATTCTGTTTGTGCCACTGGTTTTTGTGACCGCACTCGTGATTACTGCCCTGTTCGCGATGCCTGCCCTGATCGGCCTGGTCGCGCGTCGCGACTATCCACTGCTCAAGCGCGAAAAAGGCGGGACGCTCGCCGGCAGTCTGCTCAATGCGGGGATTGCTCTTGCCATTTTCATTGCCATCTGGCTGGTTACCCTTCCATTATGGCTGGCGGGTGCAGGCGTGGTTATCCCGTTTATTGCTGCCGCCTATCTGAACCAGCGCCTGTTTCGCTATGATGCGCTGGCGGAACATGCCACCCAGGAAGAAATGCGAGCTATATTTTCCAGGGACCGGCCTTTGTTGTGGGGATTGGGACTGCTCGCGGGGCTGGTGCAATTCGTGCCGATTTTAAACCTGTTCGCCGCTGTGCTGGCAGGGCTGGCCTTCATTCATTTTTGCCTGTCCCGCCTGTCGGAACTGCGCCACGAGTTGCCCGAGTTGCCCCACGAGTTGCCGCTATGAGTCATGTTTCAAATCCGTCATGGCCGAGGAAGATCCGCGCTCCGGCAGCAAAATTTTACGGGTGAATATGTGGATATTCGTTTATAACGCTTTTTGAGTTAGGGTTATTTATTTATTGTCTCGTTATTGCTGCATATCAAAATACCAAAATGCGGTTTTCGGAGTTCGATCAGACGCAGTCGAACCTGTGATAACCGGCTGACAAGGAGAGATCAATGCAAGCCTACGTTCTTTATTTCATTGCCCTGGTAATAATGTCCGTGATCGGGACAACCTCCGGCGCTTTTGCCCAGAATGGACAAAGCAGCGAGATCGGAGAGCCTGCCGGAGAACACGCAACTCGCCGTCAGGAAGGATCGGGTGAGCGAATGGGCGCTGATTACGGGGCTCCCCGGCTGCTGAATCTCGGTTCGCATACGTTTCCCGTCAGCACCGGCAATCAGTTGGCGCAGCATTATATGAATCAGGGCCTGAATCTCTCCTATGCTTTCAATCATGCGGAAGCGGGACGTGCATTCAGGGAAGCGGCGCGGCTGGATCCTGCTCTCGCAATGGCTTACTGGGGGCAGGCGCTCGTGCTCGGACCCAATATCAACGCGCCCATGGAGGCAAAAAACGAAGCGTTGGCGCTGGAACTGATCAGAAGGGCCGCTTCTCTCGGTTCAAGCGCGTCTGCCAGGGAGCGTGCGTTGATCGGGGCTCTGGAAAAGCGGTACACCGGCAATCCCGAAGATAGAAAGGCCAACGACAAGGCCTATGCAAATGCTATGCGAGAGGTACATCGGCGTTTTCGCGGTGATCAGGATATCGCGATGCTTTTTGTAGAATCGGTAATGGATACCAGTCCGTGGGGTTACTGGATGCGCGATGACTATCCGATGGAAGGGACAAAGGAAATCGTTGCAGTTACCGAGAATGTGCTGCAAGGCAATCCCCGGCATCCCGGCGCGACACACATGTATATCCACCTCATGGAACCGACCAACATGCCGGAGCGAGCCGAGCAGGCAGCCGATACGCTGCTAACACTGATGCCCGACGCCGGTCACCTGATACATATGCCGTCGCACATTTACCTGCGCGTGGGCCGCTACGAAGATGCAATAAATGCCAATCAGCGTGCAATCGCGGCCGATGTGAGATATCTCGTCCGGCAGCATGAGCATGGCTTTTATGCGATGGCCTATTTTCCCCACAATATTCACTTTCTCTGGGCTGTTGCCACTGCCGATGGCCAAAGCGAACTGGCGATCGAATCGGCAAGAGAGGTCGCGAGCACCATCGACGACGCGGTTTTGAAAGAAATGCCCATGACCGGAATATTCCGGGTGGTACCTTATTGGGCGCTTACAAGGTTTGGCAAGTGGGACGAAATGCTTCAGGAACCGGAGCCTCCCTCAAGCAATGCGTTTCTGAAAGGCGGATGGCACTATGCACGGGGCCTTGCCTTTGTCGCCAAGCGGCAGTTGCCCCAGGCTGAGCAGGAGCTGGCTGCTTTACGGGGGATCATGAAGGATGAGTCGCTCGATGGGAGACTTCTTTCCGTCAATACAGCGCGCTCGGTTTTGAGCATCGGTCCCGCGGTCCTCGCCGGCGAGATTGCCGCTGCGCGCGGACAGTTCGATTCCGCCATTGCGTATCTGGAGCAGGCGGTTCGTCTCGAGGATTCACTGGCTTACACCGAGCCGCCGGAATGGCAAGCGCCCCCGCGGTTGACGCTGGGGGCCCTGTTGCTCGAAGCAGGACATCCCGCCGAAGCCGAGACAGTATACTGGGAAGACCTGCGGCGCAATCGCAACAATGGATGGGCGCTTTATGGCTTGTTGCAGGCTCTGCGGGCACAGGGCAAAAACGAGCGGGCGGCGTTGATTGAAGAGCGTTTCAATAAGGCGTGGGTACGGGCGGACGTGAAACTCAGCGCCTCCCGCTTCGGGTGTGTTTTTTCGCCTATGACAGTGGCGGGGCAATAGCGATAGCAAGCAATATCGGCTGATTCATCACAAAACAGGCCCTGAAGCCGGATTTAATCCAGATCGTACCTTCCCGGTATGGGGGTCTACTACAGACTGGATTTTTAGCGCTCCTATGGAAGCCACCGCGAACAGCATGAAAGATTCCTTCGGTGCAGAGCCCTTGATATGCACCATCGGACATTCAACTCATCCTCTTGAAGAATTCGTCAATCTGTTGAAAAAAAACGAAGTTACACACCTGCTCGATGTACGAACCGTACCGCGTTCGCGGCATAATCCCCAGTTCAACAAGGAAACCCTGCCTGATTCTCTGCGAGCAGCGGGTATCAAGTACACTCATTTACCTGGCCTGGGTGGGCTTCGGCGTGCGCGCAAGGACTCGATCAATGAGGGCTGGCGCAATGCATCCTTCCGTGGCTATGCGGACTATATGCAAACTCAGGAATTTGTGGAAAATGTGAACCAGGTTATCGAGCTCGCTGCGCATGACTGTTGCGCATTGATGTGCGCCGAGGCCGTTCCCTGGCGATGCCATCGTTCATTGATTGCGGACGCGCTTGTCGTCCGTGGCGTGCGGGTGGAAGACATCATCGATAACCATGGACGAAAACCGCATTCACTGACTCCATGGGCGCAGACGGATGGCCTGAAAATTT
The DNA here is from genome assembly GCF_003050865.1 of Nitrosospira multiformis. Lineage (GTDB taxonomy): Bacteria > Pseudomonadota > Gammaproteobacteria > Burkholderiales > Nitrosomonadaceae > Nitrosospira > Nitrosospira multiformis_E. The sequence goes on along the minus strand of NZ_QAOK01000014.1, from coordinate 17,595 downwards.
TTTATCCTGCGCAACAGGGGCGGCTGATATAAACGATGATTGGATTGTTACCTTTTGAAAGGGGGTAATGAAATATGAACATATGTTTTACCCGATTGATGGTGCTGCTCGGTTTTGCGATGCTGATCGTACAGCCCGCTGCGGCATCTGATGATAATCCGTGGGGAAAGCCAGGGCCTCAGAAAACCCAGACAAAACAGCGCGGGAAGGAAAGCGGCGAACCAAAACCCTGGGAAGTGCGTCCGTGGGACGCCAACCCGTTGGAGACGAAACCCTTGCAGCCGAATCCAAGAGAATCGCGCCCATGGGAAGAGGCTTCGGAGGAGGTTAGACCGAAAGATGCCACGGGAGAGGAAAGATCTGTGGAGAGCAGGCGTCGGGCGGGCAGGAAGGCGCGAAAGGAGCGGGCCGAGAAAAGTCATGAAAGCAAGCAGCGATTGAGCAGCTACGAGGAGCGCTCCAGGCAGCGCCAGGAGAGATGGCGGAAGCTGCAGATGCAAAGCGAATTGTATCAGGCCGGTCGTGCAAGATAATTTCTGGAGCACTGGAAAATTCAGCATGCTGCATACTATGCTCAGTTACCGATTCCGATTCCGATTCCGATTCCGATTTCCGGGTTTCGGTCCGCTGTCTGTGGAAGGCCTTTCCAGGGCAACCGATGGTTTTTCTCCTGATCAGTAAAAGCAGGCAGATAAAGACTATTCTCCGGTATACTTCAGAAAATAATGCCAGACTACCTGCTGATCATTACTGCTGCCGCGATTCTGCTTGTCACCATGGCCTATCTGGTGATCAGGCTCGGCATGCTCTCGACCATGGTGCGCGAACTGCTGGGGCAGCAGGCAAGGCTGATGGAAGACAAGCATCGCGACATGCTCAAGGATTTGCATGAAGGACTGTCAAACCAGGGCAACCGGCTTTCCGAGGTCCTGGGCAGGAATTCCGATCAGCTGCGGGGAACGGTGGAAGCGCGGCTGGACCAGATCAGTGGTCGGGTGGCGGAACGTCTCGACGAAGGGTTCAGGAAAACCAACGAGACTTTCACCAGCGTCATGACGCGGCTTGCGACAATCGATGAAGCCCAGAAAAAGATCGACAGCCTGACCACCAATATGGTGAGCCTGCAGGAACTCCTGGGCGACAAACGCTCGCGCGGTGCATTTGGCGAAGTGCAACTGGAGGCGCTGGTTCGCAACATTCTGCCGCCCTCTGCGTACGAAATGCAGCATACGCTTTCCAACGGCGGCCGCGCCGATTGCGTGCTGAAGCTGCCACCTCCAACGGGAATGGTCGCGGTCGATTCAAAATTTCCGCTGGAAAATTTTCATCGCATGTTCGATCGTCATACGGATGAAACGAGTCGTGCCCTGGCCCAGAAGCAGTTCAAGGCAGACGTGAAAAAACATGTGGATGACATTGCCGGAAAATATATCCTGCCGCCCGAAACCTGCGACGGGGCGGTGATGTTCGTGCCGGCAGAGGCTGTTTTCGCCGAAATCCATGCCTATCATTCGGACATAGTCGATTACGCCATGCAGAAGCAGGTGTGGATAGTTTCGCCTACCACCCTGATGGCGGTACTGAATACCGCGCGCGCCGTGCTCAAGGATATCGAAACCCGCGAGCAGGTACACATCATCAAGAACGAACTGTCCAGGCTGGGCAAGGATTTTGCACGCTTTGACGAGCGTATGAAAAAACTTGCAGACCATATCCGTCAGGCTAATCAGGACGTGGAAGAGGTGCATGTTTCAAGCCGGAAGATAAGCCAACGTTTTGCCCGCATAGAGGCCGTGGATCTCGAGCCGCCTCAACTGGAAATGGAAACGTCAGTGATGGAACCGACGGATGAAGAAGCCTCCAGATAAGTCCCGGCGGGCAACACATGCAGGAGGATACATCCAGAATCCCCCATGCTCTCGAACATCAAAACCTGGTATCGCCGCCGTATCATCGAGAATCAATCCGTCCCCGATGATATCTGGCAGAACGCGATAACACACCTGCGATTCCTGCGTGCGCTCGAAGCGGCTGAACTCGAGCGCTTGCGGGAATGCGTCATACTGTTTCTTCACGTCAAGCAAGTCAGCGGTGCCCACGGACTGGTGATCACCGACGAAATGCGCGTACTGATCGCTGCACAGGCGTGCATTCTGATCCTGAATCTCGATCTCGATTATTACGATGGCTGGGTAGAAATCATCGTTTATCCGGGTGAATTTATTCGCGATTACGAATATGTGGATGAGGACGGCATCGTGCATCATGCAGTGGAGCCTGCATCCGGCGAATCCTGGCTGGGTGGACCGGTGATTCTCTCCTGGGAAGATACGGTGGCTGCTATGGCAGGAACCGGGATCAGACAGGGATACAATGTTGTCATACACGAATTTGCCCACAAGCTGGATATGCTGAATGGGGAGGCCAACGGGTTTCCTCCCATACATCCGGATATGAGCCAGCAGACATGGAGTGAAGCGTTCAGTAAAGCTTATGCGGATTTTTGCAGGAGTATCGACGAGGGGGAGATGATGGAAATCGACCCTTATGCGGCCGAGAGTCCGGCAGAGTTCTTCGCGGTGATCAGCGAAGCTTTTTTCGAAATGCCTCTCTCTGTCAGAATACATTTCCCGGCAGTATATGAGCAGCTCGCGCTGTTTTATCGTCAAGACCCCGCACAGCGATGGAGTGAACAGTGAACGAATATTTCATCAGTGGCGACATTGGCGGAACCAAGACCTTGCTGCAAGCGGCAGAACTGAAAGACGGCAATATCCGGGTACGCTGCGAACGACGCTATGAGAGCTCGGTCTATTCGAGTTTTTCGGACATACTCCGGGACTTTATGAATGAAGTCTCCACGCTCGATATTGATGGCAATCCCGGGAGCGCCTGTTTCGCGGTAGCGGGGCCGATTGCCAGACAGGAAGTAGCACTCACAAATTTGCCGTGGGTGATGAACTCCGCGGCGCTCTCCTCGGAATTTTCCATTCCCAAAGTAAAACTCATCAATGACTTTGCAGCCGTGGCATCGGGTGTGGGTATCCTGCAGGAAAACGACCTGATGACGTTGCAGGCCGGCCAATGTCATGCCGGCCGGATGCGAGTCGTACTGGGTGCGGGTACCGGGATGGGAGTGGCATGGCTCGCCTGGCAAGATGGAGACTATTCATCGCTGCCGAGCGAAGCTGGACATATTGATTTTGCACCGGCGAATGAGTTGCAGGACCGGTTGTTGCATCATCTGCGAAAACGCCTGGGCCATGTATCGGTCGAGCGGATACTCTCCGGTCCGGGGCTGACAAATGTTTTTCGTTTTCTGCAGGAAGAATCGGATGACAACCGCGAACGGATACCGATGCAGCTGGAAGAAGATGATGCCGCTCGTATATCCGATCTCGCCTTCAACCAGAAGCACCCGCTAGCAGTGAAAGCAATGGATTTATTTGTCGAGGTTTACGGGGCCTATGCCGGCGATCTGGCCCTGGCGGGCCTGTGCCGGGGTGGCGTATATGTGGCGGGAGGGATTGCGCCAAAAATTATCGACAAATTGAGAGAAGGCAGTTTCATGAAAGCATTTTGCGACAAAGGACGCTTTTCCGGGCTGATGGAGGAAATTCCGGTACATGTGGTGATGAATCCAAAAGTCGGATTGCTTGGGGCTGCGGAAGAAGCCCGAAGAATGCTGGATGAGGTGTAAAAACATCGCGAAAATAGTTGGGAGCCCGGATTTCTGATCTGGATCTGTCAAACGGGTGCAGGCATTGTGCCTGTTTGTCACAAGACCGGATCCGATTGCTGATCGATTGAATGAGATTGAATGAGTAAGCATGAGCAAGGCATTTACCAGGGAAAGCGAGCCTGACGACCTTGACGAAGAAGGCAACGGGGATGCTCTGCCGTCATTACCTTCCGGCGCCAAAAATTACATCACTCCGGAGGGGCATAAGCGGCTGATGGACGAGTTTTTGTGGCTGATGAACAGGGAACGTCCTCAGGTAACCGCAACGGTTTCCTGGGCTGCCGCAAACGGCGACCGTTCGGAGAACGCGGATTATATCTATGGCAAAAAGCGCCTGCGCGAAATCGACCGGCGCATTCGTTTTCTCACCAGACGACTGGAAATGGCGGAAATCATCGATCCATCCACGCCCCGGGAAGATGAAACGCGGATATTTTTTGGTGCCACCGTTACCTATGCCAATGAGAAAGGCGAGGAGAAAACGGTTTCCATCGTCGGTGTGAATGAGATCGATACCACCAGGGGCTACATAAGCTGGGTTTCGCCGCTGGCGCGGACATTGATCAAAGCGCGCGAAGGTGATGTAGTGACATTACATGCGCCCGGAGGAACGGAAGAACTGGAGATTCTGGAAGTGAGGTACCAGGCAATTCCCATGGAACCGTTCGGGATGGGTTCGGGAACGGGGAGGGCGATGGCGGGCTCCGCCGATAACTCCACTCCTCAATGAAGTTTATTACCTCTCGCGATAATCCCACCTTCAAAGAACTGGTTAAATTGCAGGAATCATCCCGGCAACGGCGAATTGCGGGACTGACACTCCTTGACGGCATTCATCTGATTGAAGCTTATTTTGCGCTGGGAGAGCCAGAAAAGCTGGTCGTGAGCGAGACCGGGCGTGAAAACCCGGAAATCAGATTCCTGCTGGAAAAAGTAACAAAAGTGACGCAGGTGACAAAAGGTGGCGGCCCCCACCGGGAAGCGAAAGCCATAGTTCTGCCGGACGCGTTGTTCCGCGAAGTTTCCACAGTAAAGACTGAAACCGGCCTCATGGCTGTGGTACCGATTCCTTCTCCTGAAGCCATTCCCGTGCAAAAGAGAGGGCAGGCAGAAAGCTTCTGTGCATTGCTTGAAGCCATACAAGACCCTGGCAACGTCGGCTCCATACTGCGTTCCGCCGCCGCGGCTGGTGCGAGCGACGTGTATCTTTCCAACGGCTGTGCCGACGCCTGGTCGCCGAAGACGCTTCGGGCCGCCATGGGCGCTCATTTCCTTGTTCGAATCCACGAAGGTGCCAATCTGGCAGAAGTTGCACGGGCGTTCAGAGGCAAGGTGATTGCAAGCATACTGGGTGCGAGAAAAAATCTTTACCAGATGAGATTGACCGACCCGGTAGCCTTCGTATTCGGGAACGAGGGTGCGGGTTTGAGCGATGGGTTGCTTCAGGTCGCCCATGAACAGATTACTATCCCCATGCCAGGGGGTGCGGAATCACTGAATGCGGCGGCTGCGGCAGCGGTATGTTTTTTTGAGAGGGTGAGGCAGATGGAAATGGAGAGAGCAGGGAAATGAAGAAGATAATGTCCGGTTGGATGGCTTCGTAATTATAAATTCGGCAGTCAAACAATATAACGTCCCATCTGCGAACCTGGTATCCAGAAACCCTGGGAGTAAGCCCCTGGGGGTACGTTATCGGTGCGTCATTTCTGATTCAGAATGGATTCCGGAGTTGATGCCCGGAATGATGAAGTTCGTAGTATTTCTCGATAACTGCACAACCTGAATTTTTTCAACTGTTTCCACTCGACTGATCCAGCCAGTTTTCCAGACCCTGCGCATTGAGCTCAATATCCAGCCTCAGCAGGCTGTGAATCCTTTCCTCGGTTAATTTACAGCCGTGTGCGACTACTCGGCGCAACAACAATTCGCCCAGTTCCTCCACCAACGCTGCATGCCTGTCAGGCACGTCTCGCAGCTTTCTCGCAATCAATACGTGCGCGTCAATCAGGCCATGCAGTTCGTTCGCATGGCGTGCGAGATGCGCGATGCGGCCATAATGCGTGAGAAAGGCGTAAGACGGGTTGTAGCTCATGAGCCGGTCCAGTGAGGCATGCGCCGCAACGGGGTCGAACTGCACGGGAGTGGTCGTCGGAAACACGAACTCCATGCCATCGACATCGAATTCCCGATAGGAAAGGCCGAATGTGTCGCCGGTGAAAAAGGAATTGCTTTGCTCGTCGAAGATGCAGTAGTGGTGACGCGCATGTCCCGGCGTATCGAGAAACAGCAGCGGCCTGCCGTTGAAATCCAGCCTGAATTCGTCCGGCGCCTCGATGATTCTGCTCGCATCTATGGGATGGATATCCCCGTACATGCGTTTGAATTCCGCTTCGCCGTAGACGGTCATGGCGCTTGCGACAAGACGCGCCGGGTCTGCCATATGGCGAGCTCCGCGCGGATGCACCACCAGTTTGGCGTTAGGGAGATGGCGCATGAATTCTCCCGCACCCCCCGCATGATCGAGATGGATATGAGTGACAAACACGTACGCCACATCTGCGGGAGCCAGATTCTTTTTCTGCAGCACTTCCAGTACACCGGGAACGGAAGATGAAGTTCCGGTATCCACCAGCGCAGCTTTGCCGTTTTCCACAATCAGATGAATTGCAACCAGGCCGGGGCGCAAATAATCGGCATCAATGGCGCTGATCCCGTTTTCATAATCAGTGAGGCCGGGGAGATGGGAAATGTGCGGAGGCAAAATAGAGGGCGATGAAGTCATTCCAGGCTCGACGTCCGATGAAGATCGGGCGCCATCATGCAACCGGCCGAGACGCAGATTCCCCAACTACGCTACCGCCTGTTTCAATTGTTCAAGTATCGCCGGGTTTTCCAAGGTGGATACATCCTGGGTTATTTCCTCATCCCTTGCGAGCGTGCGCAGCAACCGGCGCATGATTTTGCCGGACCTGGTTTTCGGCAGGTTATCCCCAAACCGGATTTCATCAGGCCTGGCGATGGGACCGATCTCCTGCGATACCCAATTGCGCAATTCCTGGACAATGCGATGAGCGTCCTCCGCTTTCGGACGCGCACCTTTCAATACCACAAAAGCCACGATGGCCTCGGTTTTGATTTCGTCCGGCTTGCCTACTACCGCGGCTTCAGCAACCAGGGGGCTCGCTACCAGTGCCGATTCGATTTCCATTGTCCCTAAACGGTGACCGGAAACAGTCAGCACATCGTCGATGCGTCCCATGATCCAGAAATAGCCGTCCGCATCGCGGTGGGCTGAATCTCCCGCGAGATAGTACTTACCGCCAAGCTCTTCCGGAAAATAGGTATTTCTGAAGCGTTCCGGGTCCCCCCACAATGTGCGGGCCAGGGAAGGAAACGGACGCTTGATCACGAGAAAGCCCCCCTTGCCGATCGGCACATCATGCCCTGCTTCATCCACGATACCGGCCTTGATACCGGGGAGCGGCAAAGTGCAGGAACCGGGTTTGAGCATTACTGCTCCAGGCGTGGGGGCGATCATGTGAGCGCCTGTTTCGGTTTGCCACCAGGTGTCCACCAGCGGACAGCGGGATTGGCCAACGGTCGTGTAATACCACATCCAGGCTTCCGGGTTGATCGGCTCGCCCACTGAACCGAGCAAGCGCAACGAGGAAAGGTCATATTGTTTCGGCAGATCGGGTCCGAGTTTTATAAGCGAGCGGATGGCAGTGGGTGCTGTATAAAACGTGGTCACCTTATGATCCTGGATCATTTTCCAGAAGCGACCCGCGTCAGGATAAGTAGGAACGCCTTCGAATATGATCTGGGTCGCGCCGACGGCGAGCGGGCCATAAGTCACATAGGTGTGCCCCGTGACCCAGCCTACGTCAGCCGTGCACCAGAAGATATCGGAGGACTTGTAGTCGAAAATCCATTGCATGCTCGTGATGGCGCCCAGCAGAAAGCCTGCGGAAGAGTGTTGCACGCCTTTTGGTTTGCCGGTGGAACCGGAAGTGTAGAGCGTAAATAGCGGATGCTCGGCGTTCACCCATTCAGGTTCGCAGGTCTCGCTCTGATCCCGGATGAGATCATGCCACCAGATGTCGCGATTAGCGTGCAGTTGCAGATCCCCGCTGCCCCGCTGGTAGACCACGACGGATTTCACCGAATCCGTACCACCTCTGCCAAGCGCATCTTCGACAACGGCTTTCAGATAATTGATCTTGCCGCCGCGCCATTGCTCGTCCGCGGTAATCACGGCTACCGCACCTGCGTCAATAATTCGCTCATGGAGGCTTTTGGCGGAGAAGCCGCCGAACACGACTGAATGGGTCGCACCGATGCGCGCGCAGGCCTGCATCGCCACTACCGCTTCGATACTCATCGGCATGTAGATAACGACGCGATCACCTTTCCTGATATTCAGTGACTTGAGACCATTTGCAAACCGGCATACGCGGCGGTAGAGATCCTGGTAGGTACAGGACGTAACAGCGCCATCATCCGCCTCGAAAATAAGCGCAACCTTGTCCGCTTGGGTGACCTGGTGTCGATCGAGACAATTGTATGAAACATTCAGTTCTCCGTCATCGAACCAGGTGAGGAACGGATGGTTGGTTTCATCCAGCACGCGGGTAAATGGTTTGTGCCAGGAAATGTGCTCCCGTGCCAGTCTGGCCCAGAACGCTGTCTCGTCCTTTTCAGCCTCTGCGCAAAGGGCATCATATTCTTTCCCGGATACATTCGCCTGTTCCACGAACGAAGTGGAGGGTGTAAAGGTGCGTGTTTCATTGAGGATGGATTGAATCGTCGCCACAGCTACCTCCCTGAATATTTTTGTTTCAGCTGGTAAATTGTATCATTCGGCGCTTTTCGTAATAAGTTTTTTCATACCGATGCGCCATTTATGCATGCCGATGGCAAATCCACGCATTGCGGTCCCCCTTGCAGGCTTGCCGTTTTTTTCTATAACATGTTGGCAGAAAAAACTTTTTGACAGATTATTTGTCAGTTGATCATGAAAGCGGAATTCAGTTCCTATTTCCCGGATCATAAATATTTGTTAAAATAGAATAATAACGATGGGCTTCTTTCAGCCCATTTTTTGTTTGTATCGGCACCTATGGATCTGTACGAATTGCTCGAACCGACCCTTGCAGGACTGGGTTATGAACTGGTTGACCTGGAGCGGTCACCAGGGGGGAAGCTGTTGCGGGTTTTCATCGACAAGACCGAGGGCGTGAATGTGGATGATTGCGTGGCTGTCAGCAATCATCTGAGCCGGCTTCTCGCCGTTGAGAACGTGGATTATGACAGGCTGGAAGTCTCCTCGCCGGGCCTCGACCGGCCTCTGAAAAAGACAGCGGATTTTATCCGCTTTGCGGGAGAGTCCGTTAAACTCAGGCTGCGGGTGGCGTTACAGGGGCAAAGAAATTTTGTCGGTATTTTGCGCGAAGTGAAGGACGGGATTTTAAAACTGGAAGTAGATGGAAAAATGCTGGACCTTGAACTCAATAACCTTGAGAAGGTTCGTCTCGTTCCGAAATTGTAATTATGAGTAACTGGCTGGAGATAACATGAGCCGCGAGGTTTTGCTATTGGTGGATGCCCTGGCACGCGAAAAGAATGTCGAGAAGGACATTGTTTTTGCGGCACTTGAACTTGCATTGGCGTCCGCCACGAAAAAGCGTTTTAACGAGGACGCTGACGTGCGCGTATCGATCGACCACCAGACAGGAGACTATCAATCCTTGCGCCGTTGGCAGGTGGTGGCAGACGATGCGCTGGAGGATGCGGCCCGTCAGATATCGCTGAGCGGGGCATTGCAGCAAGATCCTGAAATCAAGCTTGACGAATATATCGAAGAGATTCTGGAGCCGGTGGAATTCGGTCGCATCGGTGCCCAGGCGGCAAAGCAGGTGATATTCCAGAAAATCCGTGATGCCGAACGCGAGCAGATCCTGAGTGATTTTCTCGAGCGCAAGGAATATATGGTTACCGGGACCATCAAGCGCATGGAACGCGGAAACGCGATTATCGAATCCGGCAGGGTGGAGGCCATATTGCCGCGTGACCAGATGATCCCCAAGGAAAACCTGCGTGTCGGGGATAGAGTGCGCGCTTACTTGCACAGGATCGACCGTACCACGAGAGGTCCGCAATTAGTCCTGTCAAGAATCGTGCCGGAATTTCTGATAAAGCTGTTTGAACTGGAAGTGCCCGAGATCGAGGAGGGCTTGCTGGAGATCAAGGTGGCAGCGCGCGATCCTGGTTCGCGTGCGAAGATTGCAGTGAAGTCGAATGATCAGCGGGTGGACCCGATCGGCACCTGTGTAGGCATGCGAGGTTCCAGAGTCCAGGCCGTGACCGGCGAACTGGCGGGTGAAAGGGTAGACATCATCCTTTGGTCGGATGACCCCGCCACATTCGTAATCAATGCGCTGGCTCCTGCCGAGATCAGCAGCATTTTGGTGGATGAAGAGAAACACAGCATGGACATTGTCGTGGACGAAGGCAATCTTGCCCAGGCGATCGGGCGCGGAGGCCAGAATGTCCGGCTGGCATCAGAATTGACGGGCTGGGAGCTCAACATCATGACGATGGAAGAGTCGCAGGCAAAAAATGAAGAGGAGTTTTCGGTTTTGCGCCAGCTCTTCATGGAAAAACTGGATGTGGATGAGGAAGTGGCGGACATCCTGGCGCAGGAAGGTTTTACTACTCTGGAAGAAGTGGCTTACGTCCCCCTCAGCGAAATGCTGGAGATCGAGGCATTTGACGAACAGACTATCAACGAGCTTCGCAATCGGGCTCGCAACGCGTTGTTGACCGAGGCCATCGTGAGCGAGGAAAAGGTGGAGCACATTGCGGAAGACCTGCTCGCGCTGGAAGGCATGGACAGCCAGACCGCGCGTGAACTTGCGGCTAAAGGAGTAAGCACACAGGAAGACCTGGCCGACCTGGCCGTGGATGATCTGGTGGAAATGGTCGAAATGGATACTGAGCGGGCCAGGCAGTTGATCATGGCGGCACGTGCCCCGTGGTTTGCTCAGGCCGATAGAGCGTAGCCGACTGAAGGTAATTAATGTCTCAAATGAATGTAGAGCAATTTGCGAGTGAACTTGGCGTGCTTCCCACCGTGCTGCTGGAGCAGTTGCAGGCCGCCGGTGTGCGCAAGCACATGACCGAGGATAGCCTGACGGAGAAGGACAAAACGCAGCTTCTCGAGTATCTGCGCAAGATTCATGGCGCCAAGGAGGAGAAGGGCAAGATTTCCCTGCCGCGTCGACAGACTTCGGAAATCAAGAAGGCGGATAGCACCGGTAAGCCACGCAGCATCCAGGTGGAAGTGCGCAAGAAGCGCGTATTTGTAAAAGGCGATTTGACAGCCGAACGGAAAACGGCTGAGACCGTTGCACCTTCCGCACCTTCCGCACCTTCCGCTCCTCCTGTGCCTCCGGTGCGAACCCCTGTCATCGATGCGGCACAGCAGGCATTGCGGCAGGAGGAGGCAAGGCGGCAGGCTGAATTGATGGCGCGACAGGCTGCCGAGTTGCGGGAAAAAAGGCTGCGTGAAAGGCCTCCGGTTGTGGAGATCAAAGAGTCAGAAGAATCTGCAACGCCCCCGGCGCCGGTTACTGCTGCTGTAGCCGGGCCTGAGGCGCCGGTTGCGACTGAAACTCCTTCGTCAGCTTCGGCAGTCCCGGCGGCAACGGTGGCACCTGGGGAAGCGGAAGCAGCTGCGTCGCAGCCTGCCTCTACCGAAGGTACCTTGCACAAGCCGGTAGTGAAGCCGGAAGAGAAGGCGGATAAGAAAAAGAAACCGGCAAAGCCGGTTGTCTGGAAGGAAGAGAAGGTCGAGAAGCGTGGTCTCAAGACCAGGGGTGATCTGACCGGAGCAAAGAGCGGCTGGCGCGCGCGCAAGGATAAGCATGGCAGAATTTCCGGGGAACCCGCCCCTCATGCTTTTTCAGCGCCGACCGAGCCGTTGGTCCATGAGGTGCTGGTGCCTGAAACCATTTCCGTCGGGGCGCTTGCGCAGAAAATGTCCATCAAGGCGGCTGAGGTCATCAAGGCTCTGATGAAAATGGGCAACATGGTGACCATCAACCAGATGCTGGATCAGGAAACTGCCATGATCGTGGTGGAGGAGTTGGGTCACGTCGCCAAATACGCCGCGATCGATAGCCCTGAAGCCTTCCTGGCTGATACCGAGATCGCGCCTTCCGAATTGAAAATGGAAGCACGTGCACCGGTCGTTACGGTAATGGGTCATGTGGACCATGGCAAGACTTCGCTTCTGGATTACATCCGCCGCACACGAGTGGCAAGCGGCGAAGCAGGTGGCATCACCCAGCACATCGGGGCTTATCACGTCGAGACTGAAAGGGGCATGGTGACGTTCCTGGATACACCGGGGCATGAGGCTTTTACGGCCATGCGTGCGCGGGGAGCCAAGGTTACCGATCTGGTCATACTGGTTGTGGCGGCGGATGACGGAGTAATGCCGCAGACGGCTGAAGCAATACATCATGCCAAGGCGGGGAAGGTGCCGATCATAGTGGCAATGACGAAAATCGACAAACCGGAAGCCAATCCCGAGCGGATTCGTCAGGAACTCGTGGTACAGGAAGTGGTGCCGGAAGATTGGGGCGGTGAAACCATGTTTGTCGAAGTTTCGGCGAAGACCGGTCAAGGTATCGATGATCTGCTGGAAAGTGTGTTGCTCCAGGCTGAAGTTCTTGAACTCAAGGCGCCGAAGGATGCGCCGGCAAAGGGAATTGTGATCGAATCACGGCTGGATAAAGGGCGAGGCCCGGTTGCAACCATGCTTGTTCAATCCGGTACCTTGAAGCGCGGTGATATATTGCTGGCGGGCGCGGCTTATGGTCGGGTGCGGGCCATGCTGGATGAGAACGGCAAACAGGTGGAGCAGGCAGGACCTTCCATTCCGGTTGAAATTCAGGGTTTATCGGAGGTTCCCGTAGCCGGCGAATCGGTGGTGGCTCTGACGGATGAGCGCAAGGCGCGTGAAATTGCCCTCTTCCGCCAAGGCAAGTTCCGCGATGTAAAACTTGCAAAGCAGCAGGCAGCCAAACTGGAGAACGTGTTCGAGCAGAGGGGAGAAGTAAAAGTCCTTTCACTTATTATCAAGGCCGACGTACAAGGTTCTTACGAGGCTCTGGCGCACGCGCTGCAACAACTTTCAACTGACGAAGTGAAGGTCAACATCATTCATAGTGGGGTGGGGGCGATTACAGAATCGGACATCAATCTCGCATTGGCTTCCAAAGCAGTTGTCATTGGCTTCAACAGCCGGGCGGATGCGGTTGCGCGCAAACTCATCAATTCTGCCGAAGTGGATGTGCGCTATTACAGCATCATTTACGAAGCTGTGGATGAGATCAAGGCTGCACTTTCTGGCATGATGGCGCCCGAGCGCAAGGAGAATATCACCGGACTGTTGGATATCCGCGAAGTATTCCGCATTTTCAAAGTAGGCGCAGTGGCGGGTTGCCTTGTGCAGGAGGGGTTTGTCAGGCGTGGTTCGCTCGTGAGAGTGATACGCAATGGCCAGGTGATCCATACCGGAGAACTGGATTCGTTGAAGCGCTTCAAGGATGATGTGAAAGAGGTGAGGGCGGGTTTCGAGTGCGGCCTGTCACTCAAGAACTTTAACGACATCCAGGTGGGCGACCAGTTGGAAACCTACGAAATCCAGGTAATCGCGCGGACTCTGTAAGCGGGGCGAAAGCTCCGCATTGAAGTTTTATGCCCAAAGATTATTCTCGCACGTTGCGGATTGCCGATCAGATGCAGCGTGAGTTGGCCGATCTGATACGCAACGAACTCAAGGACCCCCGCATAGGCATGATTACCTTGACCGGTGTCGAGGTGAGCCAGGATTATGCGCACGCGAAAATTTTCTATACCACGCTGCATAGTGAAAGTGACAACTTTCTCGTCCAGAACGGGCTGGAAAATGCTGCGGGCTTTTTGCGCGGCCAATTGCTGCATCGGTTGAAGCTACGCGTCATACCACAACTGCATTTCATTTATGATGAATCCATCGAACGTGGAGTCCGCCTGTCGCAACTGATAGATGAAGCCGTGGCTTCCGACCGTTCTGAAAAAGAAACTGACAACAACTGAATTGTTTATCACGCTTATATCTGGTCGAATTCATGCAGCTACTACCGCAAGCTGCATGACTGGAGCTGGATATCACCAGGCCCATCATGATCGATGGCAGTTCCCAGCACTATCTGCAAATCCCGCTCTACCTTCGATAGTAACTGCCGGGATTCAGGTTAGCTCCGAGACCCCATAGTTCAAATGTCTGCAGGTACCAAGCGGCATATCAGCGGTGTGCTGCTGCTCGATAAAACCTCCGGTTTTTCTTCCAACCAGGCCCTGCAGACCGCCAAACGCATTTTTTCCGCTCATAAGGCCGGCCATACCGGTACGCTTGACCCGATGGCGACAGGCTTGCTGCCCATTTGCTTCGGAGAAGCCACCAAATTTTCATCAGCCCTGCTCGGTGCAGACAAGACATATGAAGCCACTCTGAGACTTGGCTATATGAGTACGACTGGTGATGCAGAGGGGAAGATTTCAATTGCTGTCGGTGTGGAACCTCAATGCGTGGATCTGACATGGGAGAAGCTCCAGACAGTACTCAAAAGCTTTATCGGCGTAACTACGCAAGTGCCGCCCATGTACAGCGCAATCAAGCACCACGGGAAACCCCTGTATACCTTTGCCAGAGCAGGAGTGGAAATCGAACGACAGCCGCGTGAGATAACGATCCACGACTTGAGTATCGAGGCGTATCAAGGCAATGAAATACGCATGCGTGTGACATGTGGGAGCGGTACCTACGTTCGTACGCTGGCAGAGGACCTGGGACGTGCGCTGGGATGCGGTGGTGCTTATCTTACCGCATTGTGCCGGAGTGCACTGGGCGGTTTTAATTTGCCACAGGCACATACACTGACCGCACTCGAAGCTATGCCGCCATCTCAACGGGATTCCTGCCTGCTGCCAGCCGATAGTCTCCTGGGGTCTTTTCCCGCGGTTATTGTGGATTCCGCCGCGGCTTTATCTCTGCTCCAGGGACGCGCAATCCCCAGTCATCCGGCAGGGGAAAGCCTCTCACCAGGAAGACAGGTGCGGTTGTATGACAAGGGGCAGCGATTCCTTGGACTGGGAGAAATTTCAACGGAAGGTTACGTCTCACCGAAAAGACTCATAAGGGTTGAGCACTCATTGTGAGGCTTGACTTGCATGCATGCTGTCGGTGACGTCCTTGCCAATACCCCGATAGCCAGTGAAGCGGCCGGAAGAATCGAACATAGGTTCACCGCTGACCATCAGATATTGCGTCGACCCATCCGGTTTGGTCCGTCTGTAGATAAAATCGATAAAAGGCCGTCTTGCCGCGATATTTGCCTTGAAAACTGAATACTCCGCTTCGTTCCAGCGCGTTCCATTATGCCCCTTGGATTCCCCCATCAAGTGGTCGACTTTAATCCCCAGCATATCCAGGACGGGACCGTAAACTTTGGTGAAATTTCCCTTTTCATCCTGTTCCCAGTACCAGTCAGAAGCCAGTTCCGTGAGACGGCGAAATCTGGCTTCACTTTCACGCAGTTCCGCGGTTCGCTCCGCAACCGTTTGTTCCAGCCTTTTATTGTAATCCTCCAACTGCTTATACAGCAGGCGCACTTCCAGCATATTTTGAATACGGGTCTGAACTTCAACCAGGTCGAACGGCTTGCTGACGAAATCCTTTGCTCCTGCTTGCAGCGCCCGCAACTTATGACCCGGTTGCGCAGTGATTACGAGTACCGGAAGATAACCTTCCCGTTCAATTTTCTTTAGCGCTTCCAATACCTGAAAACCATCCATTCCAGGCATATACAGATCAAGAAGAATGAGATCGTAATGATTCTGCCGATAGAGATCGCTGACTTCGCGCGGATCCATCGTCGAGGTAATGTTTTTATAACCCGCGTCGCTCAGCATCTGTTCAAGCAGCCGGACGTTGGCCTCCTGATCATCCACGATCAGGATTTTAGCGTTCAGAGTGTCAGGTTTATTGATCATTATTTTTATCCCGTTTGTTCCCGTTAACCGGTTTCATCATTTTCCTCTATTCGTAACCCGTCTTATAGATGAATAGCACGGAAAAACCGATTCTTCTTTTTCTTGAGCCAGTCATTATTATATTTTCTTGGCGAGCAGAAACAGAATGTGGTTTTCCGATAAATGTTCTGATTTCAGCAAGATATGGGAAATTTGCAGCGACACAGCAATAGTGGCGGGAGCGGGGCTGAATGCTAGGCGCTTACTCGTTCTGAAATTCGATAAGTATTTTTGTTCGCCTGTTTTGCTTCCAGCAGGGCAGCATCCGCATTCTTCAAAAGGGTTTTCGCATCTTTGCCATTATCAGGAAAAATTCCGACACCAGCACTTGCGGTCAGGGCGATGGTATTTCCCTGAATTCTGTAAGGCTGCGACAGTGCTTTTATTACTTTTTCCGCTGTACGACTTACGCCATCGAGATTGCTTACATACGGCATCGAAATCACAAACTCATCACCGCCGAGCCGAGCTACGGTATCTTCCTGTCGAACTGCGGCAATCAGGCGGGCCGCCACCAGCTTCAGAAGCAGATCGCCTACATCGTGACCCATTGTGTTGTTGATTTGCCTGAACCCATCCAGATCCAGATACAAGACTGCCATAACGCTATTGTTGCGCTTTGCATGGATGATAGCCTGGGATACTCTTTCCACCAGAAGCCGTCTGTTGGCCAGTTCCGTCAGCGGATCATGCAGTGCCATGAATTCCTGCGACTTTGCGTAACTGCGCGCTTGCTGATGTAGCAGCCGCACTTCAAGCAGATTATGCACGCGGGCGAGCACTTCGCTCATGTCAAAAGGCTTACTGACAAAATCCTTGGCCCCGGACTGAAGCGCTCGCAGCTTGGAATCGGGATTGGCGGTGACGACCAATACAGGTAGATATCCATCTGCTTCGATTTCTTTCAGGGCTTCGAGTACCTGAAACCCATCCATGCCAGCCATTTTCAAATCGAGCAAAATCAGATCGTAGTGGTTTTGCCGGTGCAGTTCATACACCATGAACGGATCGGTCGTCGAGGTGACAGACGTGTAGTTTGCGGCGGCTAGCATGCTTTCCAGTAACTGCACATTTGTTTCCTGATCATCGACAATCAGAATCCTTGCTGTATGAATATCAGCTTCGGTAATCATATTGCCTATACCTTCATAAGGACTTATCGCCTTTTTAAACTAAACCCTTTAACCTTCGGGCGGCCTGTCCCCTTTCTGCTTATCCGCGCACAAACGGCTGAGGGCAGCAAGTAAGCGGAACTTAACGTGCACAGGATCGCAAGGTCGAATATTGCCCCTATTTTACCCGTCTCTCTGTGCGCTAACTCTCATAAGAAAATGGGAATTAATGATAGTATGTAGAAGAAAGAAGGCGGCCGTTTCCAGGAGATTGTTTTCCCTTTCCCGAAAGGTCCGAAAGGCACTCAGTTCGAGGCGAACATACGCCCTCTGATCTATGATTATAACAAAAGAGATTTGACCTTTATAAACCCGGCTTGTTATAATCTCAGTTCTCTGGCGCGGGGTGGAGCAGTCTGGCAGCTCGTCGGGCTCATAACCCGAAGGTCGTAGGTTCAAATCCTGCCCCCGCAACCAAAAAGCTATTGATTTTGGTGAAGTTCTAGGCTCTTTCCCATTAACGGGGGATGGGTCATTCATCAGACACGGTTGATCACACCGTTCCAACCGCATTGAGCCAAGACCCTCATGCGGTAATTC
>NZ_QAOK01000013.1 GCF_003050865.1 Nitrosospira multiformis | reverse complement strand
CCGCTACCAGTACTTTACATACCCATAAGCCCGTAAAGACTACTCCCCGCCATACACTTAAGTCAAGCAGTTTGTCAGTGGGCAAATAGGGCAAACTTCGTGCCAAAATGCACATCCTGCTCCTGAAATCCGCAACATGGACAAATCGCATAAGCTGAAATCACCGCCTTTCCATGAGCTGCCAAGAAGTTTCGGTTTCGAGGTTTCGGCAGTATAAATCCATCTTGCTAAAAAGGTTATAGAATTTCATTCTTTCCCATACCTGATTTCTCTGCCTATTCGGCAAGATCATGGTAACTCGCCCCATATAGTTTCGTTATTTGAGTATACTCATTATGTTACCGCCCCTGAAAGTAGAGCGATTGGAGAATAGGAACCTGAGGGTTCAATGGATATTGTGAGACTCCATTAATCAGGATTAACGGGTGGAAAATGCCTTCCCTCTCTCGCCGGTCTATCGCGGTCGGTTTGCACCCTCTCCTACCGGACCGTTGCATTTTGGTTCTCTTGTCACTGCTGTAGGCAGCTATCTGGAGGCAAAATCACGGGATGGTGAATGGCTGGTCAGAATCGAAAATCTCGATATGGCGCGGGAAATTCCAGGGGCTTCAGAAGAGATTTTGAATACCCTGCATCTCCTGGGGATGGAATGGGATGGGTCAGTGGTATATCAAGAACGACGACAGGACGCCTATCAGGCGGCTTTGAGGGCACTTGAAAAACAGGATCTGATTTACCCTTGCAGTTGTAGCCGTAAGGAAATTGCCGATTCCTCAGTTCTTGGGATAGAAGGACCTGTATACCCCGGAACTTGCCGTGACCGCAAACATGAACCAGAATTTTCCGGTGCATGGCGACTATGTACAAATAATGATCTGATTGAATTTGAGGACGCAGTACAAGGCATACGGCAACAACGACTCCAGCGCGACATAGGCGATTTCGTGATACGTCGCGCAGACGGGGTTTTTGCTTACCAGCTAGCGGTCGTGGTGGATGACGCTGAACAGGGTATTACGCACGTGGTGCGGGGAGGTGATTTACTGAACTCGACTCCCCGGCAGATTCACCTGCAAAAACTGCTGGGCTACTCCATCCCCTCCTATATGCACCTCCCGGTGGTGGTCAACCCATGGGGCGAAAAACTCAGTAAACAGACGCAGGCAGCCCCAGTGGACACTTCGCATCCCGTTTTGCAACTCGTGAAGGCCATCCGGTTTCTCGGCCAAACGCCACCACCGGAAGTGAGCGAGAGCAGCTTGAGGTCGTTCTGGATATGGGCAATCGAAAACTGGAGTCGGGAGGCAATTCCAAAAAACATGTCATTCATGTTTTAACCAGAGTGAATTTGCCCGAGGGATAATAGATGAAATGAAAACGGCTACCAGGTTGTCAGTACTACCGGCTTAGAAACGAATCTATATCGAAGAAACACAAGAAATACGCGATTTTATCGGCTTTTCAAGGAAGAACGTGCCTTTTCTGCCATTTTACATACCTAGATTGAAGCGACTCAAGATTGTCGTGGTCGGTGGAGGCTATGCCGGCATCGCGGCACTGGTTACCCTCTTGCGTCACCTGCCGGAAGCTGATGTCGTCATCATTGATCCCCGGTTCGAACATCTCAAGATCACCCATCTGCACGAGACTTTCCGATATCCACTGGACGATTTCCTGATCCCGTTTTCCATCCTGGAAAATCGTTTTGGCTGTCGCCACGTTTGCGCAGAATTGAATCCCGGTGAATCGGTCCTGCGGCAGTGGCAGAGCGATAGATTCCTTGAAGTTAATAATGAAATACTGGAATTTGACTATCTGCTCCTCGCCTCGGGATCTCCTGTAATGCAGGTGAATAAACCGGAGAATGTCTTTGATCTGCTCGACTTCATGGCAATATCAGGTTCCGATTTTTTCCATGAGTGGTTAAACCAACCCGGTGCAATCGCGCGATCAGTTTCAGTGATAGGCGGGGGAGCAACGGGAATTCAATTTCTTTTTGAAATCGCTCATTTCCTCAAGCGCTATCAAATCGGGTGCAACCTGCGTCTTGTCCATGGCGAGAACCGGGTACTCAACCAGTTCCCCATCGGTTTTTCCACCTATACCCAGTCCAAGATGACCGAACTGGGGATCGAATTTTTTCCTGATACCCGTTATCTCGGACAACAGGGGGAGCAGATTCTATTGGGAGATAACCTGACGGGGCGCGAGTTTAACCTGCCCTCCTCAATCTCCTTCCTGTTCATTGGTAAAAAGCTGGAAACACCATTTTCTGCCAACATCTTTGGACAGGTAGTGGTTGAAGGCACGGTGTTGCCGAACATTTTTGCGGCGGGAGATTGCTGCATCTATCGTGCTCCAGGCTCCAATAC
The DNA here is from genome assembly GCF_003050865.1 of Nitrosospira multiformis. GTDB lineage: Bacteria > Pseudomonadota > Gammaproteobacteria > Burkholderiales > Nitrosomonadaceae > Nitrosospira > Nitrosospira multiformis_E. Next base: position 86,038 of record NZ_QAOK01000013.1, on the reverse strand, counting down.
TATGACTGCCCAATCCGCGGTAAGAAAAGGAATGCTTTCCGCCCGGAATATACTGCGTCACTCAGGCGCCTTGCGATTGCTTGAGCCTTACCTTCATCGGGATTTAGGTTATGTAGTGAGCCTGGGCCCAATGGACGCAATAGGCTGGCTGGCATTGGAAGGCAATGTGGTTGGAGGCATGCCGGCAATGGTGATCAAGGAGCTGGTCGAAGCGCAATATGATTTGCTGCTGACAGGGCTTGACACCTACCTGGTTTGAAGAAAAAAGAAAGCCTGCACCTTACTCGAATGCAACAGATGAAAAAGAAAAAATGGTCAAATCACTGTTTTCGGAGAATGGAGGACACCACCAGTCCCTGTTGAACCCACTTTTCGACTACATATTCATAAAATCGTTGATTACTCTGCACGTCACAGTTTGTTATTGCCAGCGCTTTTCCGTTATCTGTCAGGAGCACATGGCCAAGATCAAGTTGATTGCCGGCTTCCTCGAGGAATTGTATTTTTGTCGGTCGTCCGAAATAAAACAAACGTGTGTGTTGACCAAACCCTTTCTTTACATATCCGGCTGGGTTCACAGATATCAAACCAGCTGCTTCTAGTGCTTTCAATGTTGGCAATGTAATACCCTGGTCTGAATAAACCTCATGGCTGAGGTCATATATAAGAGGTATCAGTTGTCCTTGCATCCAGAGGAACTGGCAAAGAGATGCAAAAACTTCCCTGTTTTCGCCCTGCTCCAAGTCCGCCTTCCTGTGATCACCCGACGACCCGTAAAAGGAGATGCCGGTTATAAGACTCCATTATGAGATATGTTTCTCGGCGTCTCGGACAACAGGCGCATTTTTTTTGCCCTTACCACCTCGACGGGCAATTTCCTGGTCAAGTTTTTCGAGAAACTGGATATTCTTCTTTCGTTGTTTATCCCCCTTGTACCATGAAAAACACGCAAGAGTCCCAAGAACAACCAGAAGGGCATTTACTGCTGCCGGCCCCCCGAAGAACATATCCATGAGCCCGGTGAGAACAGCAAAAGCGCCCATGAATCCTGTCCAGTTCAGGAATCTGTTCGCCCATGTGGGCTCCTGCCGTTTAACACACCAGGTTTGTAGTTTCTCACGGACCGAATCGAGTTCCTCATCAGTCCAATCTGCAAGTTCCATCAGGGCCGTCCTATCTGAACAGGAAAAAATTAATTGTGTCTTTGTCCGGGTGGAAAACAGATGCGGATTCCGGGATAGACGCAACTTCGGTATAAAATCGGAATGCAGACTTCGTATATCCGAACAGCCTAGCGCACATGACCGGAATCTGGATCGTATGTCGCCCGCTGGAAATTATAATAGGGTAATACAAAAAAGCCGGGGTGACCCGGCTTTTTTCTTCCAAAAAACTGCCTAACTTGCCTAACCTTCCGTGTCCGTGGCTGGCCGTTCCGGGCGGTCCATCAATTCAACCAGCGCCATGGGCGCATTATCGCCCTTTCGGAACCCAAACTTGAGAATACGCAGATATCCGCCATTGCGAGTCTGGTAGCGAGGACCCAGTTCGCTAAACAATTTTCCAACCATGTCACGATCCCGCAACCGGTCAAATGCAAGTCGACGATTAGCCAGCGATGGTTTCTTCCCGAGCGTTATCATCGGCTCAATAACGCGACGCAACTCTTTGGCCTTGGGCAAAGTCGTTTTTATAATCTCATGCCGCAACAGCGAGTTGGTCATGTTCCGCAACATAGCCGAGCGGTGACTGCTCGTGCGATTAAGCTTCCTTAGTCCATTATGGTGCCGCATGACTTGTATCCTTTTTACCCTTATCAAGATTGGCAGGTGGCCAGCTTTCCAGCTTCATACCCAGCGTCAACCCGCGAGAAGCAAGTACTTCCTTGATTTCGTTCAAGGATTTCCGCCCCAGATTGGGAGTTTTCAATAACTCGGTTTCCGTCCGCTGAATCAGGTCGCCAATATAATATATATTTTCCGCTTTGAGGCAATTCGCGGAACGTACGGTGAGTTCAAGATCATCCACCGGCCGAAGCAGCACCGGATCAATCTGAGGTAATTTCGGCTGTTCCACGGGCAACGGCGTGCCTTTGAGGTCCGCAAATACGGAGAGTTGCTCGACCAGGACTTTTGCCGCATACCGGATTGCTTCTTCGGGATCAACGACACCGTTGGTTTCGATATCCATGACCAACTTGTCCAGATCGGTGCGTTGTTCAACCCGTGCGCTTTCCACGGCGTAACTTACCCGCCGCACAGGACTGAAAGATGCATCCAGCAGAATGCTGCCGATAGCGCGACTTTCGTGCGCCAATTGGCGGACAGTTCCAGGCACGTAGCCCCGTCCCATTTCCACCTTGATCTGCATATCCAACTTGCCGCCGGCCGTAAGGTGCGCGACAATATGGTCGGGATTAATGATCTCGACATCATGTCCTCCCTCGATATCGCCCGCAGTAACCGTTCCCTCCCCTTTTCTGCTCAGGGTCAGAAGTGCCTCTGTACGGTTGTGCAATTTCAGGACAATACCCTTGAGATTGAGCAGGATATCAACTACGTCTTCCTGCACCCCGTCCAGGGCCGAATATTCGTGGACGACACCACTGATCTGAACTTCTGTTGGCGCAAACCCCGGCATCGATGAAAGCAGGATACGTCGTAGCGCGTTGCCCAAAGTATGGCCATAGCCGCGCTCGAACGGCTCCATGGTGATTCGAGCATGGAGCGGTGATATATTCTGCACATCGATAATACGCGGCGTAAGAAAGGTGTTACTTTGCATAGCCTGACCCTTTTGCGGAAACGTGGCAACTCATTACTTGGAATACAATTCAATTACAAGAGATTCATTAATGCTTGATGGTAAATCAGACCTCTCGGGTTTGTTCTTGAAAGTTCCCTTCATGGCTTTAGTGTCCACCTCCAGCCATTCCGGAAAGTGCCGCTGCTCGGCAGCTTCCACGGATGCCTTGATGCGCAAATGACTCTTTGCCTTCTCTGTAACCTCTATGACGTCCCCCGGTTTTACCTGATAGGAAGGAATATTAATTCTCCTGCCATTTACCAGAATTCCGTTATGACGGACAATCTGACGTGCTTCGGACCGCGATGCGCCAAACCCCATACGATAGGAAACCGTGTCAAGCCGGCATTCCAGTAATTGGAGAAGATTTTCGCCTGTGACACCGCGCTGCCTCTCCGCAAGCTCGTAACTATTACGGAATTGACGCTCCAGCACTCCATATATCCGGCGCAGTTTCTGCTTTTCGCGTAGTTGCACGCCGTAGTCCGATAGGCGACCGCTTTTCTGACCGTGCTGCCCAGGCGCATAATTTCGGCGCTCAATAGCACACTTATCGGTAAAACATTTTTCACCTTTAAGGAACAGCTTCTCACCCTCACGTCGGCATTGACGGCATTTGGGATCAAGATTTCTCGCCACAGTAACTCCTTAAATACGACGTTTCTTCGGTGGCCGACAGCCGTTATGTGGAACGGGTGTCACATCCGAAATACTGGTAATTTTAAAACCGGCTGCATTCAGTGCACGCACCGCAGATTCCCGCCCTGGTCCCGGACCTTTTATGCGCACTTCGAGGTTCTTTACCCCGTATTCCTGTGCAGCCCTGCCGGCTTGCTCGGCTGCAACCTGGGCGGCAAACGGTGTACTTTTGCGTGACCCCTTAAAACCTGCCCCTCCGGAAGTAGCCCACGATAGCGCGTTCCCCTGACGGTCCGTTATCGTCACAATAGTGTTATTAAACGAAGCATGTACATGCGCAATACCTTCCGCTACATTCTTTTTGACTTTCTTGCGTACTCGCGTAGCTGCTTTTACCATATTGATCTATCCTTCTGCCCTGCCATTCGGTTGGCTGGCTAAAATTTATCTTCCTGCCTTGGCGCTGGAAGCACGAACAGCCTTCCTGGGTCCCTTACGCGTCCTGGCATTCGTGCGGGTACGCTGCCCCCGTACGGGGAGGCCTCGACGATGACGCAATCCGCGGTAGCAGCCGAGATCCATCAGGCGTTTGATATTCATTGAAACTTCCCGCCGCAGATCGCCTTCGACCACAAATTTTGCGACGTTATCCCGCAACTTGTCCATTTGCGCGTCGGTTACGTCTTTCATCTTGGTCGATACGCTGATTCCAGACGCCTCACAAATCTCACGAGCTCTCGCACGACCGATGCCATAAATTGCTGTCAGCGCAATTTCAGCATGCTGATGATTGGGGATGTTTACTCCAGCAATACGGGCCATACGTTTTCCTACAAAAATTTTGAATTATAACATCTTAGAATGCGTACCCGAATCAACCCTGACGCTGTTTATGCCTCGGATCTGTGCAAATCACACGCACTATCCGGTTGCGTCTGATAATTTTGCAATTCCGGCAAATTTTTTTTACTGATGCCAGTACTTTCATTATTTACCCCTCTCCGGCTACTTGGCGCGAAACGTGATGCGCGCCCTGCTCAAATCATATGGTGTCAGATCTACTGTTACCTTGTCTCCCGGCAAAATCCGAATGTAGTGCATCCGCATCTTGCCGGAAATATGTCCCAGCACTATATGTCCGTTTTCCAGCTTGACCCGAAAAGTCGCATTCGGCAACGTTTCCAGTATCTCGCCCTGCATTTGTATGGTTTCTTCCTTTGCCATCCTATCCTTGATGCACTTTATCTCGCCGGCAATCCGCCGCCACCTTTGAAGTTGGTTTTTTTCAACAGGCTCTCATACTGGTGAGACATGATGTAGGCTTGCACCTGTGCCATGAAATCCATCGTTACCACGACGATAATAAGCAGGGAAGTTCCGCCAAAATAAAATGGAACATTCCACTTCAAAATCAAAAACTCCGGCAGCAGACACACGAGCGTTACGTAGATCGCGCCGGTGAGCGTAAGGCGCAACATGATGCGCTCAATATATCGTGCCGTTTGATCACCCGGTCGAATGCCAGGAATGAACGCTCCGCTCTTTTTCAGGTTTTCTGCAGTTTCTTTAGGGTTGAACACCAGCGCCGTATAAAAAAAGCAGAAGAATATGATCATGGCCGCGTACATAATCACGTAGACCGGCTGACCGGGCGATAGCGCCCCGCTTATATCCTTCAGCCAATCCATTGATTCCCCCGTCGAAAACCAACCAGCCAGCGTAGCGGGAAACAATATTATGCTGGAAGCAAAGATCGGCGGAATCACGCCGGACATGTTCAGCTTAAGCGGCAAGTGAGAGCTTTGACCGCCATAAACCTTGCGTCCGACCTGACGCTTTGCATAATTCACCAGTATTTTGCGCTGCCCCCGCTCGACAAAGACAACGAATCCCGTAACAACCGTAGCCGCCACGAAAATTCCGAGGGCTACCAGAAAGTGCATGGCACCCGTTCGCACCAACTCCAGCGTGCCTCCAATTGCACTTGGAAGACCTGCAGCGATCCCGGCAAATATAATGAGCGAAATCCCGTTGCCAATGCCGCGTTCAGTAATCTGTTCTCCCAGCCACATGAGAAATATGGTACCTGTCACCAATGTTATAACCGTGGTCAGCAGGAACATCGGGCCGGGCTCAATCACCAGGCCAGGCTGGGACTGTAGTGCGATCGAAATACCATAACCCTGAACCAGCGCCAAACCCAGAGTACCATACCGCGTGTACTGGGTAATCTTTCTGCGCCCTGATTCACCCTCTTTCTTCAGTGTCTCGAGATAAGGGAATGCCACGGTGCCCAACTGCATGATAATCGATGCCGAAATGTACGGCATGATGCCCAGGGCAAATATCGAAAAGCGGGATAGGGCACCACCGGAAAACATGTTGAACATGCCCAGGATGCCGCCCTGCTGCGATTCGAACAGATCCTTCAGTACGACCGGATCAATACCAGGCACCGGCACATGCGCGCCAATGCGGTAGACAACCAATGCGAGCAGCAAAAACCATAACCGGCGCTTCAAGTCACCGAGCTTTCCGGAGAGTCCCCGCAGGGAATCGCTAGCGGCCAATATATATCCTCTCGTACTTATTCAACGCTACCGCCGGCAGCTTCAATGGCTGCTTTCGCGCCCTTGGTCACCGGAATGCCCTGAAGCTTCACTGCGCGCTCAATCTTTCCCGAAAGTATTACCTTGACGTTCAAGGCGGAACCGGAAACGAGGCCTGCCTGCTTCAGGATCAGTATATCGATGGTATCGCCTGGTATTCTGCCAAGCGCTGACAGGCGCACCTCTGCATCATTCTTTTTTGTGGGTGAAACAAAGCCGCGCTTGGGCAATCGCCGTTGCAAGGGCATTTGACCCCCTTCAAAGCCGATCTTATGAAAACCGCCCGCACGGGATTTCTGTCCCTTATGTCCTCGACCGGCGGTCTTGCCAAGACCGGAGCCGATACCACGACCTACCCGGCGCTTTGGATGCTTGGCGCCAGGGGCTGGTTTAATAGAATTCAGTTGCATCTAAACCTCACTCTTTACGAGGTAATAAATGGTATTGATCATGCCTCGCACCGCCGGGGTATCTTCCACTTCCACGCTGCTATTAATGTGGCGTAGCCCCAATCCCCGGGCGGTTGCCCTATGTGCCTGCTTCGTTCCAATCAGACTCTTCACCAGGGTTACTTTTATCTTCTTCGTATTTTGCGTCATTTTTCCAACCCCAGAATCTCTTCGACGCTCTTGCCCCGCTTGGCGGCTATCTCAGCAGGATTGTTCATCGCCTGCAGGCCGTTGAGAGTCGCACGGACGACATTGTACGGATTGGTCGAGCCAATACATTTGGCCAGGATATTGTGTACACCCATTACTTCAAATATTGCGCGCATGGGTCCGCCGGCAATGATACCAGTTCCCTCGGATGCTGGTTGCATGTACACCTTGGCCGCGCCATGCCGGCCGATTACCGGGTGCTGGAGCGTTCCATTCTTGAGACTCACCTTGATCATCTTGCGGCGCGCCTCGTCCATCGCCTTTTGTACCGCTACGGGTACCTCGCGCGATTTACCCTTACCCATACCCACCCCGCCATCGCCATTCCCGACAACTGTCAGAGCGGCGAAGCCCAGAATGCGTCCTCCTTTGACCACCTTGGTAACGCGATTGATGGCCACCATTTTTTCCTTGAGTCCATCTCCGCGGTCGTCTCCTGGAGCCATTTTGCCCTGCATCCGCCCCTGCATTTTAGCCATTATCGTTCCTCACTCAGAATTTGAGGCCGTTTTCACGGGCAGCGTCAGCCAATGCTTTCACACGCCCATGGTATTTGAAGCCTGAACGGTCGAATGCAACCGTCTCAATGCCGAGACCCCGAGCCTTCTCTGCAACCCTTTTACCCACGACTGCCGCTGCAGTAACCGTTCCCCCATTGGGAAGCTCCTTGCGCAACTCCGGCTCGAGGGTGGATGCGCTGGCGAGCACCTTGCTACTGGAGCCGTCTATCAACTGCGCATAAATATGAGAATTGCTGCGATGAACTGCCAGTCGCACTACCTTCAATTCAGCAATTTTGGCGCGCGTCTGCCGCGCGCGCCGTAAACGGGATTCTATGGAATTCGACATATTTACCCTGACTATTTTTTCTTCGTTTCCTTCAGGACGATGACTTCGTCCGCATAGCGTACGCCCTTGCCCTTGTATGGCTCCGGCTCCCTGTAAGCACGTACGTCCGCAGCCACTTGTCCTACCTGCTGCTTGTCCATACCCTTGATGACGACCTCGGTTTGACTGGGAGTCTCGACCTTGACACCTTCGGGCATCTTGTGAGCGACTGGATGAGAGAATCCTAACGTCAGATTAAGGACGTTATCCGCAGCCTGAGCACGGTATCCTACGCCAACCAGGGTCAGCCTTTTCTCAAAACCGGTGGTAACACCCTTCACCATATTGGCGAGCAGCGCGCGCGTGGTCCCCCACATTGCGTTGGCATGCTTGGAATCATTTGCCGCTTTCACTACCAGGTTTTCGCCCTTGCGCTCAATCGAAATTTCCGAAACAAGCTCGCGACGCAGGATACCCAGCGGACCCTTTACCTCCACTTCTGACCCGGATAGCCTGACTTCGACATTTGCCGGAACTGAAACAGGATTTTTACCCACTCGAGACATTTTTATATCCTTACGCCACGATGCATAATACTTCGCCGCCTACACCATTTGCGCGCGCCCTTCTTTCCGTCATTACGCCTTTCGACGTCGATACGATTGCTACCCCAAGGCCATTCATTACATTGGGAAGTTTGTTGCTGGCTTTATATATCCGCAAACCAGGGCGACTGACACGCTCTATTTTTTCAATTACCGGACGTCCTGCGTAATACTTCAGGCTGATATCCAGTATCGATTTTCCGTCGGCCTCATGAACTATAAAATCCTCGACATACCCCTCATCCTTCAGCACTTGAGCAATAGCTGCTTTGAGCTTGGAAGCAGGCATCACGACAGATGTTTTTTCAGACAGCTGCGCGTTACGAATCCGCGTCAGCATGTCTGCAATGGGATCACTCATGCTCATCTAGAATACCTCTGGAAATCCGACTTTCGTTACCGGAGAATACGAAATCCTTGAAACCACATTAACCATACTGGATCTGATCCATAAATTTACGCGGCCTGTTCGATTCCCTGAATCAAACACATCAATCATTACCCTCACTCGTCTACCAACTCGCCTTGATGATGCCCGGAATCTCTCCACTCATGGCGATATCACGAAGCTTGCCACGACCCAACCCAAACTTGCTATATACTCCCCGAGGACGGCCTGTAAGCGAACAGCGGTTGCGCAATCGCACTGGGCTGGCATTGCGGGGCAACATCTGCAACTTGATCCTGGCCGAATGACGATCTTCGTCACCTACGCTGGAATCATTGATGATCGCCAACAGCTCAGCACGTCGCGCCTCGAATTTCTCGACGATTTTCCGACGTTTCAGATCACGGTTAATAACTGCTACCTTAGCCATGCTCCCTCAGTTTTTAAATGGAAATTTGAATGCTGCCAGCAATGCCTTTGCTTCCGCATCTGTCTTTGCAGTCGTGGTAATCGTGATGTTCATCCCCCGCAACGCATCGATTTTGTCATACTCGATCTCAGGGAAAATGATCTGCTCTTTTATACCCATATTATAATTGCCGCGTCCATCGAAGGATCTGCCGGAAATACCGCGAAAGTCACGAATACGCGGTATAGCGATATTCACCAGGCGATCAAGGAATTCGTACATGCGAACGCGGCGCAGCGTAACCATGCAACCTACCGGATAGCCATCACGAACCTTGAAGGTGGCAATGGATTTTCTAGCTTTCGTCACCACAGGCTTCTGGCCTGCAATCTTTTGCATGTCGCCCACGGCGTTATCCATGATTTTTTTGTCCGCGACCGCCTCGCCCACACCCATATTGAGGGTGATTTTGCGAATGCGCGGCACTTCCATCACGGACTTATAGCCAAACTGCTCCATCAACTGCTGGACTACAGTACTACGATAATATTCTTGTAAGCGTGCCATATATTGTTTTCCCCTAACCCTTGGGTCTTAACCCTTAGGTATCGATCAGATCCCCATTCGACCTGAAGCAGCGGGCTTTGCCTTTTCCTTCGACGGTTTTGAAACCAATCCGGTCTGCCTTCCGGGTTGCGGGATTGTAGATTGCGATGTTTGAAACCTGGATAGGACTGTCCATTTCGACGATTCCACCCGTGTCGCCTTTATTCGGATTGGGTCGCTGATGCTTCTTGAGGCGATTGACACCCTCAACGACCACAAGATCCGGCTTCATGATGCGCAGCACTGTGCCACGCTTACCTTTGTCCTTGCCGGCGATGACAACTACGTCATCTCCCTTCTTTATTTTGCTCATGTTTGATTCCTTATCTCGCGCCCTACAGTACTTCAGGTGCGAGCGAAACAATTTTCATGAAACGTGCGGTACGCAACTCGCGTGTAACAGGACCGAAAATGCGCGTTCCGATTGGTTCCAGTTTGGCATTCAACAGTACTGCGGCGTTGCCATCGAACTTGATTAATGATCCATCCGCGCGACGCACCCCTTTCGAAGTTCGTACTACGACTGCGTTGTACACTTCACCTTTCTTGACGCGACCCCTAGGCGCCACGTCCTTTACGCTGACTTTTATAATATCGCCAATACCCGCATAACGTCGCTTGGAACCGCCTAATACCTTTATGCACATGAGTGACCGTGCGCCAGTATTGTCGGCGACTTGCAGAATCGATTGCATTTGGATCATGATTTACTCACTCTCTCCAACTTTTCCAGCCGAACCAAAGGCTAGGATAGTATTGGAACCCGTTCGGGTTACGATGCCGCCAGCACTTACCGGCTGCAAAAAATTAAGATATCTTGAAAATGAAGAGGCAGAATTATAAGACAACCGGATTATAAAAACAAGGAAGAAAATACTTCCCAAAGCCGGTTTTGCTCGTAATCAACTCACCTGTTCGGCTTTCTGCATCAACTTGACGACACGCCAGGCTTTTGTTTTGGATAATGGACGGCACTCTTCTATCACCACCATGTCCCCGGTGTGAAACTCATTGGTTTCGTCATGAACATGATATTTTTTGGAACGAACCATAATCTTTCCGTAAAGCGGGTGTCTGACCTTACGTTCAACCAGAACAGTAATAGTCTTATCCATTTTATCGCTTACCACTTTTCCGCTAAGGGTACGGTTTAAATTCGCTTCGCTCATGACTGCCTTGCCTTCTGGCTAAGAATGGTTCTGGTACGCGCTATGTCCCGACGAATATTGCTCAGTTGGCAAGTATTGCTTAGTTGCTGGGTTGCATGCTGCATCCGCAGACCAAACTGCGCCCTCAGCAACTCCAGCAATTCCTGCTGCAATTCCACGGAATTCTTGTTTCTCAGTTCCTTGACTCTGGATTTCATGATTAACCGCCTACTTGTCGCACAACAAAAGTTGTCAGGATCGGAAGTTTGGCAGCTGCGAGTCGGAATGCCTGGCGAGCCAGCACCTCATCGACGCCGTCCATTTCATATAGCACTTTGCCGGGCTGAATTTCTGCCACAAAATACTCCGGATTACCTTTCCCGTTACCCATCCTGACTTCGGCGGGTTTATGCGAAATAGGCTTGTCCGGAAAAATACGAATCCAGATACGGCCACCCCGCTTTATATGACGGGTCATCGCACGCCGCGCAGCCTCGATCTGCCGGGCTGTCAAACGTCCCCGTCCCACCGCCTTGAGGCCGTATTCACCAAAACTCACCTTGGCGCCCCGGGTTGCAATGCCCTTGTTCCGCCCTTTTTGCTGCTTGCGATATTTTGTTCTAGCTGGCTGCTGCATCGTTCACTCCTGGCTTTACTGGCTTCTTTGCCGGCTTTGTGGCGGATTCCTCAGAACTGCTGTCAGACTTTCTGGGAACTTTCTTCTCACCAGCTTTCCCGTCCGATCTGACATCTGCTCTTCCCGCTGGCCTTCGCGGCGGACGCCTGGTTTCCGGTTCTCCCCCTGGAGGCAGGGTCTGCGTTGCGGTTGTACCCGCGCCCGCCTGCTCACCTCGACCTATCACTTCGCCCTTGAATACCCAGACCTTGATTCCGATCACGCCATAGGTTGTCTTGGCCTCGGAGACTCCGTAATCGAGATCGGCCCGCAGTGTATGAAGGGGCACACGTCCTTCCCGATACCATTCGGTACGAGCAATTTCAATACCGTTCAACCGGCCTGAACTCATGATCTTGATACCCTGAGCACCCAAGCGCATCGCATTCTGCATGGCACGCTTCATTGCACGGCGAAACATGATGCGCTTTTCCAGTTGCTGTGCGATGTTGTCGGCAATCAGTTGCGCATCAATTTCCGGTTTGCGGATTTCTTCGATATTTACATGCACCGGGACACCCATAAGCTTTTGCAGCGCCCCCCGCAAAACTTCGATATCCTCGCCTTTCTTGCCTATCACTACCCCAGGACGTGAACTGTAGATCGTGATACGCGCATTCTTCGATGGCCGTTCGATAACTACGCGACCGACAGACGCATGCGCCAGTTTCTTTTTCAAATATTCCCGAACCTTGATGTCTTCGTTCAGCATGCCGGGAAAATTTTTTCCGTTGGCATACCATTTGGATGACCAGTTCTTCAGGACGGAAAGCCGAAAACCTGTCGGATGTATTTTTTGTCCCATAATGCCTGTTCAGCCTTATTTTTTGTTGCTGGCTTTATCGCCAACAGTAAGAAGAATGTGACAAGTCGGCTTGACAATGCGATTGCCCCGCCCCTTGGCGCGCGCACTGGTACGCATGAGAGACGGCCCTCTGTCGACATATATCCTGGACACCTTCAGCTCATCTATGTCAGCTCCCTCGTTATGCTCGGCATTTGCGATAGCTGATTCGAGAAGCTTACGAATGATGACCGCAGCCTTCTTGGGACTGAACGCAAGCAGGTTGAGCGCACGCTCCACCGGCAGTCCACGGATCTGATCCGCAACCAGCCGGCCTTTCTGCTCGGACAACCTGACTCCACGCAATACAGCAGTTGTTTCCATGATGATTATTCCTATTTCCTTCCAGGCGCTTTTCTATCGCCGGAATGCCCCTTGAAAGTACGTGTATGAGAAAACTCGCCGAGCTTGTGCCCAACCATGTTCTCAGTAACATATACCGGAACGTGCTGCTTTCCATTATGCACGGCAATCGTCAAGCCAATGAAATCCGGCAATACCGTTGAGCGGCGCGACCAGGTCTTGATAGGTCGCTTGTCATTGGTCGCACGTGCAGCCTCCACTTTGGACAGGAGGTGCAGATCAACAAATGGGCCTTTCTTTATAGAACGAGCCATGATTCATTATCCCTTGTTTGAATAACGACGTCGCACAATCATGCCGTCGGTACGCTTGTTTACCCGCGTACGGAAACCCTTGGAAGGCGTTCCCCATGGGCTGACAGGATGACGTCCCGCCGCTGTTTTACCTTCACCCCCGCCATGGGGATGGTCTATCGGATTCATCGCCACCCCACGCACCGTTGGCCTGATGCCACGCCACCGCTGCGCTCCTGCCTTGCCGATAGCTCGGAGGTTATGCTCCTCGTTTCCTACTTCCCCGATCGTCGCACGGCAGTTCACGTGTACCCTGCGGATTTCTCCCGAGCGCAGACGCAACTGGGCATAATCTCCCTCGCGCGCGAGAAGTTGAACCGAAGCTCCGGCTGAACGAGCAAGCTGCGCGCCTTTGCCCGGCATCATTTCCACGCAGTGAATGATGCTGCCGACCGGAATATTGCGCAGCGGCAATGCATTGCCGTTCTTTATAGGCGCATCTGCGCCGCTCATCAGTTGCATGCCTGCAATGATGCCTTTTGGCGCAATAATGTAGCGCCGTTCGCCATCGGAATAGCAGAGAAGCGCGAGATTCGCGCTGCGATTCGGATCATATTCCAGCCGCTCCACTTTGGCTGCGATTCCATCCTTGTTGCGGCGAAAATCCACGACGCGGTAATGCTGCTTGTGACCACCGCCTATGTGGCGAGTAGTGATTTGCCCCTTATTGTTACGTCCGGCAGTGCGATTCTGCTTCTCCACCAGGCGCGGGTAAGGTGCGCCCTTGTGCAGGCCAGCATTAACGACTTTGACTACCGCCCGACGACCTGGAGAGGTCGGTTTGACTTTAACCAGCGCCATTACTTGACCTCTCCTTGAGCAATTTCAGAAAAATTGATTTCCTGACCGGCCTTGATGCTGATGTAAGCCTTCTTCCAGCCACCGCGCCGCCCCATGAAACGGCCAAAACGCTTTTCCTTGCCTTTGACATTGGATATGCGCACGCTTTCCACTTCAACCTTTTGATTCTTCCACATCAACTCCACTGCGGCTTTGACTTCCGGCTTTGTTGCATCCGGAGCCACACGAAAGATCATCTGGTTGTATTTCTCGCCTATAAACGTCGCTTTTTCCGATACCTGAGGCGACAATATCACCTGCATCAGGCGCTCAGGGTTGAATGTTTGGGCGCTCATGCAAGTATCTCCTCCATTTTTGCCAGCGCATTACGCGTAATCAGTACATTTGCAAAGCGCATGAGACTGACTGGATCAGCATAACCCGCTTCAACAACCTTGACGAGCGGAAGATTTCTTGACGAGAGATAAAGATTCTCATCAATGTTATCTGTAATGATCATGACCTGATCCAGTCCCATATCTTTCAACTTCTGTGCCAATACTTTCGTCTTGGGTGCATCAATGACAAAATTTTCCACTACCGACAATCGGTTTTCACGAACCAGTTGCGAGAGAATCGCGCCGATACCCGCGCGGTACATCTTGCGATTGACTTTATGGCTGAAATTCTCCTCCGGACTATTGGGAAATATTTTCCCTCCGCCTCGCCATAAAGGACTCGATGCCATGCCGGCGCGAGCGCGCCCCGTACCTTTCTGCCGCCAAGGCTTGCGAGTGGATTTGGTGACATCCGATCGTGCCTTTTGCGCCCTGTTGGCACTGCGTGCATTGGCAAGATAAGCTGTTACAACCTGATGCACGAGGGCTTCATTATACTCCCGGCCAAACAGGGTTTCGGAAGCTGAAACGTTTGCAGACGACTGCCCATTATCGTCGATAAGTTTAAGTTCCATTATCCACCCTTCTTGCCAGATTTCGCGCCGCCTTTTGCGGTGGCATTGACATTGCTGTTATTGAGGGGTCTTCCAGATCTAATGCTTGGCGAAACTGTCACGTCCCCCCCTTTCGATCCAGGAATAGCGCCCTTGATGAGCAGCAGCCCGCGCTCGGCATCGATTCGCAGTATTTCCAGGTTTTGAATGGTGCGCCTCACATTCCCCAGATGACCGGACATGCGCTTTCCGGGGAAGACGCGACCGGGATCCTGCGCCATGCCGATGGAACCGGGAACATTATGAGACCGTGAGTTACCGTGACTCGCCCGGTTAGAAGCGAAGCCGTGACGCTTGATGGCGCCGGAATAGCCCTTTCCGATCGAGATACCGGTTACATCCACCCTCTGCCCCGGTTGAAAAATATCCAATCCGATAACTGCACCAGGACTGAGAGTTCCAAGGGTTTCTTCTGCGACGCGGAATTCTCTCAGAATCTCTCCCGCCTCTACAGCTGCCTTGGCAAAATGCCCGGCCGAAGGTTTGTTTACGCGGATAGCCCGACGCTTGCCAAACGTGACTTGCACGGCGGAATACCCATCATTAGCAGGCGTCTTGATCTGTGTGACACGATTATTAGACACGTCCAGCACTGTGACGGGCTGGCTATCACCTTCTTCGGTGAAAATACGAGTCATGCCGACCTTGCGGCCGACGAGCCCTAAACTCATTCTAATTACCCTTCTAAAAGGTGCCGATTACAATTGACCGGCAATTCATGTTGATTGAACAGGAACCCGAGTCATTCGTTGCGAACATACTCAGAATTACGCTGGAAAACTACAACTTTATCTCGACATCCACTCCGGCAGGCAGATCCAGCTTCATTAACGCATCCACCGTTTTATCGGTTGGATCCATGATATCCATCAGCCGCAAATGAGTCCGGATTTCGAATTGATCACGTGAAGTCTTGTTGACATGAGGCGAACGAAGCACATCAAAACGCTCGATGCGCGTTGGCAGAGGCACCGGGCCCTTGACCACAGCGCCAGTACGTTTTGCGGTTTCCACGATCTCCAGCGCCGATTTGTCTATCAACCGGTAATCGAACGCTTTCAAACGAATACGTATTTTTTGACTTTGCATAATCCAACCTCAGGTTGAGGACTCGGATTCCGAATTGACCGACACGCACCCTGCGTAAATCTTAAATCCGATCCTTGATCCTGTTGCTATTCGATAATTTTTGCCACGACACCTGCGCCAACGGTCCTGCCGCCTTCACGAATCGCAAAACGCAGGCCTTCTTCCATCGCAATCGGCGCAATCAGGTTTACCGTCACCGATACATTGTCCCCAGGCATCACCATCTCCGTGCCCCCAGGCAACTCGATTGCACCCGTCACATCCGTCGTCCGGAAGTAAAACTGCGGCCGGTATCCCTGGAAAAAGGGAGTATGACGCCCACCCTCTTCCTTGCTCAGAACATAAATCTCGGCTGTGAACTTGGTATGCGGGGTGATGGTCCCAGGCTTGGACAGCACCTGTCCGCGCTCCACTTCTTCGCGCTTGGTGCCCCGCAGCAACACACCCACGTTGTCTCCTGCCTGCCCCTGGTCCAGAAGCTTGCGAAACATCTCAACGCCCGTGCAAACAGTCTTGATAGTGGGCTTCAAGCCTACTATCTCGATGTCTTCCCCTACCTTGATGACCCCACGCTCAACGCGCCCCGTCACCACCGTCCCACGACCAGATATGGAAAAAACGTCTTCAACCGGCATCAGAAAAGTCCCGTCCACCGCCCGCTGAGGCTCCGGAATGTAGCTGTCCAGCGCTGCCGCCAACTTGTAGATGGAGGGCTCGCCTATGTCGCTCTGGTCGCCTTCCAGCGCCTTCAGGGCAGAACCAATCACTATCGGGGTGTCATCCCCGGGAAAACTGTATTTGGACAGCAACTCGCGCACTTCCATTTCCACCAACTCCAGAAGTTCCGCATCGTCCACCATGTCCGCCTTGTTCATATAGACGATAATGTAGGGAACCCCTACCTGCCGCGCCAGAAGAATGTGCTCCCGCGTCTGCGGCATCGGTCCATCCGCCGCTGACACCACCAGAATCGCACCATCCATCTGGGCTGCACCCGTAATCATGTTCTTCACATAGTCCGCGTGTCCAGGACAGTCAACGTGCGCGTAATGCCGCTTCTCCGTCTCATACTCCACGTGCGAGGTGTTGATCGTGATGCCCCGCGCCTTCTCTTCAGGCGCCGAGTCTATCTGCGCATAACTCTTCGCCTCGCCACCAAACTTCTTCGCCAATACCATCGTGATCGCCGCCGTCAACGTGGTCTTGCCGTGGTCCACGTGTCCTATCGTCCCTACGTTGATGTGCGGCTTCGTCCGCTCAAATTTGCTCTTTGCCATGATGATCCTTTTATTTGATGACGATTATTTCTTGCTTATGATCGCTTCGGCCACATTCTTCGGCGCTTCGGCGTAATGCTTGAATTCCATCGTATACGTAGCCCGACCCTGCGTTGCAGATCGTAACGAAGTTGCATAACCGAACATTTCCGCCAACGGCACTTCTGCACGCACCAGCTTGAGGCCGGGCAGATCGTCCATGCCTTGAATCATGCCACGCCGGGAGGACAAATCCCCTACGACATTCCCCATGAAGTCCGCCGGCGTTTCCACTTCTACGGACATCATCGGTTCCAGCAGTACAGGACTGGCCTTGCGCATACCATCCTTGAATGCAATCGAGGCAGCCATCTTGAACGCGTTTTCATTCGAATCGACATCATGGTAAGAGCCGTCGAACAATGTGACCTTGACATCCACCACCGGAAAACCTGCCAGCACGCCATTCGGAAGCGTTTCTTCAAGGCCTTTCTGCACTGCGGGAATATATTCCCTGGGCACGGTTCCACCCTTGATTGCATCAACAAACTCGAAGCCCTTGCCGGCCTCGTTCGGCTCCATCTTGATCCAGACATGACCATACTGACCCCGCCCGCCGGACTGCTTGATGAATTTGCCTTCGACCTCCACCAATTTTCGGATTGCTTCGCGATAAGCCACCTGGGGAGCACCCACATTGGCTTCTACGCCAAATTCGCGTTTCATCCGATCTACAATGATTTCCAGATGCAATTCGCCCATTCCGGAAATGATGGTTTGACCGGACTCCTCATCGGTGCGCACACGGAAGGAAGGATCCTCCTGGGCGAGACGATTCAATGCGATGCCCATCTTTTCCTGATCCAGCTTGGTTTTCGGTTCCACCGCGACGTGAATCACGGGCTCCGGAAACACCATGCGCTCCAGTGTGATGACATCACCAGGATCACACAGCGTGTCCCCGGTAACCGCCTCCTTCAAGCCTACTGCTGCGGCTATATCCCCCGCCCGGACTTCCTTGATTTCTTCCCGCTGGTTGGCGTGCATCTGCAGCAGTCTTCCAATCCGCTCCTTGCGCCCCTTGATCGGGTTATAAACGGTATCACCAGAGGTTACGACTCCTGAATACACGCGAAAAAAGATCAATTGACCCACATAGGGGTCAGTGGCAATCTTGAAGGCAAGACCAGCAAACGGTTCATCGTCACTCGCATGGCGCTCAGCGTGCTCGCCACTCTCTTTTTCACCGTCAACTGCCTCGATGTCGGCTGGGGACGGCAAATAATCGAGCACGGCATCAAGCATTGCCTGCACGCCTTTATTCTTGAAGGCGGATCCGCAGAGCATGGGTACGATTTCATTGGCAAGGGTACGAATGCGAAGACCCTGCTTAATATCCGCAGGCGACAAGTCGCCTTCCTCCAGATATTTATTCATCAGTTCTTCATTCGCCTCGGCAGCCGACTCCACCATTTTCTCGCGCCAGGATTTGGCATCTTCAGCCATGTTCGCGGGGATATCGCGCTCCTCGAATTTCATTCCCTGACTGGCGTCGTCCCAATGAATAGCCTTCATCTTGATCAGGTCGACAACGCCTTCGAATTTGTCCTCCGCGCCTATCGGCAACTGAACGGGTACAGGATGCGCCTTGAGCCGGCTTTGTATCTGCTCATAAACACGCATGAAATTGGCGCCGGCACGATCCATCTTGTTGACAAAAGCAAGACGGGGAACCTTATATTTGTTCGCTTGGCGCCATACCGTCTCGGTCTGGGGCTGCACCCCACCCACTGCACAAAATACAGTGCAGGCGCCATCGAGAACACGCAACGATCTCTCCACCTCGATAGTGAAATCAACGTGGCCCGGCGTATCGATGATATTGATGCGATGGTCTGGGTAATTATGATCCATCCCTTTCCAGAAGCATGTGGTGGCGGCAGAGGTAATTGTAATGCCGCGCTCCTGCTCCTGCTCCATCCAGTCCATGGTAGCCGCACCGTCATGCACCTCACCAAGCTTATGCGATACGCCTGTATAGAACAGGATGCGTTCGGTGGTCGTAGTTTTTCCGGCGTCTATATGCGCCATGACGCCAATATTTCGGTAACGTTCAATAGGTGTCTTTCTTGCCACAGTTTTCTAGCCTTAAAATTGGAAAACTGCCGGTGGCACAATGCTCCCGGCAGCTAAAAATCAGGGACTTTTCAGGCAAACCAGGTCATGATGCAGGTTTCCCTGCGCCATCATTGCCGTCAGAATCGATAATGCGCAAATGCCTTGTTCGCCTCGGCCATACGATGAACTTCCTCGCGTTTCTTGACCGCTCCACCCCTGCCTTCAGCAGCTTCTGCCAACTCGCCCGCCAACCGGGCGCCCATGGATTTTTCAGCTCTTTTACGCGCGGCATCACGTAACCACCGCATCGCGAGGGCATTACGCCGAATCGACCGGACTTCTACCGGAACCTGGTAGTTGGCCCCGCCAACGCGGCGGCTTTTTACTTCCACCATTGGACGGACATTGGACAGTGCCTGCGTAAATACTTCCACCGGATCCTTGCCCGTCTTCTTGTGAATCTGATCCATAGCCCCGTAGATAATTCGCTCTGCCACGGATTTCTTGCCTCGCGTCATCAACACATTGACAAATTTCGCCACTTCGGCATTATGGTACTTTGGGTCCGGTAAAATTTCGCGTTTTGGAACTTCTCTCCGTCTTGGCATTTTCTAACCTTGGCGTAATTATTCAGCTTACTTTATCGTCGGGGCAATCCCGATCAATCGTCTGGGTGTGTCGGGATTCAAACTGTTTTTAAGCCGACTTCGGCTTCTTGGCGCCGTATTTCGATCGCCCCTGCTTGCGGTCCTTGACTCCGGCAGTATCCAGGCTGCCGCGTACAGTATGGTAGCGCACGCCCGGCAAATCCTTGACACGACCACCCCGGATCAAAACCACCGAGTGTTCCTGAAGATTGTGGCCTTCTCCACCGATATAACTGGATACCTCGAAGCCGTTAGTCAAACGGACGCGCGCCACCTTGCGCAAAGCTGAATTCGGTTTTTTGGGCGTGGTGGTATAAACCCGTGTGCAAACTCCCCGCTTTTGCGGGCTGTTTCCCAATGCGGGAACTTTGCTTTTCAGAGGTTTTGCCGCACGCGGCTTACGTACTAACTGACTGATTGTCGGCATTTTATTTTCCAGAAAAACGGGAGGGCGACTTACCTGTCCCGCTGCCAATATAAACTTACTTCTCTATCCGGCCGCTCATGCTATCAATCCGCCGGCGGCTTAAAAAACTGCGAATTTTATGGACTTTATCTTGCCATGTCAAGCTAAAGCCTTTTTGTTTTCAATAGGCAATGAGAACTCATCACAGGAATCTGCCGTGATGAACCTCTCATTGCCCGCGTGATTTTTATCAGGAACGAAATGACGCAAAGCGGAAAAATCCTGCTGGCCTACCATCAGAGGCTTTGAAACAAAAACAGATTAGAAAACAGGGTCCCGAGTCGAAATCAACCGGTGCAGCAGTGCGTACTGCGCGGTGAAGCTCCTGAAGAACATCAATCAAATGCAGGAATACAGCAAACCTGTTCAAGAATCCAACACAAGGAAATCCGATAAAGAGTGGCCCAGTTCATGCCCCCGCCATGGACCTCATGCAGTTACCCGGGCCTCGCGCTTTTTCGCAGTCAGCGCATGGTTGCCGAGCTTCTTCAAAACCTCCCAGGCAGGGCCTGGGAACTTGTGCAATTTTATCATGACATCCTCAAGCGCTGCGAGGAACCAGTCGACATCGCTCTCGCCGATGTTCAGGGGCGGCAGAATCTTGACAATGGGCATGGCATGGCCTGCTACCTGGGTAAGAATATGATGATCGTCAAGAAGCGGAAGAACGATTGCCTGAGCAAAAAGGTTTTCATCCATCTTGTTGACCATTGCCCATGCAGCTCGGAGCGACATTGATTCCGGCTGGCCAAACTCGATTGCAATCATAAGCCCGCGCTGCCGCACTCCCTTGAGAAATTCAAAGCGCGGCACCATCGCCTCGATTCCTTTCCTGAAACGCTCCCCAAGTACCATGGCCCGATCCATGAGCTTCTCATCGTCCAGAACACTGAGTGAGGCCAAAGCTGCAGCCATCGCCATATTGCCCATCCCGAAAGTGGATGCATGAACAATCGCACGATGCAGGCTGTCGTAAACGCTATCGTAGACGGCACGTCGGGTAATCGTCGCGCCGACTGGAATATAGCCTCCGGAAAGCGCCTTGGAAAGACAGACGATGTCTGGCTGGAAATCGGGAACCCATTGACTGGCCAGAAAACGCCCCGTGCGGCCCATACCACACTGAATTTCGTCGCAAACCATCAAGGTGCCGTATTTTCGGCATAACTCCTGCGCACCCAGCAGGTACTCGTCGCTGGCGATATTGACTCCCTTGCCCTGTATCGGCTCAAAGACGAAGGCTGCGACATCGCCCTTTGCCAGACGCGCTTCCAGTCCGGCCAGGTCGCCCATTTTCACTTCTGAGCTGCCGGGAAGCATTGGCTCAAAACCCCTGCGGAAACTCGCTTCCCCATTCAGTGACAAGGACCCCATGGTCAAGCCGTGAAATGCCTTGGCGAGATGAGCAGTAGAGGGGCGACCTGTATACCCGCGTGCAAATTTGATTGCTGCTTCGATTGCTTCCGTACCGGAGTTACTGAAGTAAACGGTATCCAGCCCCGGGGGCATTCGTTTTACCAGTTCGCGCGCCAGTACCGCGGCAAGCGGCGGAGCATCAAAACCCACCCACCCGGGAAATTCGGCCTCCATTACCTGTTGCAGTGCATTACGGATAGCAGGATGCCGCCGACCGAAATTGAACACACCCCAGTTGGTCAGAAAATCGAGATAGCGGGTGCCTGTTTCATCCCAGAGATAAGGACCCTCCCCTCTCATCCAGGTTCGATTGAATCCGAGTGTACGCAGTACCTTGACGAAGACCGGATTTATATGCTCTTCGTAGATATCGAAGTTTTTGCCGCGAGTTTCGGCAATGATGGCATTAATATCGATGGGCATGATTCAATTCCGTCAGATACCAGAGGCTATATGCCAGCATTGCCAGTGAGCAGGATGAGACTCGCGAGCTTCCATTGCCCCTGTTTTCAGACAGCGTATCCACTGTTTCTAATTTCTCCTGTCTCTTCCTCACTCAAAGGAGACGCTTCGCCGGTATCCAGCATGAGGCGCTGCTTCTTGCGGGTATTGTGAAAGGCCAAACCTGTACCTGCGGGAATAAGGCGTCCTACAATAACATTTTCTTTCAGCCCCCGCAGGTCATCCTTCTTGCCCATGATCGCCGCTTCGGTCAGCACTCGTGTAGTCTCCTGGAACGAGGCCGCGGAAATGAACGAGTCGGTGGAAAGTGAGGCTTTAGTGATGCCGAGCAGCATATATTCATAGGTTGCCGGCTTCTTGTCCTCTAATTCAATCTGTTCGTTTTCCGCAAGCATTTCGGCGCGTTCAACCTGTTCACCCGGAATGAAGCGCGTATCGCCGGAATCCACAATCTGCACACGGCGCAGCATCTGGCGCACTATCACCTCGATGTGCTTGTCGTTGATCTTGACGCCCTGCAAGCGGTACACATCCTGCACCTCGTCGGTAATATAGCGCGCCAGCGCTTCCACCCCCAGGAGACGGAGAATATCGTGTGGATCGGCAGGACCGTCGACGATACTTTCTCCTTTGTTCACCACCTGCCCATCGTGAGCAGTCACGTGCTTGTCCTTGGGAATGAGATATTCGTGCGACACTCCATCCAGATCCGTGATGACCAGCCGTTGCTTGCCCTTGGTATCCTTGCCGAAGGACACGATTCCGGTGACTTCTGCCAGTACGCCCGCATCCTTTGGGGAACGCGCTTCGAACAATTCCGCAACGCGAGGCAGGCCACCAGTAATGTCCCGCGTTTTCGAACTTTCCTGCGGAATACGCGCGAGAACCTCACCGACGCTGACCTGCTGCCCATCCCGGACAGTGATGATGGAACCCACCTGGAAGGTGATGTGAACCGGTAAATTACTGCCCGCCAGCACCTCCTTGCCCTCGTCATCCAGGAGCTTCACCATCGGGCGCAATCCCTTCGTTTGCACCACCCCACGGCGCTTCGGATCGATCACCACCAGCGTGGACAAACCGGTTACTTCATCTATCTGCTTGGCCACGGTCACGCCTTCTTCCACGTTCTCGAAGCGGACCTTGCCAGAGTATTCAGTAATGATTGGACGCGTGTGCGGATCCCAGGCCGCCAGCACCTGCCCAGCTTTCACGACTTCTCCGTCACGAATCAGCAAGGTCGCGCCGTACGGCGCCTTGTGCCGTTCCCGCTCACGCCCGTTGTCATCCTGAATCACCACTTCGCCGCTGCGGGAAATCGCGATCAGTTCATTACGTGCATTGGTCACATAGCGCATGCTCGGTGAATACCGCACAACACCGTTGGATTTGCTCTCGACCTGGCTTGCGACCGCTGTTCGGGAAGCCGCCCCTCCGATATGGAAAGTGCGCATGGTCAACTGAGTGCCAGGCTCACCGATCGACTGAGCGGCGATCACGCCCACTGCTTCGCCAACATTGACCGGTGTGCCGCGTCCCAGGTCGCGTCCATAACATTTGGCACACAGGCCATAGCGGGTTTCACAGGTAAGCGGGGTGCGGACCTTCACTTCATCTATACCCAGCATCTCAATGGCATCCACTGCATTTTCATCCAGCAGCATGCCTGCCGGGTAAATCACGGCCTGATGCTCCGGATTGATAATCTCATTGACCACTACACGGCCGAGGATACGTTCGCGCAATGCTTCGATGACCTCGCCACCTTCGACCAATGCCTTCATCACCACGCCATTGCTGGTGCCACAGTCCTCCTGGGTTACGACCAGATCCTGTGTCACATCGACAAGCCGGCGGGTAAGATAGCCTGAGTTAGCCGTCTTCAGCGCCGTATCGGCCAAGCCCTTGCGCGCACCGTGAGTGGAAATAAAGTACTGCAAGACGTTCAATCCTTCGCGGAAATTAGCCGTGATGGGCGTTTCGATGATTGAACCATCCGGCTTGGCCATCAGGCCCCGCATTCCTGCCAATTGACGGATCTGAGCAGCAGAACCGCGAGCGCCTGAATCCGCCATCATATAGATGGAATTGAACGATTCCTGAATCAAGGGCTTTCCTGACTCGCCCGTTTTAGCGGCTCCGGTTTCCGGATCTATGATCGGCTCGACTCCGAGCTGGTCCATCATTGCCTTTGCAACCTGGTCACCTGCGCGGCCCCATATGTCCACGACCTTGTTGTAACGTTCACCCTGGGTGACAAGACCGGACGTATACTGAAGCTCGATCTCCTGCACTTCCTTTTCGGAGGCACTGATGATTGCATCCTTCTGCACGGGGGTAAGCATATCGTCCAGGCAGATCGAAATCCCGGCGCGCGTCGCATAGCTGAAACCGGCATACATCAGCTTATCGGCAAAAATCACGGTTTCGCGCAGGCCGCAGCGGCGGAAGCTTGCATTGATGAGCTTGGAGATTTCTTTTTTCTTGAGCACCTTGTTGATCAACGGGAAAGGCAGCCCGGCAGGGAGAATCTCTGATAACAATGCGCGTCCTACCGTGGTTTCATACCGCGTGATCTTCTCGCGCCGCTCTCCATCCGCAACCAATTCGTATTCGGGGATCCTTACGGAAATCCGTGCATTCAGCTCGATAACGCGGTTCTCGTACGCGCGGGAAACTTCGCTGATATTGGCGAAATACATACCCTCACCCCGCGCATTGACCTTCTCGCGCGTGGTGGAGTACAGTCCCAGCACGATGTCCTGTGATGGCACGATAATGGGTTCCCCGTTAGCGGGCGACAAGACGTTGTTGGTCGACATCATCAGCGTGCGGCACTCCATTTGCGCTTCCAGCGAAAGCGGCACGTGGACCGCCATCTGATCGCCGTCAAAGTCCGCGTTGAAAGCGGCACATACCAACGGATGCAGTTGGATGGCCTTGCCTTCTATCAGGACCGGCTCAAACGCCTGAATACCCAGCCGATGCAAGGTCGGTGCCCGGTTCAGCATTACAGGATGCTCACGAATGACATCTTCCAGGATGTCCCACACGATCGGGCTTTCGTTTTCGACCTCACGTTTCGCAGCCTTTATCGTGCTCGCGATACCCATTATCTCCAGCTTGTTGAAGATAAAGGGTTTGAATAATTCCAGGGCCATTTTCTTGGGCAAACCGCACTGGTGCAGCTTGAGCTGCGGTCCCACTACAATGACCGACCGTCCGGAATAATCCACGCGTTTCCCAAGCAAGTTCTGGCGGAAGCGCCCGCCCTTGCCCTTGATCATGTCCGCAAGCGATTTCAGCGGGCGTTTGTTGGCGCCCGTCATGGCTTTGCCGCGACGGCCGTTATCCAGTAGTGAATCCACCGCTTCCTGCAGCATGCGCTTCTCGTTGCGCACGATAATTTCCGGCGCCTTCAGTTCGAGCAAACGTTTCAACCGGTTATTGCGGTTAATGACACGACGATACAAATCGTTGAGATCGGAAGTCGCAAAACGTCCTCCATCCAGCGGCACCAATGGCCGCAGTTCGGGAGGCAGCACGGGTAGCACGGCCAGAATCATCCATTCCGGTTTGATGCCGGATTTGCTGAATGCCTCCAACACTTTCAGGCGCTTCGAAATCTTCTTCATCTTCGTTTCGGAGCCAGTCGTTCCCATTTCGCGGCGAAGATTATCGATTTCTACACGAATATTCAGGGTATTCAATAGATCACGAATACCTTCCGCCCCCATACTGGCACGGAAATCATCCCCGTATTCCTCGGTTTTGGCCCGGTAATCGTCATCTGTCAGCAACTGGCATCGCTGGAGAGGCGTCAGGCCCGGATCCGTTACTACATACGCCTCGAAATAGAGCACCCGCTCTATGTCGCGCAAAGTCATATCCAGCACCATCCCCAACCTGGATGGCAGGGATTTCAGGAACCAGATGTGCGCCACCGGGGATGCCAGTTCGATATGACCCATGCGTTCGCGCCGCACTTTGGATAACGTGACCTCGACACCACATTTCTCGCAGATCACGCCGCGATGTTTCAAACGCTTGTACTTTCCGCAAAGGCACTCGTAATCCTTTACCGGACCGAATATTTTTGCACAGAACAGGCCGTCTCGCTCGGGCTTGAACGTACGATAATTGATGGTTTCCGGCTTCTTCACCTCACCATAGGACCAGGAACGTATTTTCTCGGGAGAAGCCAGACCGATCTTGATCGAATCGAACTCTTCTTTCTGGGTAACCTGTTTGAATAAATCAAGCAGTGCTTTCATTTGTCACTCCTGTTGATCAGGGGTCTATGCAAAAAATTATCCGGTGAAAAAGCAAAGGCAGCAAAAAATTATCTGATTCTCGTACCTCCAGAATAAAAATTGCTAATGCCGCTCCAGGTCGATATCCATGGCCAGCGACCGGATTTCCTTCACCAGCACGTTGAAGGATTCCGGCATGCCCGCATCGATCTTATGGTCGCCCTTCACAATGCTCTCGTATACTTTCGTGCGCCCGTTCACATCGTCCGACTTGACTGTCAGCATTTCCTGCAGCGTATAGGCGGCACCGTACGCTTCGAGCGCCCACACCTCCATTTCTCCGAAACGCTGGCCGCCGAACTGGGCTTTGCCTCCGAGCGGCTGCTGAGTGACCAGACTGTAGGGGCCGGTTGACCGGGCGTGCATCTTGTCGTCCACCAGGTGGTGCAGCTTCAACACATGCATGTAACCGACGGTAACCGGGCGATCGAAGGCCTCCCCGGTACGGCCGTCATAAAGGCTCACCTGTCCCGAACGCGGCAAACCGGCAAGTTCGAGCATGTCCTTGATTTCCTGCTCCGTGGCGCCATCAAATACCGGTGTGGCAAAGGGCACTCCATCCTGGAGGTTTTCTGCCAGATCCACGATTTCCACGTCGGTCAAGGAGTTGATATCTTCCGGTTTTCCACTGGTGTTATATATCTTGTCAAGAAAGGCTCGAAGCTCGGCGGCTTCCTTGCCTGCGCGCAGCATTTCGCCGATCTTCTGTCCCAGACCTTTGGCCGCCCAGCCAAGATGCGTCTCCAGGATCTGTCCCACGTTCATGCGTGACGGCACGCCCAACGGATTCAGCACCACGTCCACGGGAGTGCCATCGGCCATATAAGGCATATCTTCCACTGGCACGATCTTCGAAATGACACCCTTATTGCCGTGACGGCCGGCCATTTTGTCTCCCGGTTGAAGGCGCCGCTTCACCGCGACGTATACCTTGACCATTTTCTGCACGCCTGGAGGCAACTCATCGCCCTGGGTGAGCTTCTTTTTCTTCTCCTCGAAGGCCGCATCGAATGCCTTGCGTTTTTGCGCCAGCCCCTCTTCGATCTGTTCGAGCTGTACGCTCGCCCCTTCATCCGCCAGCCGTATGTCGAACCAATGGTGCGGGTCGTTGCTTTCCAGATATTCCTTTGTGATGGCCGCACCTTTGGCAAGCTTCTTAGGGCCGCCAGTGACAATCTTGCCGATGAGCAGGCGCTCGATCCGGACAAATGCGTCAGCTTCCACGATTCGCATCTGATCGGCCAGATCTTTCTTGTACCGCTTCAACTCATCGTCAATGATTTGCTGCGCACGCTTGTCCCGTTCGATACCTTCCCGGGTAAAGACCTGTACATCAATCACCGTTCCGGAGATGCCGGACGGCACTCGCAGGGAAGTATCCTTCACATCCGAAGCTTTCTCACCAAAAATTGCGCGCAACAGTTTTTCTTCCGGAGTAAGCTGGGTTTCACCCTTGGGCGTCACTTTACCCACCAGCACATCACCGGCTTCCACCTCGGCTCCGATATGCACAATGCCTGAAGCATCCAGACGGCCTAGCTGTGCCTCTGAGAGGTTTGAAATATCGCCGGTAATTTCTTCGGTTCCAAGCTTGGTATCGCGGCTTACCACCGACAATTCTTCGATATGAATGGAGGTAAAGCGATCATCCGCCACAATACGCTCGGAAATGAGAATGGAATCTTCGAAGTTGTAACCGGTCCACGGCATAAACGCGACCAGCATGTTCTGCCCCAGCGCGAGTTCACCCTTGTCGGTGGAAGCACCGTCCGCCACAACATCTCCGCGTGCGATCACGTCGCCCACCTTCACCAGCGGCCGCTGGTTGATATTGGTGTTCTGGTTTGAGCGCGTATATTTCGTGAGGTTGTAGATGTCTACGCCCACTTCACCCGCACGGGTCTCGACGTCGTGCACCCGCACCACGATACGGCCCGCGTCAACATAATCCACCACGCCGCCCCGCACCGCTTTTACGGCAGTGCCGGAGTCGACAGCTACGACCCGCTCGATTCCCGTTCCGACCAGAGGTTTCTCGGCCCGCAGGCAGGGCACCGCCTGCCGCTGCATGTTGGAGCCCATCAATGCCCGGTTGGCGTCATCATGCTCCAGGAAAGGAATCAGCGAGGCAGCGACCGAGACAATCTGTGCAGGCGCTACGTCCATATATTCAATCCGGTCGGGAGTCGCCAGGGTAAACTCGTTCTTATGGCGACAGGAAACGATGTCATTGATAAATCTGCCGTCTCCATCCAGTTCGGCGTTTGCCTGGGCAATTACATATTGCCCTTCCTCAATGGCTGAAAGAAAATGAATCTCATCAGTGACCAGACCATTTGTTACCTTGCGATAAGGCGTTTCCATAAAGCCGTATTCATTGGTCTGGGCATATAACGCCAGCGAGTTGATCAAACCAATGTTGGGACCTTCTGGCGTTTCGATCGGACATACCCGGCCATAGTGAGTCGGGTGCACGTCACGTACCTCAAACCCCGCCCTCTCGCGCGTCAGGCCACCGGGTCCAAGCGCGGACACACGGCGTTTGTGCGTGATTTCAGAGAGTGGATTGGTCTGGTCCATGAATTGCGATAGCTGGCTGGACCCGAAGAATTCACGCACCGCCGCAGATACCGGCTTGGCATTGATCAGGTCATGAGGCATCAAATTCTCTGATTCAGCCTGGCTCAGGCGCTCTTTTACTGCTCTTTCGACCCTCACCAGGCCAGAGCGAAACTGGTTTTCCGCCAATTCACCGACGGAGCGTACGCGACGATTGCCCAGGTGATCGATATCATCAATTTCCCCCCGACCGTTACGGAGTTCCACCAGAATCCTGATCACCGCAATGATATCTTCGTTGGATAGCGTAGTCGCTCCATCCAGCTCGGTCTTACCGACCCTGCGATTGAATTTCATTCGCCCGACCACTGAAAGGTCATAGCGTTCGGGGGCATAGAACAATCCGGTGAAGAGCGCTTTGACTGCCTCCTCAGTAGGGGGTTCACCCGGGCGCATCATGCGGTAGATTGCAACCTGCGCCGCCATCTCATCTGCGGTTTCGTCTATCTTGAGAGTTTGCGATATATATGCGCCCTGATCGAGATCATTGGTATAAATCGTACGGATCTCTTCCACATCGGCATCCCGCAGTTTGCCCAGCAAGGTTTCCGTAATCTCATCATTGGCAAGCGCGAGAATTTCTCCCGTTTCCTTATCCACTACGTTGTGGGCCAGCACCCGCCCCAACAGGAAATCTTCCGGCACCTCAAGCCTGTCTATGTCGGCCTGCTGCATTTCGCGCACATGCTTTACAGTAATGCGCTTGTCCTTCTGGACGATGACCTTGCCGTTTTTCGACAGGATATCGAAGCGCGCGGTATCACCCCGCAAACGCTCCGGTAACAGTTCAAAAAGAATACTTTTCCGCGATATATGGAAAGAGTCAAAAGAAAAGAAATTCTCCAGGATCTGCTCGGGCGTGTATCCAATGGCCTTCAGCAATACGGTAATAGGCATTTTGCGGCGCCTGTCGACCCGAAAATAGAGGTAATCCTTGGGATCAAACTCAAAATCAAGCCAGGAACCGCGGTAAGGGATGATACGGGCGGAAAAAAGCAATTTACCGGACGAATGCGTTTTACCGCGATCGTGCTCGAAAAATACTCCGGGCGAACGATGCAACTGGGACACGATCACGCGTTCAGTGCCGTTAATCACAAATGAACCGGTGTTCGTCATGAGCGGAATCTCGCCCATGTAAACTTCCTGCTCCTTTACTTCCCTGACGGTCGGTTTGGATGCCTCCTTATCCATAATGGTCAAGCGCACCTTCGCCCGCAGGGGAGAAGCATAGGTAAGACCGCGTTGTTGACACTCCTTTACGTCGAAAGGAGGTACACCGAGTACGTAGTTGACGAAATCGAGGCGTGCATTCCTGGAATGGCTCTCGATCGGGAAGATCGACAGGAAGGCGGCTTGCAATCCCTCCGGAGCGCGTTTATCGGGGTCGACACTGGCTTGCAGGAAAGCAGCGTAAGATTCGATTTGCGTAGCGAGAAGAAAGGGAATCGGCAAGACGCTTGCGCGCTTGGCGAAACTTTTACGAATACGTTTTTTCTCGGTAAACGAATAACTCATGGAATCTCCGGGAGATCAGAAGATGGATTGACAGAAAATAGAGAACAGAGTACTTGTTTTGGCTAGCGCACTTCGTGTTCTGCCGCACAAACACGCCATCAAAATCCAAAAAACGCCAGAACCGGCGGCATGAGTAATGCCGCCGGCTTTTCTTACTGTTTTTCTTTTATTTGATTTCAGCAGTGGCGCCTGCTTCAGCAAGCTGCTTCTGGATGGCTTCCGCATCCGCTTTGGCAATACCTTCCTTGACTGGCTTGGGTGCGCCGTCCACCAGATCTTTTGCTTCTTTCAAGCCAAGCCCGGTAACGGCACGCACCACCTTGATCACATTTACCTTGCTTTCACCCACTGCGGTCAGCATCACGGTAAATTCAGTTTGTTCCTCTACGGGTGCCGCCCCGGCACCTGCTGCGGGCGCCGCTGCCACAACTGCGGCAGCGGCAGCGGAAACACCGAACTTCTCTTCCATTTCCTTGATGAGCTGGGAAAGCTCCAG
Organism: Nitrosospira multiformis; assembly: GCF_003050865.1. Taxonomy (GTDB): domain Bacteria; phylum Pseudomonadota; class Gammaproteobacteria; order Burkholderiales; family Nitrosomonadaceae; genus Nitrosospira; species Nitrosospira multiformis_E. The sequence continues at coordinate 54,974 of NZ_QAOK01000013.1, read as the reverse complement.
CACAGTCATATTTGCAATCGCATCCAAAATTTCTGCTTTGGCTATAGCCATGATTTTCTCCTGATAATTAATCCAATAACTATGATGGTGTAACGGTCCCAAAGTAACTCAAAGCGACTGGGCCCCGGATCAAGCGGTTTCTTTCTGGTCGCGAACAGCAGCGAGGCCACGAACAAAACGTGCGGGAACTTCATTCAAGGTCCGCACAAAATTGGCGGCAGGCGCCTGCATCGTGCCCAGCAGCTTGGCAAGAAGCTCCTCGCGACTTGGCAGAGAGGCCAGACTGGCAATCTCACTGCTGGAAATCACATGGTTTGCCATGGCGCCAGCCTTGATTACCAGTTTGTCGTTGCCTTTCGAAAACTCATGCAGCACCTTGGCCGCCGCCACCGGATCACTGCCAATGCCGTAAGCGAGAGGCCCCACCATATGCTCGGATAATCCGGAAAACGGGGTATCCGAAACCGCTCTGCGTGCCAGCGAGTTTTTAAGCACCCGGAAATATATTCCCGACTGCCGTGCCTTCGCCCGCAGTTGCGTCATATGGCCGACCCCCAGCCCGCGGTACTCCGCGATGATGATGGCCTGCGCTTTGGCTACCTGCTCACTCACTTCGGCGACCACCGCTTTTTTCTCATCTAAATTTAGACTCAAGGTACTTCTCCATCAGTTAAAATGCGGCGGTAAGTGTGGTATGCTGGCTTGGGAAGCTTAACTTCGGATTGACCCGAGATTCTGACCTCCTCCCCCGTACCTGATCTCACACCGCGAAACCGGCGACCTTAAATCAGGAGTTGGATCTTTTCCTGTTTCTGGGTACGCCATCTGCGCTGGGTAGCAGGGAAATACGGAAAGTGCAACCCGGCATGGAACACCGGCTGCAAGCCCCTTCACCATGCAGATTAAGTTTTGGACAATGGCTCACTCAATAATAAACTGAGCAACAGATTGAGCGAGTCACCTCGCCTGCCATGCCAATACCCCAGCGGTCTTTGATAACCCGCCGGAAAAGCGTCCTGCCTTTCCCGACGGCCCAAAGTCTTACAATATTTATAAACAGGGAATCCAGCGCATGCACCTATCGCATGCTTGTCTGATCCACGCGCACGCCTATTCCCATTGTGCTCGAGACTGATATCTTCCTTAGATAGATGCCTTTGGATGCAGCAGGCTTGGATTTATTGAGCGCATCGATCAGCGCCATCATATTCTGGGTCAGGGCATCCACCGTGAACGAGGCTCGTCCGATGGTGCACTGTACGATACCTCCTTTGTCGGCGCGATACTGAACTTGACCGGCTTTCGCGTTTCTTACCGCACCGGCTACATCCGGCGTTACCGTCCCCACCTTGGGATTTGGCATCAAGCCGCGTGGACCGAGTATCTGCCCCAGTTGCCCTACAACACGCATTGCATCGGGACTGGCGATAGCCACATCGAATTCGATATTGCCCGCCTTGATCTGCTCGGCGAGGTCTTCAAAGCCGACAATATCTGCCCCCGCTGCCGCCGCTTCGCGGGCCTTGTCGCCCTGCGCGAATACAGCCACCCGCACGGTCTTTCCCGTCCCCGCAGGCAACACCACAGACCCACGCACTGCCTGGTCAGATTTTTTTGCGTCTATCCCAAGATTAACGGCCACATCGATGGACTCGTCGAACTTCGCGATCGCTGTTTCCCTGACAAGATTGAGTGCATCCTGCAACGGGTAATATCTTGTGCGATCCACTTTTTCCGAGATCGCCTTGAGACGTTTGGATATGCGCGCCACGTTATGCGCCCTCCACTTCTATACCCATGCTGCGAGCACTACCCGCAATGGTGCGAACTGCCGCGTCCATGTCTGCGGCAGTCAAATCCGGCATCTTTATCTGGGCGATTTCTTCCATTTGCTTCCGTGTCAACCGACCTATCTTATCTGTATGAGGTTTCGCGCTTCCCTTGCCAACTCCCGCTGCCTTCTTTATCAGCACGGTAGCGGGTGTGGTCTTCATGGTGAAGGTGAAGCTCTTGTCGGCATAGGCCGTTATGACGACCGGAACCGGCAGGCCGACTTCCATTTTCTGCGTTGCCGCATTGAATGCCTTGCAGAACTCCATGATATTGAGTCCCCGCTGCCCCAGAGCGGGTCCTATTGGCGGGCTGGGATTTGCCTTCCCCGCCGGCACCTGCAACTTGATATAGCCGACTATTTTCTTTGCCATTTGCTCTCCTATCGGGTTCAAACGAGCCTTTGAGGCTCTCCCCGTTTAATAATATGCGATATGCAATATGTGACCGAGGCCTTCCGATGCTTCCGGAAACCTTTACTGCCCTAGGCTTTCTCGACCTGGCTGAAATCCAGTTCCACAGGTGTGGGACGCCCAAAAATGGACACTGAAACCCGGAGCTTGCTTTTGTCGTAATTGACGTCCTCCACGTTGCCGTGAAAGTCCGTAAATGGCCCTTCCTTGACACGAACCGCCTCGCCCGTTTCGAAAAGAATCTTGGGCTTGGGTTTTTCCACCCCTTCCTGAATCTGATGGAGAATGTTCTGCACTTCCTTCTCGCTGATAGGCGTAGGATTCATGGCCGTACCGCCAATGAAGCCCGTCACCTTCGGCGTGTTTTTGACCAGGTGCCATGTTTCGTCGGTCATCTCCATCTCGACCAGCACATAGCCTGGGAAAAATTTCCGTTCGCTGAGATTTTTCTGCCCTGCTTTCATCTCGATGACTTCTTCCACAGGAACGAGTATCTGTCCGAACTTGTCCAGCATTCCAGCGCGACTGATCCGCTCCTTCAGCGTACGCTGCACACTCTTCTCGAAACCGGAGTAGGCATGAACCACATACCACTTCTTATCCATCACCCTTCCTGTCCCATGAGATATTTCACCGCCAGCAGCAGGCCTGCGTCTATCATCCACAGGAACATGGCCATTACCAGAACGAAGGCAAAAACGATACCCGTCGTCTGCACCGTTTCCTTCCGGTTCGGCCATACCACCTTCTTGGTCTCTTCCCACGATTCCCTGCTGAACGCGTAAAACTGCTTGCCCTGAGTGGTAAACGACACCACCACGGTCGCAAGAACGAGGCCTCCGAGAACTGAAATGACGCGAATTACCATTGCGTTATCGCTCAGGTAATAAAATCCGGCAATACCCGCAATCAGCAGCAGAAGCGCGAATCCCAACTTGATCTTATCCACTAACCTATCCCACTCTGCCTTTTAATGCCTGCCAGCAGACGAAGCGGTGCGCGAGCAAAATTCATGCGCAACCTCACTGCACGACCTGATACCACGACGTATTACGAGGCCCTGCTTCCCCTGGAAACATGCAGTTATTGATGATTTTGAAATGACATTTCCTGATGGCAGGCCAGGAGGGCATCGAACCCCCAACCTTCGGTTTTGGAGACCGACGCTCTGCCAATTGAGCTACTGGCCTGTGCTTTGAACAAAGACAAAAAAATGAAAGACTCACCTGAGTTCATATGAATGCAAGCCTCTTTCTGAGTGCAAGGCTCTTCAACGATGGAGTCGACCTCGGGCAAGACGCTATTCGATAATTTTTGCCACGACACCTGCGCCAACGGTCCTGCCGCCTTCACGAATCGCAAAACGCAGGCCTTCTTCCATCGCAATCGGCGCAATCAGGTTTACCGTCACCGATACATTGTCCCCAGGCATCACCATCTCCGTGCCCCCAGGCAACTCGATTGCACCCGTCACATCCGTCGTCCGGAAGTAAAACTGCGGCCGGTATCCCTGGAAAAAGGGAGTATGACGCCCACCCTCTTCCTTGCTCAGAACATAAATCTCGGCTGTGAACTTGGTATGCGGGGTGATGGTCCCAGGCTTGGACAGCACCTGTCCGCGCTCCACTTCTTCGCGCTTGGTGCCCCGCAGCAACACACCCACGTTGTCTCCTGCCTGCCCCTGGTCCAGAAGCTTGCGAAACATCTCAACGCCCGTGCAAACAGTCTTGATAGTGGGCTTCAAGCCTACTATCTCGATGTCTTCCCCTACCTTGATGACCCCACGCTCAACGCGCCCCGTCACCACCGTCCCACGACCAGATATGGAAAAAACGTCTTCAACCGGCATCAGAAAAGTCCCGTCCACCGCCCGCTGAGGCTCCGGAATGTAGCTGTCCAGCGCTGCCGCCAACTTGTAGATGGAGGGCTCGCCTATGTCGCTCTGGTCGCCTTCCAGCGCCTTCAGGGCAGAACCAATCACTATCGGGGTGTCATCCCCGGGAAAACTGTATTTGGACAGCAACTCGCGCACTTCCATTTCCACCAACTCCAGAAGTTCCGCATCGTCCACCATGTCCGCCTTGTTCATATAGACGATAATGTAGGGAACCCCTACCTGCCGCGCCAGAAGAATGTGCTCCCGCGTCTGCGGCATCGGTCCATCCGCCGCTGACACCACCAGAATCGCACCATCCATCTGGGCTGCACCCGTAATCATGTTCTTCACATAGTCCGCGTGTCCAGGACAGTCAACGTGCGCGTAATGCCGCTTCTCCGTCTCATACTCCACGTGCGAGGTGTTGATCGTGATGCCCCGCGCCTTCTCTTCAGGCGCCGAGTCTATCTGCGCATAACTCTTCGCCTCGCCACCAAACTTCTTCGCCAATACCATCGTGATCGCCGCCGTCAACGTGGTCTTGCCGTGGTCCACGTGTCCTATCGTCCCTACGTTGATGTGCGGCTTCGTCCGCTCAAATTTGCTCTTTGCCATGATGATCCTTTTTAAAGCATTTTTTTGAGTTCTGTAATCGACGCCTATGGAGCCCATGGCCAGGATTGAACTGGCGACCTCTCCCTTACCAAGGGAGTGCTCTGCCACTGAGCTACATGGGCAAGCACGTCCTTGCCTAAACAATACCCCGCAACAATTTTGCCAATTTTCTAATGTTTTTAATTAACGCTCATTTCTCCGCTTCAAGTCTGGAGCGGGTGAAGGGAATCGAACCCTCGTCGTAAGCTTGGAAGGCTTCTGCTCTACCATTGAGCTACACCCGCATCGGGCACGATCAGGACCAGAAAATCCAGTGAAGCATTCAACAGCTCTTCGGAGAAAAAATCATCGAACCGCACAGCCAACGCACCATCTGCGCTCCCATTCACCAGAACCAGACCCGCCACGCAAAGCGATCAAGACACAAAAATCTCAAGACACAAAAATCTCGAGACACAAAAAACTACAACGCCCGCATTATCAGCTTCTGATCTGGTGGAGGGGGAAGGATTCGAACCTTCGAAGGCAGAGCCGTCAGATTTACAGTCTGATCCCTTTGACCGCTCGGGAACCCCTCCAAACGAAACCGTTAATTGTGAATGTTTCATGCGGATAAGTCAACGTGGATTTCAGGGTTTTTACTCTGGTATCGGCGTTATCCGCGCGAGGGGAAAACAACGAGTTGAGTTGCTGAATCGGGTAGAATTCGCATTCCCGCGGCGAGGCAGCCACGCGCGAAAATCGGTGATCAGTGTGTCGAACCCTGACGCAATCCCAAAAGCTCTACCTCGAAAATCAGGGTAGCGTTTGACGGGATAGCTCCCCGCCCTTCCGGTCCGTAGGCCAACTGGGGCGGAATGATCAACGTGCGCTGGCCTCCCACTTTCATCCCGATCACGCCCCGATCCCAACCTTTGATGACCCGCCCCGCGCCGATCAGAAACGAGAAAGGCATACCACGGTCGCGCGAGCTGTCGAACTTCTCACCCTTTTTGTCAGGAGCGCTCGCATCGTAAAGCCAGCCTGTATAGTGCACCTCAACCATCTTGCCCACCGCCGCTTCTTCGCCGCTCCCTATTTTGGTATCCTGCTTGATGAGCTGCGTCACGGCTGATGCGCCCTGCCCCGTTTCCGAAACGGCGGATTGGGGCAACAGCAACGCACCCAACATGAATATTCCCAAACTGATCAGTGTATTTACTCTGGACATGAGGACCTCGAAAATTGAAATGAAAACCTTCCATACTTACTGCCTCTTATTATACCGTCAACCCGTAGGGCGACTGTAGCGTCATGAAGGCTTTCGTTCAGGGATTCCTTGCTCATTGCTCATTGCTCATGTACTCATTTAATCGAGGCGCAAAGCGTATGAAGGAGAGTTCATGCAGGATCGCTTAAGCGAAAAGGTCGAAGAGGTATTTACCAGCAAAGAGACGTGTTCCAGGCAGGCGGGAGGATCACCTGCGCGCCTGCATGACTCGCGCCTTGTGCGCTCCCTCTACCTCGTGGCCGGATTCGTTGCCCTGATACTCGGCGTAGTGGGAATTGTGCTGCCAGTACTCCCGACAACCCCTTTCGTGCTGCTGGCAGCCGCCTGTTTTGCCCGCAGTTCCACGCACTTCCACGACAAGCTCCTCTCCAATCCCATCACCGGTCCCATTATTCGCGAATGGATGGAGCATCACAGCATTCCGCGCAAAGTGAAGCGTTGGGTATATCTGTTGCTGGTGCTGTCGCTGGGGAGTTCGGTCCTGATGATGCCCTCTGTCTGGCATCAGGGGATGCTCGTTCTGCTGGGTGTCATCCTGATAGCCTTCATCTGGCGAATTCCGGTCAGAGAACCGGATGCTGACACATGACGAGCATGGCCGCGCTGCCGCCCGATGGCAAGACGGCAATTACAGGCTGCAAGCTTCTATCCCACACTGGGGGAACACCTGCTTCCAGGCATATGAGTGCTTCCGTCGGCTCCTCCAGGCTCCCCGGGCGGCACGCGTCCTCCCCGAGAGGACGCATTGCTGCAAAATGTTTACGCTTCCTGAATAATCCTGACTCAATATTGCTGGGAAGCCTCTTGCGGTTCGGCAACGTAGATTTCAACCCGCCGATTCCTTGCCCTGTTCTGAGGTGTGTCATTGGCGACAATAGGCTCCCGGGAGCCGCGACCATCAATCCTTATGCGGTTTGGAGAAACCCCTCGACTCACCAGATAATCCCGCGTGCTGGCCGCCCGGTTCACGGAGAGGGGATTATTGATCGCATCGCTGCCAGAGCTGTCCGTATGGCCGATAATGGTCACCACTGTAGCAGGATTATTGTTCAGGCCGGTGGCAAAACTATCCAGTACCGGCTTGAAGTTCGGCCTGATGCCTGCACGGCCGGCATCAAATGAAATATCGCTGGGAATATCCAGTTTCAGTCTGTTATCCGGAGTTTTTACAACTTGTACTCCTGTTCCCGCTGTGGCCTGCTCCATTTCCTGTTTCTGCTCTTCCATTCTCCGGGACCAAACGTTTCCGGCGATGGCACCGAGGCCAGCCCCGGCCGCTGCACCGATTGCCGCGCCTTTCCCCTTACCCGCAATTGCTCCGATCAATGCGCCTGTACCAGCACCGATGCCCGCGCCGATGGCAGTGTCTCTCGTTCTGGTGCTCTGGATTTCGGGTGAGCTTGCGCAGCCACCCAATGCCAGGACTATTGCTATTGAAATAACCGATAATTGATTACGCATGACTTCTCCTGTTTTGTGGGGAATTATTGCTTGAGAACTCCTGCTATCGCTCTTCAGCGGTTCCTTAGACTTTAGCAGAGTTGCAGGCATATTCAACGGCAGATGCAATTCACTCTTGAGCATCAACCGCTTGCCGACTGGCGATCTGGGCTGACTGAGGTCACCCTACGTCGGCATGGTTTGTTTCTTGTGGAGGGGAAAACGATTTTCTTCGATCGGGATTCCGGCCCGTAAAATTTTGCCTCACCCTCTCGGATGATGCATTTGGTGGATTCTTTTCAATCTTTCGCGTGCGACATGAGTGTATATCTGTGTGGTTGAAATATCCGCATGGCCGAGCAGCAGTTGCACCACACGCAGATCAGCACCATGATTGAGCAGATGAGTCGCAAAGGCATGACGCAATCCATGCGGCGACAACGGCTTCGTGATACCGGCCTGCCGCGCATAGCGTTTAATCAGATACCAGAAAGCCTGACGAGTCATGCCTGCGCCGCGGTAAGTGACGAACAGCGCATTACTTGATTTTCCATCCAGCAGGGCAGGGCGGATTTCCTTGAGGTAGCGGATCACCCATTCCAGCGCCTCTTCCCCCAGCGGCGTCAGGCGCTCTTTTCCGCCCTTCCCCATGATGCGCACCACGCCCATGTCCAGGCTGATCTGCCCGCTTTCCAGGCTTACAAGCTCTGAAACCCGGAGGCCGCTGGCATAGAGCACCTCGAGCATGGCGCGATCCCGCAATCCCAACGGAAGGTTCACAGCGGGTGCGCCAAGGAGGGCTTCCACGTCAGTCTCGGTCAAGCTCACCGGCAGACTGCGAGGAACCCTGGGTGTATCGATGTTGAGGGTGGGATCTGCATTGATCTTTCCCTGGCGCAACAGAAAGCGGTAAAACCGCTTTAGGCTCGAGAGCTCGCGGCTGGTGGTGCTGGCCTTGATTCCAGCGGAAAACCTCCCCGTCATGAATCCCAGCAGATCGGAATGCGTGACCGTCAGGAAACTGCTATCGCCCGGCTTCTGTCGGGCGAACCAATCACCGAACTGCTCCAGATCGCTGCGATAGCTCTCCATTGTATTGCGCGAGAGCCCATCTTCCAGCCACAGCGCATCGCAGAATTCGTCGAGCAGTTCCGCGTCCTGCTCAGATACCCTCATGCTGCAATAGCCAGCGCTTAATGGCGAGCGGCAATCCATCGCTGGCGTTCATGAATCCTCCAAGGCTCCCGCTTTTGGCGATAACACGATGACAGGGAATAACGATGGGCAACCGGTTGGCTCCGCAGGCCTGGCCTACTGCGCGCGGGGCGGAATGCAGTTCCATTGCGATAGCGGCATAACTGCGCGTCGCGCCAGCCGGAATATCCTGGATGGCTTGCCAGACACGACGCTGGTGAATCGTTCCGCCAACGTGCAATGACAAATCGAACGCGAAACCAGGATCGGCAAGGTATGCCTGTAATTGATTACATACTTCCATGGCGAGAGGATTTTGCGGAGCGAGAGTGGGCGTATCCGGCGGCAGATATTCTATATCTGTCAGCCAGTCTTCGTCCGTGCGAAGGCCGAGCACGGCAAACGGTGTGGCAAGCTTGGCCTGATAATCTTCTGGGGGCTTCACCCGCCGTATCGACTTCTGTCTGATCATCCATTCCTCCCCCATCGCTCTGACAACTCCGGCACTGCCGCTCACCGTTACAGCCGCATTGCAGGGTGAACAGGAATTCTATTACGAGATTTTTTGAAACGGCGTGTATCTGCTTTGACTTTATGCGAATAGTCCGGCGATAATCGAAGCATTATCCGGTTTGAACAATCTGCCCGCAAGCCTTGAATCGAGGAGCAAGCTGTGAAATTTAATATAAAGAACGGAACACCCGAGAAACAGCGCAGTGCCTGTGTGGTTGCAGGCATTTTCGAACAACAAAAATTAACCCCTGCTGCCGAAGCCCTGGATAAATCCGCAAACGGCTACATTACCGGCATCCTGGGCCGGGGAGATATGAAGGGCAAAGCAGGCTCGACGCTGATGCTCCATAACGTGCCCAACAGCGCCTGCGAGCGCGTATTACTGGTGGGGCTCGGCAAAGAGCAGGAACTCGGCGACAAGGGATACCGCGATGCAGTACGGGCAGTGTTCAAGGCGCTATCTGACACCAGCGCTGCCGATGCCACCCTGTTTCTGCTGGAAGCGCCCGTAAAAAACCGCGATCTCTCCTGGAAAGTCCTGCAAATCGCAGTCGGCGGACTGGAGAGCATGTACCGCTTCGACCGGCTGAAAAGCAAGGTCGAGGAAGCCGAACCGAAGCTGCACAAAATTACCCTCGGTGTCATCAAGCCGCTCACCGGAGAGGAACAGGCCGCCAGTGAGGAGGCTCTGCAGCAAGGACTGGCCGTGGCCGATGGCATGAGCCTGGCCAAGGATCTGGGCAATCTTGCGCCTAATATCTGCACCCCTACCTATCTTGCGGAGCAGGCCATGGATATGGCCAAGACCTATAAGCTCAAGGTGACGGTGCTGGAGCAAAAGGATATGGAGAATCTTGGCATGGGCGCATTGCTGGCCGTGGCTCGCGGTAGCCGCCAGCCTCCCAAGCTGATTGCTCTGGAATATTGGGGTGGGGCGAAGAAGGGAAAACCTGTTGTGCTGGTAGGAAAAGGTGTCACCTTCGATACGGGCGGCATTTCCCTCAAGCCAGCGGCGGAAATGGATGAAATGAAGTACGACATGTGCGGGGCCGCCACCGTACTGGGCACCATTCACGCTGTTGCAAAAATGGGCCTTCCAGTCAGTGTGGTCGGCATTATTCCAGCCACCGAAAACATGCCCGGCGGCAATGCCACCAAACCTGGCGACGTCGTCACGAGCATGTCGGGACAAACCATAGAAATTCTCAATACGGATGCCGAAGGCAGGCTGATCCTGTGCGATGCGCTGGCCTACACCGAACGCTACGAACCGGAAGCGGTAATCGATGTTGCCACGCTCACCGGCGCCTGTGTCATAGCGCTCGGTCACGTTGCCTCGGGCCTGTTGAGCAATGATGACGAACTGGCCCGGGAACTGCTGGACGCCTCGGAGCGCGCGGGGGATCGCGCCTGGCGCCTGCCGCTGTTCGACGAATATCAGGAGCAACTGAAAAGTAATTTCGCCGATATAGCCAATATCGGAGGCCGTGCTGCGGGCACCATTACCGCCGCCTGCTTCCTGTCGCGGTTCACCAAAAAATATCGCTGGGCGCATCTCGACATAGCCGGCACGGGCTGGAAATCCGGCAAGGAAAAAGGCGCGACCGGCCGCCCGGTACCGCTGCTCACCCAGTTTCTGATCAGCCGGACTACCAGACAATCCGGTAACACCGGCGAGACCGGCAGCCGCAAGGGCCGGCGCAAATCGAAGGAATGACGGAAATCGACTTCTACTCGGGCGAGGGGGACCGGCTCCATACCGCCTGCCGTCTGGTTGCAACAGCAGCGCGGAAAGGATTCAAGGTCATGATTTACGCGCCTGACATGACTACAGTCGAGCAGATCGATAAATTGCTATGGACTTTCTCTGCGATTGATTTTATTCCACACTGCAAGGCAGGCGACAAGCTGGCTGAGTTCACGCCGGTAATACTCAGCGATAGTGGAAGGAATCCGCCGCACGATGATGTATTGCTCAACCTGGGTCCTGAGAATCCCCCTTTCTTCAGCCGCTTCCGGCGACTGATTGAAATTGCCGGCAACACGGATGAAGATACCCGGGCGGCAAGGAAACGCTACCGGTTCTATCAGGACCGTGGCTACGAAATACGGCATCATCGCCTGAGCTCCGTATAGCCTGGCGGCTCATCAAATCACGCCACAGGCATCAATTCCCGGGATTCCGCCACCTCCCTTTACCAGCCGGCATTTCAATGAGAAACAGCAAAAAAGCTTCGCAGGGTGAATATGACGAAATTCTGCACAAACTGGAAATACTGCTGAGCAGGCACCAGGACATATCATCCACGCCACTGACTGAAAACGATAGCCACTTGACCGCCGGCTCATCCCGTTTGTCCGGAACCGCGACGAAGCAGGCACGGGCAGACAATATCCCCACCCTCACAGAGGTCGCCGCCAGGCAGTCCCCGTCCGGTACCAGCATACCCACCCTCACGGAAGTCATGCATTCCACGCCCTCGACACTTTCCCCTACCGATATAACCGTACTGCTGGAGAAAATTCTGGATGAGGCGCTGAATGAAACCGGCACCGCCTTGAATCCGAATGCACGCACGGCACTGATACAGACCCTGAAATCGCGCCTGTTCGGTCTTTGAAAGCGATAGTGGAGCAGGCGTCCATTCCGGCCCGTCGTGCTTGACCTGGAAATGAGCAGGATCAGCGGCGGCACATCGGTACTAGGCTTTGCTTCCCGACTTCTGCCACCATACCAGAAACCCGACCAGGCCCAGGCCCGCGAATATCAGCATATAGGCGTTGGGTTTGGGAATATTGGCAATAACGATCACCTGTCCCGCGTTATTGATGCTGATGGCGCCCGTTATAACATATCCCGGCGGCAACCAGGTCAGTGAATTGAGGTCTGTCATGCCTACGCCATTGGGACCGGTGATAAAGGCATGCTCATCACCGGTAGCCATGGTGGACCATCCCACCACCTGTCCGGCATCGTTGATGTCAGTGGCGATACTGTAACCTCCACCCAGCGTCCCGAGATCGGTCATCCCCACGCCATTGGGGCCGGTGATGAAAGCGTGCGTATAACCAGCAGCCGTGCTGGAATCTCCCACCGCCTGCCCGGCATCATTGATGCCATAGGCGACACTGGAGTCTCCACCAAGCGTCCCGAGATCGGTCATCCCTACGCCATTGGGGCCAGTGATGAAAGCGTGCCTCACGCCTCTCCCAACCACCTGCCCCGCATCATTGATATCGTGAGCAACAGTTGTGAGTCCATCCGGCAGGCTTCCCAGGTGGGTCATACCCACGCCATTGGGACCGGTGATGAAAGCGTGCCGATACTCCTTGACGGTGTACCCCGCCACCTGGCCAGCATTATTGATGCTGGTGGCGTAACTGGCATGTTCTCCCAGCGTCCCCAGGTCTGTCATGCCCACACCGTTAGGCCCGGTAATAAATGCATGCAAATTACCTGTGGCTGTCTGCGAGTACCCTACCACCTGCCCGGCATCATTAATGCCAAAGGTTACGCTGGAACCACCACCCAGCGTCTTGAGATCGGTTCTGCCAGCGCCGTTGGGACCGGTGATGAAAGCGTGCCGATATTCCTTGGCGGTGTACCCCGCCACCTGGCCAACGTTATTGATGCCAGTAGCGTTACCAGTCATTCCACTCGGCACAAGAGTGATCAGTCGGTTGCTGTTGAGGTCCAGAATGTATAAACATTGTAGCTGTGCAAAGGCAGGGAAAACAAAGCACAATCCGGTACTTAAGGCCAACAGCGGGATCAAGCTCTGCATTCTGGAATTACTGGTCATTTTCATCATTCTCTCTCCAGTAAATGGTTTTCAGAGATGCGAGGCTTCCCGATTTGATGAAACATGCTGGCAACGCTCCTCTTCGCGCCACATGACTCTCACCTGCCATTACAACAATCCAGCTTAAAATCTGTCAGGCAAAAAATATATGAGCCGATCGGTCTATCCAGTCAGGGCAAAGCGCTGTGTTTTGAGCAGTAATGAAAACTCAAGCTGAGACACGGGTTTGGTGAGTTATCAACAGACCTGTCCACGCCAATCGGGGAAAACCTTGATCGGAATCTACGTTCCAGTGACGTTCAAAGCACGCCATTATTGATTGGGCTGGCTTCCGGTTTGGCTGGATTCCCGCTCAGACCCGGAATGACGAGATCCATAGTATTTTCTGGCTGGATCAATAGGGATGGCGGGACAGATTCCCAATGCTTTCACGGAATGCTCCTGACCGGACAAGATGGGGGCACAGTTAAGAGGGAGAGCTGCGCTGCCGGACCTTGCGCCTTCCGTTATAATTGCGGGTTTTCCGCCAAACGATCGACAGTATGGAACTCGAAAAAAGCTTTGATCCCCGGACTATCGAATGCCGCTGGTATTCGCGCTGGGAGGCCGAGGGCCATTTCCGGCCTGGACCGACGGGGACTGCTGGTAATCAAGCCCCTGCATACTGCATCATGCTGCCGCCGCCCAACGTAACCGGCACGCTGCACATGGGACATGCCTTTCAACATACCTTGATGGATGCGCTGACGCGTTATCACCGCATGCGTGGAGATAACACATTATGGCAGCCGGGCACCGACCACGCCGGAATTGCCACCCAGATCGTGGTGGAACGCCAACTGGATCAGCAGAACATTGACCGGCGCACTCTGGGACGTGAAGCGTTTCTCGCCCGCGTGTGGGAATGGAAAGAGGAATCCGGCTCCACCATCAGCCGCCAGATGCGCCGTATGGGCGCCTCCTGCGACTGGTCGCGGGAACGCTTCACTATGGATGAAGGGCTCTCCCGCGCCGTGACTGAAGTTTTCGTGCGGCTTTATCGCGAAGGCCTCATTTACCGCGGGGAACGTTTGGTGAACTGGGACCCTGTGCTGCAAACTGCCGTTTCCGACCTCGAAGTGGTATCGGTAGAAGAAGAAGGATCGCTCTGGCATATTCTTTATCCCTTCGAAAAGGATGCCGGAGGGAATCAGGATGGGGCAAAACCGGAAGGACTGATTATTGCCACTACCCGCCCGGAAACCATGCTGGGCGATATGGCGGTAGCCGTGCATCCCGACGATGAGCGCTACCGGCATCTGATCGGCCGCCACGTCCGCCTGCCATTATGCGAGCGCAGCATACCCATCATCGCAGACGCCTATGTCGACCCGGCATTCGGCACGGGGTGCGTCAAGATCACTCCCGCGCACGATTTCAACGACTACCAGATAGGACAGCGGCACAAACTCGTTCCGCTCGGTATTCTTACCTTGGATGGAAAGATCAATGACCTGGCGCCCGCCGAGTATCAGGGATTGGATCGTTTTGCGGCCCGCAGGAAAATTGTCGCCGATCTGGAAGGACAGAATCTGCTGGTTGAAACAAAACCGCACAAGCTGATGGTGCCGCGCGGTGATCGCACCCAGGCTGTCGTTGAACCGATGCTTACCGATCAATGGTATGTCAGCATGAACGGGCTGGCGAGGCAGGGCCTGGAGGCGGTGGCGAGCGGGGAAGTGAAATTCATTCCGGAAAACTGGACACACGTATATGACCAGTGGCTCGAAAATATCCAGGACTGGTGTATTTCCCGCCAATTATGGTGGGGCCATCGGATTCCCGCATGGTATGACGAGGACAATAACATCTTTGTCGCGCACAGCCTGGAGGAAGCGCAACAGCTGGCGGACGGGCGCAAGCTGGTGCAGGACGAGGATGTGCTGGATACCTGGTTTTCATCCGCACTGTGGCCATTCTCCACGTTGGGTTGGCCGGAAAAAACACCGGAGCTTGAAACATTTCTGCCGACCTCGGTTCTGGTTACCGGCTTCGACATCATTTTTTTCTGGGTAGCGCGCATGGTGATGATGTCCCTGCATTTCACCGGCAAAGTGCCTTTCCGGGAGGTATATATCACCGGCCTCATCCGCGATGCGGAAGGGCATAAGATGAGCAAATCCAGAGGCAATGTGCTGGACCCACTGGATCTTATCGACGGCATTGCACTGCCGGATCTGATCGCTAAGCGCACCAGCGGCCTAATGAACCCGCGGCAGGCCGAATCTATCGAAAAAACCACGCGTAAGCAGTTTCCGGAGGGAATCGCGGCGTTCGGCGCAGACGCGCTGCGCTTTACTTTTGCCAGCCTCGCCTCTCACGGCCGCGACATCAAGTTCGATATGCAGCGCTGCGAAGGCTACCGGAATTTCTGCAACAAGCTCTGGA
Source organism: Nitrosospira multiformis (assembly GCF_003050865.1). Taxonomy (GTDB): domain Bacteria; phylum Pseudomonadota; class Gammaproteobacteria; order Burkholderiales; family Nitrosomonadaceae; genus Nitrosospira; species Nitrosospira multiformis_E. The sequence goes on along the minus strand of NZ_QAOK01000013.1, from coordinate 39,593 downwards.
ATGCGGCGCGCTACGTGCTGATGAATTGCGAGGGCAAAGATACCGGTCTGGCGGAATCGGCGCCTCTGGAATATTCGGATGCCGACCGCTGGATCATCAGCCGGCTGCAACAGGCGGAAACCGCGGTCGCGCAGGCTTATCAGGATTACCGTTTTGACATGGCAGCCCGCGAAATCTACGAATTCGTCTGGGATGAGTATTGCGACTGGTATCTGGAGTTCGCCAAGGTACAGCTGAATTCCGGCAACGAAGTGGTACAGCGCACTACCCGCCGCATCCTGGCTCGTGTCCTGGAAACGGCTTTAAGACTCGCCCACCCCCTCATTCCATTTATTACCGAAGAGCTGTGGCAAAGCGTGGCTCCGCTCGCTGGCAAGCAAGGGGCGAGCATCATGTTGCAGCCTTATCCTGAAGCCGATCCCTCCAAATTCGATGAAGCCGCGACCGGGAATATCGCTGCGCTCAAGGAAATGATCAACGCCTGCCGCACACTGCGGGGTGAAATGAACCTTTCCCCGGCATCGAGGGTACCGCTTCTGGCTGCAGGCGACGGAAAAACACTCGCCAGCTTTTCTCCCTATCTGAAGGCGCTGGCCAAATTATCGGATGTCGAAATCGAACAGAATCTGCCCCCCGCCGAAGCACCGGTGGCGATCGTGGGTGAATTCAGACTGATGCTGAAAATCGAGATTGATATTGCTGCGGAGCGTGAGCGGCTGACCAAAGAGCTTGATCGTGTCCAGGCGGAAATGGAGAAGGCGCAAGCCAAGCTCGCCAACAGTAATTTTTTGGCGCGCGCGCCGGCAAAGGTGGTGGAGCAGGAAAAAGAACGCCTTGCCAGTTTCGGTGCGACATTGGGGAAACTGAAAGAGCAACTTCAGAAACTGGGTTGCTGAATCGGGTCAAAAAGTTCAAGAGGCGGATGGCCTGCGCTATAATCCCCCGTTTGACAACGAAATGAATTTCGCCCCCGCCTCGCCCGCGGGCTTTATAAAAAGGAGGAATAATCATAATCGTCTTATTGGGTGGTCCCGGTGCGGGAAAGGGAACTCAGGCCAGCTTCATCAAGGAACATTTCGGCATTCCGCAGATATCGACAGGGGACATGCTGCGCGCAGCCGTCAAGGAAGGCACCGAACTGGGTCTCATGGCCAAAAAGATCATGGACGAGGGCGGTCTTGTTCCGGATGACATCATCATCGATCTGGTGAAAGCGCGCATTGCACAGCCGGATTGCAGCAAGGGTTTTCTGTTTGATGGTTTTCCCCGCACCATCCCGCAGGCGGATGCGATGAAGGCTGCCGAAGTGCTTGTCCAGTTCGTCATTGAAATTGATGTATCCGACGAAGAGATTGTCAGGCGCCTCTCCGGTCGGCGCGTACATCCTGCCTCGGGGCGCATTTACCATCTGATATTCAATCCGCCCCGGGTCGATGAGAAGGATGATGTGACCGGCGAGCCCCTGATACAGCGTGATGATGATAAAGAGGAAACGATACGGAAACGGCTCGAAATCTATCACGCCCAGACCGAACCATTGGTAGAATACTACGCCAGATGGTCAGCTAGTGGCGAAAAAGATGCTCCCAGGTATGTGAAAATCACGGGGGCCGGATCAGTGGAAACAATCCGCGACGCCATTTTCGCGTCGCTGAGATAACTTCAGTCAAACTCCTGGTGGAACTCAAGCCTGGTATCACCGCCGTTTTAATTCGCTAAGAGAGCAATACGCAACGGCAGTAATCCTCGTTGCCGTCTGCATGCATGGCGCCGGCACTGTTGCGCCACGGGAGAAAGCGTGCGTACGCTGACGGTAGATGTTGGAAGATTTTAATAATCGGGGGAGAAATATGGCAGCAAAAAATGCTTTTTATGCTCAATCCGGCGGCGTTACCGCCGTCATAAACGCTTCCGCAGCCGGTGTAATTGAAACCGCCCGCAAGCAAAGCGGAAAGATAGGCAAAATTTATGCGGGGCGCAACGGGATCATCGGCGCGCTTACCGAGGATCTGATCGATACCGGACAGGAATCCGATGCCGCAATCAGCGCATTGCGGCACACGCCCTCCGGAGCGTTCGGGTCCTGCCGCTACAAACTGAAAAGCCTTGAACAAAACCGGCGGGAATATGAACGCCTGATCGAAGTATTCAAGGCTCATGACATCGGCTATTTCTTCTACAACGGCGGTGGCGATTCAGCGGACACGTGTCTCAAGGTATCGCAACTGTCCGGCACGCTTGGCTATCCCATTCAGGCCATTCATGTGCCAAAAACGGTGGATAACGACCTTCCCATCACAGACTGCTGCCCTGGCTTCGGCTCGGTGGCGAAGTACATCGCCGTATCCACGCTTGAAGCCAGTTTCGACGTGGCAAGCATGTCAGCAACGTCAACGAAGGTGTTCGTGCTGGAAGTAATGGGACGGCATGCCGGCTGGATAGCAGCCGCCGGAGGCCTGGCATCCAGCCCGGAGCGTGAAATTCCCGTCATCATTCTCTTCCCCGAAATCAGGTTCGACAAACAGAAATTCCTCGCCAAAGTGGACAGTTGTGTCAAGAAATTCGGCTACTGCTCGGTGGTGGTATCGGAGGGCGTAAAAGGAGATGACGGCAAATTCCTCTCCGACCAGGGTGTGCGTGACGCCTTCGGGCACGCGCAATTGGGAGGAGTAGCGCCGGTGGTGGCGAACATGGTAAAGGAGGGACTCGGACTCAAATATCACTGGGGTGTGGCGGACTATCTGCAACGCGCGGCGCGTCACATCGCGTCCAAGACCGACGTCGAGCAGGCGTACGCCATGGGCCAGGCCGCCGTGGAATTCGCGGTCCAGGGGCACAATTCGGTGATGCCCACCATAGAGCGCATTTCCGCCAGGCCCTACCAGTGGAAAGTAGGCATGGCGCAGTTGTCGCAAGTCGCCAATGTCGAAAAAATGATGCCCGAGAACTTTATCACCGAGGATGGTTTTGGCATTACTGACCTGTGCCGGGAATATCTGGCACCGCTTATCGAGGGTGAAGACTATCCACCCTACAAGGATGGTCTGCCGGACTACGTACGACTGCAGAATGTGGCGGTCCCGAAAAAATTGAGCGGCTTCACGCTTTGAGCCGCTTTAACCTGGCGTAACCGGAAGCGCATACATATTGTTCACAGGAGCGCTTATGGGCAGCAAAGCAACCGCTGAGCAACGCTCTCTGTGAACATAACGCTGCATCTTGTATGCGTTTCCCCGTAGCCGATTTTAACTGGAGATTTAAATGAGTACTGGTTTAATCATCGCAATTGGTTGCGCGATGGCGGCACTCCTCTATGGAGTGGTTTCGATAAGGTGGATTGTAGCGTTGCCGGCAGGCAATGAACGCATGCGGGAGATTGCCACGGCGATTCAGCAGGGCGCCTCGGCTTATCTGAACCGCCAATACACCACCATAAGCATAGTGGGTGTTATTCTGCTGATGGCAATCTTTCTTGCTCTGGGCTGGCAGACCGCCGTTGGGTTTGCTCTGGGCGCATTTTTGTCGGGGCTGACCGGGTATATCGGCATGAACGTATCGGTGCGTGCAAATGTACGCACAGCGGAAGCAGCGCGGCACGGTCTCAATGCCGCGCTGGATGTTGCCTTCAAGGGGGGGGCCATTACCGGTATGCTGGTGGTTGGCCTGGGTTTGCTGGGCGTGGCTGGCTACTTTGCCCTTCTGGTCGGCATGGGCGCAAGTGAATCGCAAGCCACTCATGCGCTCGTGGGTGTTGCCTTCGGCAGTTCGCTGATCTCCATTTTCGCCCGTCTTGGCGGGGGAATTTTCACGAAGGGTGCTGACGTTGGCGCCGACCTGGTAGGCAAGGTAGAAGCCGGTATCCCTGAGGATGATCCACGCAACCCGGCGGTTATTGCCGACAATGTAGGCGACAACGTGGGCGACTGTGCAGGAATGGCTGCGGACCTGTTTGAAACCTACGCCGTTACCATTATCGCGACTATGCTGCTGGGCGGACTGCTCATCACCGATGCTGGTCCCAACGCGGTGCTTTATCCGCTGGTACTAGGTGGCGTTTCCATTATTGCTTCCATCATCGGCTGTTACTTTGTCAAGGCACGTGAGGGCGGCAAAATCATGAATGCGCTTTATCGTGGCCTGGCGGTTGCCGGTGGGCTGGCGGCAATTGCCTACTATCCCATCACGACTATCATGCTCGGTGAGGGCGTAATGATCGAGGGGAAGCTGGTCACGTCGACAAATCTTTACCTCTCTGTACTGGTTGGCCTGGCACTCACCGCCGCGATGGTATGGATTACTGAATACTACACCTCTACCGAATTCAAACCGGTACGCCATATCGCAGAAGCCTCCAGCACCGGGCACGGCACCAATGTCATTGCCGGTCTGGGTGTTTCGATGAAGGCAACAGCGTGGCCGGTTATTGTCGTATGTCTTTCCATCTGGATCACATACGAACTGGCAGGTCTGTATGGCATTGCCATCGCCGCCACCTCGATGCTTTCGATGGCCGGAATCATCGTTGCGCTGGATGCCTATGGTCCCATTACGGATAACGCTGGTGGCATTGCCGAGATGGCCGGCCTGCCGTCGGAAGTACGTGATATCACCGATCCCCTGGATGCCGTTGGCAATACCACCAAGGCTGTGACCAAGGGCTACGCGATCGGCTCTGCGGGGCTGGCTGCGCTGGTTCTGTTCGCCGACTACACCCATGCGCTCGCGAGCGGCGGCAAGAGCGTAAACTTTGATTTGTCCGACCACATGGTCATCATCGGCCTGTTCCTCGGCGGCATGGTCCCCTACCTGTTTGGCGCCATGGCAATGGAAGCCGTGGGCCGTGCCGCCGGCTCGGTAGTGGTGGAAGTCCGGCGCCAGTTCAGGGAAATCCCTGGAATCATGGAGGGAACAGCCAAGCCCGACTACTCGCGTGCGGTCGATATGGTGACAAGGGCGGCGATCAAGGAAATGATCCTTCCCTCCCTGCTTCCCGTTGCCGTTCCCCTGATCGTCGGCCTCATACTGGGTCCGGTTGCTCTTGGCGGGGTACTGATCGGCGCGATCATTACCGGTATTTTCGTGGCGATTTCGATGACCGCAGGGGGCGGCGCCTGGGATAACGCCAAGAAATACATCGAAGATGGCCATTTCGGTGGAAAAGGCTCGGAAGCGCACAAAGCAGCCGTTACAGGTGATACAGTGGGCGATCCTTACAAGGACACCGCTGGTCCGGCCGTGAACCCGCTCATCAAGATCATGAATATCGTGGCGCTACTGATTGTGCCGCTGTTGTAATTTCTTGCGTTCCCCAAAACACGCCGGACCTTCCGGCGTGTTTTGTTTTGGGACCTCGCACCTCACATATACCCGGAGGGCTTGCTTTATGAATAAAAAAGACGTGCTCACGCTCGATGATGCCAAGGTTATTGCCACCGCCGCGGAAGCAGAAGCCATGCGCAACAACTGGCCAGTGGCGATTGCGATCGTCGATGACGGCGCCCATCTTGTCCACTTGCTGCGCCTCGATGAAACGCAATTTGGCAGTGTCGAAGTTGCAATACAAAAGGCGCGTGCAGCCATTGCATTCCGCCGTCCGACCAAAGTCTGGGAAGAACATGTGGCTGCCGGAAGCATCCGTTATCTTGGTCTGCCGGGCACTCTGCCCATCGAGGGAGGTTTGCCGATCGTAGTGGAAGGGCAATTCATCGGTGCAGTGGGAGTAAGCGGTGTGCGCTCCTACCAGGATGCGCAGATTGCCCAGGCAGGACTGGATGTGCTCTTCAAAAATGCCTGAGAAAACTGCTTGTGACGTAGGATACAGCGGGTATCCTACGCTTAAAGCCTGCTGTCCTTCCTCCTGGCAAATCCGAAGCAAATTCGGGGCAAGCCCCGGCAGAAGAATATTCCCTCTTGCGCGCCCCTATTCTCAGGCTTCGTACCTCCAACCTTGCGATCGACTCTATCTGTTCGCCACCTGAGTTTGTTTTTAATTTTCTTTTTCGTACCCTCTATCAACTTAAGCTTGAGTTAAGGTAGGATGACTCCATAACGTCATCGTAACCGGTTATTAAACGTTCTCTGCACATGAACTCCCCCGAGTTGCGGCAAAAGGCCTTTTTACTGATGTTGATTGCCGTCTCCGTGGCATTCATCTGGATACTGCTGCCTTTTTATGGCACGGTATTCTGGGCGGCAGTTCTTGCCATCATATTTACACCGTTTCATCGAAAGGTGCTGAATGCCATGGGGCAGCGGCGCAACCTTGCCGCATCCACCACGTTGTTGCTCTGTGTCGTCATCGTGATTCTTCCGGTCACCATAATGGCAATTTCGCTCCTGCAGGAAGGAGCCCTCATCTATCAGAAAATCCGCTCAGGGGAATTGAATTTCGGCATGTATTTCCAGCAAATCATGAGCGCTGCGCCGCCGTGGCTAGTCAACCTGCTCGACCGTTCAGGGCTCACCAATATCGCGGAGTTGCAGGACATGCTGTCAAGCGGTGTCCTGCGCGGCAGCCAGTTCATTGCTACGCATGCTCTCAGCCTCGGCCAGAACGCTTTTGAATTTCTGGTGAGCTTCGGCATCATGCTGTATCTGCTCTTTTTTCTGCTGCGCGATGGCGACGGCCTGGCGGCCAAGATCAAGCAGGCCATGCCTCTTACCATGGAACACAAGCGGCACTTGTCCAGCAAATTCACTACGGTCATTCGCGCAACCGTCAAGGGCAACGTCGTCGTTGCTGCCATTCAAGGCACCCTGGGGGGTCTGATATTTTATTTTCTCGGCATTCAGGGGGCCTTGCTGTGGGGCTTCATGATGGCGTTTCTTTCCCTGATACCGGCAGTCGGCGCCGGCCTCATCTGGATCCCTGTAGCCATCTACTTCCTGTTTACCGGCGCTGTTTGGCAAGGTACCGTTCTCATCGCGTTCGGCGTGTTCGTAATCGGATTGGTTGACAACCTCTTACGCCCCGTCCTGGTGGGACGAGATACGAAGATGCCGGATTACGTGGTGCTCATCTCGACACTCGGGGGACTGGTCCTGTTCGGCCTCAATGGCTTTGTGATCGGGCCAGTTATCGCAGCCTTGTTCATGTCCGCTTGGGACCTCTTCGCCGCAGCGATGGATACCCCCAGGGTCGAAAGAAAAGACTGACGCGCAAGCCAGGGTCTTGCATGAACGTGATCAGAGGTCATCTAGATGGGTAGCTTATTCCCGGGAAAATTTCATTCGGAACCGAACCGCCCAGGCGAAAATACGCCCCCCAAGCAGCCATCTTGCCATAACCGACATTTTGGAATCGAGAGGTAGTGCGTGGCGGACGGGAGGAGTGGGCGCCTTCACGGCCTCCAGTACTGCCTTCGCAATGATTTCCGGACCTGGGGCTTCGGGTTCACCCGCCACCAGATTGTGTACACCGGCAAGAAGTTTTTCATAGGCTACAGGGTGCGGGATTTTCTCCATCGCCCTCAACTCGTTTGGCACAAACTCGGTCTTTATCACTCCCGGTGCAATCAGGACGACCTTGACGCCAAACTCCATCACCTCCCCTCGCACTGCATCGGTGAGTGCTTCAATCGCATACTTCGAAGCCGAATACCAGCCGAAGCCGGGGACTGAAATCCTGCTCAGCACGGAGACAATGTTGACGATACATCCCGATCTCCGCTCCCGCATGTGTGGAAGCACCGCCTGCATGAATCGGGCATAGCCAAAAAGATTGACCTCGATCTGCCGATGCGCGATTTCGAGCGGAACACATTCAACCGCGCCCGGCTGGGAGATCCCAGCGTTATTCACCAGCACATCGATCCGCCCGCGAGTCGATATAATGTGGGCTACCGCCTGCCTGACAGCTGCATCATCGGTCACATCGAGGCAGATGGGCTCGATATGGCTGGAGCGTATTTGTTCCAGCCTGTACATGCGCCGGGCGAGAGCGAATACATAATATCCGTTCTGGGCAAGAAGTTCTGCTGTTGCCCTGCCGATACCACTGGAAGCACCGGTTACCAACGCGATCTTGTCGGCCATATGTTTCTTCCTTTTATGGTTGCCATTCCTTGGGCTTTCTATACATAATGAGTCAGGCACACGGCTCGCCGGACAATTCCTGGTTTTGTTACCGGGACAGGTATCCGAGGTTTCCCTGCCTGGAACCGCAATACTGGCTTATCATGCCGTAAAATTCATCCTCTGATACTTCTTTATAGTACCTGTCACGCCACGAGCCCGTCTCTCCCGAGTATCTAATCCGTATATCCCCAATGAGGAGAAGATTATGAAAACTGCACTGATCACAGGCGCAAACCGCGGGATTGGACTTGAATTCGCACGTCAATACGCAGCGGAAGGCTGGCGTGTTCTTGCCTGCGCGCGCCATCCCGCGAAAGCAGGAGAACTTCAAATGTTGGCAAACCAGCATCCGGAGCGGGTGAAGGTACATACGCTTGATGTTGCCGATCACCGGCAAATCGACGAACTGGGACGGTCTCTTTCCGGCGAATCCATCGATTTGCTTCTCAACAATGCCGGCATCTACGCAGAGGCGCATCGTTCGGGGATATTCAGAAGCGAGGATTACGACGCCTGGATGCGCACGTTTCTGGTCAATACCATGGCTACACTCAAGATGGCGCAGACATTTGCATCACAAATCGCCCGGAGCAGTCAAAAAAAGATTGTGACCATCAGCAGTAAAATGGGCAGTATCGAGGACAATGATGGTGGGGGAAGCTATATGTACCGGTCCAGCAAGGCGGCGGTGAACATGGTGGTCAAATCGCTTTCGATTGACCTGAAACAGGCGGGAGTAATTGCAGTGGTACTTCATCCGGGATGGGTGAAAACAGACATGGGTGGGTCCAATGCCTTGATCTCGCCTGCTCAAAGCGTATCCGGCATGCGGCAGGTGATCGATCGCCTCACCCTTAAGGATTCCGGCAGGTTCATTGAGTACGACGGGAAACCGGTGCCGTGGTAGAGGATTCCTGCCGGATTGATTACTGGTCTGGCCACAATAAGCTCCCACGCCCGGTTATTCGACGATTACAGCCGTGCCGCTTGCGGAAACCATGAGCATGCCATTTTCTTTTCCCAGTACCTCGTAATCGATATCGATACCCACTACTGCATTCGCTCCAAGGTCGTGCGCACGCTGCTGCAGTTCTTCGAGCGCGATGTCCCGCGCGCGCTGCAACTCTTTCTCGTAGGTTCCGGAACGTCCACCCACCAGATCGCGGATTCCCGCAAAGAGGTCCTTGAATATATTGGCGCCCAGAACTGCTTCGCCCGCCACCACCCCGCAATATCGCGTAATACGCTTCCCGTCGATGCTCGGTGTTGTAGTAAGTTGCATATTTCTCCTGTTCAGAATTAGGGAACTATTAAAGGTCAGGACGCTTCCATCGCACCGGTAGCGAATCCCGTCCCCAACGGGAGATACCCCTCATGATCCGCCTGCTTTGGGGGGCCGCTTGCGAAGTTTCTTCAGGGGCCTTCGCCCTGGCCCTGGCGTACCATCCCGGGACCTGGGTTGTTCTGAAGGTACGGCACCTTTACGGCGGACATTCCGGTCCGGCGTGGTGGCCCGGTTTACTGGCGTAAGCGCGATTTCGAGTTCGTTGATCTCATCCCATTGAGCTTCGGTACGCTGCCTCTCCGGTATCGCAAGGAGCTGCTGCAAGCGCTGATACGGAAGAACTTGTTCTGGCTCATCCATGATATATTAACGTGCCGCTTTGCTGATAATTATTATCATTTATAATATTAGCCTTTCTGCCTTTATATCCGGAGTAAATCAAATGCCCAGTGCGCGCCTCAATCGTTATCTTACCGCAATGATATGCTGTGTCACGCTATTTACCGCGAATGCATCCGGGGCGGAGGAAGTCGTCGTCTATTCGGCACGCATAGAGCAACTCATCAAGCCCATGTTCGATGCTTTCACCAAGGATAGCGGCATTGCTGTCAAATTCGTCACCGATAAGGAAGGCCCCTTGCTCGCGCGCCTCAAGGCAGAAGGCAAAAACACTCCGGCTGACGTACTGCTTACCACCGATGCCGGCAACCTGTGGGAGGCGGCGCGGGAGGGACTGCTGCGTCCGGTGGAGTCAGAAATACTGGAAACGAATGTTCCTGCTCATCTCCAGGATCCTTTGAACCGATGGTTCGGCTTATCGATACGCGCCCGTACCATCGTTTACAACACCAACAAGGTAAAACCCTCCGACCTTTCAACCTACGAAGCGCTGGCAGATCCCAAGTGGAAGAACCGCCTGTGCATACGCACTTCCAAGAAAGTATACAACCAGTCTCTGGTGGCAATGATGATTGCCGAGCATGGAGGACCGAAAACCGAGCAGATCGTAAAGGGCTGGGTTGCCAATCTTGCAACCGATCCTCTTTCGGATGATGCCAAGGCTATGGAATACGTTGCCGCAGGGAAATGCGACGTCACTATTGTCAATACTTATTATTACGGGCGTCTGATGAAAAAGAACCCGAAATTACCGCTTGCGATTTTCTGGCCGAACCAGAACAACAGCGGAGTCCATGTAAATATTTCGGGTGCAGGCGTGACAAAATATGCGCATCACCCTCATGCGGCGATCAAGCTGCTCGAATTTTTATCCTCGGAAAAAGCGCAGAATCTGTTTGCCGACGTAAACATGGAGTATCCGGTGAACTCCAAAGTCAAAACTGATCCTGCCGTAGCCGCGTGGGGCAGTTTCAAACAGAATACGATAAATGTGAACAAAGCCGGAGAGCTGCAGGCGGAAGCAGTAAAACTGATGGATCGCGCCGGCTACAAGTAAGATATAACCGGGTGATGGTCGGGTGGAGGTAAAAGCGCTTACCGGAACGGGGACGGGGACGACGGATAGTCAAAGCACAAAAAAGGGGTTTTTCAGTTTTCCTGCCTCGAGCCGTCACGCTTCCCATGGCTGGCGGCTGATACCCCTTCTGGTCGCAGCACTCGTGCTGATACCTGTCGGCACAGTCGTTTCTTCGCTTTTTACACCAACTGGCGAAGTCTGGCGGCACTTGGCCGAAACCACGCTTCCTGACTTGTTGACCAATACATTCTGGCTTGCACTGGGCGTACTTGCCGGCGTGACGCTGTTGGGCGTGAGCCTGGCGTGGTTTACCGCCGTCTGCGAATTTCCCGGACGTCAATTCTTCTCGTGGGCGCTGTTGCTGCCATTTGCCATGCCCGCGTACGTGGCCGCATTCGTGGCACTCGGCCTCTTCGACTATATCGGTCCTGTCCAGACCGCGCTGCGCGAGTGGTTCGGTCCTGACCTCTTCTGGTTTCCAAATGTGCGCAGCAGGACGGGTGTCATCATCGTCATGATTCTGGCATTTTATCCCTATGTCTATCTGCTGGCGCGCAATGCCTTCCTCACCCAGGGCAAACGCTCGCTGGAAGCGGCGCAATCGCTGGGGCTCAGCCGTACACAAGGTTTTTTCAAAGTGGCGCTTCCCATGGCTCGTCCGTGGATCGCGGGCGGCGCCATGCTGGCTTTGATGGAAACCTTGGCGGACTTCGGCACGGTAGCGGTCTTCAATTACGATACCTTCACGACCGCTATTTATAAAGCCTGGTTTGCCATGTTTTCCCTCCCCGCGGCCTCTCAACTCGCGTCACTGCTTATTGTGATTGTCTTTGCCATGATCATCCTTGAACAACAGTTCCGCTCCCAGATGCGCTACGCGGAAATCCGGCAGAGTGCGAGGGCTCACCTCATCACGCTTTCTGGCTGGCAGAAGTGGGGAGTCACAGGCTTTGCCTCGGCCATACTATTTCTCGCGTTCCTGCTGCCGGTCGCGCAGCTCGCTGTATGGACAACGCGCGTTTTTGCACGTGATTTTGACCAAAGATATTTGGAATTCCTCTGGCATTCGCTCCTGTTGTCCGGTTTTGCCGTCCTGCTCACCTGCTCGGTCGCCCTGCTTATGGTCTATGCGGCGCGCCGTCATCCCAGCCGCGCCACACGGGCAGCAGTGCGCATTTCCACCCTTGGCTATGCCTTGCCCGGGACTGTTCTGGCAGTGGGAATTTTCATCCCGATAGCCTGGCTCGACAACCAGTTGAGCGAAATGGCCATGCAGCTATTTCACATGGAAACCGGACTGCTTATTCAGGGTACGCTCGCTACCATGCTGATCGCCTATATGACCCGCTTTCTCGCAGTGAGCTACAGCCCTATAGACAGCGCCATGCAGCGTATCACCAGCAGCATCGATGAGGCAGCTATGGGTCTCGGCTTGAGTGGATGGTCGATGTTGCGCCGCATCCACTTGCCGATGCTGAGGAGTGGAATATTTACCGCAGCAACCCTGGTGTTCGTGGATGTCATGAAAGAAATGCCGATCACGCTGATGACCCGGCCTTTTGGATGGGATACCCTGGCGGTAAGAATTTTCGAGATGACTTCCGAAGGCGAATGGGAGCAGGCTGCACTGCCTGCGGTGGCACTGGTGCTGGCAGGTCTGCTGCCGCTGATATTTTTCATGCGGCAAAGCGAAAAATAGTTTGCAGAAAAGGTTGAATCGCACCATGAAAACGCTGCTTGAGCTAAGCGATATCCGCCATGCCTATGGGCAGCAAAGGGTGGTGAACGACCTGTCACTCACCCTCGGGAAAGGGGCCATCGGGTGCCTGCTGGGACCGAGCGGTTGCGGCAAGACAACAGTGCTGAGGTGCATTGCCGGTTTTGAGCCCGTTTCTGCTGGGAAAATCCTCCTCAATGGCGCAGTGATCAGCAGCAGTAGCGTCATGATTCCCCCTGAAAGGCGTCATATCGGAATGGTGTTTCAGGACTATGCGCTATTTCCCCATCTGTCCGTCGTGGACAACATCGGCTTTGGCCTGCACAGCATGCAAAAAGCCGAACGTTCTGCACGCATCGCCGAGATGCTTCAAACCGTAGCCCTTGCTGATTCCGCAAAAAAATACCCCCACCAGCTCTCGGGAGGGCAGCAGCAGCGGGTAGCGTTGGCGCGCGCTTTGGCGCCACGTCCGGAATTGCTATTGCTGGACGAACCCTTCTCGAATCTGGATGTCAGCCTGCGCGGTCGCCTGAGCCTGGAAGTCCGCGACATCCTCAAAAGCCAGAATGCCACGGCTATTCTGGTAACGCACGATCAGGATGAAGCGTTTGCCATAGCGGACGAGATTGGCGTGATGCACCACGGTGAAATCCAGCAGTGGGATACGGCCTACAATCTCTACCACAAACCCGCCAATCGATTCGTTGCCAACTTCATCGGAGAAGGCGTTTTTCTTCCCGGAAAAATGCTCGACCGGCAGCAGGTGGAAATCGAACTGGGTACACTGGCTGGGGACGTACCGCATCGATGCACGCCGGACTGCCAGCTATGCCGGGAGGGAAACGTGGTGGATGTGCTGATCCGCCCGGACGATATCGTGCATGACGATGCCAGTCCCGTACAAGCCAAGGTTATGCAAAAAGCATTCCGGGGCGCCGATATCCTGTATACCCTGCAACTGTCCGGCGGCAGTACCGTCCTGTCGCTCGTTCCAAGCCATCATAATCATGCGATAGGGGAAAAAATAGGAATCAGGCTTGAAGCGGAGCACGTCGTGGCATTCAACCAGTCTGTACCAACTTAAACCGGGTTGTCCCGTCATGTTGACTGATTCATTGCCCACGCGGCTTATTGGTCCGGCCGGATACCATGAATCTCGTCATTCCGGGCCCGCCTCGAGTCGAGCCAAACCGAAATCCAGTCAAACCAACAATGACGTACCTTGAACGTCACTGGATGCCGGCTTCCGCCGGCATGACGTTTGTACTGTTTGCTCGCAGACTCAGCAGGGCGTTGCCAGAACTTCAGATACGGTCTTTGGAGTCTGATCCGATCCTGGCGTTATTCTCGTAGTTTGATTCGGGCGGTGTTTCCGCTGAAGTGGAATAATCGCGGTGGGCAAGTTCCGATGTCATTCTCTGATGAAAGGCAGCCTGCTTTAAAGTTTCCTCCGCGGCTCGCTCGTATTTATGCAATAAAGCTGAAGTATACGATTGCTTATCTTGCGCTTGTCTTCCATAAAGATAGCTTTTTTCTTCGTAATGCTGGAGTAGTTTCTTTTGATCTTCTACTTTTATCAGCATTTCTTTTGCAGCATTTCGATATTGCTTCGCCAACTTATCGTGGTCGGTATAAGTTCTCGCATTCTTTACAGCCTTGTGAAGATCATCATTCTGCGCTTCGAGAGGACTCATTTGCGCGCAGGAAGCCAATAGAGCAATCGCGGACAAGATCGCAACAAATGTTCCTGATTTTGTTTTCATGATAGTAATGAACCCAAATAGAATGAAAGCAGCTTCATCCTAACTCAGTCCATACTATTGAGTATATTGGGGAAACCCTGGTTTTTTACTAAGGGAAACCCTTATGCAAGTTTATATGGCGAAAGTCCAGAAAACGTCCTGACCACCTGACATAAAACGCCCAGTCAATGCCCTGCTATTGCGCTTCGCTCCAGTGGGTGGCATAACGTATCAAATCGGCGCCGTCTTTCAAGTTCAATTTGGTACGAATGTTGAAGCGGTGCGTTTCGATAGTTTTAATACTGCGGCTAAGCAATTTGGCAATTTCCTGACTGCTATGTCCGGACCCAATCAAATGCAGCACCTCAAACTCACTGGGGGTCAGGCTGTTAATCAAAGGCTCAGGCTCGGAATTTCCGCCTGCGACCCGATTCAACAGCTTGGCATGCATTGGCTTGCTCAAATAAATATTTCCCTTTAATACCTCGTGGATAGCGGTTACCAGCACTTCACCCGGCTCCTGCTTCATCACGTAGCCGCGCGCCCCGGCCCGCAAAGCGCGTTCCGCATACACGCCTTCATCGTGCATGGAGACGACGAGTACGGGTAGTGCGGGGAGCAGGATGTGTATGCTTTTTATGACCTCAAAACCGGAGAGAGTCTTGAGAGACACATCCATTAAAACGATATCGGCATGATGTCCCGCTTTGAGTGTGGCCAGCGCTTCGTCGCCGTCGCCGGCTTCTGCAAATACCTCCATATCTGGCTCGAGATTGATAAGCATCGCCATGCCGTGCCGCAACATGGCATGGTCGTCCACCAGCATTACCTGTGCTTTCGAAGCTGGCATACCGGGAAACTCCTACATCATTCGCATTTCGAGCCGCACTTCCACTCCACCTTCGGGATGTGACACGAATTCCAGTGTGCCGCCAAGCTGCCTGGCGCGATATTGCATGATTTTAATGCCCATTCCTGGCGTCGCCCCATGTTTTGTATTAAGGCCGGCAAAACCGCTGCCATCATCGCGTATCGACAGATACAGCATTTCTTCCTCGGAACCCAACAAAATTGTCACATGTTGTGCGCCGCCATGACGTATTGCGTTATTGGTAGCCTCCTGGGCAATCCGGTAAATATTAAGCGCAAGATCCTTATCCTTGATAACGACTTCCTTTTTGCATATAAAATCACAGGTAATCTTATAAGTGATTGCGATTCTCGATGCAAATGCCCGCAGCGCGGCCATCAAGCCATTGGTCTCCAGTTCAAATGGAAGCAGCCCCTGCGCGAGCTGCTTGCATTGCATCACAGCGACCTGCGCTTGAGCCGCGATGGAAGCAGCGAGCGTTGCCGCCTCCATACTCCCCGATGAGGACATTTTTTTCTGCAGCGCCTTGGCCTGATAACCAATCGCCGCAATCTGTTGCCCGAGATTGTCGTGCAAATCCTGGCCGATCGAACGCTGGTTTTCTTCCGCGATGGAAACCAGTGTCTGTTCGAGATGTTTGCGCTCAAGCCATCTCTCCAGATCACTCGCAACCGCGTCGATAAGCCGCTGCTCTTCCGGCACCAGGAATGGTTTGTCTTCGGGATAGAAGACACGCAACTGGCCGCAGGGATTGTTGTTGGCGCTAATCTTCGATTTCAGCTCGTGCCTAAGACCCTGACCGTGATTCTCGGAAGTGAAGCGCCTGCCATCGAGCTCGATCATGGCGGTAGCAATTTCCGGAAATTGCATCGCGGGTATCAGGTGCTGGAAAATCTGCTGGCAGACATTATCCAGCGATAATTCCACTCCCATGCCATGGCGAATCTCGTAGAGACAAGTGATTTCTTTCAGACGCTCGCCCAACGCCTCATCGATCTGTTTGCGCTCAAACCACCTCCCCAGATCAGTCGCGATCGCATCGATGAGCCGCTGTTCTTCCGGTACCAGAAATGGTTTATCTTCCGGATAGAAGACACGCAACTGGCCGCAGGGACTGGTGTTGACGTTAATCGTCGCTTGCAGCTCGTGCGTAAGGCCCTCTTCGTGCTTCCCGGAAGTGAAGCGCCTGCCATCGAGCTCGATCATGGCGGTAGCAATTTCCGGAAATTGCATCGCGGGTATCAAATGCTCGAAAATCTGCCGGCAAACATTATCCACTGATAATTCCGGCCCCATACCACGGCGAATTTCGTAGAGACAGGTGATTTCTTTCAGACGCTCCCGCAGCGCCTTACTTGCGTCAGCATGCTCATCCATAAGGGGATGGGCAGAGCTGGCGTGCCTTTTATCCTGGCTGATCATTGAAGGCTTCATAGTTCGATCGATTCAATCTCCCATCTCGGTCGTTCTATGACATGAATTTGAATATTTCGCCTAGTTTATTCTTCTGTACGGTCCTCAGGCAAAGGATATTGAAGAAAGCAGAAGGCTTTACAAAACATAAAAGAAGAAATCGCACGAGAGTTCCTCACCGCTATAAATTCGAAGCTCTCGCTGCCCGAATCTCTTCCGCCAGCTGCAACACTGACATTGCATAATTTACGCTGCGGTTGTAGCGGGTAATGACATGGAAATTATTGAAAGCCAGCCAGTACTCTTTTCCATTCTTCATCTCGAGTTCCACAAGCGTGGCCAGCCGGCTACCGGGAGCATACCAGCGGGGCGTCACACCCCATTGTCCAATCTCCGATACGGTGTAGCGCGGAGGGTGTCCAGAATATAAAACTTCCCGGTAATCTTCGCCATTCACCATTGCAGGGACCGCTATCAACTGGCCTGCTTCCCATCCGTAGCTCTTCAGGTAATTGGCAACGCTCCCGATTGCATCCGTCGCGCTGCCGGATAAATCGATCTTGCCGTCATTATTGAAATCCACCGCGTACCGCCGGTAACTGCTGGGCATGAATTGCGGAATCCCTATTGCCCCTGCATAAGAACCCCTGATATTCAGGAGGTCCGCCTGCTGGTTTCGCCCCATCAGGAGGTATTGCTCCAGCTCGCCGCGAAAGAAGGCCGCGCGCCGGGGATAGTTGAATGCAAGCGTAGTCAGGGAGTCAAGTATCCGGTGCTTGCCGTTTTGCGTCCCATAAAAAGTTTCGACACCGATTACGGCTGCGATGATCTCCTCGGGAATTCCGAAGTCCCTGCGGGCACGCTCCAGGTCTGCGGCATTCGTGTTCCAGAAGGCTACACCCGCGGCAATACGCTTCGGCGTGACGAAGACGGGGCGGTATGCATACCAAGGCCTTGCTGTAGCAGGCTGCGAAATCGCTTTGATGATTCCCTCCTGATACTGAGCCTGCCCAAGAATGTCCTCCAGTTCAACCTGGACAAAGCCGTGTCTTTCGACCATTTCGCCGATGAAATTTTCGATCTCCCCTTTGGTCTCCCCTTCGATCTTCCCCTCAATCTTCCCTTCGATCTTTCTTTCGATCCCCCCTTCGATCTCCGGGCGCGGCTCAGCGGTCGGAGGAGCTACCGAGGTTGTCACACATCCCGCTAGTGCAAAAAAACCGAATGCATATATCAGAAAGCGCATAAATTCACCTGCATATAAAAATCCAATGGTTTACTTCCTACTGGTCGTGTCGTAGGGGTTGTCGGGATAGCCAATAGTTCGGGACGTATCAGGAATACCTCGGCAAATAAATGTACGGTTGGTTCTACTTTCATCCTTCAAGTCTCGTCACCCCATTCCCGCCATCCCTTGAGCAGGGGAAAATACAGTCCTCGCCTTACCGGCTGTCCTTCCGCTGCCTGCATGAGTGCAGCGTAACGATCCAGCTGATCGCGATAGCGCTCCTGCTCGCGATCGAGAAAGCCCTCCACATCAGCGCCTTCATGGCTGCTTGTCTTGTAGTCAACGACCCATCGCTGACCCTCCGCATCGCGAAAAGTACGATCTATCACGAAATCCATGTATTGGCCCGCAATGTTACCGGTCATGTGTAACTCGCTGCGCGCCTCCTGCTGCGATTCCAGCAGCCAGCGCCCGCGCGGCTCGCTCACCGCGTGAGTAAGCGCTGCCATCACTCTTTTTACGGCATCATCAGAATCATCCTTACCCGTGCTGATAGCGCCGCATGCAATCAATTGGCGCCGGAAGATATCCCGCAGCTCCGTGATTCGAGGGGCGTTCCAGTCAGCCAGCCCGTCCTCTGCAATGCGTTCCAGCCATTTGTGGACTATATTGCCGACAAGCCGGGCTGTCTCGCCAGCCCAGGAATATTCGACTTCCCCCCGGATGGGCAAAGGAGGCTGGCCTGCCTTCCACTGTAGGGCGCGCGGGGCGGGCGGAAGCTCCCAGCGGGATATCAGACGGCGAAGCGACTGGTCGATCATGGGTTTGTCTCTTGCCTCCTGCTCTTTATTGTCGCCGCGTGACGGGGGGTCTGAAAAAGCTGCTTTTGCTGCGGCCTCCATATAAAAGGATTCGACCACAGGCCAGATTTTGCTCAGCAAAGTCCTGGCGGGCGGAGGTTTGAGTTCAATCCCGCCTTCATTGCCGCTGATAACGCCAGTACTGCCGAGAAGATGCAGACGCTTTCTGGCGCGTGTTGCAGCTACGTAGAGCAACCGTCCATCCTCCAGGCATTCCTTCTCGTCATCGAGCTTTTCGATCCACGAATAGATTGGATCGCTCCCGGAACCGGTTTCCTGGATGGGTGCGAGCAACAGATCATTCCTCCCCCTGCTTTCCTCCTCCTCTTCCGTTTCCGGCCATTCGTCGCGCAAATGCTCCATCCACATGAAAAGCTTCTTGTCATCACTGCGCGACAAGCGGCCCAAGCCGGGTACAATCACGCAGTCGAACTCCAGTCCCTTGGCCTTGTGGATGGTCATGATTTGCAGGCTATCGTCCGCTTTCGCATCGGGCAAGGCGGAAAGGCCTGCTAGTCCTTCCTCCAATGCCGCGAGACTGCGAATGCTTCCCGCTTCCTCATGCGATTCAAGATAATCAAGGTAGGCTGAAGCGTCTTCCAGTCCTGTCTCATCTTCGACGCACGCCGGCCCCCCCAGCGCCAGCCAGGCAGCTTCAACCGCTGCCCGCAGGGATTGCCGGTTCCGGTTGGCCATGCACGCCTTCAATACATCGCGCAGCCGCAGCAGCCGTTCATAGCCGTCGGCCGATATCGAAGCGATGCGATTCGCATCCTGAAGCCACTCCCATGCGGTACCGGGACCGATCCCGGCGTTTTCCTCCCTCTCTTGCGCAATGTCGGAGACACTCGCCTCGTCAGATTGACGAGGAGCAGCCGATACAAGAGCGTGGAGGTCTGCCAGCGTAAGGCCGCACCACGGAGCTCTCAACAGCGCAAGCCATGCCAGTCGGTCCGCCGGGTGCATCAGCGCACGGGTGAGGACCAATAGATCCTGCACTACGGGCTGCCGGCCCAGCCCTTCGATTTCGATCGCGCGGAAACGTAATCCGGCTTTTTTGAGCCGAGGCAGGATTTCCGCCAGATGGCTGCGATTTCGAACCAGAATGGCAGTCGTAGAGCAATCCTCATCACGCTGCACGCGCGTGACAATCTCCACCACTTTCGCTCCCTCGGCTCCATGATCATCGTTGAAGAATGGATGCACACTGACAGCAGCATCCGGCAATGCGGTGCGCACGGCAACCGAGGGCGAGTAGCGTACCGAACCCGTTGAAATATTCTCGTGCTGCGGCATGACAATTGCGAACGTCGCGTTGACCCAGTCCACGATACCGCGCTGCGACCGGAAATTGGCGGAGAGCGAAACCGGACTGAGTGTCACGTTTCCAAATCCGGTAGCGCGAGCACGCAGGAACAGCCCGACTTCAGCCTGGCGGAAGCGATAGATGGACTGCATCGGGTCGCCCACCACGAACATACTGCGTCCGTCTCCCGGCTCCCATCCTGTCGTCAGTTTTGTAACCAGATCATACTGGCTGATCGAAGTATCCTGAAACTCATCTATCAATAAATGCCGAATGCGATAATCGAGCGCGAGCGCAAGATCTGTCGGCGCCTCGGGATCACCCAAGGCGCGCAATGCTGCCTGCGCCACTTCGCTAAAATCCACCTTATCATGCCGCTGAAATGCGAGCTTCAGCTGTGCAACAGCATAGGGCAGCAGCCGGATAATCGAGCCGAGTATTTTCCACTGTCCCTCGGTGTAAGCAGGTGGCGGCAGCAGGCGAATGTCGCACAGCGACTGGCGAAGCGAATCATCATCATTTGCGGCCAACCGGGAAATCAGCTGTAATGCCCGGTCTTTCCAGGATTTTGCAATCTCTTTTTCAGCTTTGGCACCAAGTGCGCCGGGTGGAAAACCTTCCCTGACGGTATGCTGCTTGCGCCAGTCTCCTCCTTTGGTGAGGAGCAGTTCCGAAATGGCGCACCAGCAGGAAACATCCTGCTCCTCACAACCCGGCAGGGTGTCGAGCACACTGAGCCGTTCGTATTCAACTGACACGCCCCCGGCGCTCGCCAGGTTGCTGCCGGCATATCTTGTCAGCGCGACCAATTCGTCCTGCATGGCAAGAGGATGGGATGTCCACAATGTATGCAAGCGCCGCAATGCCTGCCGGCGAGCGTTCTTTAATACCGCTTCCAGCTCATGCCGCTCTCTGACATGAATATGCCGCAACCAGTGGTCCCGGAGGGCCAACATTTCTACCAGAAGTTTTTCTATACGGCCGATATCGTTATCGAGATGCTCCAGCAAGCACTCAACATCGCCAGCAATCGCATCGCCCTCATCGAGCAGATCAAGGGTGGCGCGTGCCGCCTCGAGATATAGATCGGATGCATCATCCACCGTTTCCGGCTGCCCCCCGAATCCGGAGAGCACTGGCATCTGGCGTGTAAGGGATGCACACAGCGAATCGAATGTTTGAATGCGCAGCCGCGCAGGATGAGCAGCAAGGTGCCACCGCGCCTCCGCATCCCGCTGCAGCACCGCATGAGCCAGTGTCCGGGTCATTTTTTCATGTTCGCTTTCCTGCCCGGTTTCCTGGGCTCCGGATGAATGAGTCGCCTTCTGGGCGGAGGCCAGCGCGGCCACCAGCCGCTGGCGCATCTCGGCAGCCGCTTTGCGCGTGAACGTGATCGCCACCACCTCCTCAGGTTCTTCGACGCAAGCCAGCAGTTTGAGATAGCGTTGAATCAGAAGCCCGGTTTTACCGGATCCGGCCGGGGCTTGCACAATGAATGAGCACGCAGGATCGAGAGCCTGGCGCCGTTCCGCCTCATCCGGCGGAACACTCGATGCATTCTGCTGCAGTGAGAGCGCATTACTCATTCTTCCCCCCCTTGCTCGGTGAAATCCATGGCTGCGCGCTCGTAAATACGGCACAAGGGACGAACATCGCATGTGCGGCAGGTCTGTGGATATTTCTTGGGGTCGACTTGTGAATGACCGCTGGAAAAATCGGCAGCGACGCTTGCAAGAGCATCAAACCACGCTGCGACGAGTGCTTCCCACGAGTCATATCGATCGATATGGCGTGATTCCGCAAACCCCTTTACGCCCGGCAAAAGATCATTGTCGCGCGCAAGTGCGGTATACCGCATTTCCCCGCTTCTGACTTGTGCAAAGGCAATGGCGGCAGCATCCGCCTCAGCGGCCACAAGATAGAGCGGCAGTTGAGGCTCGTCCGGGCGCTCGCCCAGCATCGCGTTAACGGAAGGCGCCCGTGTTTTGTAGTCGATGACAATCCGGCGACCGTCGGCGAGCTCATCCACGCGGTCCAGCCGGGTGCTCAAGGCGAGTCCAGCGATTTCGATGCTCCTTCTGGCTTCGGTAGAAACTACAGTGAAATCGCTTCGCTTCCTCTCTTCCTCGAGCCATTCCCGGGCCAATCTTATCAGCCGCCGCTGCTCTATCCGGACAAGACGTTCTGACAAGGTGTACGGATGCCTGACGCTCATGCGTGCAATGACCTCTCCCGCAGCGCTGGTCAGCAGCGTTTTCAACTCGTCCTCAGCCAAGGCGTCCAGCGTGCTTTTATCCCTGATCCGCCTCCATACCTGGGCAAGCATCTCGTGAACCAGCGTGCCGCGCTCTGCCGCATCCAGTCCAGAATGAGGCGTCTTCAAGCTTTCCGCACTCAGACGATGTAGCGCCAACGCGCGAAATGGACAGGCGGCCTGGTCTTTTATCACCGCCACGCCGCCGCGGGCCCTGCCATCTCCTCCTTTGCCATGGACTATCCTGGGCGCCGGATCATCCTTTATTCGCTCAAGGCGGCGTCCCTGATGGATCAGATCGCGATGTTTCACATAAGGAAGCAGGTTCGGAAGCTCGATGTCGCTGGCAGCAATATGTGCGATCAACGGGCTTGGCGCCAGCTCGCGCGTATCGCTGCTCCCGCTATGCCGGGCGTGGCTCAGAATAACTTCCTGGGATGCGGCCAGCCATCCATCGGTAAAGCGGGACACAAGTTCGAGAGTGGTTGCCGGCGAGCTCAGGGGCAGCCTTTCAGCGCGCTGCAGTTCGATCGGCAGGAACGGATTCGGGCGCGGTTGCAGCGGCCACGCCTCATCTGACAATCCCATTACCCAGAGATGATCGAACATCATTCCGGCAGCTTCAAAGACGCCGAGTATCTGGATGGGAACATCCGGCGTCTCTGGCTGAAACAAGATATCAGCAGCCATCCCGCGCAGATATGAGACGGCCTGGCGATAGCTCATGCCGGTCGTAACGTTATCAAGAAGGGCGAAACCCGATAGGACGTTCTGCCATTTTTTGAGCGTCTGGTACTCTGAAGAGTCAGGAGTTCTTTCACCCGGAAATCCGACAAGCCGCAGGATATCGGAAATTGCTCTCGCCAGGGCGGAAGGACGCTGCTTGTCCGTCGACATTTTTTTGCAGAACTTTTCGCAGACCGACAACAGCCTCGCCAGGACCGGACAGTTTGCGTTGTTTTCACGCTTTACCAGTCCAAGCAGGCGGGCGAGTGTGATCACAGGCTCGACATGCTTGCGTAGTTTTGCATCAAGCTGCGCACGAGGAAGCATTTCGGCTTCCGCCCCGGCCAGGAAGGGGGATCGTAACAAGAGGCTTGCACGCTCGAACTCGATTTCTCCCTGGATGAGCTCAAGCACAAGGAATGCAGCATGTACGAGCGGATACGAACTCAGCGCAACACCCAGGGATATGTTGAATGGCATGTGCCGCGGTGTGCCGGGAAGGGCTTGACGGACATCCGGTTCCATCACGGAGTTGAAAATCCGTACGAGGCTGCTCCGATACTCGGAAAGCTGTGGAACCACTATGCCGATGCGAGCGGTGCTATCCCTCTCGATTCGGGCCCGCGCCCACACCGCGGCGCGATAAATCTCATCATTGCTGACGTCGCATTCCACCCGATGCACAGTCCGATTTGCGAAGTACGGCATTTCGAACCGCTGCACAGGCGGAGCGGTTTCTCTCACCTCATCGACCTCACAACCCGCTTCCTCAAGCTTTGCCAGCAGCGCAGTCCACTGCGGCGTGACGCTGTCGAAACCATAACAAATCAGGCGTTGCGGTATTGCGATGCCAGGGGAACCGCACAAGCCGGTTACAAGCGTGCAAAGACGTGCATGGTCGATCTGGCGAGCCTTGCGGGTGACATTTTCATAGCGGCGCGACCAAGCGCTGAATGCCCTGCAATCTTCGTTCAGCACGAATTTCCCGAGCCGGGGGATCAACTGCCACTCATGGGCCAGCACCCACGCCTCTCGCGCCAACCGTGCGGTTTCTGCCACGGAGAGCAAGACGGGAGCACCCGCCGCTCGGGCGACAGCCTCTTCCCACAAGAGCTGCTCCTGTGCAGATGTAAGCAGCTGGGGTAGATGAGACGCATGAGTGGAATAAAGCGCATCTTCGTAGATGCGCTCGATAAATGCGGAAACTGGCAGAATGTCGGCTGAAGCCCAGGCAGAAATTCCTTGCGCTGCCTGGATTCGATCGAACTCGCGCCTGAGGGTGATGGCGAGCCGGGTGTTGGGAGTCACAACCGTATCGCCGGCTTCCAATCCGGCGATACGGCTTACAACAACTTCGGGGAAAGGAATTTTTAGAGAATGAGGAATGGCAGGCATGCCGCGGCAAGCTACCGCTATTGAATCAGCGTTCCAGCTTTTCCAGCTTTTCCGTCACTTTTGCCCAATCGTCGGCATCAGGCGGGGCATCCTTTTTCTCGATGATAGGTTTCCAAGATTTGGATAATTCAGCATTGAGTGCGATGAAATGTTGCTGAGTTCCCGGTACATCGTCCTCAGAGTAAATAGCCTCTACCGGACACTCAGCCACACACAAAGTGCAGTCGATGCACTCGTCAGGATCAATCACCAGAAAATTGGGCCCCTCCCGAAAGCAATCCACTGGACACACGTCCACGCAATCCGTGTATTTGCATTTGATACAACTTTCAGTTACCACATAAGTCATGACAGATCCTTGCTGAGCTCTTGGAGAATCCGCAATTTTACCAGAAATTTTATGAACATCACTATAGCCCCATGACTCCGAACCATACTGCAATCATGGGTTTAAGGCCCTGTGGCGTCACCTGCTCTGTCACTGGGCTGTGTCGGACTCGAAAGAGTCTGCGGTTCGATCAAGCGGATGAGCGCGAATATGTCGGAGCGCACTTTGTCCAAGTGGCTACGGGTACATGGCTTCCCCCGTTTTGCTTTACAGCAGGAATAGAAACAAGGAATAAAAGCAGGGCTTAGGGAGCCGCCTGAACAAATCCCTCGTAGGCGCGACGGTGGCTTTGCAGGATGAGATGCGCGAAAGGCGACGACGCGAATGGTTGATCCCCTTCGCTAGGAGCCTGACAAAGCAGATGGCCGGCAAGGCCCCGTCCCATAGGGGTTCCAGCAAAATCGGCCGGCGACCGCGGAGAGAGGAGCAGTGTCTTCCGAAGGAAGATGCGACCTCGAAGCGGGATGCTGTGCACTCACGGGGCAAGCTGGACCGCAGTCGTGGCACTCGACGCTGCTCGATCCCGCTTCGCGAGTCCCTCGGGCGACCCTAGAGTGCCACTTCGTTGCGCTTCTTGGCATCGTAGTCCAAGCTACGACCTTCGTCGCGCGCCTCGTGATCATCCCGATTTTGACAGCAACGCGCTCTACAGAGGATTTGTTCAGACGGCTCCTTAGGAGGCACGCCGCATTGCACCACTCGTTTCATGCACCCCTCCCCCATGGCTGATGGGCTCAGTGACAGAGGCGGGTACCGGCAGTTTCAGCAGGACATAAAGATTGGCAAGATTGTCGCGAAATAACTGGTCGAAGCTCGATACCGCATAAGGCGGATTATAGTCCCCCAACCACCAGAACCAGTCGGAACTTTCACAGGATGCAAGCTGCCGCTCCGCTTTCTCTCTTTCGTCAGGAGTCAGGCGTCCGCTTTGCATGACAAGATCATAGCTTTGCTTGGCCGCGCTCAGCAGATCCCACGCACGGTTCTTGTCCCGATCCCCGATCCAGGTGGAGAAGGTTCCATACACCCAGCTCCCCGCCGTCAGAACCGGCAAGCGCGCTGCTTCCGTCTCTTTCTCGGCTGCGATATAGTCGCGATAGGTCGTGGAATGGATGGAAGAGTGGTTTTCAAGAATTTCATACAGATCATTGAGGAAATAATATCCATTGTAGGGATAGTATTCCCAGGCATTCTCACCGTCGAGAATCACGCTCACGACCGGTTTCTCTCCCGGCAATGCGCTACCCCCGATCTCCTCCAGAGCTCGTACCAGATGTTCAGCAGCGTCCCGGCCAAACCACTTGGCATACTCGAAACCGATCATGTCCGACAATTTCTCATCCCGGAAGAAGCAAATGACATCGCCTGCTTTTCCGTCAACCCGATATGGCCGGTAAAGAAAGCGGCTCCTCTCCGGCAGAGGCTCGCCCGGATAGGAGTGGTGCAGACTGTTTGCCAGCACCCCTTCGCCACTGGCAGACCACTTGCAACCTTTTTCACCCAGTATCTCAAGTAGCGGTGCTGATACGGCTCCTTCCGCAGGCCATACCCCCTCGGGTCTTGCGCCAAAGCGCACGGCATGGCTTTCAATGGCGGAAACCAGTTGGGATGCAACACGGCTTCGCCCTCCCGGATAAACTGACTCGGCTGGCAGAGCCGAACTTGGCATGCTCTCGCGAGCGGATGAAAAATCGATCAGCAAGGGTGCGAGCGGATGGTAATGCGGTGTGGTGGAAAGCTCGATCTGCCCCGATTCCACCAGTTTGCGATAACGAGGAATCAAGCCCTGCACAACCTCTCCGATCACATCGAGCAACTGCAGCCGGTCTGCATAGCTGAAACCCTTCGCCTGGGTCATCAACTGGATCACGACCTCACTGCTTCGCCGCACGCTTTCACCCGTCCAGGCCAGGTGATACCAGACCAGCAGATCCGCAAGATACTGGCCGGAAAGATAGGCCAGTTCCCCGTCCCCGTATTCCCTCAACATTTCATGGATGTCGTACAGGCGTTTGTACGCAGGATACGGCTGCATCATGGTCAGATGATTGCTGCGAAAACAACTGTCGAAGGCATGTAACCGATCTTCCTGGGAAACGTCATCCAAACTGGGAGTGGCCAGCAATCGCAACAGCGGATCCCGGATCTCTCCGGAAGCAAACTGGGTGGCATAGTCCTCGAGCTGATCCAGCAGCACTGGCACGAAATTGACCACTGCCTTCATACGGGGGTGGGCCTCAAGGTGAGCGACCATATCGCTGTAATCCTTGATCGCGTGCAGGTATACCCATGGGAGCATGAATTCGCCGGTCTCGTAATTGCGATAATCCGGCTGATGCATGTGCCACAGCAAGACTAATTGTACTGGTTGCATATCTCGTACACCTGTTTAATCAACCTTATTCAGATCCGATCCGTTTCTATTATCTTACATAATGTATCTTTTGCCCCAGCATTTCCGGAGTGACAAGCGTAACACCCGTTTCCGTCACATAAAAACGCTTTCTGTCTTCCACCGGATCAAATCCCACCTCCAGACCGGGAGGAATGATGCAGTTCTTGTCGACCACTACCCGCCTCAACCGGGCGTTTCGACCTACATCCACGTTCGGCAATATCACCGAGTCTTCAAGGCTGCTGTAACTTCGCACCTGCACATTGGAAAACAGCAGCGAGCGGCGCACTGTTGCTCCGCTGATAATGCAGCCCCCGGAAACCATGGAATCCAGCGCCTGTCCCCGCCGGTCATCATTATCAAAGACAAATTTGGCTGGAGGCAGTTGCTCCTGGTGCGTCCAGATCGGCCAGTCCTGATCATACAGGTTCAGATCGGGCGTCACCTGAACCAGGTCGAGATTGGCCTCCCAATACGCATCGACTGTGCCCACGTCGCGCCAATACGGTACGCCAGAAACCATGTTCACGCAACTGTCCGAGAAGCGGTGGGTGAATACACGGCTCCGTGGAACAAGATGCGGGATCAGATCCTTGCCGAAATCATGCGACGAGTTCGGATCGTCGTGATCACGTATCAACTGATCGAAAAGAAATTCAGCGTTGAAAACGTATATTCCCATGCTGACAAGTGCATAGCCCGGACGGCTTGGCACCGCTGTGGGAACTGAAGGTTTTTCGTTGAAACCTGTCACCCTTCCGTCCTTGATTACACTCATGACTCCGAAAGCGCTCGCCTCCTCCAGAGGAAGATCAATACAGGCAATAGTCATCTCGGCGGATTTCGCAATGTGATCGGCCAGCAATTTGGCATAATCCATCTTGTAGACGTGATCGCCCCCCAGGATCAGTACATAGCCCGGATTATGACTCCGCAGGATGTCGATATTCTGGTATACGGCATCCGCTGTTCCCTGGTACCAGCTTTCTTCAGTCCTCTGCTGTGCCGGCAACAGTTCGATGAATTCCTGGAACCGTCCGTCAAGAAATCCCCATCCTTGCTGGATATGGCTAATCAGGCTTTGCGCCTTGTATTGGGTTGCGACACCAATGCGACGAATACCAGAATTCACGCAATTTGAAAGAGGGAAATCAATGATGCGGAATTTGCCGCCGAAAGGAACTGCGGGTTTTGCCCGCCAGTCGGTCAGTTGCCGCAGCCGGGTGCCGCGGCCACCCGCCAGTATCATTGCTATCGAATTACGTGTGATCTGGCTATAAGAGCGCAAGTCAGCCGGCAATTTCATTCAGACCTCCCTTGAATTGTCGCATGGACGACTCTTTTACCACTATATTATTGCAGTTGCAGCAGTTTTCTGCAGCTAAATTGAAGGAAGCGCAGACGCCTTGTTTGCGCCAGGCTGTTTCTTCCCCACCTGTTCCTCTTATGGCCCGCCCCACCCAAGCCAAAGCCTGAGGTTGCCAAAGTCATTGTGGAACGAGCTAAAATAGCGAAACAAATTATTGTGCGGGGCGGACGGATTCCAGCATTGCCGGTTCGCTTGATAGTCCGCTGGCCGTGCACGTACGGCCCGCGATTTTTTTAATAGCGTACCTGAGCCAGGATCACGGCTTTTCCGTACATCCTTATAGAGCAAGGATAACTATTAGCGTGAGGATTTTGAACATCTCCACTCCTAAAAAATATCCCTCTTTCCCTCTTTCCCCCTTGGGAACAGGAACAATATTCCTGTGTAGTGTGAATCATGCAGCAACCGATTAACCAGGCCAAATCAAGAGGAGAAATAAAGTGGCAGCAACCAGAAGCTACAAAATCATCTTCGCCAACAGGGGGTCGTTTGCAGTCAACGCGCTCGCCCTTGCATGTGAGGGCTCGTGGCGAGATGCGGTCCAGCACTACAACGGTAAGCATGATCTGGCGTTTATCGACGTAAAAGAAGAGAACGCGGCCCACCTGGAAGAAATGCTGGAGCAGGACGACAATGTTCTCTCCTACTTATGTACTGATCATTAAAAAGAGATCATCCGCCGAAATCCGCTGCACCGTTGGGCTTTCCGCCAATTGCAAACCTTTGTCGAGTACAAGGCCAGTGCGGCAGAAATTGCGGTCGAATACGTCAACCCCGCCCATACCAGCCAGACGTGTTCGGAGTGTGGCGGCATTGGTAAACGCGCCAGGCATCGTGTGGAGTGTTCGTGTGGTCTCCGGGCGCACGCCGACTTGAATGCAAGTCGAAACCTTGCCCGGATTGGCAGGACTGCTGTCTTGCCAAGGGCGATTGTAAATACGCCTTATGTTGGAAATGTGGCTGGCAGTATCCATATTTCACAATAAAGCCTAGACTTCAGTCACGGGTTATTTACGTGGCTGTAAGAAAACCTCAGTAATTGACGAGATCTTTGGCGTGTCCAGGCGATCCCGGCGAGCTCCCGTAAATCAGTCCTGTTCGTATGCAGTTCCGCCATCGCTATCCCGGGCTATCCCACGCTATAATCGATACATGCGACCGCATCTTACAATACAGCGTTCCTCCATCAAGGGAGACCACCGGCTGCATGCCCTGCTGGCCGGGCGCCTGCACGATCCTTTCAGCTTCCTTGGCGCCCATGCGGAACATGAGCATTGGGTGGTGCGCGCCTTCCATCCTCATGCTGCAAGCCTCTGGATTGATACAGGCGGCGGTTTCGAAAGCATGACAAGAGTCCATCCTGGGGGAATTTTTGAATGGTGGGGACTTATACCGCCGCGCCGGCCTTATCAGCTACGCATCGAGGAGGCTTCCTTCGAAGCACCAGCACGTGTGTACGATACTTATGACGCCTATGCGTTCCCTCCGCAAGTTTCGGAACATGACCTGTATCTGTTCAACGAAGGCCGCTTGCATCAGGCTTATAGGACGCTCGGCTCTCATCGGGTGGAAATGGAAGGGGTTGCCGGAGTTCGTTTTTCCGTCTGGGCGCCGAATGCGGAACGCGTCAGTGTGGTGGGAAGCTTTAACCGTTGGGATGGGCGTATCCATCCGATGACCTCCCATGGTCAGAGTGGAGTATGGGAATTGTTCATCCCCGGTGTGCCGACGGATTCATTTTATAAATATGAAATCCGGAATCGTGATACCGGCGCGATCTTTCTTAAAACGGATCCTTATGCCCGCCATTATGAAGTACGCCCCGGCACTGCCGCCCGTACCCCGCCCGACAGCAAGATGACGTGGAATGATGCGCAGTGGATGACCCAGCGCGCAGGATGGGATTGGCTTAGCACTCCGCTCAATATTTATGAAGTTCATGCCGGGTCATGGAAACGGCACGCGAATGGAAGTTTCTATTCATACCGCGAGCTTGCCGGTCATCTGATCCCGCATGTACGGGAAATGGGGTACACGCATATCGAGTTGCTCCCCATTTCGGAACATCCCCTGGATGAATCCTGGGGTTATCAGACGACGGGTTATTTTGCCGCAACCAGCCGGTACGGCACATCGGACGATCTGAAATTTTTCATCAACGCCTGTCATCAGCAGGCAATCGGCGTAATCCTGGACTGGGTTCCCGCGCACTTTCCACAGGATGCTTTCGCCCTGGCCCGATTCGATGGCAGCGCGCTATATGAACATGAGGATCCCCGCATGGGCCTGCATCAGGACTGGGGGACGCACATTTTCAACTACGGGCGTAATGAGGTGAAATCATTTCTCCTTTCCAGCGCCCACTACTGGCTATCGGAATTCCATCTTGACGGGCTGCGCGTCGATGCTGTCGCTTCCATGCTCTATCTCGACTATTCGCGGCTTCCGGGCGAATGGCTGCCGAACAGATATGGTGGCAGGGAGAATCTGGAAGCCATCGATTTTCTGCGGGAACTGAATATCATGGTGCATCAGGAATTCCCGGGCGCGCTGACACTTGCCGAGGAATCCACCGCATGGCCGGGTGTGTCCCGCCCCACTTACCTCGGCGGCCTGGGTTTTTCCATGAAGTGGAACATGGGCTGGATGAACGACACTCTGGCGTATATGCGCAATGATCCGGTCTACCGGCGTTTCCATCACGACCAGTTGACATTCGGCCAGTTGTACGCATACAGCGAAAATTTCGTGCTGCCGTTCTCCCATGATGAAGTCGTTCACGGCAAAGGTTCGCTCTTGGGCAAGATGCCGGGAGATGCATGGCAACAATTCGCGAACCTGCGCCTGCTGTTTACCTATCAGATGACATATCCCGGAAAAAAACTCAATTTCATGGGGAATGAATTTGCCCAGGGGCGGGAGTGGAATTCATCGCGCGAACTCGACTGGTATCAGTTGGCCGATAGCTGGCATCATGGAGTAAAGATGGCAGTGCGTGACCTCAACCAACTGTACAATACCGTTGCTGCATTGCATCAACGTGATTTTGAGCCGGAAGGCTTTTCGTGGGTGGATTGTCACGATGCGGATAACTCCGTGATCAGTTATCTGCGTTTTGCACGGAACGGTTCGTTTGCTCTGGTGGTACTCAATTTTACGCCGGTGCCACGCAGCCGTTACCGCATCGGCGTGCCTGCAGCCGGGAGCTATCAGGAAATCTTCAACAGCGATTCTCGTTACTATGGAGGCAGCGATCTCGGTAACATGGGAAGTATCCAGACAACTGCCCAGCCTTCCATGGAACAGGCGGATTCAATTGTTATCACCCTGCCCCCGCTTGCCGGGCTCATTTTCGTTCATACTGATCTGCCTGCAACCAGCACCGACGGATAAGGGAGGCAGGTTGATCCTCCGGAATGAGTCCGTAACCGCAATAATGCCGCGGCAATAATCAATAACGCACTTTGGCATGCGAGCGCCACGTAGCGTCATGCCTATGCTCCTGCCCAGTTAACTCCGGCTCCCATATGACAATGAACAATAAACGGAAAAACTCATGACTCCTGCGCGATCACATCCGCATCTCGACGTTCTGTTCATCACGCCCGAGATTCACCCTCTTAACAAAACCGGGGGGCTGGGTGAGGTGAGCGCTGCCTTGCCCACGGCCTTGAGCGAGCTTGGAGCAGACGTGCGCATACTCATTCCGGGCTATCCCCAGGTGCTCAACGGATTGAAAAACAAGCAGAAGATAGCGGAGTTTGCCGCTCAATCCTCATTTCCGGCAGCAACGCTGCTGTCGGCAAAACTGCCATTTGGCACTTCTGGCAATGTTCCCCTGTTCATTATTGATTGCCCGGAACTCTACTGGCGTGACGGAGGCCCCTACACCGACGCCCAGGGACACAACTGGCCTGATAATGCGATACGCTTTGGTCTTCTCTCAAAAATCGGCGCCATTCTGGCAAGCGATGCCAGCCCTCTGGACTGGAATCCAAACGTTGTTCATTGCAATGACTGGCAAAGCGGCCTGGTGCCTGCCTATCTCCATTTCCATGAGGGAACGAAGGCAGCGTCTCTGATGGTGATTCATAACCTCGCTTTTCAGGGGGTATTTTCCCCCGAAACTGTGCCTCAGCTGGGATTGCCTCAGACCAGCTTCCATCCGGAAGGGGTGGAATACTATGGAGGCATGTCTTTCCTCAAGGCTGGACTCTACTATTGCGACCACATCGTCACTGTAAGCCCGACTTATGCGAGGGAGATTCAGGAGCCGCCTCTCGGTTTTGGCATGGAAGGACTACTCTCCCTGCGGCACGAATGCATCACGGGCATCGTGAACGGCATCTCCGATGAGTGGAATCCTCTCCATGATCCCCATCTCGAGCAAAACTATTCGATGGATGATCTGGCCGGCAAAGTCATCAACAAGACCGTGCTGCAACAGCAACTGGGGCTTACCGTCGATCCTGATGTTCCGCTGTTTGGCGCGGTGAGTCGCCTCACTTATCAGAAAGGCTATGATCTGCTTTTGCAGATCGTCACACAACTGATTGGCATACCGGGGCAACTCGCTATTTTGGGGAGTGGCGAAACGATGCTGGAGCAGGAGCTGATGCGGATGGCAAGAAATCATCCCGGAAAAATGGCGGTACGTATCGGTTTTGACGAAAAACTGGCGCACCTGATAGAAGCAGGGGTTGACAGCTTCCTGATGCCATCGAGGTTCGAACCCTGCGGCCTGAATCAGATGTACAGCCAGTGCTACGGCACTCCTCCCCTCGTCCATGGGACAGGCGGCCTGCTCGATACCGTCGTTGACTGCACCCCGGAGAGCCTGGCTGATGGAACCGCCACGGGTTTCGTATTTCATGAACTGACGCCCGAGGCCTTTCTGGACGCATTGGAGAGGACTGTTGCGGCGTATCGTGACAAACCGGTGTGGCATCGTTTGATGCGAAACGGTATGGCGCAGGATTTCAGCTGGCGTGCCAGCGCAGCCGACTACCAGAAAATCTACCTGTCGCTGCTCAACCAGAAACGATAGGCCCGCAAGCTCCATGTCCGCGACGGACAGAGGCGGGTAGAGAAGACAAAGGCAGATGGAGGAAACCTACAGCCACACCATCATCCCCATTTCGAATGGATGGGTCAGCAAAGCATGATACGGATAAACCCGGATATAGTAGTCCAGCTTGCCGCACAAGTCGGGCGTATGATCCAGTTCGAACAGGTGCTCGGCCGATTCTTCCTCGATACCGCTGAACTCGAAGCGGACATGCTTGAACGAGCATAGCGTAGTCTTTTTCAATCGACGACAGATCATCAGTTCGACCACTACATCCTCCGGTTGTAGCCCGTTCAGCCTCACTGCGACACGAAAATCCACTGCCTCGCCGAAACTGATCTGGCCAGAGGGCGTAACCAGCCGCCGGATCGTAACGCCTGGCCACGCTTTTCTTACGAATGCTTTCCAGGCCGCTATCTTTCTTGCGTTGCTGAAGTCATCCGCCGCGTAAAGCGCACCCTGCTTTTTTGCCGGCAGGTAAAACTTTGTAGTGTATTCAGTCACCATGCGGGTGGCGTTGTAACGCGGCAGCAGCGACTTCATCGAATTCTTGGCCATCTTTACCCAGCCCGAAGAATAGCCCAGCTTATCGCGGTTATAGTAAAGGGGAGCCACATGGTCCTGCAGCGTTTCATAAAAATCCTTGCTTTCCTCCTTGTCGCGACGCACTACATCCATATTCTCGGGCCCCGGCTTGATAGCCCAGCCATTCTTTCCGTCATAGCCTTCCCCCCACCACCCATCAAGGACGCTCAGGTTGATTGTTCCGTTGATGCCTGCCTTCATGCCGGAGGTTCCGCTCGCCTCCAACGGATACACGGGACTGTTGATCCATACGTCCACACCGGCCACCAGACGGCGGGCAAGGCGGAGATCATAGTCTTCGACCAGGAGAACCTGGCCTTCGAATTCGGGCATTCGTGCAACTTCACTCACTCTCCGGATCAGATCCTGTCCAGGCACATCCGCAGGATGCGCTTTTCCGGCAAAGACGATCATCACCGGTCGTTCCTGGTGGAGCATGATTCTGCGCAGCCAATCGAGATCCTCGAATAGCAGGGTCGCGCGTTTATAGGTGGCAAAGCGCCGACCAAAGCCCAGTGTCAGAATGTTCGGGTTGATAGGATCGGTGAAGCGCAGAAGCCGGTCAATATGTGCTTCAGAACCATGATTGCGGGTATTCTGCGTGGTGAGGCGCGCGCGTATGCCATAGAACATCTGTGATTTCAGAGTTTGGCGGACACTCCAGAACAGATGATCAGGAATGGTGTCGATGCGCGACCAGTATTCCGTCTCGCACATGTTATTACGCCACTCGTATCCCAGGTAGCGGTCGAACAGGTCGGCCCATTCCTGTGCGAGAAACGTGGGAACATGCACTCCGTTCGTGATGTATGACATCGGATTTTCTTCCGGCTCGATCTGCGGCCACACCTCCTTGCAGATACGCGCAGAGACATTCCCGTGGATCTTGCTTACGCCATTCTGATAGCGTGAGGCGCGGATGGCGAGATCGGTCATGTTGAAATCGTCACTTCCCGGGACACGGCCAAGCCCGATAAAGTCCTCACGAGTAATATGGAGATCACGATAGAACGGCTCAAAATAGGCGTTGATCAAGTCATCACTGAAATGATCGTGCCCCGCGGGCACTGCTGTATGGGTTGTAAATACGGTGCTTGCAGCTACGGCTTCGAGTGCTGCGGGAAAATCCAGACCCTGCTGCACATGGCCGCGAATGCGCTCCAGCATCATGAAAGCTGCGTGGCCTTCGTTGATGTGCCATATCGTCGGCTCGATGCCCATTTCCCGTAGTGCGCGGATCCCGCCCACACCAAGCATGATTTCCTGCTCGATGCGCATCACTCTGTCGCCCCCATAGAGCTGATGCGTGATGTCGCGATCGCCCACCGAGTTTTCAGGCAGGTCCGTGTCCAGCAGATACAGGCTTACATGTCCTATTTTTGCCCGCCAAACCTTTACCGCTACCCGGCGTTGCAACAACTCCACTTCTATTCGTACTTCAGATCCATCCTGCCGCAGGACTGGCGCAACAGGCAAATCCGAAAAATCCGAATCAGCGTAAATGACCTGTTGGTTCCCCTGGTTATCGATCGTCTGGAAAAAATATCCCTGACGGTAGAGCAAGCCGATGCCGATCAATGGCAGGCGCAAGTCGCTGGCTGCCTTGCAGTGATCACCCGCCAGAATGCCAAGTCCTCCCGAATAAATCGGGAAACTCTCATGAAAACCGAATTCGAAACAGAAATAGGCGATTTTGTCGCTCGGGTTCAGGCTCGTATTAATGCCATTCCACAACGTCTCTGAATGATAGTAGTCATAAGCGGACACTATGCTGTTGTAATTGGCCAGAAAAACCTGATCTTCGGCTGCCTTGAGCAGCAGTGTTTCATCCACACGCTTGAGGAAAGCTTTCGGGTTATGTCCGACGGCTCCCCACAAGGTCGGATCGAGACGTGAGAACAGCGAGCGCGTGGCTCGATCCCAGCTGTACCAAAGATCGTTGGCAAGATCTTCGAGGCGTTCCAGCCGGGGCGGTATCTTCGGGGTGACAGCAATGGTAAACAAGGTACCTTTCGACATGCTCAATCTTCCCTGAGAGGTTGAAAAATGGGGTACGGAAATAGTCGGCCTGATCCCGGGTTTTTTATATCGACCCGGCTCATGGCTCTACCGCTTGCATGAAATGTTCACGGTAATACTTCAGCTCCGCAATGGAGTCGTATATATCCGACAGCGCTTCATGCTTGCACTGTTTTGTCACGCCGCCCAGAATTTCTGGTTTCCAGCGCTTTGCCAGTTCCTTCAAGGTGCTTACGTCGAGGTTCCGGTAATGGAAATAGGCTTCCAGCCGAGGCATCCAGCGTGCCAGAAAACGCCGATCCTGGCAGATCGAATTGCCGCACATTGGCGAAACTCCGGCAGAAATATGTTCTTGAAGAAAAGCAATCATACGTGCTTCCACTTCGGTTTCCGTCAGCCCGGATGCCTGCACCTTTGCCACCAGGCCCGATTTCGCATGCGTGGATTTGTTCCAGCTATCCATTCCATCGAGCACCGATTCAGATTGCGACAAGACCAGCACCGGGGCTTCTGCAAGAATATCCAACCATGAATCCGTTACGACCAGAGCGATTTCGAGTATGCGGTCACTGTCCGGGCTGAGTCCGCTCATTTCCATATCGATCCAGATGAGACGGCCATTGTCTTGTGTCATAATTGAATCACTCTGAATTTTCGACATGTAATTGTGTCATATCGCTATTGATCAGTCATCCTTCAACCATAAATCCTGATTTGGAGCAGTACAACTTTCACTTGCACATGTCTATTTTCACTATCATTTTTCTTACCGTCCTGACCGTCACTTCTCTTACGCGAATATGGCTGGCGAAACGGCACATCGACCACGTCATTTCACATCGCGATCAGGTTCCGCAGGATTTTTCGTCACAGATATCATTGAAGGCGCACCAGAAAGCAGCCGACTATACCTGCGCGAAAACCCGTCTCGGATATGTCAGCATCCTGCTCGATGTTGTGCTGCTGTTGATACTCACCCTCGGAGGCGGGCTGAACGCTCTCTATACCGCTGTATCGAATTGGACGAACGATCCGTTGATGCACGGGGTGGCGCTTATCGCAAGCGTCATGTTCCTGACGAGCGTAGTCGGCGTACCCCTGAGTTACTATCGCACCTTCGTAATAGAAGAGCAGTTCGGCTTCAACAAAATGAATCCGCGCATGTTCTTCCTTGATCTGGCAAAGCGGTTTACCCTGGGAATCGTGCTGGGCATGCCGCTGCTGCTTGCCGTCCTGTGGTTGATGGAAAAAATGGGTGAATACTGGTGGTTTTATGTCTGGCTGGCATGGGTGATCTTCAACTTGCTGGTGCTGGCGATCTTCCCTACCTGGATCGCTCCTCTCTTCAACAAATTCACTCCGCTGGACGATGTTTCTTTGAAGACGCGGATTGAAGAGCTGATGCGGAAATGCGGCTTCAAGTCCAGCGGTCTTTTCGTGATGGATGGATCGCGCCGCAGCAATCATGGCAACGCCTATTTCACAGGATTCGGCAAAACAAAAAGGATTGTCTTCTTCGATACCCTGCTGTCCCGGCTCGATGCACAGGAAATTGAAGCGGTGCTGGCGCACGAGTTAGGGCATTTCAGGCGTCACCATGTCATAAAGCGCATTGCCTGGACATTCGCTATGAGTCTGCTGTTTCTCTGGGGGCTTGGCTACCTGATGCAACAGGACTGGTTTTACCAGGGATTGGGCGTCCCGGTTGCGACAGTGCCCTCCACAGGGATGGCCTTGCTGCTGTTTTTCCTGATAATGCCTGTGTTCACTTTCCTGTTTCAGCCACTGGCAAGCCTGTACTCGCGCAAACACGAGTTTGAAGCGGATGAGTATGCCGCGCACAATGCTTCCGCAGCCGATCTCGTGCGCGCGCTCCTGAAACTTTATCAGGACAATGCCTCGACACTTACGCCGGATCCTCTGCACTCGACATTTTATGATTCTCACCCGCCTGCCGCGCTGAGGATAGCGCGATTGAGAAGTCTGGCGCATAATTAACTCTGTTCTATATTGATCAGCA
This sequence comes from Nitrosospira multiformis, assembly GCF_003050865.1. Classification (GTDB taxonomy): domain Bacteria; phylum Pseudomonadota; class Gammaproteobacteria; order Burkholderiales; family Nitrosomonadaceae; genus Nitrosospira; species Nitrosospira multiformis_E. The sequence continues at coordinate 1,399 of NZ_QAOK01000013.1, read as the reverse complement.
GGAGCGCGAATGAATACCACTGTCAATGATCTCGCTACAAAACAATGCAAGCCTTGTGAAGGAGCGATGCCTCCTTTGTCACAGGAGGAAATAACTCAGTTGATGCGGCAGCTCGATGGCTGGAACTATCTTGGAAAAATGATTCGCAAGGAATTCAGTTTCAAGAACTACTATCAAACAATGGCATTCGTTAACGCTATAGCATGGATATCACACCGTGAGGACCATCATCCCGACATTACTGCAGGTTACAACAAATGCCTGGTGGAATACACAACCCATGCTATCGGTGGTTTGTCGGAGAATGACTTTATTTGCGCCGCGAAAATTGACACGCTTTTTCAAATTTGAGATCGCCAGGCCGCCCATCAGTTACCTCACCTCCCCTTCATGGAGAAATCGTAGCGGCATTCGGCAGACATTTCCTCGTTAAAACCGCGGATAACTCGACGCTCATATGCGTGTTACGTGGAAAAAAGAGCGGGGCGGCATGCGGCGATCAGGTTGAAATCCATCAAACGGCGCCTGAGCAGGGAGTTATCGAAAGGATCTTGCCACGTAGCGCGCTTTTATACCGTAGTGATATCTCCCGCGAGAAACTCATCGCAGCCAATGCGACTCAGGTAATCATTGTAGTGGCCGCAGTCCCAAGCTTCAGCGAGGAACTGATAAACCGCTGCCTGGTTGCCGCCGAAAGCCAGCGGCTCAATGTTCTGATCGTACTCAACAAGACAGACCTGGCAGGCTCTAGCAGCGCTGCGCTGGATAGGCTCTCACTCTACCGCGAGCTTGGCTACGCTTTGTTACCCATCAGTGCCAGAAACGACATAAAACCCCTGCTATCCCATCTGGAAAACCATCTCAGCGTACTAGTGGGTCAATCCGGTATGGGAAAATCCACCATTATCAATGCGCTTGTTCCTGCCGCTGGGCGTGCCACTGCCGACATTTCCGCCACACTCGATGCAGGGCGTCACACGACAACTCATGCGCGGCTTTATCATCTCGACAGGAATACCCGGATCATAGATTCTCCCGGAGTTCAGCAATTTGGCTTGCAGCATCTGAGCATTGAGGATATCACCTGGGGATTCAGGGAATTTCGTCCCTACATCGACAAATGCAAGTTCAATAACTGCCGTCATTCAAGCGAACCAGGGTGCGCGTTGATGGATGCGATGCAGGAGAATAAGGTGAGCGTACGCCGCATTGATCTCTACCATAAACTCATCACCTCACTACGCACGAATCGTATTCCGTCTTCTCCCTCCCGGACGAAAATCCAGTAACGGGTTTACAATCCATGATCTGCTTTAGGAATTCAGGACCAGACAGAAAGTGAGTTTTTCGGCAAACTTGACCTTGAAAGGAGGGCTGTTTGCCATGAAGAAGAAGCGGT
>NZ_QAOK01000012.1 GCF_003050865.1 Nitrosospira multiformis | reverse complement strand
GGCCCAGACGTGAATGCCCTGGGCGCGCTTTACGCTTTGCACCACCAAGCCATCGATCCCTAGGATAGAATCGATTGGGGACATCGGTATTGCCTCCATTAAACGTGTTCTTCGTAAAAACAAGTCTAATGAATACCCTTGTCCCCCGTTAATGATGAAGAGCCTATCCTGTTTCCTCCAATAAACAGGATAGCGCGCTTGGTCTTTATCTTGCTTTTTGCTGCACGCTCCCCTGCCATACTTTCTCTCTGCCGCGTCCGATCATTTAAACCATCGAAAGAAGTTTCGATTACACGCGGGTTACGAGCAAAACGCCCAAGACCAGGAAAGCGTTTAAAGTATTCCTTTGAGGGAAGAAAGACCCCTTACTCAAAAAGGGAAAGCAGACAGACGAAAACCTCAGAAATCCGCCGGAATGAAAAGAACATCCCAGCTAGGAAATGAGAACGGCCCCCGAGGGGGCCGCGTAAAAGAGCGAAGGACTGCGGATCTTCGCTTATGAGGTTTTGCGCATTCCCCGGCGACGAACGACGGCACCCATGAGCCCCAAACCAGCCAGAAGCATCGCATATGTCTCGGGTTCAGGTACAGCGGAAGCAATTGCACCAGAATATATACCACCCTCGCTCCCACCAGTCACCCCTGTAATGTTGAGGTAGTGTAATCCTCCGGAAACCGGGGTATCCCAGTTCAGACTAAGATGGTCTGTACTGTTGCCCGATGAGGGGAGCACGACTGACTGGAGAACCGTATCATCGCCACCACCAATGGCGTTATCAGCGCCGGCAGAAACGAGCGACATAGTGGCAAGTACCGTATCGAAAGTAAATCCACTAACGTTAAGTGGAATGTTTACCACCGACGCTCCAACACCGAGATTGGGCTCCGCGACTGTAAACGTGAAGATGTCGCTAAAACCAGTGGTGGTAGGTGCCACAACACTGCTGAAAGTCGTAGGGAAAGAGGTCGATATCGTACCCAGACTCTGTTCCGTATCTGCATAAGCACCCGCGCTCGCTCCCGCGAGAACCGCGATTGCAACAGCTTGTTTCAATGAAAATTTTGTCATCTTATACCTCCTAATGATCATGTACTTGGAAAATTAAAGCCAACCATCCTGTTATTTTTACCATGCAGAAGAAGGCTGGTAATTTTTGTTGGTAGTACTTGCTACCTGCTACACCGAGGTGCGAAATCAATCCGCGAGCCTCGATAGTGAAAGATTACACTCCATGGGAAAATGATCAATAGACCGATAGGACTAGCAGGAAAATTGATTGCGTCTTCAGCTTTCCTTTCTTCCATAAACATCCTCGAATCGCACGATGTCATCTTCTCCCAGATATGAACCGGACTGAACCTCTATCATCTCCAATGGAACGCAGCCAGGGTTCTGCAAACGATGACGAGTGCCCAACGGTATGAAAGTGGACTCATTTTCCGACACGAGATAAGTCGTATCGCCACGGGTTACCTGTGCAGTCCCGTGTACGACGATCCAATGCTCGGCGCGATGATGGTGCATCTGAAGAGACAACGAAGCGCCTGGCTTGACAACGATCCGCTTTACCTGGAAACGCTCGCCCGAATCGACTCCGTCATACCAGCCCCAGGGACGGAATACCTTTCGGTGCAATTCGCTCTCCGGTCGGCCCCTGCGCTTGAGATCGTCCACGATTTTCTTTACATGCTGCGTTTTACTCATGTGAGCCACGAGGATGGCATCAGGGGTTTCAATCACCACCATATCCTCAATCCCGACGCAGGCCACCAGCCGATGCTCGGACAAGGCCAATACGTTGCGGCAATCATTCAACAGCACATCGCCTTGAGACACATTGCCTTGATGATCCTTGGGCAAAACCTGCCACAAGGAATCCCACGACCCTACATCGGACCATCCGGCGGAGAGAGGAATGAATAGGCCAGCCGGCAGCGAGTCATCGTGAGCGAGGCGCTCCATTACCGCATAATCAATCGAATCGCTCGGACAGTGCAGAAATTCTTCTTTATTGACACGTAAAAAATCGCCGTCGACTACGCCTTTCTCCCAGGCGGCACGACAAGCAGTTGAAATATCGAGGCGACAGATGTCAATGGCAGCAAGCCATACGGAAGCCTTCATCATGAATAACCCGCTGTTCCAGAAATAAGAACCGGCTTCGAGATATGTTTGCGCGGTGGCACGGTCGGGTTTTTCAACAAAGCGCGCTATCCTGCTTGCCCCACCTGTTTCCAGTGACTCGCCGGCTTCAATGTAGCCATAGCCTGTTTCCGGCGAATCCGGCGTGATTCCAAATGTTATTACCGCACCGTCCGCAGCCAGTGTCATGCCTGCACGAATGGCCATTTGAAAACGGGGCACATCAACGATCACATGATCTGCCGGCATCACCAGCAGAACTGGATCGCTTCCATCCCGCATGGCGGCGAGTGCAGCCAGTGTAAGTGCGGGAGCAGTATTACGTCCCACCGGTTCGAGCAGAATATTCCCTTTTGTTCCCATGAGCCGCAGTTGCTCGGCGATAACAAAGCGGTACTCCTCGTTGCAAACGACGAGAGGCGCTCCAAGCTCGACATTGGCAAGCCCTTCCATGCGGCGGAGGGTAGCTTGCAACAGCGAGTCTTCACCGATAAAAGACAGGAGCTGTTTCGGATATTTCTGGCGTGAAAGGGGCCACAGGCGGGTTCCGGACCCGCCGGAGAGAACAATGGGAACTAATGGTTGCATAAAGTTTTTACGAAAACGGATCGCCGCTACTCGAGCGGGTTTACCAGGTATCCCGGCTCAGCAAGGAATTGATGGCGACAAAGAAATCGAACCACTTAGTGTGATTTCTCGCCTCCATATCCCTCGGGATTCTGGCTCTGCCAGCGCCATGTGTCAACGCACATTTCTTCCAGCCCCTCCTTTGCCCGCCAGCCAAGCAGATCGGATGCGAGCGCGGGATCGGCATAGCATGAGGCGATATCCCCCGGCCGGCGGGAAGCAATTCTGTGTGGTACCTTATGGCCGCTCGCCTTTTCAAAAGCCCTTACCATTTCCAGCACACTATAGCCCGTCCCGGTTCCGAGGTTTACCGTCAAGCATCCTCCTTGCCTGTTAACGGCTTCTGCATTGCGTACTCCAGGATTCTCCAGGGCTTCGAGGGCTTTGAGATGGCCTGATGCCAAATCCACGACGTGAATATAGTCGCGTACGCCCGTTCCATCCGGCGTTGGATAGTCATTGCCCCACACATTCAGATACTCCCGACGGCCGATGGCAACCTGGGCCACAAAGGGCATGAGATTATCAGGAGTTCCTCTGGGGTCTTCACCGATCAGCCCGCTAGAATGCGCTCCAACAGGATTGAAATACCTGAGGATGGCGCAACGCCAGGAAGAATCACTGCGATACAGATCGCGCAGGATTTCTTCGATCACTAGTTTGCTCCGCCCGTAGGGATTCGTGGCAGAGAGCGGATGGTCTTCGGTTAACGGTAGCCACTTCGGCTCACCATAAACAGTGGCGGAAGAACTGAATACCAGAGTTTTCACTCCGCACTCATTCATCGCCTCCAACAAACGAAGGGTACCGGCAACATTATTATCGTAGTAAGCCAGCGGCTGCTGCACCGACTCTCCCACGGCTTTGAGGCCGGCGAAGTGGATGACAGCGATTGCTTGGCTCTCCTGGAGAGCCTTGGTCACGGAGGAGCGGTCACGGCAGTCGCCTTGCACAACGCGTAGCTTCTTTCCGGTGATATGCTCAACCCGTCTTAATGCCTCGGGATGACTGTTACAAAAATTGTCGAATACGGTGACATCAAGACCTGCATTCAGCAGTTCCACACAGGTGTGTGAACCTATATAGCCTGCGCCACCGGTGACAAGGATCATGATTCTATCCGGATTAAAAATTAACTATTAACAATCTTTAGGCCTCCAGTTAAGCATGCTATTCAAGGAACGCCCTGCTGCAACTTCCTCAGCAATCATAGACAATATCCCATATCTGCTTATGGAGATCCGCGCTGCCGGCTCTCAACGGATAAAAACAGTATGTATTAGGGCTCACCCCGCGCATACTCCGTTGCAAGTATTTGTACGATTCGCTGTGCCGCCTTGCCATCCCACAAATGTGGCCGGCGTCCCTTCTTACCCTCCCCCCGTAGCACCCTCCGTACCTCTGCAATGATACGAAGCGGGTCCGTTCCGGCCAGCACATTCGTGCCCTCTTCCACTGTAACAGGACGTTCGGTGTTGTCGCGGATCGTGATACAGGGCACGCCCAGAGCAGTAGTTTCTTCCTGCAAGCCGCCGCTGTCGGTGAGTACTACAGTAGCGTCTTTCCACAGATTAAGGAAAGGCATGTAGGCCTGCGGTCCCACTAGCGTTACGTTTGGTCCCAGATGAATGTCGAATTTATCCAGGTTTACACGAGTGCGAGGATGCACGGGAAAAATCAGGGGAAGCTCACTCGCAATATCATTCAGGGCTGAACTGATACCTCCCAACGTTTCAGGATCATCTACATTACTCGGCCGGTGTAACGTAACCACCCCGTACCCGCGCTCATTCGTCAGATGAGCAGTCTTGAATAGGCTTGTTTCATATACAGAGGTATCAGCATGGGTCAGTTTTTCCACCTGGTAGAGCAAATTATCGACCATTACATGCCCGACATAGTGAATGGCAGCATCTTCCTTGCCCTCGTGCCTTAAATGCGCAACACCACTTGGTTCGGTGACAAAAAAGAAATCTGAAATACTGTCCGTAACCAGCCGGTTGATTTCCTCGGGCATCCTCATATCGCCACTGCGTAGTCCAGCTTCAACATGAGCGACCGGAATATCCAGCTTTTTGGCGACGATCGAACATGCGAGCGTCGAGTTCACATCACCTACCACCACCACAATATGTGGCCGCTCGCGGAGACAGAGTTCCTCAAATGCGATCATGATCCTGCTCGTCTGTTGAGAATGACTGCCACCGCCCGCTCCCATGAAAACATCAGGTGCTGGAATGCCCAATTCCTCGAAAAATACATCATTCATTTCCCTGTCATAATGCTGACCAGTATGAATGATACGAAAGATAAGACCACCTAGAGTTTGAAGAGCACGCACAATAGGTGCGATCTTCATGAAGTTTGGGCGCGCACCGGCCACTAAATAGATCATGCTCCCTATCCCGATCCTTTCCCGGCTCCACTTATCTGTAAGGAATTGCTTTTCCAGAAAAGAAGCTTATGAAGAAGCGACTGATAGCGAATAAAGGTAAACGACGGTAAACTGCATAATTTGAGTAAGCCTGAAGAGTTCCAATGCATTATGAACTGAAATAGTACGAGAATATAAAAACTGGCGACGCAGAAGCTTTCTATTAAACGACTTAATTTCTGGAAACGTAATACGTCTCTACTAGTCGCTTCAATGCACGATGAACTATTGTCCTTAATAAATTCGCAATGCAAAGGAAGATGCTCCAGAAGCAACGTTAAGCAAAAGACTCGAAGGTCCTATAATGTAATTGTTCCGATTTTTTAAGAGGAACATATGCCGATCTTGGCCCTTTAACAACTCCTACAACTCCTGACAATACTTATCGAATGTAGTAACACTATCAGGAAATACAGCGACTAGAAAGGTCAAAGATGAATCATTTAAGCGCGCTTGAATTTTCACCCAGCCTTGAACGAGAAGTAGAGTTAATAGAGCATTACATTGCTCAGCAGGTAACCACAGAGGATCCGATCTGGATCCTTGAAGCAGGTTGTGGTCAAAGATGGACACTACGCCTCGATGGAATCAGATATTTTTTAACAGGAGTGGATTCTGATCCCCATGCACTCGATATTCGCAAAAACATCCGACAGGACCTAGATCAAGCAGTGGTAGGAGATTTACGAACAGTGAGGCTTGATCCTGGAAAATTTGATGTTATTTATAGCTCCTTCGTGCTAGAGCATATCCAAGGAGCAGAAGGTGTATTGGAGTCATTCGTGCGTTGGTTGAAACCGGGGGGATAATAATTATCAGAATACCTGATCCTGATTCCGTTCAAGGCTTTATCACGCGAATCACCCCCCACTGGTTTCATATATTTTATTATCGCTATACTCGGATACAAAAACGCCGGTCGACCAGGATACGCGCCGTATCCTACCTACTATGACCCAGTAGTTTCTCGTGCTGGTCTTCGCAGATTTTGTGAAAAAAATAACGTCACGATAAAAGTGGAGCTCGGGGATGCATACTATCGACCTGGGCAAGGGGCGGTTCAAAGGGTGATTAGTGCGATCAAGCGAACTGTCAAAACTATATCGCTCGGGAAATTTTCCGACAGGCACACAAATCTTCTCTACATCCTGCAACTTGACAAGCAGTGATTGTTCTTGCACCTGCCGGACTTCAGGGTCTTCCGAAAAAACTGAATACTCCTGCAGGTTCTGACGTCATCCCCAAAAACTGTATCAGTTTTAAATTGCCGTTGACACTCGACGATCCAGCGCTTGGGCATTACCTTGAAAGTGTGCAGTTCGCTGCGCCTGGCGATCTGCACCGAGACTTCTTCTCCCAAGAGATCTCGCCCGCCTTGGGCGAATGATTTTCCCGTATAGCCGCTGTGTGAACAGGTCCTTAGAGGGGCCCTCGATGAAATCCCTGCGGCCTACTCACCCCTACGTGCGTATACGAGCAGGCTGACTTTATCTTGCAGTCCGGATCTATTCTCACGCAAAATCGTGGGCTGGGCAATTGCCCTTGCCATGCCTGCCGAACTGGTGGCCGCGGCATTGCGCATGTCAAATCTGGCAGCGCAAGCTTGCGCCGGAATTGTTGTTGTATCCCGAGCGGGGCAGCCAGTATGCAAGCCTGGAGTACCAGAGCTTGCTCGATCAGCACAGCATCCGCTGCAGCATGAGCCGCAAGGACAACTGCTGGGTAATGCCATGATGGAGCGTTTCTTTCTGAACCTGAAAATGGAACGCGTGTGGCAACGTGATTATGCAAACCTTGGCGAAGCTCGGCGTGATATCACGGATACATCGTGAGCTTCTACAACGGATCAGATTACATTCGAAATTGGACTATCTGTCACCCACCGTCTATGAATGGAAAATGGCAGCAATACCACCTATTCCAGTGTCCGAATTACTTGACACTACACTCGCCACTCCCAGCACCGTCAGCTTTCACCCCTCAGTCCTCGTTAAGTGCTGCTTTTCGACTTTCTCTAGCTAGATGGCAACTTTCCTCCGGAAGAGGAAAAAATGGTCATTAACCCCGATGAATTCACGAAGATCCGGATTCATGTATGCCGGCCTTCGATCCCATAACTCATAGCCGCAATTAAGTACATCAGACAGGAATTCTTTCTTCGTTCCGTCAGCTTCGGTGGTCAACAGTTCGGTGGGGTCGTTCGGCACTATCAGTAACCACTCTATCTCCCGGCTCCGAATCTGCTCCAGCCACCAGCGTACAGCGACATAAGAACATTCGGAAAAGCTATGGATATTGACTGCCAAATCGTAACGTTGACTCAATGTTTGATATTCAGTCAATGGGACAGAACGGGCGCGATCCCCGATTCCTCTGAATTGGAGATAATAGTCACAAAGGAATGTAGACTCCGGAACAGCATCTATACAGTCATACGCACTCAAGTTTGGAAAAGCCTCACACATCCTGTGTGCAAAACGTCCGTAGCCAGCCCCTATATCAAGAACTTTAAATTCGCTGCGTTCAGAAAGATGGAGATGCTCATCGAGGTAATTTATTTCGTTTACTGAATCCAGAAGATCCCGGCTTAAAAGGTCAGTGCGCCCCGTAAAAGAAAAGGTCCAACATCCAAATAATCCGTCTTCCTTCAGCCGTTCAAGCAAACCCAGCTTGTCTCTATTCTCGACATCCAGTACAGCAAGATAAAAGCGAAGACGTGCATCACTTTTAAGCTGGCGATACTGCCAGACGTACAGATTATCGCCGCGAAACCAAGCCAAAGAGAGTTGACGATCAAGTTGTTGCTCCCTCCAGACAGTATGTTGCAGCACCGGTAACTGTAGACCACGATAAGCAGCTCGGAGAGATTGCAAGCGTGGATTTTCGGAATTCAGAAAAGATTGTGCTCCGAGGGGCAGTTCACGACTCTTATCGTAACTGCTTAGAAAATACTTTAATTCGTGTTCCCTAATGCGCTTAACGCTGTAGCCACTCTTAATTAAAAAATTATTTACAACACTTTTTAGGCCGGCTGGCATTTTTAGAAACTCCAAGTTATTAATAGGAAATGCTTCGCGTCCTTTATCACGGAGACAAACGAAACAAGAAATTTTCTCTCTGGCATTAAGAAAAAAACCCGCAGCGTAAAATCCTATTTGCATAAGATTTGCGCGAGCGGAAATCAGGAATAAGAATGTCTTCTTTTATTTTATATTAACCCTTTTAGATGACACGCTACTGGAAGCAATATACTGACGTCGATTTCAAGATTCCTGATAAATACTCGCAAAAATGCGCTATTAAGCAATCGGGTGGAGTTCATATGATACAGAACATTTTCAACCTGAAGGGCCTGCCGCTGGTCTGCCATGCTCATCGCGGATTATTTTTTAGCAGCAATTACTCGACGTACTTCTCCACAGTTCCGCGAAGAAGTTGTTCATAACGGAGCAGGGTTAAGACTTGTAGCAGAAGAGGAAGGTGCCGCTGCCGGGCTTCGGACGACGTAGTTTTACTCAGAAGTGAGTCAAACTGCGGCCGTCTAATGTAGTTCCAAACATGGGAGTTTCTCGTCTCCATACAGAAATTCCGTACTTCGCCAAGTTTTTTCTCGAGAATTATTGCTTGCGTAGAAATACACGAAGTGTCAGCAGGATGCGCTCGACGTATTTTCTTCTCCCAAATCATTTTGAACATGGCAAGGTTAGGATTCTGATTTCGCCAAGGCTCGGTTGAAAATGGAATTCGATGAAGTTTTGGATTAAGCCCTATCAACTGATAATGAAGCGGTTCGGAGAAGCGAAATGATGGAGTGAGTCGGAAGGCCGCTTCTACAAAGGGACGGGTACAAAGTGGTGCAAACAGATTAACACGAGGATGTATTTTTCGTGCATTAGACCCCCCCCAGCGGCGCACGCGCTCGAACGTATAGAAAAGATCGGGAATGTCTGCGACAGGACATCCGGAATCCAGCTTTTGCTCCACCCACTGGTTGAGAAATTCGCCCGCTATAGTGATCAGCTCATCATTGATCAGTTCGGACTTTTGTAAAAGTCTGTCGGCGAGAAAGTGTTTAGCGAACCTGGCGCTCTTCAATCCGTAATGCCATTTAGGATGATCAAAGTTCGCCCGCCCGATTTCGCCCCCAATACCCCAAATCAAAATGGACGGTGATCGCTCCGGTTCGGATCGCCCCAGGACATCCACCATCTGCCAAAGACTGACCATCCCGTCGTTCTGGCGTATCAGTTGATCCATAGCACGAGACCAGTCGCAGATGAGATCATCAACGTCTTTCGTGATAAGGTCATACGAGAGCCCGAATCTTTGGGCTATTTGTTGTCCTGTAACCACATCGGCTTCGCTGCCTGGAAATACATCTGTGTAGTATTGGGCCGGGATATCTGCATGCATCATCAGCAAGACAAGAGCCCGACTATCCCTCCCGCCTGTAAGGGGACATTTCAAAACCCCCTGGTGTTTCGATAGCTCAGCACAGATGCCCGCCAGCTTCGCCGCCAGCTCTACTGCCTCTGAATAACCGAAGCGCGAAACTCGGGGATGGCTCCACAAACGGCTCAAAGGATAATCGCATGACTTTACGGGATCGTTTCTGATTCCTTCCCATTTCCAATGAGCGGCCGCTGGCAAGACTCTGATTGTACGATGAAGCGTCCGATCTCCGGACACCCAGCCAAGTGAAATGGCCAAACTCATACCTAAGGGATCGAGTTCTGCAGACCGGATTATCGTGGCAAGAAGTTCCACGCTGTTGCTGAGCAACCAGCGACCGTGCTCTGTCCAGAAATACACCTGCCCAATGCCGAGAAAGTCATTCCGGACCTCAAGGCGAGGACCCTCTAGTTGGGCTCGAACTGTCCAGAATTGACCTTCACTTGCCTCAACCTCATCCCAGTGATAGAATAAATCTCGTGCATTCATAGGGTTAAATCTTCCCGACGGCTGGACAAGGCATCCATCGTAAAAACAAAGTTCGGTGGCGGTGCCATGTATTTGCATTCGCAATGAGGAAGCGCTTTGATCGGAATTACTGAGTTGCATGACGGCGACAAAGATACCAGGTCCTGTCAACTCGTTCAGCGATTGAAGATCAAGAGACGGATAGATGGAGGTCATGCGTCGTAATGATAGAAGCGCAGAGTTCTGCATCTCCATCGTTATATTCCACCCGGCAACAAAGACGTTTATGGCGAACTCCAAAGATTAAAATTCGATGTTTACTTGAGGAGACTACATTACATAAAACAATTATAAGGCACTGATAAAACTAATATTTTTATACTCAAGGCGATATTGTAGGTAGTCTAATCTCCATTAGCAAGAAAAGCAGGACGTTTACAATTCTATTTGTTCTCTTCATTCCTGCTCCCTGAGCTAAAATTCTCATCTGAAGAATTTGTAAAAGGCAAACCATGCGAAAGCGTGGGACGCAAAGTCATCGGTCTAAAGGGCTAAGCCCCAGGATAGCGAGACTGCCAGAAGTACGGCTCACTCTACCAGGTAGAAAATATTTCCTCGGAAGGGAGAGCGCTGTCTCCTGCAGTTTCGCCTGAATCACAAAAAGGGAGAACTGCAAGATGCAAATTTACGAGAAAGGACAAGAAACCACCCGTTCAAGGGCGCAATCGACAGCTAAAATCTTAAAGGTAGCGGCTTCCAGAGCAACTTTCAACATCAAGGCAATCGGTGCCTTCCTTGTCTGTTTCCTGGGATTCCTTCCCTCCGTTTTCGCAACTACATACTACATTAATTCCGAGCTCGGTGATGATTCTTCGACTGGCAAACAGCCTGTTGCCAGTGGCTCGTCAAAGGATGGCCCCTGGCAGACGTTGGGTAGACTTGCCAGCGCGTCTCTGCTTCCCGGCGACACTGTTTACCTCGCTTGCGGTTCTGTCTGGAATGAAACGCTTCGCATCGCGTCCTCAGGTACTGCAACAGCGCCTGTTGTCATTTCCGCGGGACCGGGCCAATGCGATGTCCGTCCTACTATTGACGGTGCCGTAACGATTCCCCCGCATATGTGGAAACAACATGCAGGGCACATCTATCGGGCTCGCCTGCCAGTCGAGCATATTGCTAACACTGCCTTCAGCGAAGGTATCAACGGGTGGAACATCTGGTCCGCCCGCAATGACGCTTCAATAGGCCTGGATACGGACTGCAGCGGCTTATCGGAACCTTGTCTCGCGTTCATGTCCGGCACCTCTCCGAGCGTTGCAATCAGTAGCAGCTTCGCGGTTGCAGGAGGGGTAAATTATTCTGCGAGCCTGCGCGTCAAAGCGCCAGCAGGAACACGTCTTCGCTTTGCCATTCGCCGCGCTGGCTCAAGCTATGAATCTCTTGCACCTGACCAGTCCATGACAGCATCAGGGGTATGGCAAACCATGAAACTTACCTTTCGCGCCTCCTCGTCGACTCCCAAAGCTCGTCTGGATATTGAAGAGCCGGGGGGAAAGGTCAAAATCTACCTGCGGGAGGTGAGTGTCCGACGCATGCTACCGTTTGAGGGCGTAAACGAAGTGTTCGTAGACGGAGCCGCTGTCCGCAGGGCACATCATCCTAATTTTGGCTGGAAAGATACGAATCCAGACTCAGCTTATGCCCCCATCGCTTCAGACGGTGGAAAAACAACACTTGATACACGAAACCTCGAACTACCGAATGATGGAAGCCTCACATCCGGACTTAACGTATCCATCCGTACAGCACCGTGGATATTGGAAGAACGTCGAGTTGCTTCTGTATCAGGAAGCAAACTGACGCTTGATAAGCCGACTACATACTCGATAAAACCTGGATACGGCTACTTTTTAACGGGGGCATTATGGATGGTTGATTCGCCAGGAGAATGGCACTTTGATTCTTCCACAGGGGACTTATACATATGGATGCCGGATGATTCCGCTCCAGGCGGCCGAGTTTCCATCAACTCCCTTCCGGTTGGAGGAGACTTCAGTTCCAAAGCTTATATTGATGTCGCTGGACTGGCGATACGGCATGTGACAACGGGCGTGCGGTTGAACCGGGCCAGGTCAGTAAATTTAAAATACATGGTACTGTCTGAGCTCGATTCTCAAGGTGTTGAAGCTGATCGTTCCAGCTCCTGTGCTGTTGAAAGCAGCAGTATTACCAATACTGGACTCGAAGCGATAAGGGCATTGGAGGGAGCTACGGGATTCAGTATTTCGGATAGCAGCATTATCAACTCAGGCGGTGGCCGTAGAACTGATGGCTGGCGGCGACTGACACGTGGACCTGCCAAGGCATCCATAGACGTAAATGCCAACGGCAAAATTTTAGGCAACAAGGTTCTGAACTCGGCAAATAACGGTGTTTTTGCCGGTTTGAATTCTGTTATTAAGGATAATTATTTTGGATATTCCTGCCTTCGGTTTAATGATTGTAGCGGCATTTATACAAATAACTGGGGCAATAACTCCTCTATCATAGGAAACGTGGTGGAGACAGTGGTAGGGGACTTAAACGGTCTACCTGAAGGATGGCCTAACCACGCGGTTGGAATTTATCTCGACGAAGTGGGTACCGGGCATGAGGTACGGCGAAATACAGTCACCAATGCAGAGTATGGCCTTCAAATCCATAATGCAAGTCGCTCCATAGTCGCTGACAATCTCTTCTTTGGAAATCGCCGCTACCAGCTCTGGTTGCAGGAACGAACGACAAGCATACGTTCCAGTGGCGACATTTTTGAAAACAGGATCGAGTCAAATACCTTCGTACCCACGGTCGGCGGACCGAGTATAGTGATGGAATCAGAAATTGGAGATACAGCCGACTTTGCCACATTCCACAATAACTATTATTCCACGTTGATCTCTCCCCGTGCCATCAGTGAGCTCTGGCCTGGTGGCAGTGGGGGTTATACTGTCTCTGAATGGCAACTAAAAGGCCGGGAGGAGGGACCTCAAGGCACTGAACCGGCGGGTTACGCAGCTTTCCTTTCCATTGGATCCAATATCATCCCGAACGGAGATTTTGGAAATGGTAGTAGTCAGGGGTGGACGTGGTGGACTAAAACGGCATCTCGTCCTCAAACTCAAATCCTCAGCTGCAGCTTTGGGCCATGCCTGCAAATCACTGCTAACAGCGCCCCCGCGTCGCTCTCTTCACCCAATTTTTCTGTAATCGGAGAACAATGGTATCGTGTCACCTTCGATGCTGCCACTACAGGCTCAGATCAACCCATAAATGTAGTGGTTCTCCGCGGTGGGGGGGGAACTGCGCCTTATGAACTGCTGATGCCGGCAGCCGAGACGTTCTCAATTACTCCAGCTTGGCGCCGGTATTCATTCTTGTTCCGGGCGGCAAAAACAGTTATTGCCAATGATCCCGCTACGGGCGAATCTGGGGCGCGCGCTGATTTTGGCGGCGTCCAGCCAGGAACCTCTTTGATGATTGGAAAAATAGAAGCAGTTCCCGTCAGGCGGTCGGAAGCCGCGTTGCAGCTTTGGCTTCGCCTCAACTCCTCTAAACAAAAGGAAACGGTGCCCTGCGCGCAGGAAGATGAAGCAGCGGACCTCTGTGGCAAGTTCGTTCATTTAAAGGATGGGCAACTGGTAAATTGGTCATCTTCCGTTGAGCCACTATCGGGGGAGCCTGCTTATACCCGTGATATCTCCCTTCAGGATGAAGACGGTGACGGTGTAGCAAGTGTGGAAGATGTTTGTCCCAATACTCAGCAAAACAAGGCAGTTAACGCACAGGGCTGCGCGTTAGATGATTAATTTTCTCAAAGCGCTACCGCTCTTTAAAAAATAGTTGATGCAGGGTGAACCAGATAAAGAGGGTGTTCGTAATAAGGTAGCGCTTCCAAAGTCTACGTGGCTCGTGAATCAGACGGACGAGCCACTCAAGACCAGCCTTTTGCATCCATAAGGGTGCACGAGTTATCGTTCCAGCATGATAATCAAAGGCTGCACCAACGCCTATCATTACCGCATTAACCCGCCCCTTGTGAGAGGCCATCCATTTTTCCTGCTTTGGACAACCTAAGCTAACCCATACTGTCCCGGCCCCGGAATTATTTATGCGCGCTACTTCGGCTTGATCCTCCTCGTCCGTGAGAGGGCGAAAAGGAGGGGATACGGCCCCTGCTATTTTTAGGCGGGGAAAGGTCTTTATTAGTCTGTCTTGCAAGGCATTCAGCGTTTCGGGTGAGCTACCGTAAAGGTAAATAGATTCGCCACGTCTGGCCGCCTCCTCACAATAACGCCACATTAAATCCGGACCATTTATGCGTTGTTGCTGCAGGAAGCCGCGATGACGCAGCATCCATGCAATAGGGGCACCATCCGCAGTAGCCATATCGGCTGCATATAAAACTTTTTGGAAGAAAGTATCCTGTGTTGCGGTGACGACCGAATGAACATTGCAGATACAAACATATCGACTCTCCCTTAATGCCGCCCAATGTTGAATTCGTCCAATTGCTGTTACCCAAGTCAATACGTCTATCGGTGTGTGTAAAACCGTTGTAGTAAGTCGTTCAGCTTTTTGATTCATGTTTCACTTTTACTTCACGGTGAATGAGGAGTGCGAACACTAATATTTAAAATCTGTCATAGTTCCAAAAGGAAAGTGCGAAAGCTTAGTACAGCAGATGGCATTGTCCGAGCAAGCAGCGAAGAAACGCAACCTCTCGAATTCGCAAGTTCTCGTAAACCATCTAAGGTCTGTTAACACATATTACACATGTCATTGTTTATAAAATTTTTCTTTAGATGAAAGGATTCTGGGTAATACTTTGAGTTCAATGAGTTACTTTGAAGTGTTAACAGGCCCTAGTACAGTAAAGTACGATTGAAAATGAGATGCCCAAACAAAGTATTTTATAGAGTAATTTTTCAAAATTGGTATCGTAATGTTGAATATCGCTACTTTTTTATTGATAAGAAGATAGGGTCGGGACCAATCCGAACAAAACTGTTCTTTATCTCGAGCGTACCTCCATCAAGGGCTTCGACCCGATTGATATTCCATTCTCCCGGTACCTGCCAATCCTGCGCGTTATCGTCTTCTGTCCATACCATCCATAGTCGCTTACCATCCGCTTGAGTAATAGAGCAAGTCCATATGGACTTGCTCTGACTGCAGTCTTTCAGTATTCCTCCAGCAAGTAGCCTAGCCATCCTGTCATAAGCGGCAGCAGCAGGCTTCAGCTTAAAAGTGTCAAGTTCTATCAATCCCATATGGACATTATCCCAGGAATACCAATAGAAACGGGAAACGCCCCTAACCCAGTTCAATACTAGGGCTCGTGCCACATAGGCCGCGCCCCCCCTATCATCCAGCTTCTTCCATTTTTGCTCTATCAAGCCAAGCGGCACCTTTTTTTTCTGTCTGCTCTCCATCTGCCAGCCTGCTTCCGTATTCCAGAGGGGCTTCTGATCAAGGCCATGCTTCGCCATCACGGCCTGTGCCTGCTTAATAAGCGGTAGCATGGCTTCAGGGGGATGCGTGGGTGCATAGAAATGACTACCCACGACGTCCAGATACGACGCTCCGCCTTTGGCAAAATACTCGTCTAGCCAGATGTAAGCAGGTTGACCTCCAGTTACTGAAGGAGATACGAAAACAATATCAGGGTCTACCTCCTTGAGTGTTCTATAAGCTTCACGTGCCAGTTCTACCAGCTTATCTTTACTTCCTGAGTAGAATCCGGGCAGGTTCACCTCGTTCCAAAGCTCGTAATTTTTGATTCGCCCCTTGTAGCGTGTAGCAACGGTATGTACATACGTGCGCCAATCCTGAAGATCGGAAGGTTCGGCGGCGTTACCCGGACGATAGTTGGAAGGTTCAGTGGGGCGAGCTGACGCCCAAGCGGGGGACAAACCCAAAGGCAACAAAAGCTCAACCCCAGCATTTTCTGCTAAAGCTACGTACTTGTCCAAAAGTTCAAAATCCCATTTACCTTTGGACGGCTCAAGGCTTGGCCAACCCACATAAGCATCCCATAAGCGCCATGAGCCGAATTTGACGGAAGGCCAAGGTGTCTTGGCAGCGCTGGGATTCCAGTAGGGGGCTTTTCCGGTATTCTGAATATGCAAGCCAAAGTATTCTTTAGGAATAGGCTGATTGATTTCCGCAGCAGCCTCAAGTGCAGACGGAATGGTTATCGAGCTTATCATCAATAAAGCACTTAGAACCTTCATCATCTCAACCTCCACCGTTCATCGTCCTAAAAGAACTCTTGTTTAAAGTTCGCTCCCGATCATTTGGCTGATTGCTTGTATTCTTCTCCCCTCGGGAGATCTTGAGCATAGTAGTCTTGAACAAGTGCTCATCCCGAATATTACACATCATCTGACATTGCATCCCGGCTCTCACCACATCAGTGCTTCTAGAGAATTTCTCCCCTCAACACTCCCCTGCTTCCACAGGCGGAATAACTGGCAGGACTCATACTGCTCGTAATCTTTTTTAAAGTTGTCGGCACCTCAAGCGAACACTGATCAGGTTGGGAATGTGTTGAGGGAACATCGAGCAGATCGAATCTCCAAAGTGAGGCGGGAACAACTTGAACCTTGAAGACAAATACAAGCTCTTTTTTCGCCAGTGATACCCTCCTTTATGAGCCGTCGCAGGCCCGCGGTTATAAGAAAAGATTTGCTAGATTCTGGGTTGATAATACTAACGATGGCCTGGCGATTGCAGACATCTCTCAATTCCGTCTACGAATCGTTCCACCATGTTGTTAAGCGTGTACAACCTGGCACCCTCTGTTGCTGCTAAACGTAATCGCGCATGTTCGGGACGGTCTTTCAACACCCGAATGACTCTCTGGCTGTAAATTTCCACATTATCCGGAGAAATGATGCCATTATGCCCGTCCTTTAGGTAGGCAATTTCCGGGCCGTGCTTTGCATCTAGTGTCGTCGCCATGGGAAGGCCCGCATAGAAAGCATCCAGTACATGTAGGCCAACAGCACCGGGATTAAAAATCACGTCTGCCAGTCGAAAATAAGGGGCTTTTTCCAGACCCCTGAGCGCTCCTAGGTATTTGATCCAAGGCCGAGATCGTACTGCCGATCGAATCTCCCCTGCACTTGGCCCGTCACCGATCACGATCAAGCGGAAATCGGGTAGCTCAGCATGCACATAATCGGCGGCAGCAATCATGAAATCGAGCCTTTTGTCCGGATAGAGTGAACCGCAAAACAAACCTATTGATGATCCCCCGATGTCCGCACGCAGCCGTTCTACACAATCATCCGTGACTGCCATTAGGTCTGATCTGAAACCCTCGTTATCGATCGCGTTGTTAACGCACGTTATACGGTTCCTTGGATACCCATTTCGCTCAACAATATTTGCACTCAATTCTGTGTATGCGAACCACCAATCTACCCGCGTAAGTGTGAATCGCTTCCATTGTTCGCGCAACCCCCTCGAGGCATTGCTCTGGAAATTTGCTCCGTGACCCCAGTAGGCCACCTTTGGGCCACCCAACTTGCGACGCAGCAGCAACGGATAATTGGAGAGAATACGATTCTCCTGCATTACTATAACCAAGTCCGGGTCTCCGAGCGCAGCTGGAAAAGGCTGCCATATGATGTCGCGCTCCCCAAGCTCCCACACTCGATTTTGGACTTTATACGCCCACGGTAACGATCCCTCATCTTTTTTAACCGCTTCACGTCGGGTCGCTCCCCCGTGAACTAGACATAGATTAATACCACGCAGCGCACACGACTGACGCAAAAGATTGAAGAAAGCAAGCCTATAGTGTAGAAGGCGGTATTGAAAAATAATTACCTGGGTCATTTTTGTTAAGCCCCTTAGACGACTGGGCTTTCTGTAAATCGCGCTTCCTTCATTTGAAACCTCAAGACAAAATCCTGCCAGAAAGCTCTATTTTTTGCTTCTAAATCACAGGCGAAGAACTGTCAAGTTTCCCTATAGTTTCTCGCTCTGATATACGTATCCGTAAACGACAATTTTTTACTCCAGTAACAAGTGCTGGGAAGTCGCGATCTATAGCCAGATAGAAAAATCTTAAAGAGTTCTTTCGCTACTGTTCCAGCAGAGAAAGACATAAAAGGATACTTTTTAACCAGAACAATTTCAAATCCGAGTCTTATTAATAGGTCGCGGACTGTGAGATCCACCAGGCTTCTCGCCCCTATAATCCATGACACACCCTCCCGACTCATTATCAGCCTTTTTAGATGTGTCCGTGAAATCGGGGGAAAACCCCCTTGAGATGGAAAATTAATGAGTTCGACAGTGGCAAGATCAAGACACTTTCCCCTGAATACTCAAAGTGTCAATCCAAATTTTGACTATTTCTTGCCTGATTCAAAGTTCGGCTATCGCCGTCATTGCTTCGGGCATAGGAAAGTGTTGATTCCCAATAAATAGGCCATTCTTATCGATGTGATTTGCATTTTGCAAAATTCCGTGCGTTTCTGAATCAAATAGTTTTACCACCTCGTTTTTTGCGAAGTTGCCTGCAACAATTGGTCGACACTCAAAACCGAGATCATTCAGTCGAGTCAGCAGTTGTTTGCGCGTAAGACTGCTGCCAGGTCGGATCACCAAACTGAAACCAAACCAGCTACTCTCTCCAATCTCTTGCTGGATGATTATGTCGGGATGTTTGTCCAAAGTTTCTTGCCACAGTTTGCCATTCTTGCGCCTCTCATCTACTAAATTTGGCAGGCGCCTTACCTGCTCCACACCCAGTGCTCCCTCCAACTCTAGAGGCCGAACGTTGTATCCAGGCAGGACAAAACGAAATGACTCCTCGAACGGGTCATCGCTTTTAGTACCGCATACGTGGTTGTGTTTTGGCAAGTTTCTGGTCCAGCCATGGGCTCGCAATGACAATAGAATATGGTACAGCTCTTCATCGTCAGTTACGACCAATCCCCCTTCCATTGTTGAAATGTGGTGGCTAAAGAAGGAACTGAAGCTACCCATTACACCAAAAGTTCCTGCGTGTTTTCCGTTTAGTTTTGCGCCCATGGATTCACAGTTGTCTTCCATAAGCATGATCTCACGATCACCTATGATTTGATTGATGCGGTCAAAATCATTCGGATTTCCGAGAAGATTTACAGCAAAAATCATCCGGGTTTTATCTGTCACCGCTGACTCTAGCTGGTCAAGATCAAAATTTAGTGTGTTTAGATCAATATCGACAAATTTAATCTTTAACCCGTACTGGTAAAGAGGGTAGTAAGTGGTACTCCAAGATACCGCTGGCACTATGACCTCATCCTCACGTTTCAGCTTAAGCCTTGGGTTCTTGGTATAGAACAACGCTGCTACTATCAACAAGTTAGATGAGGAACCTGAATTCACCATCACACAGTATTTGCTGCCTATGTAGTCAGCGAAATCGCGTTCAAATGCTCGAACGTTTGCTCCCATGGTAAACATTCCTGACGCAATGACTCGCTGCATTGCGTCAATTTCTTCTTGGCCCCAGGTTGCAGTAGCCAAAGGGAACTTGTAGTTCATTGAAATTTCTCCATCAAAAAAAATTGATATGTTTCTCTGATACCAGTCTTTAATTTCTGCTTGGCATGCCATCCCCATTCCTGTTGGCGTTCTACGCTAACCAGTTTGCGCGTCATGCCAACAGGTTTGCTTAAGTCGTGTACAAATGAACCTGAATAATTCATTACATCTGCAGCGGCTTGGTAATACTCATTGATGGAGCAGTCATGCCCGAGACCTATGTTCATGAGGGCAGGCATGGAATCAAATCTTTTTACAGCCTGTACGAGTGCATCTGCCAAGTCCCCTGCATACATGAATTCTCGACGTGCAGTGCCATCTCCCCAGATTTCCACGGTTTCATCACCCCTTTGTTTGGCTAAATGCACTTTGTAAATGATTGCTGGAATCAGGTGTGAGTGGACTGGATCGAATTTGTCATGCTTGCCGTAAATATTGCATGGAATCAATGACTTGTATTGATAATCGGCATTTTCCCGAGTTATATATTCGCATAGCCGTGCTGTAACGACTTTTGCGAGAGCATATCCCTCGTTTGTCGGCTCGAATTCACCTTTGAGTACTAATTCTTCGCGCAAGGGCTCATTGTGGTTCCGCGGGTACATGCAGGAGCTACCCAGGTTAATTAGGCGCTTTATCCCCGCTTGTCGTGAAGCCCAAACAATGTTACGTCCAATGTCGAGGTTTTCCAGTAAGAAAGCTACAGGCTCGCGCATGTTTGCCTGGATGCCGCCGACTTTACCGGCGGAGTGAATCACCATGTCCGGTTGATGTGTGTTCAGATAGCGCTCAACAGCTTTGTAGTCCCGTAGATCTAGTTCACTGCTGCGCGGAGCGAGCATCTCAAATTCGCCAATGTCCGGATGTTCGAGCAGATTGCGCCCGACCATACCGCCACCTCCTGTTAGAAGAATTCGCATTTTGTTCATCCTATTACCCCTATTATTCCTGAGAGAAGAATTCGCATTTTGTTTATCCTATTACCCCTATTATTCGTTTGGGATGAACGCAGCGTAACCGTGTTTTTTCACTATTTCGTCACGCTGAGCGCTTTTAAGATCTTCGCGTACCATCTCGCTAACGAGCTCATCAAAGCTGATCTTGGGTGTCCACGCTAGTTTATTTTTTGCTTTGCTAGCATCGCCAAGTAACGTTTCAACTTCGGTGGGACGGAAATAACGCGGATCAACTGCAACGAGACACTTACCGGCTTTGTCGTAGCCTTTCTCGTCAACACCATCACCCTTCCAGGTAATGCTCATGCCAAGCTCTTTTGCTGCAGCGTTGACGAAATCACGCACACTGTATTGAACCCCAGTGGCGATGACAAAATCCTCAGGTTTATCTTGTTGCAGCATCAACCATTGCATTTCGACATAATCCTTGGCATGGCCCCAATCTCGCTTAGCACTTAGATTTCCCAGATACAAGCACTCTTGCAGCCCAAGTTTGATGCGTGCCAAGGCGCGGGTTATCTTGCGGGTGACAAAAGTTTCACCTCGGATCGGGCTTTCGTGGTTGAACAGGATACCGTTGCAGGCGTAGATGCCGTAGGCCTCGCGATAGTTGACGGTGATCCAGTAGGCATAGAGCTTGGCCACCGCATAAGGGCTGCGGGGGTAAAATGGCGTGGTTTCTTTTTGAGGAATCTCTTGAACCAATCCGTAAAGCTCAGAGGTTGAAGCCTGATAAAAACGCGTCTTTTGGGTTAATCCCAAAATACGAATTGCTTCAAGAACGCGTAATGCACCAAGTGCGTCGGAGTTGGCCGTGTACTCCGGCTCTTCAAATGAAACAGCGACATGACTTTGTGCTGCGAGGTTGTATATTTCATCCGGCTGTATTTTCTGAATGATGTGCGTCAGACTTGAGGAGTCTGTCATGTCACCATGGTGTAAATAAAAGGCGTCTCCTTTTTCGTGCATATCGTGAAATAAATGATCGATACGCGCGCTATTAAAAAGCGAACTGCGCCTCTTTATTCCATGTACTTCATATCCTTTGTTTAGGAGAAATTCCGCAAGATATGCGCCGTCCTGTCCTGTTACACCTGTAATCAATGCTTTCTTTGTCATTTCGCTCTTCCGTAGTTGCCTGAAAATCTAACAATGTATCTTCGCCTAAGCACCTACCCGACTGCACCTTGATGATTTCCAACGGAATGGTGGGTTGGCTAGACGATGTACTTCGCCCAGTGGGATGTAGGTGGACTGGTTTTCTGTCAGGGTGAATGCTTTGTCGCCATTGGTGATTTCGGCGGTGTCCTTGACGACAATCCAGTGTTCAACCCTGTGATGGTGCTTTTGCAGGCCTAGGCTGGCTTTGGGTTTAACCTGAATGCGTTTGACTTTGAAGCGGCCGCCTTCGTCAATACTGTCGTACCAGCTCCCGGGGCGGTGTACCTGGCGGTGCGGGTTGTGTTCCTCGCGCTGTTGCTGGCTCAGGGCGTTGACGATGTGCTTCACGTCCTGGCTGCGTGTTTTGTCAACCACCAGCACCGCGTCCGGTGTTTCCACCTCACGCAGTTGCTTCTGGGCCAGGAAGCGTTGCTCTTCGTTGCTGACGATGTAGGGTGTACCGCCCAGGCGTGGTCGTCGGGAGTTGTCCCTATCAATTAAACAGGGGCGCAGATAATAATTGGCTAAATGAAATGTTTTGTCTTCTTCATGTGCGATACGTATTTTCGTACTAATATCCGTTCCAACGGACTCCGCTTAATGCAACTATTCGCCCTAAACCACCTATCGCACGCCGCCATAGCTTTATTGCGTAATGCAGGCCGAAGGGTGCCATGATGACTCCAGCAACTCCGAAAACAGCGAACATTCCCCCACCGACCATTGCTCGAATTGTAAGTTGCAATCGAGTTGCAGGATGCTCAGACCAATAATTTGTCGCTCCTCGAAGGCGTCTCTCCAGAACCCATGAGACACGCTGGCGCTCAAGTGGTACCAGTTCGAACACCTCAGCCTCGTCACACCACGCAAATCGCGCTCCACGAGCCTCAATGCGAGCAAAAAAATTGTAATCTTCACCCCCAGTGTTAGCAAACCGTATGTCGAAAGGTGGAACGTCAGTTCGAAACCATTCTGCTTTAACAAGCGCATTACCTGTACGAGCTTCTCGTGCATCTATTTGTGTTCCAGTTGGGTATCGAGCGCGCTCGAATACCCCGCTACGCCTGGGCCACGCACGCGAGCCTTCAGGAAAAACGGGAATGACCGGACCGAATACCCCGTCGGCATCGCTTTCGGCGCAAGTCGCGTAGAGCGAAGCTAGCCAGTTCTCCGTAGCGGTTTCGTCATCGTCGATCCATGCAATGAAATCTCCGCAAGCAAGCGATACTGCCGTGTTTCGCGCGAATGAAATGCCTTTCCTCGGTTCAATCGCAAAGCGGATATTTAATCCTCCATAATGTCCTTGTGCCTTCTCCACAACCTCCGCCGCAAATCCGGCCGGATCGTTATCCACAACGATTATTTCAAAGGACTTGGAGAAGCTTTGTCTTGCCAAACTATTCAGAAGTGCAATCAATAGGTCAGGCCTGCGGTAGGTGCACAAACATACGCTGACCACAGGTGTCTTCCGGTCATCAAGGTTTGTTTTCACCCTGAAAGATGAACTGGAAATCGAATTCAAGTTAAAAACAGTAAAAAGGCTGGAAGAGGCTTGACACTTTATCTGCCAAATTATGCAGCACTTGTTGTGCCGTCCGCGCCACCGCGCTGAGTTCGCATCGTTGTACCAGCTTTTCTCCTGTTTTCTGGCTGAATGCTGGAGAGATGCCCTGTTTCTTTCTCTGGCAAAAAGCCGATACATGCGACCATGGCCAGAAGCTGGACAAAAAATTCCAGTTGAATAACACTTAATGAGTTGAAGGGGGTTTCGGTTATACTTCTGATAAGCATCAGAGCGACAAACGCAAGAGACATGCCTTTCGAACGTTTGGCCGCCCTGATCGCATACATCGTTAGTGTGACGGTGTAGAAGGACAAACCTAACGCACCTACAAGGCCGCCGCTGCTTAAAGATTGCATGAGTTGATTATGAGCGTGAGGTGCGATCAACATGCCAACGCTCTCGCGATAGGCGGGACCCCATATGGAAGGCCCGTAACCGAATATGGGGCTGGCCATAAATTCCTGCCAAGAAAGAAGCCAGATCCAGGTTCGGCCTGTCAGCGTTGCGACGCTATGCCCATCATGAACATCCAATTGATCAATGAATTTTTGCCCAGCGTCAATACCCAGCCATACCATTGCAATAACACCCGATAGCAAAAGGCAAAAAGAACCTGTGATAGCTATGAACAGACTGGATCTTGGCGAAGAATTCTTACGGCCCTCATAGTTATATAGCGCGAGCAGTATTCCTACAACTCCGGCAGTGATGATGCTGGTTTTGGATTGAGATAAAAGCAGTGAAATCAACACAAGAAACCAGGAAAAGCGATTTAGTTTGCAAGAATGATAGGGAAAACGCCAGAGGCAAATCACCAAGGCTACTGCCAGCGGGCCAATACCGTTGGCATGAGTTCCAAGTCCATGATAGCGCACTGGTATCCCTGGTAAAAATCCGGAATATCCTGTTTCAATCACTGCTTGTGGCATTATCACTGCCCCTAGCACACTGCACACGAAAAATAATAAAAGACTGTCGCGCGCAAAGCGGAGACAAAATTCCGCCTGGGTCTGTGCAACCAGAAAAAAGCCGAAGTAAACGGGAAAGGCATATAAGTACTTGTGATCAAAGAATGGATGAGAGCCGAATATCCCATTCGCAATCTGGTTCGATAAAATGAAAACAACGAACGCCCAGAAAAGGCCCCAACCGCGAACACTCGCCCATTCGTGCCGAATAAGGAAACGCAGAATACGTTCAACGCACAGGGCAAGCACACCGAGTGTAATCAAACGATTGACCCAGAAAGAGGAATAAACATTCTCAACTACATCGCCCAGCATCAAGGTACCTCTGTCAATGACCCGGCCTGTCACAAGGGGCGCAACCATGGTAGCGACGAGTATTGCGAGAAGCGTGAGCGGGAGCAATTCACGACGTACACTAGAGCCCAGATGCAGCAAGAACCCTAGAGCAACGACGCACGTCAAAGCTAGAGTCAAGGCAGTAGTAAGATACGCGGTGCCCCATACAATTTGAGCAGTCATGGTTTTGGGTGCCGCAATAAAAATCTGGATGCGCTCCTGGCCCACCCCGGGAGTCGCTCTCCTTCTCTCATTAGATAGGCCCGCAGATCCTGAGCCAACAATCTGGGAACCAGAAAGTACAAACTCAATAAATATGAAACAGACGCTGCCCCCAGCAGAAGGAGGAGTTGCAATCCTACATCGATATCGAGCCCAGCAATGATGGGCTTTACAGCAGCAGAAACGACACCGAGGAGCAAACTAAGGACAACACCTGCGGCTATCGCTCTGAGAAAAGAGGATATGGGAATTTTCAGGACATATAAAGCGGCTGCCGCCATCGCAATCGACCGAAAGGCAAATAACGACGCTGCTGCAATGGCCAGTGTTAGCGGCGGCAAATCAGTTATGAAATAAAGCACCGCCAGCCATAGAAACACCAGGGGCAACTGTAAGCGCAACTCAAGCTTCGTGTGCCCGGAATTCCACAGCACCGGAGTAGATATGCCCCAAAGCAGCAGGAAAGGCGTTGCGAAAGCGAACGGAACCAGGAATGGAGAGGCCTCAGCCCATTTTACTCCATACACTGTCTCTATAATAAAATCACTTCCCCACCCGATGACGATAAAAAACGGAAAAGCCGTCAGGGTTATTAGCGAGAGTAATCGCAAAAAAATCGTGCGCAATGCCTCATGGTCCTCCTGGAGGCGGGCGCCTGCCGAGAAGAAGACTGCTTGCAAATTTACAAATATTGTAAAAGCCGGCGTGTTGACCAGATTATATGCTGTTGTATAAAGTCCTACTATATAAGCAGAATAAATCTTCCCCACCCATATTTTGTCAACTCCATTCAGTATCCAATTCACGAGATTGGTCCCGAAGGCCGTAAGACTATAACGTAGCATGTGGTTACCATCCTGCGTCTGCAAGCGAAGAGAAACTGGATGTCGCACTTTTGTATATAAAATTGTGAAATGCATAGCTGCCTGAATCAGCCATGCAACAGCCAAAGCATTATGTCCATATCCAGCGAAGGCTAACGGAATACCGACACAGGCAAAGCCTAGAAAATAGCTGATTAGTTGGGATATTTGTATCACCTTGTAATTCAAGGACTTTTTTAACAAGTTGAAAGAAAGGGCGGTCAGGGAATTTATCAGGATGACCAGAGAAAGCGACTGGAATAAAAACTCAGCTTTTGGCTTAGAAAAGAAATTCGCGATCAAGTCACTTGCAAAAAAAATACTTGTGGCTACAGACAATCCGAGAATGCATTGCCATGTCCAGACGAAGCGTATGTCGTCAGCGGAGATCGATTTCTTTTGGATCAGGCTGTATGCCAAGCCAACGTCATAAAAGATCGCGGTAAGACCGACAACGATCACACCAAGAGAAAAAATACCGTATTCTGCTGGTCCAAGCAGCCGCGCCAAAATAACCTGCGTTACGAACTGGAGAACGATTTTAAGTATGGAACCGCCGGCACCCCAAAAAAAAGCCTTGAAGCTTTGTACCGCCAAGTCCTTCTGAGGGGTGATAGCAGCTTTAGCGCTCATCTCCCATGCCTGCTGAACTCACAATATCTTCGGCTGATTCTATTCTGATTGCACCAACGTGTGCCCATATCACTGCCGCACTGAACATACCCTTTCTGCTCGAGAACGTAGCCGTGAAACCTCTGCTCGAAATCTCGAGTGTGGGAATCGAAGGCCAGTATGTGCGGCGACACAAAGTTTTGCACTTTATCCCTGTTTGATATTGGATCCGAATCCATTAGCAGTAACATAAAGCATGAATCCTTCCCTATGTTATTCAAGGAGCAACAGCTCAAATCAAGTTCGGTGTACAAAACGTGTACAGCGCCTCATACCCACTTCAACCATTGCAACTTCATAAGTCTGATCGGCAGACACAAGCGAATAAGAGTGCGAAGCCAATAGGTAAAATGGTACATTGAGGGGGTCTGAAAAATCAGTCTCGCCGCATCGAAGCGTCGCGCTTTAGTAATCAATATGCGAACTGCACTCAGATACCCTACTGACGCCATACGATACGCTCCCGATCTTAACTGTGAAGGATAGTTGGGCGTGCGAGCCCGTTGGGCAAGCCTTGCATAGCAAGGGAGGAGATAATCGGGTAGGGAACTGTACAGGCTATTTGCGATTTCCTGTGAGTAACACATAAGCGGCCTGGGAGAGAAGGCGACCAAGGTGGATTCCATTAGTCGGAAAATAACGTCCTGATCCTCACCAATATTCTCGCCCAGGGGGAAATAGATATTTTCTCGAAAGAGAGTATCCTTTCGCACGCAAAATGACCCTGTATGAATGAAGGAACCGCGTGACCAGGCAGTAAATGGATCCTGCACTAATTGGGCTTTCCCACTATCGAAAGTCATCGGGATATATGCAGGCTCCCTTCTTCCGTTTGGCCACTGTTTATAAAAACTGGTTGCGTAGACCTCGGTGCTTGGAAAGTCTTTGATGAGTTCGACAATTTCTGCTATATAACCGTCGAGATAGATATCATCGGCATCGAGAAAAGTAATATATTCCCCGCGAGCTTCTTGAATCCCCCTATTTCTGGCAGATGAAACTCCCCCATTTTTTTTTCTTATAACTCGTACCTTCGAGTGGTTCAATGCTTCCACGCGTTCTGCGCCTGAGTCAGTGGAACCGTCGTCCACTACGAGGACTTCCATTACCGCATCACCTTGAGACACGGCTGACTTGACCGCATTCAGCACATAGGTTTCTTTGTTATACAATGGAACGACCACTGAAACTTGGATGCTCATTTATTAACTTATTTAGTATTTAGAGGAACAAATCTATTGCTGCCAATAAGACTAAAGATTGACAAGAAATAGGGCCTTTCATCGGGTAAAAGTTTTTAAGCCATTTACTGAACAATTTAATCTGAAAGCGCCCAGCACAAATGGCAGATAACTTGCGGGGACCGGAATAAAGATTCTTCTTCCCAGGAAGTCGATTTTAACTTGTAGGGACCTAGTTTTGATGGGAGCAGAAGAAAGAGACGGGAGAATTCCAATGTGTTATTCGTTCAAGGTATCTTCAAAACTACCTAATCGAATCTCCTCACGAGATTATTCCGTTTCGCGATTTTCGGTATACCTCTGCTGACTGATTTTGTGGAGGTCGTTTTCCGCGGCTATGAGGCTTTCTTCCTCAAGGAGTCGCTCAATATTAAGTGCTTCCGCTTCCATTGCGCGAAAATCATGCTGGATCAGTGTAGTCCCCTGCCTCATTGTTACAAACTAAAGGTTGCCGTTTATCTTGTACCGATACTCAGGTGCTAATGCTGCCAACATCTGATTGGCAAATCTCGCCTGTATCTCATATGCAGCTTCACTATCGGGATCAATGGAAGATATGCGAATGAGCATCCCATCCGGTATTTTTCCATTCAACCCGTACCTCATTTCTGCAAGCTTCTTCTGCAATCCTCCCTGAAACACGGTGTTGCCAACCACTGTCCAGTACGTAACAGGCTCGTCTCGCTGACCGAGACTGGTAAGGATACGAACTACGGGTATAATGCCACCTTCCGTAATAATATCTCCCTTTTCCTTGTTTTTCAGTAGGAATCCCTGAGCTGGGTAACATACCTCTGGATAATGGATCTGCATGGAATCTCTCTGATCGTCTCCATATGCTATAGCAAGCATAATGCGATAGCCCTTGGAATTCACGTAAGTGCGACTCAACGTTTGTGTATAAATGCTGTCGATCAACTCTTTCTGCTGTGGATCGACCATTTGTACAAAATTATGCTGCTCTTCCCGCCAATCTCCGAATTCTCTCGGGATTATTGTGCCCAAGTCGATGGCGGGTCCCAAGGCGGCGATTTTTTGAGTAGGACGCATACTCAGCGCCAAGGCCGAGGCTGAGAGCATAAGCACTAGAAGCAAGCAATTTCTTAGCAACGGGTTCATTTCATGCTTCGCCTAACGCGCTACTCCGAACACCCCGCAGCTTGACCAGCAGTTGTAGCAGGGAATCGGTACCTATGATCAGAAGCAGGGCACTAAGGAAAAGTACCATACCCGCAAATCCGTGTAAGAAGCCCTGGCCAGCCTCGTCCCCAAAATGATAAGTGATAAGCGTTAATACCATTACGCGAATAACGTTGGCGGTAAAGGATATCGGAACAATAAAAATTGCCAAGGCGATATTTCTGAATAACGAGTCGTGACGAATCAGATTAAGGTAGAGCAGTCCCAGTGCTTCGAGTGTAAAGAGGGTGTGCAGCCCGGCACACGCATCGGCGACGAGTAGCTTGTATTGCCCGATTTGCAGGATAACGCCGGTACGGGCGATAGGATAGTTGAACCAGAAAAGAATAGTTTCCGCCACATAGGAAACTGCCATTTTCATCGGCATTGTCACGGCATCAACGAGAGCCGACGGAAGAGGAATCATGAATAACATGAAAAAGAGCGGAAACCACTGCATCCTGAGCGCAGTTGTTCCACACACAAGCAAGAGGATAGAGGCAAGCAGCCAGATTACCGAGCCTATCTCGAGCAATAGGATTTCTTGAGAGCGCCCGATGACGTAGAGCACTAGTCCAATTATAAAGATCAGCCACCCGGCAGGGGCCGAGGACTGGTTCGCACTTCGTTGCCACATTAGTGGCCACTTCCGGTAAATAAGCCAACAGGCGATGCTGAGAACAATCGGGCCATGAGCTTGCTGATCAGTAGACCAGATACCTCGAAATAGGTCAACCAGGCTAGGTAGATAAAGTACGGTTAACCCGATAATGATAGGCAGCCACAAGAGCAGAGGGTCACGCGATCCCCCAAGCAGGTTCTTTTTAGTTAAGATAATTGAAGAATTAATAGCCATCTTGCGGATTATTTCGCATCTTTTGCACTAGAGAGATGTCGCTAATGCTGGGATTTTGCTTGAATAGATTACCCCAAACCGTTCTTTTTTCGTGAATTCGAGATCAATCTTCGAATAGATACCAGCGCCACGCGTTCCGACGCAGTTTTTACGTTTACGGACCCTCCATTGAATTAGAGTCGCGCTCAGTTATCGTAGTACTACCAAGTGCATATCAGTGCTTTAATTATCAGAATTCATTCAACACTGATCCCACCATTGAAACACCTGTCTGCTGGAAGCGCCCCGCAAGTTCGGCTGCTCGCGATACCGGTGTATGGTCTTTGCGAACTACGATCAAAGCAGTGGAAGCTTCGGTTGCTATGATTTGCGCTTCTGCATATGCGCCTGCTGCCGGTGTATCCAAAATAACAATATCGAACTCAGCACCGAGCGATTGCAATAAATTAGAGAAAACGGGACGGCCGATCAGTTCCTGCGGGTTTGGCGGCACTGCACCCGCTGGCAATAGGGAAAGCCCGAGTAATGATGGAATCCTGATAATACAATCCAGGCCACCCCGGCCTGCGAGAAAGCCGGATAAACCCGTTCCGGCACGTGTCTTAAAAAACTCCTGTTGACGAGGGGCACGAAGATTTGCGTCAATAAGGAGGGTGCTCTTGCCCAACTGCGAAAAAATAATGGCCAGATTCGCAGCTATAAAGCTGCG
The DNA here is from genome assembly GCF_003050865.1 of Nitrosospira multiformis. Lineage (GTDB taxonomy): Bacteria > Pseudomonadota > Gammaproteobacteria > Burkholderiales > Nitrosomonadaceae > Nitrosospira > Nitrosospira multiformis_E. The sequence continues at coordinate 62,396 of NZ_QAOK01000012.1, read as the reverse complement.
GCCTTCGCCAGCACCCGGGCTTACGATGGCAAGCACGTTCTGATCAGCATCAGGATGAAACCAGCGTAGCATAAGTTGGCTACGCAGACCCCGCAGGTGCTCAACGACAGGACTGAATGGCTTGTAGGCCGCGAGTAAATGATGACTGAGACTCTCGTCTCCTGCGGGGAGATAGAGATTGTTAAACTGACGAGAGAGAGCAAAACGTACATCATCCTCCGTAAGAAAACCGAGGTTAACGGCAACTTCTCCAAAGCGTTGCCCCTGCTCCGCCTGGACCTCCAATATGCGGCTTATATTTTCTTCGGATAACCTCCCCGCACCTATGAGAATCGCTCCAATCGAACTGCCGTTCCCCACAGTTTGGGTTCGTCCGGTCAGGAATGGTTCCCGCGGGTTTGAGGTATGACTGCGTTTAATAGTGGGTAGACTTGCGCTGACAGGATTCATGGCTTAATTTCCGTTTGAGATATCAGCTCGATTCCGCTTTGAGTAGCTTCGGAATCCGCTTGGGAAGTTTTCGAGGTGGGCCTGATAGAACTGCGAGGACGGGTACCTCCATAACCTCAAGTAAATCATCCGCAGAGCGCACCCGGCGATTCATGATTTCCAGCATCAAAGCTACTCCGACACCGAGCAGCGTGCCAAGAAAAGTAGCAATCAACATATTGAGCAGTATCTTGGGCTTGGAGTGGCTTATCGGTATCGTAGCGGGATTTAGTGTGGCAATGTTGGTTTGCACTGAGAGGCTCTCGAGCCGGGTTAGAGCCGAGCGTTGGCTCACGCCCTCGAAATCACGCTGGGCGGCTTCGACATCGCCCTTAAGAACACTCAACTGGTCACGTTGCCTGTTGAGTTCAAGCACCCGCTCTTTCTGCTTCTCCATTGCTTCCAGCAATTCTTCTTCTTTTCTCTTCCCCACCTCATAGGATGTACCAATACTGCCGTGTATTTTGCTTATCTCAGCTGCCAACTTGTTCCTTAGCGATGCGAGTTCGGTCTGAGAGCGCTTCGTCTGGGGGTGATTTGCTCCGAGGTTAACACTGGCTTCCTGAAGTTTGGCCTCGAGCCGGGCAATGTCTGCCTTGAGACCATTTACGAGCGGATTCTGGATTACCTCCGCTAACGTTTCCGGATCCTCTCTCCCTTTCCGTTTGCTGCTGCTGTCGGATGTCTGTGCCTGGATGAGGGTAAGTTGGGTAGAAAGATCGTTGAGCTTCGCAATTTCATAATCAAGACGTTCATCGGTACCAACCAGACCGGTATTCTGCTGATAAGCCGAGAGCGCTCCCTTGGCTTTCTCGAGTCTGTCACGCATCGCCCGGGTCTGATCTTTAAACCACTCGGCATATTGGCGAGCGGGAGCAACTTTCAGATCGAGGTTGACGTCGATATATGCCTGAGCGAAGGCGTTTGCAACAGCTGCCGCAAAGTTTGGTTCGTTTCCGGTGTACTCTATTTGTATGACGTTGCTTTCGCGTGACGGTTTAACGTCCAGTTTCTGTTTAAGCAAGTCTGCCAACCCGGCTACGAGATCGCCCTTTTCACCATCCTCGACCCATTGCTCTTTGATAAGCGGGTTCTCATCCATTCGCAGCATTTTCACAACACGTCGGGCTACACGGTCGCTATTAATGATGTCGACCTGGGTGGCCATGTATGCAGGAGCAGCCAAAGCCGGCAGAACCATGCCGGCGACCGGATCAGGGGATTTGATATCCACCACTACTGCGGCAGTTGCTGTATATTGCTTCGGCAGCAGCAAGCTGACCAGGAGTGTCGCTAGAACGACAAACAGCAAAGTGAAGAACACCACTTTGTGACGCGCTCGAAGGATAAGCAGGAATTGATGAAAGGTCATATTATGTCAGCGTCAGAAAATGCTTTCACGCACATAGATTATGTCATTGGGCTGGACAGCGTCGGTCATTTCGGGTGAAAGCTTCTCTACGACTCCTTCCGCGTTTCTCCGATGAAGACGCAGCCACCATTCGCTACCTCGGGGAGTAGGACCGCCACCCTGAGCCAAGGCCTGCATAACAGTCATGCCCCGTTCGATACGATAGGCCCCAGGTCGTTGCGCCTCCCCATAAATGTAAAAAACCGGCGCGCGATGGACATAAATCGTATCCCCTCCGGCAAGAATGATATCCTCCTCTGATCTTTCGTCCAGATAGAGAGCAGGAATATCGATCACCTTTCGGAAGGCCTGTCCGTTGCGTGTACCGGTAACAATGGCGTAGTCATCACCAAGCGCGGTAGTACCACCGGCGGCAGCTAGCATATCACTCACCCTGCTGAGTGTTTCCAAGGGAAAACGGCCCGGCCGGTTGACCTGGCCAAGCACACTCACCTGATTGCCTCGCATCTGCAGGAGGACAATGGTTACCTGGGGTTGCTTTATGAAACCACCCTTTTTAAGGGCGGCTGCAAGCTTATTTTCGGCAGAAGCAACAGAAAGCCCTCCGACCTCGAGAGCGCCAACCAGTGGAAACGTGATGGAACCACTTTCGGAAACTCGGGTTTCAGTAGTAAGGTCGGGGTTTTGAAAAACCTGAACGCGCAGGATATCACCCGGACCCAGCGGGTAGTCAGGGCTCTCGGCAAAAGCCTTAGCCGAAGACAACATTGATAAAAGGATCAAGGTACGAACCAAAATTTGGAACATATTGTCGAACTTCCTCTTGATAATTGCGTTATCTCAACAAACCAGCCGCACCCTTTTCAAGGCCGGTATTATCGACTTGCGGTGAATTCGTATCCGTAGTACTGGCGACTGACGGAGCGGAATGTTCTCCGCCGGATACATTTTTATCCGGAGCAGCGAATTCGCCCATATAGGTGATATTGGCTTTTGCCTTGAGAGCTTTTATTTCCCCCCTCGCAGCTTCTGTTGCACGCTGATTTCCAAGAAACTGCTGGATACGCGGTAACGCCGCTGCTTCGGTAATCGGCACTGTTTGTGCGGCGGCAATGCGCATGAGGGTAATCGATTGCGGACCCTGGATGAGCAAGCCCTGGCCGGGTTTCAGTGGATGTATCTTGGGCAGGAGCTCGAGAGGAATCTGCTCGGCAGAACGTGTTGCGCTGCCAGCGGCAAACTTTATCTCCTTGCCTTTCAGCCACTTTGCAATGTCTTCCATGGGCTTGCCCGAGTCGAGCATTTGCCGCAGTTCGTCCGTGATACCGGCTGATGAAGGAAGGACAATTTCCTGTATGTTATAAATGCGGCGTTCCGCGAAAAGCTGAGGATGCTCCGAATAGTAGGTTTCTGCTTCTTCGACGGTTGGCTTTGGGGTGGCCGCAGTGATCTGCTCGAGATAGGCACGTGCAAGAATCTCTCTACGAGCGTTATCCAGGGCCATGAGAACCTCCGGTGAACGGTCAAGTTTTTTATTGATAGCCTGTTCTACCGCAAGCTCCTGATCGACCAGGCGGTCAAGAACTTCCTGCCGAATTCTGGATGCGTTTTCCGGAGAACTTGCGCTATTGCGCGTAGCTCTAGCCAGAACATAATTGAGCTGATGCACGGAGATTTCGCCGGAATTTACTTTGGCCGCTACCTGACTGGCCGGTTGTTGTGATTCTTTTTTGTCGCAGGCCACGAATCCTAAAGCAAGCAACGGGAGTAATAGTGGCGTTATGAATTTCTGACGATTCATTTTCATATGATCAAATTTGTTGAGCCATTGGCTTTCGGTTAAAGAATAGGACAAATAATTTAAAACAATTCGGTGTTTCAAGTATTTTAAACTTCCCGTCAGTACAGATTCTCATCAATACGGTCGTGTAATTCAGGTACTTGACAACCACGGTAGCCGAGGTGGTATTTGGCCGCAATAGTCCGTTCGTACTATCAGACTCTCATTGTAAATCACCTTCTCCCCACTCCTCAGTAGTAATAATAGCGAAACATGGTTGCTTGATCATCAGAAATTAAGCGTGGCCGAAACACTTCCTGCGGTGCTGTCAAAATCAAAGCCGCGATGGTTGGAACTGCGATGATCCCGATGAAAAGCGGCGCTTAAATAGAGTGTGTTAAGTGGCCGCCAATCAAGAGCAACCAAACCGGAATGCATTTGATCGCTCCGACTCTCTGTAGGAAGGGGAATAACAGCGCCATGAAAATCACTTAGAACATAATCATAGCGCACCCGCAATGCAGTCTTTTCCGTGATTTGCCACGTCGGGGCAATCGAGAAGCGATTGGTGGCAATGTAACTACTCGAGAAACGCTCAAAGATAGAATGCTGAAAGGCAAATGGTGCAGTCTGATAATTGGATAATTGTCTGGACCATCCCCCCACCACTTGCACTTTGCTGGTCGGCATCCAACTTATATTGAGATCGCCCACGAAGCCGGCGAAGTCGCGCTGGGGAAAATGAGCATGCTGACGATCGAGGTAGCCAACTCGTCCCTCTATGGAGGTCTTGACCGTGATGGGCCAACGCATGCGGAGCTCGTGCTCCATTTCATCGAAACGGGTATCAAAGAGAACGTCGGCACGGGGCTCCGGTCGATCGATGAACTCTCCGCGCCCGCTTCTCACTTTGTAAGTAAGCGAGCCACCGGAACTTGAGACATAGCGTATTCCCCCCTCCACCGAGGAAACCTTATTATTAAAATCCTGAATGGTCAGGCGGCTGTTCTTCATGACGCTATGGTCCAGGCCCCCAATGAGATGCCAAGCCCTGTTAAGCTCAAGAACCCCGTCGAAATGATAGTTGTCATTGGTGCGCAGGTTGCGGTTCGTAGCATTCACAAAACCGGAGAGGTTTGCAAAATTGTTAAGCGCTTCACTGTGACGGCTAGTCAATCTGCCATACAGATAAGGGGTTACATACCAATACCAGGCCGCGCTGTAATTTTTTCCGAGAAAATCAAGAAAATCAAAGTTCATGTAACGATTATCAATCAAGGTGCCGGTTACCTCGAAGCGTTGCATGGAATATCTTTTATTAAACCCCAGAGTTGCAGACGTGATAATGATCTGATCGGCTCTACGTGGTTGGCCGGTAAAAGCAACCGGGTCAACAAGGGAAGACAAACGAAAGACATTGCTGTCGTACGTAAACGTGGTGCCTGCGGTCACACTGAAAGTCTTGTCGGGAACCATCCTAGGGGGATGCGGTATCGACTGTTGAGCCATTACCTGTTGCGCATCCAACAAAAAAAAACCTAATAAAGGAGCAATTACTGCGATCCAACGACGGCGACCAAGGGAAAGATTTAACGGCAATCTTTTTTTCATTTTAGATATCTCTATCTTTCCGATACAAAGAAGGCTGCAAGAGTATCACCTTGACTAACGGGAGGATAGCGGAAGTGGTATTCGTGTTAACGGGTGCTGAGAGGCTTTGCGGCGCATGGAGGGAAGCATTTAATATGCAGCCCGATCTTTCAGTACTACCAGAATAGTCTTGCAGATGATGTGCAAATCGAGCCGCAACGACCAGTTGCGTAAATAATCGAGATCATGATCGATGCGCGCCTGCATCTTGTCCAGAGTCCTTGTCTCTCCGCGGTAGCCATTGACCTGCGCCCAACCCGTAATTCCCGGCTTTACCTTGTGCCGGATCATGTAGCCTTTTATAAGATTGCGATATATCTCGTTGTGCGCCACTGCATGAGGCCTGGGACCGACAATGCTCATGCGCCCCTGCAATACATTGATGAACTGCGGCAATTCGTCCAGGGAATTCTTCCGCAGGAAAGCGCCGATGCGGGTTATGCGGGAATCATCCCTTTGTGCTTGCCGGATGGTATTCCCATCTTCGCAGACGCTCATCGATCGAAACTTGTAAACGAGAATTTCCTCGCCGTCCAGCCCATAGCGTCGCTGCTTGAAAATAATGGGGCCTGGCGAATCCAAGCGGATGGCAGTCGCGATGAGCAGCAGAAGTGGCGATATGAGTAGAAGGATCAGCAGCGAGAGGATAATGTCGCTGGCCCGCTTAATGATCCCATTGGAACCCGCAAAGGGGGATTCGCAGACGGCGATAACCGGCGTACCGCACACCGTCCCGCTTCGCGCCTGGATAAGATCAGTAATAAACATGTCAGGCACGAAATAGATTGAAGCAGTCGTATCCTTCAGCTCGTCGAGAACATGCAGAATGCGTGGCTGCGAGGCCATCGGCAACGACAGATAAATGAACTGAATGCGGTGCTCCTTGACAAATTCAGGGAGTTCTCGAAGTCTTCCGAGCAAGGGATTATGGCGCGTGTGTGGAAGTCGGCTCTCATTCCGATCATCAAAAAAACCGGCCAGTTCCATATTGGAATAACGCGTTTCATGGATACGACTGGCGAACGCTGCCCCCTGCTCGTTCATGCCAACGATGATGGCGCGCTGTGGCGGACCCTGGAGCATGAGGAGATAGGGTGCAGCGATACGGAACAGCAGATGGACGCCGATTTGACTTAAGGGCGCAGCCCATAGCCATGTGATGAGCACCTGGCTGGAGAATTGTGCGATATAACCGGTGGCAAAACCGAGAAAAAACAGTAGTAAAGCCATCCAGAACCAGGTGTAGAGCACGTCGAAGATAAGGACTTTGACGGATGACCGGAGATGTGACGCACCTGGAAAGGAGATAGAGAATACGATCACCGACAGGATCAAGTAAGGCGGGAGCAACTCGCCTTCAAAACTGGTGCTTATCAGCCATAACGAAAGTGTCAGTATTGCCGGATCAAGCACTGACTCGACCGCGCTCAGCATATTGTTAGCCAGCGGGCCTTTCGTCTGGCGCGTGGTAACAGTTGAAGCGGAAAATGTGGGATTTGCCTCAGCCATGACCAACACGTTGCTCAATTTTGGAAATGGCTTGCACCCGGTTGTAGACATCGAGTTTCCGGAATATCTGGTGCAGGTGGTTTTTGACAGTGTAAGAACTGATGCGCAGGATACTGCCGATTTCGGCATTTGTTTTGCCCTTTCTTACCCAGGTCATTATTTCGGCCTCTCGCTCGCTCAACCCACGGATATCGAACTCCGGCGCATCTGTGAGGAGGGAGGGCCTGCAGGAGTGCTGCGGCAAGGGTGTTACGCGGCGCAAAGCCGTATCAAGGTAGGGCAGCAGAATTTCCATTGCGATCAATGTTGAATCGTCAAGCTTATCCTTCGAACTGAAGACAACATAAAGGCAGTCATGGTGTCCGCGCTCATCACTGATACCATGGAACAGTGACGAGCGCATGTTGCGTAACGCTCTTCCGAAAGAGCAGTGCGCCGCCCCATCCCCCTGAAGAATCTCCGACACGCCTAACTGCGCCTCGCAAACCCTGGATGCACAAGGAATGCGTCCCCTCTCAATCCACCGGTTGTAGGATACGCTCAGCAATGGAGAAAGCCGGTCCAACTGCAATTGCGCCGTTCTGAGACCGGGTAGCGGGGAAATGATGTCGTATCGAATATTGTTCGAGCCGAAATCGCCCCAAGCCGCAAGCAGGATCTCATGGGGCAAATAATGCTGCACCTCCCCTTGCAGCCATTTTAGTAGATCAAAATGGCGACGAACTGCTGTTCCTTCCTGAATGATGCGAAAGTAACGCTGAAGATGATCATCAGTGAACGGAGGGAAGAAACCCATTTTATTTGTGAGTAATTGGTTTATTGAATGGGTTAAATAACTCAGGCTTTGATACTAGCGATAAAACGTATGTAAATTGTGGGCGGAGGCTGCCGTTACATTCCGTAGTTGATTGTTCTTTCTCTGATACAGCCCAAACGCCCCTGGTTTCCCCCTCAGTCTTTCCAATGTTGGACGCTGTGAGTTCTGCTCGACACTGTGCTTCATTTTGGCTTCCGCTTTAGCTTTATCGGGAGTATTTGAAATAATGACTCACTACACTCACTACAAATAATGGCTTACTACTGTTACCAAAGTATTTCGACCGCTACCATCAATATTAGGGATAACAGGTGAAAAGTCTTCCCTGCTAACGACTGCTACCTGCAAAAGAGCAAAAACGAGAACGAGAACAACACAATAGGCTAAGGACCAAATATTACCGGTAATAAAAATGCTGTCTGTTCGCTAATTCACATAACTTCAATAAATATGAATTTGCCGCTCGGGAGGGAATTTGATAATCGGAACGTCAAGACCCGAAACAGGTATGACGAAGAGCATATGCGGGAGATTTCCCGGACAGAGGACCGTTTTATGGGCTGCTACCGGCAAATCCATATGCTTCTCAAGCGTGCAGGCTGGCAGCCGGGTAAAAACCAGGCGTACCGGCTAAGGACGGACCCTCTTGCGCTGCCGCGGACATAAGCCTGTTATGCAAAATTGCTGACAATAGAAGCAGACCCGGCAGTTGTGAAGGAATCATGATGTGAATTTACGGGGAGGTAGCATAGGAGAGGAGGCTTTTGACTCCCAAGCAGAAAAAGGGTGAATCCTGACTCTGATAAAGTTCCTTGTTTCGTCGCACTTTACCCATAGCCCACCCGCTTTTAAAACTCTACTACAAAAGATTTCAAACTGAAAGATTGTGTACGTCATGCTGTGCACAACTGGTGGACATATGGGTTATGCCGTTTACTTCACGCTGCGCAGGGTAAGTTCAAATAGCGAGGATCTCGCGGTGCGCAAAGTCTCGCACTGAATGAAATAGATGGGTAGATGTTTTGGGGTGGCTGATGGGGATCGAACCCACGACAACCGGAATCACAATCCGGGACTCTACCACTGAGCTACAGCCACCATCCGAGAAAATCGCAATACACAATTCCGAAACCTGCCGCAAGGCTACGATGAGAGGTAGCTTGTGGCGTGCCCGACAGGAATCGAACCTGTAACCCCCAGCTTAGAAGGCTGGTGCTCTATCCGGTTGAGCTACGGGCACCACTCAAATCGGATTTCGCCTCGAATTAGCATGAATGGTCGGGGTGGAGAGATTTGAACTCCCGACATCCTGGTCCCAAACCAGGCGCGCTACCAGGCTACGCTACACCCCGGAAAGGGCGATAATATACCTTTCCGCCGCTAAAAGGTCAATTTTGGTTCCCTGGGAAAAATCAGATCGAGCGTAGGATTGCGCTTATTACTGTACCTTATCCCCGAAGCGGGGACACTGGATCAAGGAGCCGGGCGCAGGAAACAGATCGAGACGGGAGGGAGCTCAATTCTTCAATTTGTCGCACTCGATCAGTGCATATGCGGAATGATTATGAATGGACTCGAAATTCTCCGCTTCCACCGTGTAAGCATCTATCCGCTCGTCACGATTGAGCACTGATGCGATATCCCGCACTGCATCCTCGACGAACTTGGGATTACCGTAAGCCTTCTCGGTGACATACTTTTCATCTGAGCGTTTAAGCAATCCATAGAGCTCACAGGATGCCTGGTCTTCCGCGATGCGGATCAGATCTTCTATCCATACAAAATGATTTATCCGGATTGATATGGACATATGGGATCGCTGGTTGTGTGCCCCATAGTCCGATACCTGTTTGGAGCATGGGCAAAGACTCGTTACGGGCACGACCACTTTCAAAGTGAAGCGGTATTCTCCGTTTCTGATTTGCCCGATGAACGTAACATCATAGTCCATCAGACTCTTTATTCCGGAAACCGGCGCGGTTTTACCGATGAAATACGGAAAGCGCATTTCGATATCGCCGGATTCCGCCTCGAGCTTCTTCACCATCGAAACCAGCAGCTTTTCAAACGTTTCAACAGAGATCTCCAAATCATGCTCATTCAGCATCTCGACAAAACGGGACATGTGCACGCCTTTGAGGTGATGCGGCAGGTTTACATACATGTTGGACACGGCAACTGTATGCTGAACAACGCGAGCCTTATCCATTACCCTTACCGGATGGCGGATTGCCCTGATTCCCGCCTTGTCGATGGCAATGCGTCGCGTATCGGCCACACTTTGCACATCTGCAATGAGCGTTTCGTTCATTGTGTACCGTTGCAAGGAAGAACATTGCATATCAAAGGCATGCAATGCAAAAGTGAGCGGTTTACTTCGGGAATCTCGCTCTTACGGAGCGTACGATACCTTCCCTATCCAGTCCGCACTCGCTCAACATCTGAGAGGGGTCGCCCTGGTCGAGAAAAGTGTCCGGCAGGCCCAGCTGCAATACTGGAACTGCGCGACCTCGTGCAGATAGCGATTCCAGAACCGCGCTGCCTGCGCCGCCCATGACAGTGTTTTCCTCCACCGTAACGAGCAATTCGTGATTGGCTGCCAGCGATGCGATGAGATCATCGTCCAGCGGTTTGACAAAACGCATATTGGCAACTGTCGCATTCAATTCTTCCGCTGCCTCAAGGCAAGGCTGGAGCATGCTGCCGAACGCGAGCAGTGCAATTTTTGCTCCCTCCCGCCGTATTTCACCACGCCCGATCGGCAGCATCTGCATCTCTTTCTGCGGCGCCCCACCGCTACCTGAACCCCGAGGGTAGCGCACAGCGGCAGGTGTATTCATCTGAAAAGCGGTGTACAGCATCTGGCGGCACTCGTTCTCATCCGCAGGGGCCATTACGGTAATGTTCGGAATACAGCGCAGGTAAGTCAGATCGAAACTACCCGCATGGGTAGGTCCGTCTGCTCCCACCAGTCCGGCACGGTCTATGGCAAACACGACAGGAAGATTCTGAATGGCGACGTCATGAATCAGCTGGTCATATGCGCGTTGGAGAAAGGTCGAATAGATCGCCACCACCGGCTTCAGCCCGTCGCACGCGAGGCCGGCTGCAAAGGTGACGGCATGCTGCTCGGCGATACCCACGTCAAAATAACGATCGGGATACTCGTGGGAAAACCTCACCATACCAGATCCCTCCCGCATGGCTGGAGTGATCCCTACCAGACGCTGGTCCAAGGCCGCCATATCGCACAACCAGTCCCCGAAAATCTGGGTATAGGACGGTTTGGCTGAAGCTTTGGGAATGATGCCCGCATCGGGATTGAACCTGGTTACGCCGTGATAAAGAATCGGATCGTCTTCCGCCGCCTTGTATCCCGCTCCTTTACGGGTGACCACGTGCAGAAACTGGGGACCGGGAAGATGCCTGATGTTGTTGAGCGTGCTGACAAGCACGTCAAGATCATGGCCATCAATAGGCCCGATATAATTGAAACCGAATTCTTCAAACAGCGTGCTTGGCGTCACCATGCCTTTTACATGCTCCTCGGCACGCTTGGCAAGTTCCAGCACATGTGGAACCACTCCCAGCATTTTCTCGCCGGCGCGGCGCGCGGTCGCATAGAACTGGCCGGACATGAGCCGCGCCAGATAATTGTTGAGCGCTCCCACTGGCCGGGAAATCGACATATCGTTGTCGTTCAGAATGACCAGCAGGTTGGTATCCATGGCACCGGCATTATTCAAGGCCTCGAACGCCATGCCGGCGCTCATCGCGCCATCACCGATCACTGCGACCACGGACCGCTTCTTGCCCTCCCGCTGCGATGCTACTGCCATCCCAAGCGCAGCGCTGATGGAGGTGCTGGAGTGGGCGGTGCCGAAAGCGTCATATTCACTTTCATCCCGGCGCGGAAAGCCGGCGATACCGCCGCGCATGCGCAATTTGCCCATGCCTTCGCGCCGTCCGGTCAGAATCTTATGGACATAGGTCTGGTGGCCCACATCCCAAACCAGGCGGTCGTAGGGTGTATTGAAAACGTAGTGCAATGCGATGGTCAGTTCGACCGTGCCCAGATTGGAGGACAGATGACCGCCGGTCTTGGCTACCGATTCAACCAGGAATTGGCGCAACTCGTCTGCAAGCTGTGGCAGCAACTTGCGTTCCAGTGTCCGCAGCTTGGCAGGATCGGTAATGGTATTGAGCAATGGGTGCATTTAAACCTTGAAAATTACAAAATCCTTTTTCCGGGAAACACGCCGGCCTTCAAAATTCCCGGTGAATGATAAAATCAGTTACCTGCCTCAATCGTCCCGCGGCTGCCTCAAACATCTTCAGGGATGCATATGCCTCCCGCCGCAACTCCTCCGCGAGCTCGCGCGCCCGTTTGCTCCCCAGAATACTCACATAGGTAGGCTTATTGTTTTCGGCATCCTTGCCGGCGGTCTTGCCGAGGGTGGCAGTGGTTGCCTCGGCGTCGAGAACGTCATCGACAACCTGAAATGCAAGACCGATGCATTTGGCAAAATGATCAAGGGCTGCCAACTGGGCTTCGCCCAACCTGCTGCCACAATAGGCACCCAGCATTACCGCGGCTCGAATAAGCGCGCCCGTCTTGTGAATATGCATGAATTCCAGTTCGGGGAGACTTAATGCCCTGCCGACACTAGCAAGATCGACAGCCTGCCCTCCCGCCATGCCGCGTGAACCGGCCGCTTGCGCCAGACGCCTGATCATTTCGAGTTGCATCTTCGGAGTGTCAGCGAGGGAATATTCGGCCAGCAACTGAAAAGCGAGGCTCTGCAAGCTGTCGCCCGTCAGTAGCGCGATTGCCTCTCCATACTCGATATGACAGGTGGGTTTTCCCCGACGCAATACATCGTCATCCATGCAGGGCAAATCATCGTGCACGAGTGAATAGGCATGAATGAGTTCCACTGCGACAGCAGCAATCGTTACCCTCTCCTCATTCGCATTGTTCAGCTCGCCGGCCGCAAAAGCGAGCAAAGGCCGTACGCGCTTGCCCCCACCCAGAACGGTGTAGCGCATCGCTTCATGCAAGCGCTCAGGCGCGATGTCTGTGACGGGAAGCAGGGTCTGCAGAGAATTTTCGATGCGTACCTGGTGGCTTCTCGCCCAATCCTGGAAATCAGCGGTCATCAATACCGGAGGGGGAGAAATTTTTCAGCGTGCTGGCTTCAAGGAGGCGTACCTGTTGCTGCGCATCCTGCAGCTTGGAGTGGCAATATTGTAGCAATTCCGTCCCACGTTTGTGAGCCTCGAGGGATTCTTCAAGCGGCATCTGCCCTGTTTCCATTTCCAGAACGATGCTTTCCAGCTCAGCCAGCGCAGCTTCAAAACCTTCCGGAGGGGAAAATTTGACGGGATCGGCGGGCTTTGTCATGATAAACACGCTGTCAGAATGGGTGTATTGCGGACAAACGGCAAAAATAACGCAATAAGTGGTGTCAGGTCAATTAAATCCACGAAACTTTCTCACGAAAGAGGTTTCTTAGTCGGATTATAAGCGTTTCAGGGCAAGGACATGAGGACATGCTTATTCTCTTCCTTGTCTTGACTGCCGTTCCCGGTTTTGATAATCCAGCCATCTTTATTTGAAAGGTGAAAAGTAGCATATGGTCGATCTGATTGATGTTTGCCAATCGGCTCCAACGCAACTGCCGGTTGACTGGTATCTCGACTCTCAAATCCTTGAACTGGAAAAACGCATTCTGTTCGACCAGGGACCGGGCTATGTCGGCCATGAGATCATGGTGCCAAACATTGGCGACTATTATGTGCCTGAATGGATGGATAACGCGAAAATGCTGGTGCGCAATAAGGATGGTATCGAGCTGCTGTCCAACGTCTGCCGCCACAGGCAGTCGCTGCTGCTCAAAGGGAGTGGCAACACCAGAAACATCGTTTGTCCCGTACATCGCTGGACGTATGACTTGAAGGGCACGCTGCTCGGTGCGCCCCATTTCCCCGAAAACCCTTGCCTCAATCTTTCCAATACGCCTTTGCAGAGCTGGAACGGACTCCTGTTTCAAGGCAGGCGGAATGTTGCCCGCGATCTGGGCAACTTGCAAATCCTGAAGAATTTCGACTTCTCGGGTCATGTGCTGGAACGCCTTCAGATAGATGAATACGCCTGCAACTGGAAAACCTTCATAGAGGTTTATCTGGAGGACTACCACGTCGAGCCGTACCATCCGGGCCTGGGCAACTTCGTTGACACGGCTGCGCTAGAATGGGAGTTCGGGGAGTGGTACAACGTTCAGACTGTGGGGATCAATAACGCCCTGACCCGCCCGGGGACGCCCGTCTATGCAAAATGGCACGAGCAACTGTTGCTGCAGACGGCGGGCGAAATACCGAGGCATGGTGCAATCTGGATGCTGTACTATCCCAACATCATGATGGAATGGTACCCCCATGTATTGGTCATCAGCACGGTGCTTCCTGCCGGAGCGGAGCGTTGCACCAACGTAGTGGAGTTCTATTATCCTGAAGATATCGCTTTGTTTGAGCGTGAATTCATTGAAGCGGAACAGGCCGCCTATCGTGAAACCGCTGCTGAGGATGATGAAATCTGCAAGCTGATGACAGAAGGGCGGCGTGCGCTGTGCAGACAAGGCGTGAGCGAGGCCGGACCGTACCAATCACCGATGGAAGATGGCATGGTGCACTTCCACAAGTTTCTGCGGCGAGAAATTGAACCGCACATCTGAGCGATAAGTGATATCCTTTTGCTGAACGTATTTTCTTCGGTAGCCCGAATTTTTTGGGCTACCCGGATTTTTTCCCTGCCCGCGCAATTTTATATTGTGGGTAACACATGATAACCATTGAGGAAACAGAAAATCTGATCAGTATCGCTGTTTTCGGTGAATTCACATTGGCCGATTACCGCGAATTCGAGGACAAGGTACTTCGCAAGGCTGCCCCCGGCGGCAAGGTGAACGTACTGTTCGATTGGCGGGATATGCTGAGCTACACCATCGATGTCGCTTGGGAGGACATCAAATTCGTGCGGGAACACGGCAGCGAATTCAACCGCATCGCGATAATCACTGAAAACCAGTGGCGCGCCTGGGCGGCCTGGGTATCCAATCTATTTGTCAATGCCGATATACGGGTATTTCGGGATTATGCTGAGGCAACGGCATGGCTCGAGGCATGAAGTGACGGTACTGAGTGAGTGTAAATCGGGCCTTGCGCCTTCGACGTCAGCGGAAGCCCCATTCCAGGGGAGGAATTTTTTCAAGGATTCCGTATGGTGTATAGTGTGATTCCGGAAGAGCGCTCGGGCCCTGCAATAATCTGCTTCGAAAATAAAAGAAGAGTTGATCCCTCGAGAGAGGGATTCCTGTAAAATGTCGCGCGGCTGCGAAAGAGATTGAGACCAGATCTAACGCAAAGCTGAAGGGTCCGGTTCCGGCAAGTGTTGCAAAAAAGACACACATTTCCCTTCCATTCTCCAAAACCTCTTTATATCGTCTGCCAACTCGTACAGAATGGAGCTTATCGCCTATCCTGTAAGTATCGAAAGCAGACTGCAAGCGCGAGAAACAGCCTCTTGCACGTGAAAGGAGCGTGATCCGGTAATGCCGAAGTACATGCCCTGTTACGATAATGAGAGCTGAATATAAGAAGGTTCGTTAATTTCACGGATTAGCGCATTTATTTTTTGTTTTTCGAGCTACTGCCTTTACCGGGAGCCAGGTAGAGTCGATATTTTCAAGCAGCAACTCGAACGACGCGACAGCGGATGACGGCCAAAACAACGATTGCCCGACTGGAATCCTTTATATTATAAAAAGATGACTAGTACGATTAATTTGGAGGGGAAGACCTTGAGTTCAACAATAGCGAAGTTGAACGCTCCGCTAACGCAAGCGTTTAACCCTCAATTATTATCAAGCGAGCAGCCGGCAACTGCGATCCCCACACCCACGTATAACACTCAAGCTCAGAGATTAGCCGACTTCGACACCTTGATCGCTGCACTCGAGTATGCCGCGGCCGGTACAGCCGGGTATAACTTTTATGATGCCAAGGGTAATCTCCGCTCCGTTCTTTCCTATCAGGCATTAAGGCAAAATGCCCAAGCAGCGGCGCGTCAGTTGCTCGGGCTTGGATTGGCGAGAGGGGACCGTGTTGCGGTTATTGCCGACACGACGCCGGAGTTCGTGGAAATCTTTTATGCATGCCGCTACGCAGGACTGGTACCTTATGCAATGCCTGTCCCTGTCAACCTCGGCAGCCATGCGGTTTATGTTCGGCAGCTGCGCGGAATGCTGGAGGCGGGTCAGGCAAGCGCTGCCCTGGCGAACGTTGACTATGTCGGGTTTTTGAAAGAGGCAGCCGAGGGGTCGCAATATCTGCGCTGGGTGGGAACGCCGGAGCAGCTCGGGGAACTGCCGGCGCTGAACACCGAGCTCGCGGCAAATAGTCCGGATGAAATCGCGTACCTGCAATTTACTTCGGGAAGCACGCGCATGCCACGTGGAGTGGTAATTACCGAAGGCGCACTGATGAGCAATCTCCAGGGCATTGTCCGTCACGGCCTGAATATTCGGACAGGAGACCGCTGTGCGTCCTGGCTGCCGTTTTATCATGACATGGGTCTGGTCGGCATGGTAATGGCACCCATGGTGGCGCAGGTTTCCGTCGATTATCTGGCTACCCGTGATTTTGCAATCAGGCCGTTGCAATGGCTGCGCCTGATCAGCAGAAATCGCGCCACCGTCGCGTTCAGTCAACCCTTCGGGCTCAAGCTCTGCACGCTTCGCGTACGCGATTCCGACCTGGAGGATCTTGATCTCAGCAGTTGGCGTGCAGCGGGAGTCGGCGCGGAAATGATCCGCCCGGATACTTTGAGGAATTTTGCGGAAAAATTTGCGCCCGCCGGTTTTGACGCGCGCGCATTCCTCCCCTGCTATGGGCTGGCTGAGTCGACGCTCGCCGTTACTTTCTCCCAGGTTGGCGAAGGCTTTCAGAGTTTGCGAGTCGACGCGGCAACCCTCGTTGACAGGAAAATGGCAGTACGGCTACAGGTGGAAGGCCGGAAGTACAGTGAATTCGTCAACTGCGGCCGCCCGTTGCCGGGGCATACCGTCAAGGTGGTCGACGAGGCCGGCCAGCAACTCCCTGATTTGCGCGTAGGCAGCGTACTCGTGCAGGGCAGCAGTATCATGACAGGTTATTTCAACAATCCGGAAGATACCTGCAAGACGCTCAAACCTGGAAACTGGCTGGACACAGGTGACCTGGGATTCCTCTTTGAAGGTGATCTATACATCACCGGGCGTCGCACCGATGTAATCATCGTCAATGGGCGTAATATCCGCGCCCAAGATATCGAGGAGCTTGCCGAACAGCAACCCGAGGTGAGAACGCGTGAAGCGTCTGCCTTCGGGATTACTGACGCCAATGACGTTACGACCATTGTCCTGGTCATCGAATGCCGACTTACCTCGGTCACGGATCGCCAGTCCCTTACCAGTCGCCTGCAACGGCTGGTCTACATGGCGTTTGGCGTGAATTGTCTGGTGGAGCTGGTTCCACCGCACACCCTGCCGCGTACTTCCTCTGGAAAACTGTCCCGTTTTGCTGCACGCCAAGGCTTCATCCAGCGAACACAGTTGACAGACCAGTTATCTGCCGAGTCCGGGGACAAATAATCGGCGTATGTCGGAGTCCTGGGTCGCCGTTACCGGCGCCACTGGCTTTATCGGGAAGGCGTTGTTACAGTCCCTGATAAAGGAAGGATGGAAAGTCAGGGCTCTGACAAGACGCAGGCGAGTCGATGACGAGTCCACGCAATGGATAGAAGGCGATTTACATAACCTCGATGCATTGCGAAAGCTCGTAATCGGCGTCTCCGCTGTTGTACATTGCGCCGGTCAGGTTCGGGGAAGTTCTCTCGAGAGCTTTGTCCGTACCAATGTGGAAGGTACGAGCAACCTGATGCAGGCTTCTCTGGAACAAAACCCGCCTCCACGTTTCCTGCTGATTTCTTCTCTGGCCGCCCGGCAACCCCAGCTTTCCTGGTATGCCATGAGCAAGCACAGGGCTGAACGGGTGATAAATGAGCGTTCGGCTGGTATGGCCTGTGCCATTTTTCGCCCAACGGCCGTTTATGGCCCCGGAGATAAGGAAATGAGCCCCCTTTTCAGGATAACGCGCCGCGGTATCTTGCCAATGGTGGGACAACCTGACATGCGGTTTGGATTACTGCATGTCGCTGATCTGGTAGCAGCCATCATCTGCTGGCTTTCAACTGCGGTGCCTGTACAAGGCACCTACGAGCTTGATGATGGCAGGCCGGGAGGTTACGACAGCCGGGCGGTAGCCACTATTGCGCAGGAAGTGTGGAAACGCCCCGTACACTGCGTCTTTTTCCCCGCGCCACTGGTTTCATTGATCGCAAACGTCAACTTGTGGTCTGCCAGATTGCTAAGCTATTCACCTATGCTGACACCGGGAAAAGTGAGAGAATTGCGCCACCCCGACTGGGTTTGTGATATTGATCCCCTGACCCGGGCGCTCCCTGATTGGCGACCCTGCATCCACCTTCGCGACGCTTTGCCACAAGCGGTCTAATTTCAATCATCGAATCATTTTGAATCCAGATGTTGAACGATTATAACGACGTTCTGCAAAAACTTTGCCATCACCTCAAACAGCTTGCCGGTGCGGAGGTGGAAATCACACCGCAGACCGATCTTATTAATGAGCTGGCAATCGATTCTGTAAAATTGCTGAACCTGATCATGGAAATCGAGGACGAGTTCGACATTTCCGTACCAATCAATGCTCTTGCGGATGTACAGACCGTTCATGAGCTCGCCAACTTGATCCACCAGATAAAGTCTCAAAAACAATGAGTTTGCTAGATAAGCTGGATGCCGTGGCGGCAGCGAGAAAAGCCTTGCTGCCTGAGGGCGTTGAGGTTTTTGGAACGCCCATAGAAGAAGTTTATTCCTCGACCGAGGCCAGGATCGGGGATCACCGGATATTGTTTCTGGGAACAAATAATTATCTGGGACTTACCTTCGCGCAGGAGTGCCGGGATGCAGCGCAGGAAGCGATTCACAGCGAAGGTACGGGTACAACCGGCTCGCGCATGGCCAATGGCAGTTACAGTGGTCATCGTGCCCTCGAGCGCGAGTTTGCCGAGTTTTATCAATACCGGTCCTGCATCGTATTTACCACAGGGTATCAGGCCAACCTTGCGACCATCTCAGGCCTGGCCGGGCCCGGCGACATCGTTCTTATTGATGGCGATTCCCACGCAAGCATCTACGATGGCTGCCGTTTGAGCGGCGCCGAAATAATCCGCTTCAGACATAATGATGCAGCAGATCTGGAGAAACGTCTCCGCCGCCTGGGAGAACGATCGCGCTCCACCCTCATCATTGCCGAGGGCATCTACAGTATGCTTGGAGACCGCGCGCCGCTGGCGGATATCGTCAAGGTAAAGGATGCGTATAACAGCATGCTTCTTCTTGATGAAGCGCATTCCCTGGGGGTGCTGGGTGAAACCGGACAAGGTCTGGTAGAAGAAACCGGCCTCCTCGATAGAGTAGACTTCATCACAGGCACCTTCAGTAAAAGCCTGGGCGGGATCGGCGGCTACTGTGTGAGCAATCATCCACAACTGGATCAGTTGCGCTACGTGAGCCGGCCTTATATTTTTACTGCCTCACCTACGCCTGCCACCATCGCCTCAACCCGTGCAGCTCTCAGGCTGCTGAGGGAGGGGGTCGAATTACGCCGGCAGCTCTGGAAGAATGTGCACCAGCTCTACTCGCAACTCAAGGAACTGGGTTATCGACTGGGACCGGAGCCCAGCCCTGTTATCGCAACAATCCTTGAAACGCCGCAACAGGCGCTGGCACTGTGGAAAGGACTGCTTGAACATGGTATCTATGTGAATCTGGTTTTGCCACCCGCAACGCCGGAGGGCCATTCGTTGGTGCGTTGCAGTGTAAGCGCTGTTCATACGAGCGAACAGATGAATCATGTCGGCAAAACTTTCGCCAAGTTGCGCGAGATTATTTTCCAGTAAGGATTTCGTTTCTCTGACGCATTCGCGTTGAAAGCCGGCCTGGAGAGGAGGATTCTCGCCTTGCTACCCTGCCTTACATCGCCCACTCCACGTTACGGTAGTCACAGGAGTATACTGTAAGGTCCGGAGCAGACCCAATGACGAATAAAAGAAACGGCGCCGGGTCAAGAAGGGAAAATGGACAATCCCTTAAAACCCGGCGCCGTTCGTTCAGGAGGATTCGCGGAAGTGCGTGCTTTTGATTTCGCGAATCGAGAGTTGAATAGCGCTGATTCTGCTCAGACGTTGGTCAGGACATTTTGGCGCTCGTCCGCCGACGCAGCAGAAAGAAGGCTGCTACGCCACCTACACCCAGTATCAGCGCAATCTCTGTCATGCCGATACCACCACCGTGTCCATCATGGCCGCCACCTCCGCCTACGTGTACCGGAATGCGTACCGCCGGAGTCATCTTGCCGTCCTTCTCGGTTTCCAGCAGCAACGCGTACTGCCCCAGTTCTTCCAAATTTACGGCAAATGTAATGCTTCCGGAAGGATAGGGTTTGGCGGGTATTGACATGATTTCATGCTCTCCCTCTCCATGACCTTCCATCACCAGACGCATCGCGATGGGAATTTCGCGGGATTCAGGATCGGTCAGATCCACCGTGAAATACAGCTCGCCGGTCTCAGGAACATGGTCGCAATAGGCATGAGTGGGTGGAAGCTCGCCCTTGGGCTTCTCATAGGCAGTGAAGGATACAGGAAAGGCGCCCGATTTGATGGCGCAGTCGCCTGAATGGTGGCCTTCATGCGCAAGCATGAGTTGTGCATGGATGGGGGCAGCCGCGAAAGCTATCAACGCAGCCGTTGCCAGCCCGGCAACCCACTCAAAAATTTTCTTCATAATATCTCCGGTTTTGTGTCCGCAATTTAATCTGTCGCCCCGCGCGAGCGGGAACAATTTTCGATTGTATAACAAACCTGTCTGGAAAAGGAAACAGAGAATATTCATGCAACAGGCTACGGAAGAGCAGCAAGAGGTCTATTTTTGCGCTTTATCCTGTTCCGAGAGTGCGGACGGCTGCGATCGGCATGGCGTCGCTTTCACCTTTATGGAATCATAATTCAGAAGAGAAGAAGCTGGCCGATAAGCCGGGTTCTGTCAAGGACAGTCATTCCTCTAGGCGTGCAGTCACCCGCACGCTCAAGCAACCTACCCGCAGGCTCAGCGAGCAGCATCATCGCCTGCCTATTTGGTCTTGCTCCGGATGGAGGTTACCGCGTTTCACCGTAACTTAATACGCTCGTCTCTGTGGCCCTGTTCCTCGCCTTACGGCGGCCGGCCGTTAACCGGCATCCTGCTCTGCGGAGCCCGGACTTTCCTCTCCCTGCCCTCGTCATCGAGGACAGGCAGCGACTGCCTGGCCAGCTTCGGCCCAATGATAGCCTAAAGCCCGGCTGCACCGCAAACCTCCGCACTCCCCTACCACCAATGACCACGCTCAACAAAACAGAATAAAAATGGATGCAGGCAGTGA
Source organism: Nitrosospira multiformis (assembly GCF_003050865.1). Lineage (GTDB taxonomy): Bacteria > Pseudomonadota > Gammaproteobacteria > Burkholderiales > Nitrosomonadaceae > Nitrosospira > Nitrosospira multiformis_E. The sequence continues at coordinate 41,180 of NZ_QAOK01000012.1, read as the reverse complement.
ACTCGCAAAATGAAATATTCGGGTATGATCTCCCCGTTGCCACCGGTGAAATCATGAGACGAAGCGTACTGGTCATATCCGCCCTGATTTTTTTCCTTTCCGCGTGTGCGGCTCTCAGGCCGCAGGAGCCGTTGCGAATTTCCGTTGCCGGGCTTGAGCCGCTTGAAGGAAAAGGCATGGAGGCCCGTTTTGCAGTCAGCCTGAGAATCCAGAACCATGGCCCGATTCCGCTGGACTATGATGGCGTTGCGCTCGACCTGGACCTGCGTGGAATGAGCTTTGCCAGCGGAGTGAGCGATCAGCAAGGCACGATTCCCCGCTTTGGCGAAACGGTCATCATTGTTCCGGTAACGGTTCCTGCCAGCGCAATCATCCGGCATGTATTCCGCCTGACCACGGGGGATCATGGAAGGACCGACTACGAACTGCGTGGTCAGCTGGGTGCCCCAGGCTTTGCCATTGGGCGCTATTTTGATGCAAAGGGTGAAATCACACTCCCCAACCTGCCGGCGGAGGAGGCCCGGTAAAACACTTCAGCCAACGCGATGAATGCCGCCGCCGCGTTCAATCGGTTCTATCATTCTGGCCGAATACCGGGTGCGATATTCTTCCACTGCCAGGAGGTGATTTGCCAGATCCTGACTCTGGCGCAGGTAATCGACGATGCTTTCCAGGTTGACGATGCTCATGACAGGAATTCCATACATGCGGCGCACTTCCTGCACGGCGGAAAGCTCGCCCTTACCCCGCTCCATGCGGTCCAGGGCGATGGCCACCCCCGCGGGAGTGGCACCTGCAGCATGAATATACTCGACCGATTCCCGCACCGACGTGCCGGCGGAAATCACATCATCCACAATCAGCACGCGCCCGGCAAGAGGCGCGCCCACGAGATTCCCTCCTTCTCCATGGTCTTTCGCCTCTTTGCGGTTGAAACAGAAAGGGTAGTTGTTGCCCTCGGCAGCCAGGGCAATGGCAATGGAACTTACGAGCGGAATACCTTTGTAGGCGGGACCGAAAAGCATGTCAAACGGAAGCTGGGCAGCAAGAATGGCTTTGGCGTAAAATTGCCCCAGCTTTCCGAGAGATTCCCCATCGTTGAACAGTCCCGCATTAAAAAAGTAGGGTGAAAGACGTCCTGCTTTGGTCTGGAATTCGCCAAAGCACAGGACATTCCGGCTGATGGCGAACTCGATGAACTCCTTTCGGAAATCGGGCATGATAATGGCTTCGGGAAATTGACGTGCGAATTATAACGCTTAACCTCAACGGAATACGCTCCGCTGCCAGCAAGGGTTTTTTCCGCTGGCTGCCTTTGCAGGATGCAGATATCGTCTGTGTACAGGAACTCAAGGCTCAGGTGAGCGATATTACCGGGGAAGTGCTCTCCCCTGATGACTACCACGGCCACTTCCACTGCGCTGAAAAAAGAGGATACAGTGGAGTAGGCATTTACACACGGCATGAGCCGGACAACGTGACCGAGGGCGTCGGCATGCCGGAGATCGATGCGGAGGGACGTTACCTGCGCCTCGATTTCGGGCAACTGAGCGTCATATCGATCTATTTTCCATCCGGTTCCGCGGGTGAACATCGGCAGGCCGTCAAATATTTCTTCATGGAGCAATTTTTTCCCATGCTTAAGAAATTGGCAGCATGCGGCAGCGAGATTATTTTGTGCGGAGACTGGAACATCGCCCACAAGGAAATCGATCTCAGAAACTGGCGTTCCAACCAGAAGAATTCCGGCTTCCTGCCGCAGGAGCGCGCCTGGCTTACCGATGTATTTCAGGAGCTTGGATTCGTAGATGTCTTCCGCCAGATAAATCCGGACCCGGACCAGTATACCTGGTGGTCCAATCGCGGGCAGGCCTGGGCGAAGAACGTCGGCTGGCGCATCGATTATCAGATCGCCACCCCCGGTATCGCAGCCAAGGCCAAGGCGGTTTCGATTTACAAGACCGAGCGTTTTTCTGATCATTCCCCACTTATCATTGACTACGATTACAGCTTATCCGCCTGATCCGGTAATTTGCCGCGAACCGCCGATAATGTCCGGAAATGGCCCGCCAGAATGACTGATCCAGAATAATGCCAGCTATCCTTTCGAGTTGGCTGCACGCTTTTCGCATTTATACCCATCCAAGAGTGCTGGGCATGCTGTCTCTTGGCTTCTCGGCGGGATTGCCCCTGCTCCTGGTGATGGGCACACTTTCCTTCTGGCTGCGGGAAGCGGGAATCGACCGTTCCACCATAGGCCACCTGAGCTGGATCGGCCTGGCTTACGGGTTCAAATGGATGTGGTCTCCCCTGGTGGATCGCCTGCCTCTGCCATTATTGACACGATGGCTGGGCCGGCGCCGCTCATGGCTTTTACTGTCACAAATCGTTATCGCGCTTGCCCTCGTCGGCATCGCGTTTACCGATCCACTCCAGAATCTTTCGCATACAGTCTTTTTTGCCCTGGCAGCGGCCTTCGCTTCCGCAACCCAGGACATCGCTCTGGATGCATACCGGATCGAGGCGGTCGCGCCCAGGCTCCAGGGGGCGATGGCCGCCACCTATCAGGCAGGATATCGTCTGGCGATGATTCTGGCTTCCGCAGGTGCGCTGTGGATAGCCGCCGCCGCAGGCTCATCAGCAGATATCTACGACTACGTGACCTGGCGTATCGCTTACCTGAGCATGGCTGCCTGCATGTCTGTAGGGATCATTACTACGCTCATCATCCGCGAACCGGAGGTTCCTCTCACCCGCCTGATTTCAGAAAATGAGGATCGCGCGAGGGCCGCCATTGCACATTGGCCAATCAGCACGACGCTCAAGCAGATGCTGGCGTGGCTGTATGGAGCCGTAATCGCCCCTTTCCGCGACTTCATTGTCCGTTATGGTGGACAAGCCTTGCTGATTCTCGCCCTGATCGCGGTCTACCGCATTTCCGACGTAGTAATGGGTGTCATGAGCAATCCTTTCTACGTCGACATGGGTTATACGAAAGATGAAGTGGCAACGGTTTCCAAGGTCTATGGCGTCCTCATGACGATCGCAGGCGCAGCGCTGGGGGGCATTCTGACAGCCAAAATCGGCATTATGCGCACGCTGTTTCTGGGAGCGGTTTTGTCCGCGGTAACCAACCTGCTGTTTGTCTGGCTGGCAGGACGCGGGCATGACTTGACGGGCCTGATCTTCACGGTATCGGCGGACAATCTCTCAGCCGGGATAGCGTCCTCCGCTTTTATCGCTTATCTTTCCGGCCTGACCAATTCCGCCTATTCCGCTACTCAATATGCGCTATTCAGTTCAGTAATGCTGTTGTTACCGAAATTTATCGCCGGATTCAGCGGAGACTTCGTGGATGCGTACGGTTATGCCAGCTTCTTTACCGGCACGGCGCTGCTCGGCCTCCCGGTGCTGGTTCTGGTCTGGCTGGCTGGCCGTGCAAGATTCGAGCGCGCAGAACCAGAAGATTGAGGCTTTTCCGGGGAAACAGCTCTCGCAAAAATAGCTATTTCTGCTGCTCAAACCGGTAAAAGGCTAGCATTCCCAGCAAATTGGGCATGAACGTGATCTGGTAATTTCCACTCATTACCCTGCGTTCGAGAATACGTGCCCCGTGCTGGCCGCAGAATTCCTCGAAATCGCCCAGAGTGCAGTTATGAATATTGGGAGTATCGAACCATTGGTAAGGCAGGGCTTCGGAAACCGGCATATGGCCGGAAAGCACCTGCAAACGGTTCTTCCAGTAACCGAAATTGGGAAATGACACGATGCCTTCCTTGCTTACACGAAGCATTTCCTTGATGATATTCTCGGTATTTTTTACAGCCTGCAGGGTTTGCGAGAGCACCACGTAATCAAACGATCCCGATTCAAAACTCTGCAAACCGGACTCCAGGTCGCTCTGGATCACATTCACACCATTATTGAAACAGGCCAGGACGTTGACATCATCAATTTCCACCCCGTAGCCACGCGACCCCCGGGAATCCCGCAAAAAACGTATAAGCGAACCGTCGCCGCAACCCAGATCGAGCACCTTGGACCCCGGTTTGACCCATGCTGCAATCAGGGCAAAATCGGGCCGGGCAACCTTAAACGATGAATTCATGCCAGGGGATTTCGTCATACGACAATGTTATCCATGTAAGCCCGCACCAACCTGTGATAATGGCGATCCTCCATGAGGAACGAGTCGTGGCCGTGGCTGGATGTAATTTCGGCATAACTGACGTTCAGTTCGTTGTCCAGCAGTGCCCTTACGATGGCGCGCGAACGCTCCGGGGAAAAACGCCAGTCGGTAGTAAAGGACAGTACCAGGAAATTCGCCTTGGCGAATCGGAACGCGGCGCTCAGGTCGTTGTTGTGCGGGAAGGCCGGGTCAAAATAGTCCAATGCCTTCGTCATCAGCAGATAGGTATTTGCATCGAACTGGCTGGCGAATTTATCTCCCTGATAACGAAGATACGATTCGATTTCGAACTCCACCTCGTAGCCGAAGGCAAGTGCCCCGTTCCGCAGTTCCCGGCCGAATTTGGCGGCCATCGAGTCGTCCGAAAGGTAGGTGATATGTCCCAGCATTCGCGCCAGACGTAATCCTCTCCGCGGAATGACGCCGTGTGAATAATAGTCGCCGCCGTGAAAATCAGGATCGGTAATGATAGCCTGGCGGGCCACGTCATTGAATGCGATGTTCTGCGCAGTCAATTTTGCAGCCGCGGCGATGACCAGCGCGTGGCGCACCCTCTCGGGAAAATCAAGTGTCCACTGCAAAGCCTGCATTCCGCCAAGACTGCCGCCGGCCACAGCGGCAAACTGGTCGATGCCCAGATAATCCGCAAGGCGGACCTGTGTCTGTATCCAGTCTTCCACTGTCACAACCGGAAAATTCGGGCCGTAACACTTTCCGCCCCTGGCATCGATACTCGCCGGACCGGTGGATCCATGACAACCGCCCAGATTGTTTACCCCGATTACGAAAAATTTCTGGGTATCGATCGATTTGCCCGGCCCGATCATATTGTTCCACCAGCCGGCACTCTTGGGGTTATCGTCGTAAAGACCTGCCAGATGATGGTTCCCGGATAGGGCGTGACATACCAGTACGGCATTCGACCGCGCCGCGTTGAGCTCCCCGTATGTTTCGTACACCAGCTCGTAGCTGTCGAGCACCGCACCGCTCTTCAAATGCAAAGGCGTGTCAAAACGCACCACCTGCGGAGTAACAGTACTGAATGAATTCGAATCTTGCATGAGCATGAAAAAGGTCAGGAGGCTGATGTCACGATTGGTTCCTTCCCGAGCCCGGTCTCCAGAAAATTAAAACCGGCTTTGTGCAGGAATTCCCATTCTGCCAAATAATTGCATCGCCTGATTGTAACCGGCAATTATAGTCGTACACGCTGCTCATATGCATTGGCATTCTGTGAAATGGCGCAGGGAACCGATCGTTCAACCGTTGAGCTTCGCCAGCAGTACGTGAATTTTCTCCGGATCAGCGGTTTTCAGTATTTTTTGCGTGATCGGAATGAGGTCGGGCAGATTTGCGCGCAAGACTTCACGTTTTACGGTCAGCAGTTGGGCGGGGTGCATGGAAAATACCCGTAAGCCGAAACCGAGCAGCAGACGGGTAAATACCACATCCCCTGCGATCTCGCCGCACACGGACACGGGTATGCCCACCCGGTTGGCACTGCGTATGACATGCGCTACCAACCGCAGCACTGCAGGATGCAGCGAGTCATAGAGATGCGCAACACTGTCATCGGCGCGATCTATCGCCAGCGTATACTGAATGAGATCATTGGTGCCGATTGACAGGAAATCGAGCTTGCGCATGAAAATGTCAAGACTCAGCGCAGCGGCTGGAATTTCTATCATTCCTCCCACCTGCACTTTTTCGTCAAAAGGAATTTTTTCATTGCGCAGGCTTTGTTTGGCACTCTCGATCAAATGCAGCGTCTGCGTTATTTCAGCCACGTTGGAAAGCATCGGCACCAGAATCCGGATCTGCCCATAGCGCGAGGCGCGTAGAATAGCGCGCAGCTGGATATTGAACATCTGGGGTTCGGCTAGGCTCAGCCGGATGGCGCGCAGTCCCAGAGCGGGATTTGCGGCTACCCGTTTGGCATGATCCAGGTTCTTGTCCGCGCCAAGATCGAACGTGCGCACCGTTACCGGCATTCCCCGCATTTTTCGCGCCACGGTTCGATAAGCTTCGAATTGCTCTTCCTCGTCGGGCAAGCTATCCCGATTGAGGAACAGGAATTCGCTCCGAAACAGGCCGACGCCGGTCGCTCCATTTTCTTTTACCTGATCGACGTCCTGCGGCAACTCGATATTTGCATACAACTCCACTACCGTACCATCCAGCGTCGCCGCTATCGTCGTCCTCAAGCGTTTGAGCTTCTGTTTTTCCAGTTCCAGTTCGCTCTGGCGCAGTCGATATTCCGCAAGCACATGCTCGTCCGGATCCACGATGACCACACCCTGTTTGCCATCCACGATCAGAACGTCATTTTCCCGGATAATTCGGCGGGCATGGTGAAGCGCGACGACAGAGGGGATGTTCAGGCTGCGGGCGACAATGGCCGTATGCGAAGTCAGGCCGCCAAGATCCGTCAGGAATGCAGTAAACGAATGCTGTTTGTATTGAAGCACATCGGCCGGACTCAAGTCGTGCGCTACCAGGACACTGTTGCCATCCAGCTTTTGCGAAGGGGGGATATATCCGGGATGCCCCAGCAATACCTTGAGAACGCGCTCCACCACCTGGATGACGTCCGTTTTACGTTCGCGCAGATAGGGATCTTCTATTTCCTCGAACTGCGCCATCAATACCCCCATCTGCTGGGTAATGGCCCATTCGGCATTGCACTGATTCTGAGCAATGGACGCTTTTGCCGCAGTCGAGAGCGTGGGATCATCCAGAATCATCCGGTGCAGATCGAGGAACGCTTCATATTCGGCGGACGCAGGTCCGCTGACGATCGTGTCGTGCAATGCCTGAAGCTCTTCGCGAACGGTTGTGAAAGCGGTGTCTAGCCGGGAGATTTCATGGGTGACCTGATCCTCGGGCACGACGTGATGGGCGACCTCGAGCGCGGCATGAGACGCAAGATGAGCATGGCCTATGGCGATACCTTCCGAAACGCCCACGCCATGCAGTACAAAGCTCATTCGCTTTCTCCGAAGCGATCCTCGATCAGTTGTATCAAGGCCTGCATTGCCTCCATCTCGTCCTCACCCGTGGTTTCGATGACCAGGGTCGCACCCTGGTTCGCCGCCAGCATCATGACGCCCATGATACTTTTTGCGTTGACTTTGCGATCGTTTCGGGTCAACCATACGTCGCTCCGGTATCGACTGGCCAACTGGGTGAATTTGGCGGAGGCACGAGCGTGCATCCCCAGTTTGTTCAGGATCTTGATCTCTTTATATTGCATTTATCAACCTGGGCTTATACGAAAAACGCCGTCCCGTCCGCCTGCCAGCGCCTTCTCCGCCACCGATTCCAACGGCTCGGCGCGATAAGTAAGCGCCCGCACCAGCATGGGCAGATTCACTCCCGCAAGGCATATCACCCGTTCTCTGGAAACAGCGAGCCGGGTGGCTATATTGCACGGGGTTGCGCCGCAGATGTCGCTCAATACCAGCGCACCCTCGCCGCTATCCAGCTCTCTTACCGATTCCACTGCTTTTGAAAGGATAACGTCAGGATCATCCTGAGGGTGAATGGCAATGTGTGCCAGATCCGGCAATTTCTTTCCCATCACGTGGTTGGCGCTCTCGACGAGGCTTTCGCCCAGATTGCCGTGAGAAATAATCAAAATCCCGATCATGGTATTGTCAGCACCCAGACAACAAAGAAGGCAACAAGAAGGCAATGGAATGGATCAACGCGGCATCTTTTCAAGGGCATCCACCATCATTCCCGCCACATTGAAGCCGGTCTGGTCTGAAATTTCCCTCATACCAGTAGGACTGGTGACATTAATCTCGGTAAGATAATCCCCGATGACATCCAGTCCCACCAGCATCAAACCTTCATTGAACAATGTGGGACCGAGTGCTTCGGCAATTTCACGATCCCGCGGGCTGAGTGACTGAGCGATGCCGGTAGCACCCACATTCAGATTACCCCGGAATTCTCCGGGCCGCGGGATGCGGGCAAGTGTATAAGGGACTGGCTCCCCCGCGATCAACAGGATGCGCTTGTCCCCCTCGGTGATTTCGTGGATATACCGTTGAGCCATGATGGTCTTTGTGCCATAGTGCGTCAATGTTTCTATTATCACCCCGATATTGTGGTCCCCCTGGTGAACGCGAAACACGCTTGCTCCGCCCATGCCGTCAAGCGGCTTGAGAATGATGTCGTCGTGCTCTGCAAGAAAATGACGAAGCAGGCTTTCGCTTCGCGTCACCAGCGTTTCCACGGCATATTCGGGAAACTTCGCCACCGCGAGCTTCTCGTTATGGTCCCGGATTGCGCTCGCGCTGTTGATGACACGGGCACCGCGCGTTTCAGCCAGTTCCAGCAAGTAAGTGCTGTAGATATACTCCATATCAAACGGCGGATCTTTGCGCATCAGTACGGCATCGAATTCCTGTAGTGGCATTTCTTCCGGCTCGTCCACCCGGTACCACAGCCGTCCCTGAGGATCCTCGCCGGTCAATTCGAGTGTGCGCGCGAAACCGACCGTATCCCCTCGCTGCCAGGCCAGGTCTCCCTGTTGCATAGAGAATAACGTGTGACCCCTTGCTGCCGCCTCGCGCATGATGGCAACGCTCGAATCCTTGCGCGTTTTGATTGAATCGAGGTGATCAAGAACAAAGGCAAGTCTCATGAGTTATCAGGGGGATTATATGGAGAATGGAATGAAGATGAGGCATCAGAGGTGGGAGAGTGAACAAAACGCGCGTTATCAATCCAAAATGTGCGGGAGGCTGTTATCAGCATAGCATCTGGGGCAGATTGCTTGCCTCTTTCATCAAGCCGTGTGGTTTTTAACGGGCTCACCCCTGCAGATGAGCCGCTGTCCATTTTCGGGATTCGTTTTAAGGGAAACTTCCCAAGGAAAATCCGGAGAGAATAAATGGATGAAGCTGCACTAAGCCACGATGGCTTCGGTTCTCACCTCACTTTTTTCCAGTTCTTGTGCAGCAGCCAGCAAGGCCAGCCGGGCTATGACGCCATAAGCATAAAACCGGTTGGCGCTGCAACCCGGCTGCGCTTCCCGGTCCGGCAGAAGGCAGGTATCTTCGAATGCCAGCGGTACAAAGTGCATACCGGGAGCATTGAGGTTCTCGTCGACGCCCCGCTCGGTATGCACCCGATAGAAACCACCGACGACATAGCGGTCGATCATATAGATGACGGGCTCCGCTACGGCGTCGCTGACATTCTCAAACGTATAAACCCCTTCCTGCACCATGATGTCGGTCACCTGCAATCCTTCTTTTACGACCGCCATCTTGTTGCGCTGTTTCCGGCTGAGCGTGCGCACTTCTGCGCCATCTTTTACGGTCATTATCCCCATTCCGTATGTACCGGCATTGGCCTTCACAATCACGAAGGGATCTTTTCTGACTCCATACTCGGCATATTTCTCCCGGATCTGGCCCAGGATCTCATCCACTGTATTGGCCACGCAGTCTTCACCCTTTTTTTCGCGAAAGTTGATTTTTCCGCAGGAAGCGAAATAAGGATTGATAAGCCACGGGTCAATACCGATCAGGCTCGCAAACTGCTGCGAGACATTATCATAGGCGGTGAAGTGATGTGATTTCCGCCGGCTGGTCCATCCCGCATACAGGGGAGGAATGACCGTCTGCTCAAGATTCCGCAGGATAGCCGGTGTGCCGGTGGAAAGGTCGTTGTTGAGAAGCACGACGCAGGGATCGAAATCTTCCAGAACGACCCGATTGCCCTTCCGCTGGATCGGTTCGAGCGTGAGTTTGTTTCCATCTGGGAGATCGAGCGCAGTGGGTGCGGTGATCTCAGGAAGCAGCGTACCGATACGGACGTGAATGCCGGCGTGCCGCATGATTGCGTGCAAGGTCGCCAGATTTTGCAAATAAAAAATATTGCGCGTGTGACTTTCTGGAATCAGCAGCACGCTGCGTGCGCCAGTACAGATTTTATCGATGGCCGCCATCATCGCCTGGACGCATAAAGGCATGAATTCGCGGTTGAGATTATTGAAGCCTCCGGGGAACAGGTTGGTATCGACGGGCGCCAGCTTGAACCCGCTATTGCGCAAATCCACGGAGCAGTAAAAAGGCGCCGCATGCGTCTGCCATTCATTGCGCAACCATTGCTCGATCGAAGGCATGGCATTGAGGATGCATTTTTCAAGATCAAGAATGGGACCGCTCAGGGCAGTATCAAGATGGGGCGTAGGCATGAAGAAAGCGGGTATCAACAGGAAACGGCGATTGTAACATCAGGAAAGCAGGGAATAAGCCGCTCCTCCCACAAAGCTGCGGCGTCTGGACAATGGGGCAATGTTTGGCGCAAATTATTTCAGTTCACCCAGGGTACGCAACTCCGGATCGAAAGCGGTCTGGTATTTCTCGGGAAGTCCAGCCACCGCCATGCTCGCTTCGTACTCGTCCGGATATAGGCCGTAGGTGACGACAAACCTGGTCTTGTCCCTGGGGAAGGGATAAACATAAATATTCGACAAATCGACGAGCGCGCGGGCTCGCCCCAGAAACCGTTCCATGCGATCGGGCTGAGCATTGCTGGTGATGTATAGGAGGATGGTGTACAGATTCCGATCTGCCTTGGAGAAAGCTCCAAGGGTCGCCTCAACCCGTTGTTTCAGCAACTTGTACTCCGCCAGATCGACTCCTGCAATAGTGTTTGCTGCATCTCCGGGGGGCTGGCCTTCGGCAGAAAGCCCGCTTCGTGCAGCCGTGTCTGTCGCCGCTGCCTTTCCGCTTCCGGAGGGTGTTTTATCAGTTCCGATCTTGGCGGCAGTTTCCTTATTTGCCTTGTCCGCAGCAGTCTTATCCGTAGCGGTCTTGGCGGTGGTGTTGCTGGCAGGTGGCATCTTTCCCCCGGCCTCCTTGTTGCTCCCGCCGGGGGGAAGCGGAGTGACGGCGGAAATGGAAGAGGAAGATGGAGCATTCGCGAGAACGCTTGGGGGAGTGGTCGCGATCGTTGTGGGATAAATCGTGGCAGCGGGAGCAGACAATGTCCCCGGCGCCGCCGCTTCAAGCGGCAAGGAAGCAGAGGCATTGCCGATGCGTGCCAGTTGAGGGTGCGAGACCTGCCAACCCGCGACACCCAGCACTATTACGACTGCCGCACAGGATGCGGCGCCCGCGCCGGCTATCAGATGTCCCACGAAATCGGGGCGATTGCGCTTGTCCCTCCAATCGAGATGCGGTTTGAGCCCGAGATCCGTTATCACTTTTCTGACATGAACCGCCTCCACGCTCGAAGCTTGCGCAAGAAACGCTGCTATCAGCGACTTCTCGGCGATCATATTCAGCTGGCGCAACAGTCCACCGGCGGCAACGTCGATCAATCGCAGCGCAGCAGGTGAAAAAATGTCTGGCCCTTCATAGCCCGTGATCGTCCTCATCCGATAGAGCAGATATTCACTCGCGGCTTCGCAATCCAGTAGCTGCAAAACATATCGATGGCGAACCGTTTTTCTGATCTGGGTAAACTGCTGTGAAGCCAGTGTGCGCTCCAATTCCGGCTCACCCACCAGAACGATCTGCAGCAATTTATGGTGGGACGATGCCTGCTCGTATAGCAGCCACAGTGCTTCCAGCGTTTCTGTTGGCAGAGTATGCGCCTCATCTATCAGCAACACGACTTGTCTGTCGCCAGCCTGCACGGCGGCGAGAATTTCCTGAAACTCATCGGCATCAGCGGGCGCTGGTGGAAGGACCAGGCCTTCTTTCTCCGATTGAAACTTCAATTCGTCCATTATGGAATTCATTAAAGCTTTCTTCGACGAATCTTTCTTTGCAGAATAAATAACCCGCGTGCTATCAGACAGCCATTTCATCAACGCCTGGCATAGTACCGTTTTCCCGCTACCCGATTCGCCTGTGAGAGCAATCATGCCCTCTTCACCTTCGCCGTGCGTCAATACATAGATAAGGGCATCCAGAGTTGCGCCTCGCCCTCCTCCTTCATAGAAACAGTCACCATCAGTGCCTGACGATTGAGAAAATGGCTGCCTGGATAAACCGAAATGATCAAGATACATGGGTGCCTCGTTGTCCGATCCGCCTGGAGGATGTGTTTCGTAATTGATCCGGTCAGAAAATACTATGAATCCCGTCATTCCGGGCCAAACCAATAATGGCGTGCTTTGAACGTTACTGGATACCTGCTTCCGCCGGCATGACGTTTGTACTTACTGTTTGCCCGCTGACTCAATGGGTCGCTTGCTGCTGTCAGGAACTCTAATCAAGGATTCTGAATAAGATACACTATGGAGCATAAAATTCCTTGATGAACCAGATACCCCATCTATACAAACCTGAACGAAACCATCCGGGAGCTTAGCTTCTAAAGGAGTTCCAAAGGCGCTTTAAACCTTGTATTGATCCCGCGTGCTAGGGTATAGTTCGAATTTCGCCATTTATATATATCCAAGCGGAAGAGCGCGAACTAATCGTCGCCGCCGAAGGCGCAACCCCCCGGAATCGCTCAGGCGCAGATCATGTCGATCTTGATCCCTGATAACCGCTTGCGAAAAGGCAATCTGGAGAGTGCCGGCATTGGGCTGGCCACCGAAGGGGCAGACGGAGCAGGGGAAACCCTGTCCGTAATCTCTCAGGTAAAAAGGACAGAGGGGTGAGGTCATCAGGCGTGACCTCACCTTTTTTTTTGGGACATCGATCTGTGAAAACAACTCCTCTAAATCAAACCCACCGCGATATGAACGCCAAGATGGTGGATTTTGGCGGCTGGGACATGCCCCTGCATTACGGTTCGCAGCTTGATGAGCACCACAAGGTGCGCAGCGATGTGGGAATGTTCGATGTGTCCCATATGCTCGCCGTCGACATCGAAGGGGGGGACGCACGCGCATTCCTGCGGCAACTGGTCGCCAACAATATAGACAAACTGACGCAGCCAGGCAAGGCGCTTTACTCCTGCATGCTCAACCCCGATGGCGGAGTAATAGATGATCTTATTATCTATTTTCTGACGGAATCGCATTTCCGGATGGTGGTCAATGCAGGAACCGCCGATAAGGATATGGCATGGATGCTTTTGCAACGCGACCGGATAGCCCCCGGTCTCGAAATCACGCCGCGCAGGGATCTGGCGATGATCGCAGTGCAAGGCCCCAATGCCCGCGCCAAGGTGTGGCAGGTACTTCCCGGCTCGCAGACGGATACTGAGAATCTGAAGCTGTTCCAGGCGGCCTTTTTTGACAAGTATTTTATTGCCCGCACAGGCTACACCGGCGAAGATGGTTTTGAGATTACGCTTCCGGCAGTCGACGCCGCGAGTTTCTGGAATAAGCTCCACGCGGCGGGAGTGGCCCCCGCGGGCCTGGGTGCAAGAGATACCTTACGGCTCGAAGCAGGCATGAACCTTTACGGGCAGGATATGGACGAAACCATCAATCCCCTGGAAGCAGGGCTGGGCTGGACGGTGGATTTGAAGAGCGATCGGGACTTCATCGGCAAGCAGGCGCTTCTGGACAAGCCGGCCATCCAGCAGCTGACCGGCCTGGTGTTGCTGGATCGCGGAGTATTGCGCAGCCATCAGAAGGTGGTTACACAAAACGGCGGAGGCGAGGGCGAAATTACCAGCGGAGGCTTTTCGCCCACACTCAATCAGTCGATCGCTCTGGCGCGCCTCCCCCTGGCGGTATCTCCAGGAGACGAAGTTCAGGTCGTCGTTCGGGATAAACAGTTGAAAGCGAAGGTCGTGAAATATCCTTTCGTCCGCAATGGCAAGATTCTCGTTTGATGAAACGGCAAAGCAATATCATTTAATTCTGGAGCAAAAACATGAGTATTCCGAATGATTTGAAATACACGAAATCTCACGAATGGGTGCGTCTCGAAGATGACGGCACGGCAACTATCGGTATTACCCCGCATGCTCAGGAGTTGCTTGGGGACATGGTATTCGTTGAAACTCCCGCAGTCGGTCGCCAACTCAAGCAAGGCGATGAATGTGCCGTAGTTGAATCGGTAAAGGCGGCGGCCGATGTTTACGCGCCGATTACGGGGGAAGTCACTGCCGCCAATCAGGAGCTCGCCTCCGCTCCGGAAAAAATCAACCAGGATGCTTATGCCGCCTGGCTTTTCAGACTGAAGCCGGCAAACACCGCTGACCTGGAAAAATTGCTCGATTCCGCCGGATACCAGAAACTGCTCGAAAGCGAAGATCATTAATCAAATCACTTGAGGGAAATGAAACGGGACTGTTTCTCCCGCCGTCATTTCGCCTGCCTTTTACGCCTCACCGATGATTCACGGAACAAATCATGCCGTTCATTCCACATACTGAAGAAGATATACAAGCCATGCTCGCGAGCATCGGCGCAAACAGCATCGATGAGCTGTTCGATGAGATTCCACCTGCGCTGAAAACCGGCAGCTTGAAGCGGGTGCCGCCCGGTTTGAGCGAAATGGAAATATCGCGTTTGATGCTGGAGCGCGCCGAGCAGGATGGGCGCTACCTGAACTTCATCGGCGCGGGCGCTTATGAGCACCATATTCCTGCGGCTGTCTGGCAGATTGCCACGCGTGGGGAGTTTTACTCCTCTTATACGCCCTATCAGGCGGAGGCCAGCCAGGGCACCCTGCAATTGCTGTATGAGTACCAGACCATGATGGCGTCGCTGACGGGGATGGATGTTTCCAACGCCAGCATGTACGACGGCGCTTCGGCCCTGGCGGAAGCCGCCCTGATGGCCGTGCGTTCGCACCGGACCTCGCGGCGGATTCTGATCCCGCAGACCGTTCACCCGGTCTATCGCAGCGTGGTTCGCGCCATTGTCAAAAACCAGGGAATCGAGGTGGTGGAGATTCCCTACGACAAGCTGTCCGGACAGACTTCCCTGGACGGACTGAAAAACTTCGGCAGCGAAGAATTTGCAGCGCTCGTGATTCCCCAGCCGAACTTTTTCGGCGTGCTCGAAGATGTCGATACCCTCACCCACTGGGCTCAGAGCAGAGATGCTTTTGCCATTGCCGTTGTAAACCCCATGGCGCTGGCAATGCTGACTCCGCCCGGCGAATGGGGGGAGAAAGGGGCAGACATTGCCGTCGGCGAAGGACAGCCATTGGGCATTCCCTTGTCCAGCGGGGGACCGTATTTCGGTTTTATGGCCTGCAAGCAGCCCCTGGTGCGCCAGATGCCGGGCCGCATTATCGGTCGCACGACGGATCAGGAGGGCAGCGATGGCTTCGTGCTTACGCTCCAGGCGCGGGAACAGCACATCCGGCGGTCCAAGGCCACCTCCAATATTTGTACCAATCAGGGACTCATGGTCACGGCGGCTACCATCTATCTGGCCTTGCTGGGTCCGGAAGGCTTGCGCCGGACTGCTGCCCAATCGCATGCAAACACGGCAGCGTTACTGGAAAAACTCGAAAGGCTGAAGGGGGTGAAAAGAATGTTCAACGGCCCTCTGTTCCATGAAGCGGTTATCTCCCTGCCCCGTCCCGCTGCCAGCGTATTGCAGGCGCTCGAGGCCCGGCGGATATTGGGTGGACTCAATCTCAGGGAGTACTATCCGGAACTGGGAGATGCCGTGCTGGTATGCGCAACCGAAACGAAGACGTCTGCGGACATGGAGAATTACGTCACGCAACTGGGCGATGTCATCAGAAATTCATAGCACCCATTTTCCATCGACGTTTAACACCCATCCCATATCATAAAGGAGAAACAGTATGGTCACTCTAGCCGGCAACCCCATCAAAGTTGAAGGAACCTTTCCCAAGGTAGGCGACAAGGCACCCGATTTTTCTCTGGTAAACAGGGATTTGAAAGATGTCACCCTGGCCGATTTTGCGGGCAAGAAAAAAGTGCTCAACATTGTTCCCAGTCTTGATACCCCGGTCTGCGCCATGTCCACGCGCAAGTTCAACGAGCAGGCCAGCAACATGGAAAACACGGTGGTGTTGATCATTGCTGCCGATCTGCCCTTCGCGATGAGCCGCTTTTGCGACATGGAAGGACTCGACAAGGTGGTACCGCTTTCCACGATGCGCGGCTCGGAATTCATGGAAAACTATGGGGTGGCGATTACGGACAGCCCTCTTGCGGGTATCACGGCCCGGGCTGTCGTGGTCCTGGATAAAAACGACAAGGTCATCCATGCGCAGCTCGTGCCGGAAATCAAGGACGAGCCGGATTATGACGCGGCGCTGAAGGCACTGGAATCCTGAGCAGGACAGGCACATGGAATGCGTGTCGCGACAGTCGATGATATCGGTATCCGGCGCCTGCGGAATGCGCGGCGCCTTCCTTCTCCCAAGCTCTGAGGTACAGGAAGGCGACGCCTGCCTGTCAATATCTTTCACCACATTCACTTAGCAAACACCGGATTGAACCCATGCTGATATTTGAACATTCTCGCCCTGGCCGGCGCAATTATTCCCAATCTCCGAAAGCTGCGGAAGCAATGGATATTCCGGAGAAGCTGTTGCGCAAAACCCTGCCGCTGCTGCCGGAAGTGTCCGAGATGGACGCGGTGCGCCACTACACACGGCTGTCGCAAAAGAATTTTTCGATAGACACGCATTTTTATCCGTTGGGTTCCTGCACGATGAAGTACAACCCGAGGGCGTGCAATTCACTTGCGATGCTGCCCCAGTTTCTGGCCCGCCATCCCAGATCGCCGGAAAGCACAGGTCAAGGATTTCTTGCGTGCATGTACGAGCTGCAGGAAATTCTGAAAGATGTAACCGGTATGGCCGGGGTAAGCCTTACGCCAATGGCGGGCGCACAGGGCGAGCTGATCGGGATCGCGATGATACGCGCCTATCATGAGTCGCGGGGGGACACCGCCCGAACCGAAATCATCGTTCCGGACGCGGCGCATGGCACTAATCCTGCCACAGCGGTCATGTGCGGCTACAAGGTCGTGGAGATTGCCACCGACAAGGAAGGTAATGTGGACATGGCTGCCCTGAAAGCAGCGGTCGGTCCGAAGACAGCCGGGCTGATGCTGACCAACCCTTCCACGCTCGGTGTATTTGAAGAGAATGTCGCCGAGATGAGCAGGATTGTTCATCAAGCAGGTGGATTGCTCTATTACGATGGCGCAAACCTGAACGCCATACTTGGCAAGGTCAAGCCAGGCGACATGGGCTTTGACGTCATTCACATCAATCTTCACAAGACGTTTTCCACCCCGCATGGCGGCGGAGGCCCCGGCTCGGCTCCGGTGGGGGTCGCCCCGCGACTGTTGCCGTTTATGCCTGTGCCTATCGTGGCATTTGAAAACGGGACCTATCGCTGGCAAACGGAGAAGGAGATACCTCAATCGATCGGAAGACTTTCGGCGCACATGGGGAACGCAGGCGTTCTGTTGCGCGCCTATGTGTACGTACGCCTGCTCGGGGCGGAAGGCATGCATCGAGTGGCCGAGTTTGCGGCGCTCAACGCCAACTACCTCATGGCGGAACTGCGAAAGGCGGGTTTCGAGATCGCCTATCCCAACCGCAGGGCCAGCCATGAATTTATCGTTACCCTGAAGGATCTGAAGGAAAAAACCGGCATCACCGCGATGAACCTCGCCAAGCGTCTGCTTGATAAGGGTTACCATGCCCCAACGACCTATTTTCCGCTCCTCGTGCCGGAATGCCTGCTGATTGAACCGGCCGAAACCGAATCGAAGGAGACGCTGGACGCCTTCGTAACAGCAATGAAGGAAATCCTGGAGGAAGCCCATACGCAGCCGGACTTGGTGAAAAACGCCCCTCATACCACGCCCGTCCGCCGGCTGGATGACGTAAAGGCCGCGCGCGAGCCGGATCTGGCCTGGAAAGCACCCACGCGCAACATAAGCGTAACCAGGACTGAAACCCTCACCGCAATCCCAAGCGTAAGCGTAGCTTAACGATTCAGACTTTCCGGGCGCTTCCCATGCATACACTCATTTGCGGCTCCATCGCCTATGACACCATTATGGTGTTCGGCGATCATTTCAGGAACCATATCCTGCCGGAAAAAATTCATATACTGAACGTTGCTTTCCTGGTGCCGGATATGCGCAGGGAATTTGGCGGCTGTGCCGGCAATATCGCCTACAATTTACAGATGATGGGAGGTTCTCCCCTCATTATGGCAACGGTGGGGGATGATTATCAGCCGTATGCGGAACGCCTTTCAGGTCTGAATCTGGCGCAAACACATATACGGCACGTGCAAGGCTCATTCACTGCCCAGGCGTTCATCACCACGGATCTGGCCGACAACCAGATAACCGCTTTTCATCCGGGAGCAATGAACAGTTCGCATGAAAATCACATCGCTGCTGCGGAAAACGTGAGCCTCGGCATCGTGGCGCCCGACGGGCGTGACGGCATGTTGCAGCATGCACGCGAGTTTCATGAAGCAGGTGTTCCCTTCATGTTCGACCCTGGCCAGGGACTGCCCATGTTCAATGGCGAGGAGTTGATCGATTTCATCCATAAGGCGGACTATGTCGCCACCAACGATTATGAGGGGCAGTTGCTGCAGGAACGAACCGGCCTCACGATGGAGGCGCTGGCGAAACTTGTAAAGGGATTGATTGTCACAAAGGGCGCACAAGGATCGACAGTTTACGCGGACGGTCAACAGATCGAGATCCCGTGCGTTAAGCCGGATAGAGTGGTCGACCCCACCGGTTGTGGCGATGCATATCGGGCAGGCTTGCTTTATGGAATCGCCAAGGGAATGGATTGGCAAAGTGCTGGGCAGCTCGGTTCACTCATGGGGGCACTGAAAATTGGCCAGCGTGGGGGACAGAACCACCGCTTCACCCGGGATGAGATCGACCAGCGCTACTTTGAGGTTTTCGGCAATCGCATTCTATAGAATGAGAGGTCGCAATGAAACAGCACATTTTAGCCATAACCTTCCTCTGCTCAGGTGCGGTGCTTTTGAACGGCTGCGTTGCAGGACAAGGGGGAAGCGACTATGCTCGCGGCGAGGCGCGGCAGGAGCAGAGCGTGCGAACGGGTGTGGTCGAAAGCGTGCGTGAAGTAAGACTGGAAGGCACGCGTAGCGGCCTCGGGACAGTAGCAGGGGGTGTCGCCGGTGGAATCGGTGGCGCTCAGATTGCACATGGGTGGCTCGGCGCCCTGGGAGCCCTTGCCGGAGCAGTGGGCGGAGGTCTGCTCGGCCAGGTGGCGGAGGAAGGTGTAACCGGCCGGAAGGGAGTTGAAATTACGGTGAGACTCGACAACGGTTCCCTTGTTGCCATCATGCAGGCAGCCGACGAAGAATTCAGGCCTGGCGAACGGGTAAGGATTTTATCGGGTGGCGGAGTCTCCCGCGTTACCCATTAGATGACCTTGGTACTAGGCAAGAGATGTGAACCCCAGCTTCCGGTTGCTTGGATTCCCGTGTCCGGAATGCGCTAATATTACGGCATGCCCAACGTTACAACCAGTCTCACCGCCAGCCAGCTGACAAGAGCAGTACGCTGGATTCGCCTTCTGCTTCACATCGCTTCCGGATTGATTCAATCCGCGATCTATCCGCATGTCGGTCAAAGGACCCAGAGATGCATGGCGCAAAAATGGTCAGCGCGGCTTCTTTCAATTCTGGGAGTCAGAGTGCGCCATCAAGGCATATTGCCTGTCGCGGAAACACAGCGCGTAATGCTGGCGGCCAATCATGTATCCTGGCTGGATGTGTATTCGATTATCAGCGTATGCCCGGCCCGGTTTGTCGCAAAATCTGAAATCCGGGGCTGGCCCCTGTTTGGTTGGCTGAGCAATAATGTGGGTACCTTGTTCATCGAGCGCACGAAGCGCAGAGACACGGCCAGAATAAACGACCACATTGCAGAGGCGCTCAACAATGGCGATCGGGTAGCGGTATTTCCTGAGGGTGGCACCAGCGACGGCACCATACTCCATCATTTCCATGCCTCGTTGCTGCAACCTGCGGTGAGCGTGTCGGCGATGCTGCATCCGGTGGCAATCCGCTATACCGACATGGCCGGTAACATCAGCAAGGCTGCGGCATACTTTCGTATTTCATTACTTGAATCGGTAAGGCAAGTATTGAGTCAGCCGCACATCGATGTCGAACTCGTCTTTACGGAGGCGATCGATAGTCATGGGAAAAATCGCCGCGAGCTTGCACGAAGCGCGGAGCACGCTATTGCCAACGCCTTGTCGCTCCCCCTGCCCCACAAGCCGTCTGGAAAACCTTCCGATCCTCTAGACGAACAGCCGTAAGGCTGCCTCCCCATAAGCACCCGGTATCGAGGGCCATCAGATTGCTCCTGATCTCAAGACCCAGTGCTGACCAGTGACCGCAGATGACGGTTGCCTTCCGGCTGGCTCGCTCCGGGGCATCGAACCAGGGCAAATAGCCGGGAGGAATGTCCTTGACCGAACCCTTATGGGCAAAATCCATTCTTCCATGGGGAGTACAGACTCGCATGCGTGTCATGGCATTGACGATTACACGCAGCCGTTCATACCCGTTGAGGGTTTCATTCCAATGATCCGGCCGGTTCCCGTACATCTGACGGCAAAATTCATGGAATTCGCTTCCCCGTAAGGCGCTCTCTACCAGCGCAGCAAGCGCTTGCGCCTGTTCGACACTCCAGGAAGGCAACAGGCCAGCGTGCACCATGACGTAGTTTCCGTCCACATGCAACAGCTTCTGTTGCCGCAGCCAATCGAGCAGTTCATCCCGATCGGGTGCATCGAGGATGTTCTGCAAGGTATCGCTTCGGTTTAGCTCCGCGCACCCTTCCGCAACCATGAGCAGATGCAGATCATGATTGCCCAGTACCATTATTGCGGAATCGTTCAGCTCTTTTATGAAGCGCAATACCGAGAGCGAGTCCGGACCGCGGTTGACCAGGTCTCCCACCAGCCACAGCTTGTCTTTCGTTTCGTCGAAACGGACCAGGTCGAGGAGTTCCCGGAATTCCCGATAGCAACCTTGCAAGTCACCGATTGCGTAAATGGCCATGAGATGGAAAGACGATTGCCAACAGGCTGAAGGCAACGAAATAAACTGAGTTACCTTGAGAAAAACAAGGGCGATATGAAATTCTCCCTATCGCCCGCCGCATCCCGCTCCACCTTCAACTTCTCAGCAGGTCATTTGGACTGGCTGACCATGTAGTCGACCACGGCTTTGACGTCGTCATCAGACAGTCCCGCGTTTCCACCTTTGGGCGGCATGGCATTCTTGCCTTTCAATGCGCTGGTATAAAGCGTCTCCGTGCCTGTCTTGATGCGGGGCGCCCATGCTGCATTGTCTCCCACTTTGGGGGCACCGGCGGCGCCGGTGGCGTGACAGGCGGCGCAACTAGCGGTGTAAATTGTCTTGGCTTTTTCCGCCGGGCCTTCCGCCGCAGGAGCGGCGCTGGCGGTTGCCGGAGCGGTCGCAGCCAAGACTGCGCCTTCCCCTGCTTGCGCCTGGGGTTGGGTGGAATCGCCTGCAATCACCAGCTTGCCCACCGGATGAAGACGCTTCGCTACGGCTTCTTCCGAAAAAGCAGGACTGTTTGGATCCACCGAGCTTTCAACGGCAAATCGTCCGATGAGTGATAAAACAACGACTGGAACTATGAAAGCGGCCAGGACGACAACAATCAACTGGCCCGGTGTCTGGATAGGCGTGGAATGTCCTTCATCTTCAACGTCGCTCACAATAACTCCCCAGTAATAAACGTTAAAAACGTTTATTGTATAGATTCACGTATTCAAGCAAAAGCGGTTTTATTCAGGTTGGACGGAGCGGTTAAAAAGCGTTATCCTATGCGCCCGATTCAAAAATGCCTTTCATCCGCGCCCATAGCTCAGCTGGATAGAGTACCGCCCTCCGAAGGCGGGGGTCACACGTTCGAATCGTGTTGGGCGCGCCATTTTCTTGTTTCACCCATAGAAAAATCCGGTAAGACCTTGAAGAGCCGTCAAGCAGATGAGCAGAGAAACACCAATGTTCAGCTGCGGCATGCTTCCTATAATCTGGTTTACCTCACCTCCAAATATATCGGTGAGAACGAATCGGCGGAACTCTACTGAGAAAATGACGAATGTACAGTCCAGTAGTTCGCTCGATTCGTGCTTAATTCCACGCTCCGGATTTCACCTTCGCGGGTTTCATCGTTCGGCATCAACTTTTCAGCGGAGGCGCCTACTGCTTTGCTGGGAATATTGATAAATAAGTTTTATACGCAAGATGCGGGACTAAAAGGTGAATTGGCATCCGTATCCAGTGACTGCGCAGATACAGCAATGAACGAGCTACCAGAGCATGCCTGGAATGTTTGTCCGGATGCAATGGGAATAACGCTTGTGGAACGAGGTAATGCATGATCCTTCGTGAAAGCGGATTGGGCTTTTCATTCAGATCGTTTTCCAAATTTTCAGGAATCGGCGTTTGAAAAATGAAACGGCTGAAGTACAGCCCATAAAAAAGAGACCTGCCAAGACTCAACTGATTTGCACGTTCTATTAATTTTTTCCAGAAGTCCTTTTCATTTTTACTGAAAAACAGCAATAGGTCGTGAATATCGAGTAAATCGCGCAAATCATCTGCCAGCTCATTATTCTGGAACAAGTTAACAGCGCAGTGGAGCACCATGTCGACCGGGCAGAGGATCCTGTAGCCGGAATTGCCGACTGCCACAGCAGCACTCAATAGCAAACCGGTATTTATTTCCAACCTGCTTGTCGGCGGGGAGAGCGTGTGATGGATATCGACTTCCGTTTCTCGCTCAGAATGAACCAGGGGTGGTATTTCATGGCTCCATGCACGATAGTAATGTTCATCATAGGCGGAAAGCTTATGATGATGCACCCATCCTTTCTTCGTCAGTGTTGATTCAACGTCTGATAACCGATCTTTTGGAACCATGATGTCCAGATCAACATAAATTCGACCGTCTGATTCAGGCACTCCAGCAAGAGAATAAGCAACCCCCTTCAGGGCGACGACCGGTGCGCCCGTATCCTTTAGTGCCCACGAAATCCGGTTCAATTCCCAGTGTGTGATTTGCTGTAGTCTCTTTACCTGAATGAGGCTGGATTGCAGTAGATTTGCCGCCCGTAATGGAATATGATCCAGAAGCCCTCTATTTTTGAGCTCTATCGCAAGGCGACCCAGTAGCTTCACCTTTCTCGCCGATCGTAATAATAGCTCCCATTTTGTCGCATTATATTCAACCAGAGACGCTGGGTTAATAAGCGCGTTCAATAACAGCGAGTGGTGCGCTGGTGGCTTATATGTCATCAGTCAACGCATCTATAGCAGTTAATGCGGCGTCAAAATCCGAATAGATCAGTTTATAGCAGCGGCAGCTTCTTATGAGGCGGGTGACAGCCTGGAAACTCGTATCGCCCAAAACTTCATAATTGAATGAGTTACTGGCTAAAAGGAGAAAAGCTTCTGAGTCAGGAAGAGTCTCCAATCTGAGCGGGGCATCAGACATCCATTTGGGGAATATAATCCACTTTGCCTTTGCAGTTTCGTCGGAGCGCGCGATACTTTCAGTGGGAGGACGAACATACGCAATTGTACCTTTGTGCGTATTTCTTATTTCAGGTCCGAGAGTTGCTTCCGGCAGGTAATTTCTTATGGCACGGATAGACTCATTCTTGAGTGGCATCAGTCTTGGAATAGGTAAAAAAATTTCACGACCGGGATCCATCAGTCCAAATTCATCCGAGAACAACCGATATCCCCGATGCACCAAGGCTGTACATAACGTGGTTTTGCCACTGCCTGGCCATGCAGGAAGTATTACTGCGTAACCATTTCTCTCGACTATGGCTGAATGGAATAATAATAAATGATTGATCCTTGCCGCAATCGCGAGATTAATGCCCCATTCAAGTGCTGCAAGTGCTTGCTCCGCGGGAAACGGTGGAGATAACGAGCGCCCATCAAGAAAAAAACGGGCATGGGGAGAGAATGGCTTTTTTATGAGCCGTACTGGACTAATCTGCACGTGAAACTCGGCGAGATCACGCTCCACCAGTTCGTAATCCCCATAGAGGCTGTATAAATGCTCCGCAAGGGTTGAAGACGCTGTGCGGATTTGCACATTGAAGGGACCCATCTTGACCCTGAGCCCCTGGTTTGAGAGCAACGAGAAAAATTCGCTGAACGGGATCTGTCCCACTATCACATCGACGGTTCCTATTCTGCCTTCTCAATCAGGCCAAGCTCGTCAAGATGATGAAGAGTCTTTATGATCTGCTGGAAAAAATTCTGGTCTTGCGGCAACTGGAATTGCTCAGCCAGGAGAATGCAGACATCATTTGCCGACGCGGGAGACTGTCAAGAGTCGAAAGAATCTGCATTCCCATCCGATTCAGAAAATGGGTTTTCCCCGAATCAGGTTGGAATACGGTGAATTCCTCATTCCATTCCTGGATCTGCAGGAATGAGAAGCTGACCGACCGCCAGCAAACTTTTGAAGGCACGCTCTTGGTGTTGGAGAGTCCGCTATCGGACCAATGCGATTTACGTCGTGATGGTTGAGATACTGCTCAACTTTGGCAGAACAGAACTCCAGGCAGTTGCAGATATCAGAACTCCACCCCCGTTTTGGCATGCTGTAGCTTGAGCTTGCAGATCCGTAACGCCATTTGCATCGTTTATCGGATTGACGGTGGCGGTTGGACTGGCTCCAAGATCAACAGGACCAGTGCCCGTATATGCCTCTGAGCTTGGATGAACACAATATAAATCCCCATTTTCATCCTTCTGTGCGCTATTTATATCTTCAGTAGGTCCCACGAGATTGCTCGTACGCGCCAGTGCCGCACCACTGCGCAGGGTCATGATTATGGGAATGGCTACCGTACCCTTGAGTAAGCGCCTCCTGCTCGATTCAGGCAAATTGCCAGCTTGTTCTTTCAAACTGAGTGGCTCTGATTCTTGTTTATTTGATTGCTTTTCAGACATGATATAGCCTCTCGCGTATGTAGAGTGCGTTTGAACCATATGCTGTACTCATCAATTTCTGAACTTGCCATTTATTGATAAATAACAGTATACCTAATTCGAAGGAAACAATAGCACATACTGGATATGTTCGAACTACTATAACCATCTTTATTTGTCAAGATAAAATTCGCAGGTCGAAATTCTCACGGCGCCCTCCATGCTTTCGCATAACTTGAGCTCCTCACTTAATCTCTAGGAAGCAAAATCTATGCCTATTATAATAATGACCAATTTTCATCACCTTATAAAGATATGCATGGAATGAATAACTGCTTTTGGAAATATTTTCGACACGATCACAAGGAAAAGCAATGGCGGGACGACTAGCCTGAAGCAAAAATTTATCAGGCCAAGCCGCGCTCACCAAAACGCCATGATGGAATATGTAAACCGTACGGTTAAATAGAAGTCTGACCGGTTATGTTTCTTCTGCAGCCTGGTCCAGATATCTCGCTCCTTCCACCGGTTTGAGGAATTACCAGAATCTGTGTGCTGATGCGCTCCTTGAGAGTTGGGACATGCGAGATCACGCCAATCAACTTACCGTCCTGCTGCAAGCTCGCAAGAGTTTCCAGAGCAGTATCCAGTGCTTCTTCGTCCAACGTGCCGAAGCCTTCATCCAGAAAAAGCGAATCCACTCGAACGTTTTTGCTGGCCATGTGAGACAACCCCAACGCCAGCGACAAACTGACGATGAAACTCTCGCCACCTGAAAGGTTTTTCGTGGATCGAATCCCACCCGCCTGATAGTTGTCAACAACGTTGAGTTCCAAGGGCTGAGTATCATCGCGAACCAGCAGATAGCGATCGGTCATTTTATGAAGTTGCCGGTTAGCATGGCTAATCATCATCTCAAAGGTCAGCCCTTGGGCAAAATTCCGGTATTTCTTTCCATCTGCTGAGCCAATCAATTCGTGCAGATTTTCCCAGCGGCGGCACTCTATTTTTTGAGCCTCGATAGCCGCTTGCTTTGCCTCCAGCCGTTCTTTGGCAGCAGCATTCTCGCTCAGTCTGTGTTTGAGACGGGTAATAGTATCCCGTAGCTGTCTCAGGGACTCCTCGTAATCCTTGAATTGCGGTTCCAGTTCCTCAAGAGATTTGTCGGTAATCTTCCTCGCAGCTTCCGTGTCCAAACGCGCTTCTCGATCCTTTTGTCTGGCCTTGAGATCTATTTGGTGATCGTCCAGATTCTTTGCCTTTGCAGATAGCGCATCCCTTTGCCCAACCGTGAGTCTGGCTTCAAGAAACTGTTTTTCATCTGAAAAACCGGCTAATCCAAATGCTTCTGCAAATTCGGCTTCCAGCTCCTTCAGTTCCGGGTCTCTTTGACCAATGCGCTTTTTCAGAGCTTCAATTTGAGTCTTGGCAGCATTCAATTTCTGCTGAAGATCATTATGCAGGACTCTGGCCTTCCTTTCGACCTCCTCTGAAACGGAAATACCCCTGTTCAAACGGCGTTCTTCATCATCAGGATCTTTATCACCGTACAGTTCTTTCCGCTCTTTACATCCAGCGGCGTAATCCTTTTTGAGGGACTCCAGATATTCCCGTTTTTCATTTAATGCATTGCTTTGAGTTTCAATGACTGCGTCCAACCTTTTCAACTCGCTATCGAAATCTCCAATCTGCTTCTCGATATCAGTCTTTCTCTTGACCTGTATCTGCCATGCTTTAACACGCTCTCGAAGGGATTCCAGCAGTGACAAAACATTGGAATCCAGAATTTCCGCAATGCCAAGTGGTTGGAGTTTGGCTGATACAGCCTGCTTCAGCGCGGTAATATCAGTTTGGAGTTTTTCCAGATATTCCTGCAGCTCGGCAAGGGCTTGCTCGGCAGTTTTTTTGTCATTAATCGCTGTTATTTCCTGTTTTTCACCGTCCATCAAATTTTTACGGGCTGTGCCTTCGGCTTCCTCAAAATGTCTGATGGCGGTTTCATGATCCTCAGCCTTGCTTATCAGTCTGTCGAGCGCCTCAATCTTCCGTTCGATTTCATCGGGAATGGGAACGTTGCCCTCCGCAAATGGATGCTCTGTCGCGCCACAAAGCGGGCATGGTTTGCCATCTTCCAATTTAGCCCGGTGATCTTCAAGTTCCGCTATTTTTTTCAGAAGAACCATTTCTCGAAGCAGGATTTCCTTTTCTGTGCGGTATTCACGCAACAGCCGGTCACCCAATAACTGGCTTAATTTATCTTTGCCTTGTTGGAGATTCTTTGATGTGTTCTCCAGCTCCTGTTTCCGAGCCCCGCATTGCCTCCGGCAGGCAGCTAGTTTTCTTGTTGCCTGTTCCAGAGCCGTCACTGCCTTCTCTTTATCGGCCTCTTTTTGAGCTATTTCCTTCTGCCTGGAGAGCAAATTGTCCAGTTGTTCCTCAACACCGGCTAGACCGCTTATCAGCCACTCATCCTGAGCGTTCTCCTTGAGATAATCTTCAGCAACCTTCAGATTCTTTTCAGCATCGGCGCGTTTTCCCTGTTCTTTCAGCTTGGCCTGTTTGTCAGCATCGATCTTTATCGCGTCCTTTCTGCAGCTGTCTTCATCTTTCGAGATAGCCTTTTTCCGGTCGGCAAGCGTCTGATCGAGGGAACGAACCTTCCTGATGAGCGGTAAAGCAACTTCCAGCTCCGCTTTGGCTCCGGTGGACTGCTGCTCAGTCGATTTCAGGGATTCGGCCTGTGCCTTTGCAGAGGATGCCAGTTCAGGAAGGGCTGCTTCCTCAGTTTTCAGTGCCTTCTGCTCATCCGCATGTTGTGTTCGGATTGCGGTCAGCGTCGCGTAGGAACCCTCCAGTGACGCTGCCTGAATTGCCCGGCTGAGTTTGTCACGCTCTGGTTTAAAAATGCCGATGTCGGCTTGCAGTTTGCTCGCTTCCGCTGTCAGGTTGTCGATTTCCTTCCTCAGTCCATCTACGGCCTTCACCCACGTGATGGCTTTATCCGTATCCATTAATTTTCTGGTCAGACCGGACTCTTCTTTCTGTTTTGACTCGAGTTCCTGTTGAATATCCTTTTCCTGTTCCTGCTCCAGAATCACGATACCGGCTGTTTCAGCCTGAAACAGATTCAGTTTTTCCCGCTCTTCACGCTGGCGCTCATGGACGCGGATGGATATCTTGCTATAAATCTCCGTGCCCGTTATCTGCTCCAGGATCGGCGCCCGCTCATCAGGTAACGCCTGCAGGAATGCGGCAAAGCCTCCCTGAGCCAGCAACATGGATCGGGTAAATTGGTCAAAATCCATACCGGTAGCCGCCTCGATCTGGTCGGCGACCCCCTTGATCTTGGATTCCAAAATCTCCCCTGAATCGGCATGAGCAATCTCATGTTTCGGAGCCTGAAGTTCGCCATCCGGTTTTTTACGTGCCCGGTGCTGGCTCCAGTGGCAACGGAAACGACCGGCCTGAGTTTCAAATGTCACTTCAGCAAAGCATTCGCCGATCTGACGAGACATTATCTCGTTTCCGCTTTTGGTGACCTTGCTCAGCCGGGGCGTCCGCCCGTAGAGAGCGAGGCAAATGGCATCGAGGATGGTTGTCTTGCCGGCACCGGTCGGACCGGCGATGGCAAAAATACCGTCGGAGGTAAAGGCCGGGTGCGTCAGGTCGATTTCCCATTCACCCACCAGCGAATTCAGATTCTTGAATCGTACCTGCAATATCTTCATCCACAGCCTCTCTATTCCGCTTGCATGTCGTCCTCATAGAGAGACGAAAGCGCTTCCTGATAAGCACGAAGTAATTCTGGCCGCTGGTCTTCAGGCACTTCATGTACGGTCAGGCATCGCTCGAATACGTCGTTCACACTGAGATCGTCCAGTGTTTCTTCTTCATGGATTTTTCCAAGGACGCGATCGATAATATGATTGTTCTTCACCCGCAGAATTTCCATTTGAGTGCCGGTAATCGCGATTTCCAGACGCTCGCGCAGATCGCCGATTACTTCTTCACCTTCGTAGATGACTTCGAGCCATGCTTGAGAGCCGGTCGCTGACAGTTTACGAATCTGGGTGGAGATACCGCCCCAGTCTCCCTTGATACGTTCGAGCTTCTGAAACACCGGCACATCGATCAGTTGAACAGACGCCGCAGTACTGTGGAATTCAACCTGGCAAACGCTCTTCTGTTGTCTAGCCTCCCCGAACCCCATGGGTAGAGGAGAACCACTGTATCGTATGATTTCGGAACCGTTTACCTTCTGCGGGACATGGAGGTGGCCAAGCGCCAGGTAGCTGAAGGATGCAGGAAAAATCCCGGCGCTCACATGAGCCAGCGAACCGACATAAAGGTCCCGCACACCGTCACCCTCGATAGTTTGCCCTCCAGCGGCGAAAAGGTGGCCCGTGGCAACGATGGGAATATCTACCCCAAGCTCCATGCGCTTCTGTTCGGCCAGGGCGGCTATGGCAGCGTAGTGATCGCGAATACCGGCGAGCAGCTTCCGTTCCTTATCCTCGACACTCTCGCCGGCTTCCGCCACGCGGATGTCTTTGTCACGAAGATACGGCACAGCGCAGACAATCAGTTCGGACACATCTTGCTCATTTCGGAGCACCAGTACTTCATCTTCAAGAGATTCGGAGGTGCTACCGATTACATGGACATCAAGGGCTTTGAGCAGCTCCTTGGGTGCATTGAGAAATGAAGGGGAATCGTGATTACCCGCGACGATGATCACATGGCGGCATGATGAAGCTGCTACCTTCCAGAGAAAACGATAATAGAGTTCCTGGGCACGATTGCTTGGAGCGCTGGTATCAAAGATATCACCGGCTACCAGAAGGGCATCAATTTCGTTCCTCTGAATCATCTCTGCCAGCCATGTCAGAAATGCCTCGAATTCCTCGTACCGTTTTCTGCCATATAGGGTCCGGCCAATGTGCCAGTCGGAGGTATGGAAGAGTTTCATGCTGTTATCCAGCCGCTGTAGGGAGGAAGCATTCCATGTATTCCTCGCGCCAATTTTTGAGTGTCATGATATCGGTCAGAAGATCTTCTGGCTCAGGTAGTTCTGCTGGTAATTCTGCTGGTTGTGAGTGTTCAAACCTGGAGTATTGGTTCACCGGTCCCCTAAATTCTAACTTACACAGCTCCTGAACTTTATAGGATGGGAAACCTTCCGCACGTACTTCTTCAGTATGGACGGCAAGCTGTGACGAGGGGATATATTTGGCGAAACCGATACCGTGAATGCCTGGATACCGTTCGTTTATTCGGAGCGCATTCACGTTGATGCTTCAATGGTCACGCTGAAATTCCTCAAGCTAGCAATCTAATCGACATTGGGTTTTACGGATAAATGGATAAGGGATACTAAAAATGCCAAGCTTTACGTTTTGCGCGGCCCGTCGATTTGTTAGAAATATCGAGCTGGTTAAACAAAAACCCGCCGAAGCGGGTTTTGAGAGGAAGCGGCAGTTACCGTCGCTCGAGGCAGAGGTAACTGAAGCGGAGGAACAGCATCTCTAAATCTCCACTCTCGCCCCTAGTTCAAGTACACGGTTTGCCGGCAGTTTGAAGTATTCCGCGGCATTGCTGGCGTTGCGCACCATTGCCGCGAACAGGCGTTCACGCCACAGGGACATGCCGGCACCCGGACTGGGCACCACGATCTCGCGGCTCAGGAAGTAGGAGGTCCTCAAGGGTTCGAACACGAGGCCATGCGGTTCGCACAATTCGAGTGCATACGGCAGATTCGCCTCATCCTTGAAGCCGTACCGCACCGTGATCTGGTAACAGTTTTCCATCAGGGGTTTTATCGAGACCCGCTGCTCTACCGGCACCCAGGGAGTTTCCTGGTATGCCACCGTGAGGAAAACCACACGCTCATGCAGGACCTGGTTATGGGCAAGATTATGCAACAGGGCGTGGGGTACACCGTCGGGATTGGCCGTCAAGAAAACCGAGGTACCGGCGACCCTTGTGGGGGGATGTGCGATAAGCGATTCGAGGAAGGATTGGAGCGGTATGGCAACCGATCGCAGGTGATCGACCAGAATTTGCCGCCCACGACTCCAGGTGATCATAATGAAAAAAATGACGGACCCGATTACGAGCGGGAACCAGCCCCCCTGGGCAACTTTCAGTATGGTGGCGGAGAAGAACGCACTGTCGATCGTCAGGAAAAATGCAGTTACCAGGATGCCCAGGAGGAATGGATAATTCCAGGCATAGCGGAGCACGAAAAAAGTGAGCGTGGTTTCGATAACCATCGTGGTCGTGACCGCTACCCCATATGCCGAGGCAAGATTGGAGGATGAACCGAAGCCCAGTACCGCCATGAGGACAACCGACAGCAGAGTCCAGTTGACAAACGGGATGTATATCTGCCCGATCTTACGTTCCGAGGTGTGCCGGATCTGCATGCGCGGCAGGAAGCCCAACTGAATGGCTTGCCTGGTCACCGAGAAAACACCGGAGATGACGGACTGCGAGGCGATCACGGTGGCGGCAGTCGCCAGAGCTACCGCGCCATAAAGCGCCCATGAAGGAAACAGCAGAAAGAAAGGATTAGAGATTGCGGATGGATTGGACAGCAGCAGTGCGCCTTGCCCCAGATAGTTCAATGTAAGGGCGGGAAGAACGCCTCCATACCAGGCCAACCGGATCGGCTTCGCGCCAAAGTGTCCCATATCCGCATAAAGCGCCTCGCCCCCTGTCACTGCCAGCACCACCGCTCCCAGGGCAATAAATGCCAGCCAGCCATTACTGATACAAAAGGCAAAGGCATACATGGGATTGAATGCCGCGACGATCTGTGGCGCGCCCGCGATATTGATCAAACCTATAAGTCCCAGGCTGACGAACCATATCACCATGACGGGCCCGAACAAGGCGCCAATTCCCCCCGTTCCTCGCTGTTGCAGCATGAAAAGCGCGATCAGCACAGCCACGGTGATGGGTAGCACGTAAGGCTGGAGCAGCGGTGTGGCAACTTCAAGACCCTCGACTGCGCTCAATACTGAAATGGCAGGCGTGATAACACCATCGCCAAAAAACAGTGCTGCCCCGAATGCGCCGATGAGAAACAGAATGTTGTGCAACCGCGGACGGTCTGTGACGGATGAGCTGGCCAGCGATAGCAACGCCATGATCCCGCCTTCACCGTGATTGTCGGCCCGCAGGATCAACGTTACGTATTTGAGCGACACCACGATCATGATCGTCCAGAAAATGAGCGAAATGATACCGATCACGTTGCTCTCGGTGACAGCAAGTCCATGGATGGGGTCGAAAACCGTCTTCATGACGTATAACGGGCTTGTTCCGATATCCCCGTAAACCACTCCCAGCGCGGCAAGGCACAGCAGACCCAGAGGCTGGCGCTCGAGAGGATGTCCCGATGGCATCTGTTGATTCGTCATGTTGATTAACATTGATTCAGCCCTTGCCTTGGGGCAAGCAGCTGGAAGAAAGGATAAATACTTCGCGGTTGGCAAAACCACGAGCTTCTTCTTTCGGCCTTTAGCAAAGAGGCCAGGAGCCCATATCCTTTAACGTGAGCATTTACTATCTTTCCGACAGCCGTGATACCGCATTTGCAATTGACAGGAAACAGCTTTGCGCACATTTTACACGACCTGCACATGCTGATGGCAAAAGCAGCCTTGACGGCGTCCTGCTGATTCCCCGCAGCTACCTCTTTTTGGGAGCGGTAGCCAGCGTCACGGCGGGCATACTGCTGATTCTGCTCGCGCTGCCGGTTGGGCCGATCAGGAGCCATTATGGCGCTTGGGATCGCTGGAATTCCATCGGAGCAGTACGGCGCAATTGATAAGGCCGAGCCGGTACGGGGCAGAATACCGAAACCTTAAAAAGACGGAACGCTTATCGATCTCCTGCCTGCAGCGTGTCGGGAGAAACGACGGCCTGGAGCAGTAACTCCCCCAGATTGGGGTTCCCTTTTTTCTGGGCGAACCACCATATCGAACCTTTCCGGATGGTCCATTGCGCGGGATCACCTGACATGAGCAAAGCGGCGACTTCCCCGAGCGTAGGCTGATGACCTACCACGAGCACCGCACCTTTCGCATCGGGCCATCCTGCTGCCTTCAAAACCGCCTTCGGGGAAACACCGGGGCCGATTTCCCTGACCGTCTCAAAATCTTTGTCGAGCGCGGAAGCCGTCTGCTGGGTACGCTGGGTTGGGCTGACAATGATGCGCGTGTTCTTTGGCAGTCTGGGCTTGAGCCAGGCGGCCACGAGGTCAGCCTGTTTTCGCCCTTTATCGGTAAGTTCCCGTGCACTATCGGGAATGCCATCTTCAGCCTCGGCATGACGCCACAATATGAGCTCCATGAGCTTCTCCTGAGAGCTGTTGTAATATTTGGAAGTATAGAGGAGATTCAGTGCTTGTCGCGTTCATATCAGGAGTAGCATCTGAATCAGAACAAGATGAGGTTCTGTTACCGTCACCCCTGGGCACGTACCGAAGC
The DNA here is from genome assembly GCF_003050865.1 of Nitrosospira multiformis. Taxonomy (GTDB): domain Bacteria; phylum Pseudomonadota; class Gammaproteobacteria; order Burkholderiales; family Nitrosomonadaceae; genus Nitrosospira; species Nitrosospira multiformis_E. The sequence continues at coordinate 7,607 of NZ_QAOK01000012.1, read as the reverse complement.
GGAATGCGAGGCGAAGCGAACCGGTTGTTTGACGAACTGATTGTAACGCGGCGATTGCCGCGGATCGGAACCCAATCGGGACAGACACGGGAGTGGCAGATATTACTCCCTGGGTTACCGGCAGCTATAGGGCGGGCGGTTTGTTGGCGGGCATAGTGCCCGCCGTCTTCTCGATTAGGACTTCAACGCCGACATGGGGGCGCCAAAGTTGATGTGGAAAGGTGCTCCGTTGATTACCAGGGCGGGAACAGACTTAACGCCAGCCGCTTCGGCAGCCGCGATCTTGTCCTTTTGCTCGCCAAGATGTACGAGTTCAACCTCGTAGCGATCGGGATCCAGGGCTTCAGCAATCTGATGCTCGGCCTCGACACATACGGGACAGCCAGCGTGATAGAAGGTAGCAGGTGTTTTCATAGTCGATCTCTCCAAAAAAATAAATATCGATGGGGAACTGCCCCCACTCGCACCACCAATGACGGTGGCCATGCGAGCCCGACATTATAAACGCGGGCTCATCCTTGTGCCAGCGCTCCCCCATTGAGGAGCCGGAAGCAACTGTACCATATCCATCTTTCAGGAATTTGAATGAGGCTGAAGTGAGAGTGCCAGTGAATAAAGTCTGTTTTTACTTTCGCCGCTGATTTCCGCAGTCAGCCTCACCGCCTGCTTGAGGGGCAATTCGTGCATCAACAGCTGAAGTGTGCTGCGCGCCTGCTCGCTCAGCTCGGCTTCCTTCGAAGGCTCAGCCCCCGACAAAATGAGTACAAACTCGCCCTTGCGGCGATCGGAATCAGCCTCCAGCCAGGCAAGCGCCTCACCCAGGGGGCACCCATGAATGGTCTCGAACACCTTTGTCAGTTCCCTGGCAAATATAATCCTGCGATCCCTTCCGAATACCTCCGTCATATCCGCTATACACTCGAGAATACGATGTGGCGCTTCGTAAAATATGAGGCTGTAGGGATGCGGCTTCAGGTTGGCAAGCGCACGGCGCCGCGGGCCGCTGCTGGTGGGAAGGAAACCGTAAAACAGAAAATGTGGATTGGATATGCCGGCAACGGACAGGGCGCATGTTGCCGCGTTGCAACCTGGAATCGGCACGACTTTGAAACCCTGCTCCCTTACAAATCTGACGACAAGCCCACCCGGATCCGAGATTGCCGGAGTGCCCGCATCGGTCACTATGGCCACCGTTTTGCCTTGCGAAAGCAGTCCGGCAATTTTTGTAAACAACGCACTTTCGTTGTGGCGGTGCAGGGCGAATAGCGTTTTTGAGATGGCGTAGCGGGTAAGCAGATGCTTTGTCGTACGGGTGTCCTCCGCCGCAACGACGTCAACCGCTGCAAGCACATCGAGGGCTCTCAATGTGATATCACGCAGGTTACCTATAGGTGTGGCGACGACGTATAACGTAGCGGGGATTACAGTTGCTTTAGATTGGTCCATGCAAGCGATTTCCACAGGCTCTGTTCTGAGGATGATTACCAATGACTGGATTTTAAAATATCCATGGCGTTTGATTCCCCATGCAAAATGGGGTGGGAATTGATGCGTTTTGCAAGGATAGCGGGAAATGAACCTTAGGTTGAAGGGGAACCAGGCCGAGCGGTACGCGGAAGCGTTTCTTGCCGGGCACAAGCTTGTGCTGGTACAAAGAAACTACCGGTGCCGTTTTGGTGAAATTGATCTCATCATGCGCGATGGGGAAACTCTCGTGTTTGTCGAAGTGCGGATGCGTACGAACCGGAATTTTGGGGGCGCAGGCTCCAGTATCACTTTATCGAAACAACGCAAGGTGGTGCGTGCAGCCCGGCATTATCTGCTCTCGCTGAGAACCGAGCCCTGTTGCCGCTTCGACGCCGTGTTGTTGTCCGGCAATGATGGGCGCGACATCGAATGGATCAGGAATGCTTTTGATGGTAACTATCCGTAATACTGGTTGCCGCTTTGGACTGATGCATGGTCCCGCTGGCATGGGTACTCATTCCGTTTGAAATATTCCTTTTTTAAAGGCATCATTTTACTGGTTTCCCGAGATGCCTGCGTGCGTGACCCTGAACTTTCGATACACCGCTTGCCATAACCGGGATCCGATATATCTTCAGCGCAGATGCATATTATTGTACGTTTATCGTTTATTGGGGAAATCGATGCAATATCTTGAATTGAAATCGCTCTTGCTGGTTTTTTTCCTGCTTCCGTTTTTGTCTGCCTGCGGCCTGATAGCCGCCGGGGGGATGGCAGCCGGGGTCGGGACCGGGGTTGCAATGTCGCAGGACCGCCGTACAAGTGGTATGTTTGTAGAGGATGAGAGTATCGAGTTTAGAAGCGGTCAGCGTATCAGTGAGAAATTCAGCTCGGACGTTCACGTGAATATCACCAGTTTCAACCGGAACGTCCTGCTCACCGGCGAGGTGCCTTCTGAAACAATAAAAGAAGAAATTGGCAATCTCGTGAGCAATGTTGAAAACGTGCGTGAGGTAACCAATGAAATTACCGTCGGCAGCCCAAGCTCGTTTACCTCCCGCGGCAATGACACACTGATCACTTCTTTGGTGAAGGGGCACTTTATGGACTCGGGTCGGTTTCAGGCCAACCACGTCAAGGTTGTCACCGAGGACGGCATTGTCTATTTGCTTGGACTTGTAAAGGGAGAGGAAGCGGAGAATGCTGAAGATCTGGCCAAGCGGGTCGACGGTGTCAAGAAGGTGGTGAAGGTGTTCGAGTACATGGAGTAAGCTTCCGGCCTTGCTGAATGAAGAAGACGAGGCGATTTTCCAGTTCCGTATCCTTGGAATGATCTGTCTTTTCGCCCATCCTTGATGCTTTCTGCCACACATATTGCGCAGCTCGGCAAGCTGTTTCCACCAGATCGGGTCTATACCGATCCGGTGGATTGTTATGCGTATGCGTACGATAATACCCGGAAGGTTTTTCCGCCCGATGCCGTGGTATTTCCGTTGTCTCCCCTGGAAATTCAGGTAGCAGTGAGATTCTGTAACGAGACCAGGATCCCGCTTGTACCTCGGGGGCGAGGCACCGGCACCTCGGGCGGCAGCCTTCCGGAATCCGGTGGAATTGCGTTATCGATGGAACGGATGATGCACATCATCAAGGTTGATCCTGCCAATCGCGTACTCGTTGCTGAGCCGGGGGTTATAAACCAGACAGTGCAGGATATTGCAAGAACGCATGGTTTCTTCTGGCCCCCGGATCCTTCCAGTGCGGCTTTTTCGAGTATAGGGGGAAACCTTGCCACCTCAGCCGGTGGGCCGCACGCGGTAAAGTATGGAACTACCCGCGATCATGTACTGGGAGTAAAGGCGGTTACCGGCAAGGGCGAAGTGATCCGGACGGGTTGCTATACGACCAAGGGCGTCGTGGGGTACGACCTCACCCGGCTTCTGATAGGCTCCGAAGGTACACTGGCAGTTATTACCGAGGCAACGCTCAAGCTCACCCCGCTTCCCCAGGCACTGGGAGGCGTGACAGCCTATTATAGCGACCTTGCCGGCTGCACTGACGCCATTGTCCGGATCATGGCGCTTTCGCAGACTCCCAGTGCGCTGGAGTTTCTCGATGCCGGCTCCCTGAATCTGATCAGGGGGCGCTTCCCCGGTATGCTTCCTGCAGATGCGCGGGCCATGCTGATGATCGAAGTGGATGGTACCGAGCACTCAGTCGTAGAGTCACGTGACGCTGTTCTCAGGGCTTGCGGGGGCAACGGATTAATTCAGGCCACCCCAACAGCAGATGCTGCAACGCTGTGGCGAGCCAGAAAAACATTATCGCCGTTATTGAGAGATATTGCGCCAAAAAAAATCAATGAGGACGTAGTCGTGCCAGTTTCGGCTCTGCCAGAGTTTCTGCTGGGACTCACCAAATTGAGCGCGAAGCATCGCCTTTCCAACGTCAATTTTGGTCATGCCGGAAACGGCAATATTCATGTCAACCTGTTGGTGAATCCGGAGTCCGCGGACGAGATGCAGCGGGCGGAAATGTGCCTGAACGAGATATTCGACCTTGTAATCGAACTCAATGGCACCTTGTCAGGAGAGCACGGTGTGGGCAGCGAGAAAAGAGCTTATATCGGAAAAGAAATCGATCCTGCCACCATGGAGCTCATGAAGGAAATCAAACGCGTGTTTGATCCCAATAACATTCTTAATCCCGGGAAATTGTTTCCATAGGGATGTCTGGCTTGTGGATCGGCAACGAGAACATCGCCGTATTTGTTCAATTATTCAACTCGATATCAGCAAAGCGCCTTTCTAATCCGAAGTTTTCAGAAGTTGGGAGATATCATGTGCGAAGACATCAGCGCCTTTGTCATTGCTGACGTATAGTCGCAATTTCCCCTTTGTATCGTAGATGTAGGTTCCGGTGGAGTGGTCCACGCTGTCATGCTGGTGGGCGCCGCCTTGCTGTTTCTGGTAGACGACGTTAAATTCCTTGGCAGTCTTCTTTATCGCACGTTCGTCGCCATACAGGCCGAGGAAGCTGGGATTGAAGGCAGACAGGTAGGCCTGGAGAACTTCAGGGCGGTCGCGCTCGGGATCGACTGTAATAAACAGTACCTGCACACGCGCTGCATCAGCGCCCAGCATATCCATCGCCGCCGCAAGATTGGCCATAGTCGCAGGGCAGGCATCAGGACAGTGAGTGTAGCCGAAAAATACCGTGACGACCTGGCCCTTGAAGTCGGCAAGGGCTCGCATCTTCCCGTTGTGATCGGTGAGGTTGAAATCCTTGCCGAAATCGGCGCCGGTGATGTCCGTCGAAAGAAACGCCGGCTTTTCCGTCTTGCTACATGCTGAAAGGAGCGGCGCCATCAGTAGCGCCGCTGCCAACCATACTACAAGTTTGTAATAGTGCGGCCAATGCCTCACGCATGCCCCTTAGAAACGTATGTAATGGTCTACCAGCAGTACGGCAAACAACGCTGCCAGATAAATGATCGAGTAGCGAAACGCGCTTCGGGCCAATTGATCACTGTAGCTGAGGTAGATTTTTATTGCATAGTATAAAAATATCGCATCCAGCACTATCGCGCCGACCAGATAGATAAGCCCGCTCATTTGGGTGGCATAGGGCATCAATGTCACCGCGATGAGTATCAGCGTGTACAGCAGAACATGCAGGCGCGTAAATTTGTCGCCGTGGGTTACCGGCAGCATCGGCATGCCAACCTTTGCGTATTCCAGTTTCCGATAGAGTGCAAGCGCCCAGAAATGAGGCGGCGTCCATGCAAAAATGATCAGAAATAAAAGCAGGGCGTCAGCCGACACTTCACCCGTTACCGCAGCCCAGCCCAGAACTGGCGGCATTGCGCCGGAAGCGCCGCCGATGACGATATTTTGCGGGGTCATCGGCTTCAAGATCACAGTGTAGATAATCGCATAGCCGACAAAGGTCCCAAGCGTGAGCCACATGGTCAACGGATTGACCAGTTGATGCAGTATCAGCAGACCCGCGCCGCCAACAAGCGCCAGGAACACAAAGGTTTCAGGCGAGGTAACGGTGCCGCGAGGCAGCGGACGCCCACGCGTGCGGGCCATGACCGCATCGATTTTCTGCTCGACAAGGCAGTTGACCGCTGCGGCAGCGCCGGCAACGAACGCTATCCCCACGGTGGCAAAGATGAGCGTATCCAGGGGTACAACGCCCGGAACGGCCAGAAACATGCCTATAACGGCTGTAAAAACAATAAGCGATACAACTCGCGGCTTGGTTAACCGGTAAAACTGCTGCACACGCGAAGCAGTTTGCTGCCAAGCAATACTCGTTGTAGCCATAACGTTTCGTCTCCTAATTATCGCGGGTTCGGCGCCCGCCGTTTCGACAAATCAATGTGAATCACGACTGGTCTATGTGCAAGAGCAGTCTCTGCTGCTCACACCCATTCAGTTGCCGCATCTTTCATTCAGTGTTTCATATCCGTACCCATTGCGTGTTCCAGTTGGGATACCTTGAGCAGCCGCTTGATGTCTTTCGCCATCTTTCCAGGGTCGGGATCCTTTGGAAACCGCATCATCAGGTTTCCAATGGGGTCTATCAGATAAATATGATCATGCTGTGAACCGGGGGCCGGAACCTCCTTGAGCAACTCACTGTTTTTCGCCAGGATGACATGCATTCCCTCGTAGTCGCTCAGTACTTCGGGGGAAGGCTTCTGCTCGTCATCGATCAGCCACAAACGCTCGATGCGATCCATTTCGGCGTTTTGATAGGTACGCACCTGACGCATGTAATAGAGCTTCTTCTGGCATTGCTTGTCACACGCACCCGAGTCGATCGACATCAGCACCCACTTGCCGCGAAGGTCGCGCATGCGAAAAATTGTCCGGTCCGCGTCGTTCAGCCCTGTCCCTTTCAATTGCCTGACCTCGATCAGATCCCCGTAATTTACGGACTGAGGCCGCACATTCCAGAAGTACAGTGTATAGGAGGCTATAAAGGGCGCACTCAATACCAGCGCCAACAGTATCAGCGTCCGTCTATTCTTTCTAGTAACGCTCTCGTTTGACACTTAGCACCAGATAAATAATCAATACGGCGAGAGCCATCGCAAACCATTGGAAGGCATACCCGATATTCTTGGCTGAGCCGGAATCAGGCCGAACCCATTCCCGCACCAAACCATCATTCGTTTGATCTTTCTGCAGGATCATCACCGGCTGTAGTTTCAAGCCAGTGCTGCTTCGATAACGTTCGGGGTCCAGATTTTCCCATACCTGGCCTGCCACCTGATCGGGAGACAATTCCAGGGTTTTTTGCATTGCTGTCGTTGCAATGCCCGAAACGAAAATCTTTCCACCTGGTGTAGCCACTTCCGGCAATTTACTCCGATCGCGGCTTGCCGCTATCCATCCCCGGTTTACCAGAACGTGCATCTCACTGTTGCCGATTCTCAATGGAGTTACAATCTGATAGCCCGCGATACCCTTGTATATCTTGTTATCAAGATAAATCGTGTGTCCCGGTACGTATTCGCCCCGGGCTTCAACCTGATGATATTGAAAATCTTCAAGCTTTACCGGGTGATCAGGGAGCGTAATTGCCGGCTCCTGTGAAAGACGGTCGAGCCGCTCCTGCCGGGATTCCTTTTCCTGCGCTCGCGAGAGCTGCCAGTTACCGAGTTGCACCATAACCGTTATCACAGCTATTGCAGCTACTGTTGACCATAATCGTGGCGTAAAACGCCAGCCTGAAATAGTCATTGGATAGGATGCGAAACTCGGCTAAACTTCTTCCTGAAGACTTAACAATTCCGGGATAAGGCCTTGAAAATCGTTATCGTACTGCTTCTGTTTCTCATATTTGCCAGCCTGGGATCCGCGCTCTATTATCTGGTCAAGGACAAGGGAAATGACACACGTGTTGTCAAGTCCCTGACCTTGCGTATTGGATTGTCGCTTTTTCTGTTCACCCTTCTGATGGTTGGAACCTACTTCGGCTTTATTCCACTTTGAACCAGGATGCTCTGCATCCTGGTTATCTGGCTGCCCTTCTTATATCAGCCAGTATACAAATATGAACAGGCCCAGCCAGACGACGTCCACGAAGTGCCAGTACCAGGCGACGCCTTCAAAGCCGAAGTGATTCTC
>NZ_QAOK01000011.1 GCF_003050865.1 Nitrosospira multiformis | reverse complement strand
CCGTCAAGCGCTATCGCTACAGTTCACATGACGAGCTCAAGGCGCATATGCAAACCTTCCTGATGGCCTATAACTTCGCCAGACGGCTAAAGACCTTGAAGGGCCTCACACCCTTTGAGTACGTCTGCAAAATATGGTCTGAAGACCCGGACAGATTTATTATTAACCCACACCATCACACTGTGGGGCTAAACACCTAGTAACCTCCTGTTACCGTCGTCAGTAACCCATAGCGCCAGTTCATGCTTCTCGTGCACGCTCCCGATGCCGCACGAAGGGGCCTCTTTCAACCCCAGATATTTGTTTACTGAAAAGATGGAGGTTTATGAGAATAAGTTCTTTTACCAAACTGTTTGCCACTGTTCTGATACTGCTTCTCCTGACAATTGGAGCAATGGCTTTCCAGGCGCTTAGTATCCAGGATGACATCATTGTGACCCAGAACTGGACGCAGTCAAAATTGAATGAGGCGTTAGGTCACCTGCATCGGAATATGCTGATGATGGTCGCGCTCACTGTTACCACGCTGCTTTCTGTCGTCGTTGCTATTGTCTATACACGTCGCACCATCTTGCTTCCACTCGCTCAACTTCATGAAGAGGCGAAAAGTATTGCCGAGGGAGCTTATCAGGCCCGCTGCGACATTGATACAAGCAATGAATTGGCGGAGTTGGGGGCAATGTTCAACTCCATGGCTGTGACAATCGAAAAGGATATCGCTACACGCCGCGCACTTGAAGAATTTATGCAGCAGGCCACAGCAATATTTGAAAACAGCAGCGAGGCAGTGATGATAACCGATGCTGAAAATATCATTGTCAGCGTGAATCCTGCCTTCACGAAGGTAACCGGTTACCGGCCCGATGAAGCGGTGGGAAAAAACTGGGATTTGCTGGAAACCAGCATGAAAGGACAGCCTTTCTTTTTAACAGTTAAAAATTCACTTGACACTACCGGCCGTTGGGAGGGGGAAATGACGAGCTGGCGGAAGAACAGGGAAGCTTATGTTGAATGGCGCAGGGTGAATGCCATTTACCGTGACGGCGGCTCCATCCATGGATGGATAACCTTGTTCTCGGATATCACTCCCGAGAAGAAATCGGAGGAATTGATCTGGCAGCAGACCAATTTCGATCCCCTGACGGATTTGCCTAATCGCCATATGTTTCACAATCGACTGGAACAGGAAATCAGGAAAGTGGATCGCCTCGGATCATCGCTGGCATTGATTCTCCTGGACCTCGACAACTTCAAGGAGGTCAACGACACCTACGGGCATAACAGCGGGAATGTTTTGCTCAAGGAGGCGTCGTGGCGCCTCAATAGCTGTGTGCGCGGCACTGATACAGTAGCACGAATGGGCGGCGATGAATTCACTGTGATTCTCGCCCCATTAAAAAGCCTGATCAGTATCAATCGCGTCATTCGGGATATCCTGTATAAAATGGCAATGCCATTCCAGTTAGGGGATAAGACCGCCTATATATCGGCCAGTATCGGTGTGACTTTTTATCCTCATGATGCCACTGATCCCGAATCCCTGGTGCGGAATGCCGACCAGGCAATGTATGCTGCAAAGAATAAAGGCCGCAACTGCTTCAACTATTTCACTCCTACGCTGAATGAGGCTGCTCAAAACCGAATGCGCCTGGCGAGCGATTTGCGCGGCGCACTCGCCGACCACCAGCTTCAATTGTACTATCAGCCCATTGTCGAGCTTTCAACGAGCCAAATTCACAAGGCCGAAGCATTGCTTCGTTGGCATCATCCAGAACTCGGGTTGATCAATCCTGCCGATTTTGTTTCAATCGCCGAAGAAACCCGAATGATCGTCGATATTGGTAACTGGGTGTTTCAGAAGGCGTTACAGCAAGTTGCTGCATGGCGCGCGTCCTACTTTCCTCAATTCCAGATCAGCATTAACACTTCTGCCGTACAGTTTCGAAAGGAGGTGGATCTGTTCAGTTCATGGCTCGGTTTGCTACGCGAGATGGGGCTGCCCGGCCAGAGTATCGCCATCGAGATTACTGAAAGTTTGCTGATGGATGCCACCTGCGATGTCAGGTCCAAGCTCCGCGGTTTTCGGGAGGTGGGCCTGCAAGTTTCCCTGGATGATTTCGGGACGGGTTATTCGTCTCTGGGATATCTTAAAAAATTTGATATTGATTACCTCAAGATAGACCGGACCTTTGTGCAAAACCTCGCGCCGGATTCAGAGGATTTAGCGTTATGCGAAGCGATCATCGTCATGGCGCATAAACTGGGGATAAAGGTGATCGCCGAAGGGATAGAGACAATGGAACAACGTGACCTGCTTACTCTCGTCGGCTGCGATTACGGGCAAGGCAACCTGTTTTCCAAAGCAGTGCCTGCAAAGGGCTTCGAGAACGGCATAACGGAACAGGAAGAAGTACCGGATATGTCATTGAGGATCAAGAACAACAATGGGCGCGAAGACAGCGTTCGCACCGGTTCGAGCAGAGTGCTGCTGCCGTATAACGACACAACTCAGCCCTCTGTCTTCACTGCCCGGGGCGCTTTGAGGCCTCCGGGTTAATAAATCTTCCGTTCGAGTTTTGCTTCGTGCAGTACCGCGGTCGCCAATTCTTCGATGGATTTGCTGGTTGCGTCGAGATAGGGGATGCCTACGCGGCGCATCAGCTTTTCCGCGCTCTGCACCTCATACTCGCAGTTCTTGAGGGAAGCGTACACGCTTTCTGGCTTGCGTTCGCTGCGTATTTCATGGAGCCGCTCTGGGTGAATGGTAAAGCCGAACAGCTTGCTTCGTATATTCCTGATCTGGGCAGGAAGCTCTTCGCGCTGGAAATCCTCGGGAATAAGCGGGTAGTTTGCCGCATAAATTCCATATTGCAAGGCGAGATAGATACAAGTCGGCGTCTTGCCGGTACGGGAAACGCCTACCAGGGTAACATCGGCCCGGTTCCAGTCTTTCTGCGACAAGCCATCGTCATGCTTCAGAGCGTAATTTATTGCGTCGATGCGCTTCCAATACCCGGTTGGATCGGAAACACGATGAGAACGCCCCATGTTTTCCGACGAACGCAGGCCCAGTTCAGCTTCCAGTGGAGCAATAAAAATGCTGAAGCAATCGAGATGCAGAGCGTCGGCGGAATTGATAATAAGCCTGGTTTCGGGATTCACCAACGTACTGAACACCACTGGGCGCGCGCCGTCCGCGATGCACTGCTCATTGATCGTCCGGACGGCTGAAGTGGCTTTTGCCCTGCTGTCAATGTAGGGTAGGGTGATCTCATCCAGGGGAATATTTTCGAATTGACTGAGCAGGCTATGTCCCAGCATTTCCACCGTAATCCCGGTACGGTCTGAAAGAAAGAAGGCAGTTCGACGAGTCGGTTTGGGGGTAATCGGCATGATTGGCATGGTTATGAGAAACTATCGATGATTTCCGGGTGGAAATTCCGCTTCAAAATGTAGCACAATTCTTCTTTGGCCATCATTTGCACAATCAGGAGTCAAAATGGACGAGTCGCCCTATATAGCCTGGTTTGACACTCTGCGCATGACGGATGTGGGTCGCGTCGGCGGCAAAAACGCCTCCCTTGGCGAGATGATCAGTCAGCTGACTGGGATGGGAGTCCGGGTTCCCGGCGGTTTTGCAACCACTGCGGATGCCTATCGCGATTTCCTGGTGCAGGATGGGCTCGCCCAGCGTATAGAACAGACCCTTGCTGAACTCGACATAAAGGATGTTCAGGCGCTGGCTGCGGCAGGCGCACAGATTCGCTCCTGGATAGTGCAGACATCGTTTCCCTCTCGTCTGGAAAATGAAATTTCTGTTGCTTACGAGAAAATGCTGCGCGAGGCGGAAGAGGAAATTTCAGTAGCGGTACGCTCTTCGGCTACTGCCGAGGATCTGGCGGACGCCTCGTTTGCCGGGCAGCAGGAGACCTATCTCAATGTCCAGGGACTGGATAATCTCCTGAAAGCGGTCAAGGACGTCTTTGCTTCCCTCTACAACGACCGGGCCATCTCTTATCGCGTGCATAAAGGCTTCATTCATTCCGAAGTTGCGCTTTCGGCCGGGATACAGCGCATGGTGCGCAGCGATATCGGTGCCGCGGGAGTGATTTTTACACTGGATACCGAATCCGGTTTTGACAAGGTGGTTTTCATCACCGCCTCTTATGGCCTGGGCGAAACCGTCGTCCAGGGCGCGGTCAACCCAGATGAGTTCTACGTCTACAAACCGGCATTGACGCAGGGAAGACCGGCCATTCTGCGGCGCAACCTTGGCTCTAAACTTATCAAGATGCGGTTTGCTGAAGGCCAGGGCGCCGCTCGCTCAGTCGAAACAGTGGATGTGGAAGAGGGGGATCGCAAACGGTTTTCCATTACCGATGTGGATGTGGAAGAACTGGCGCGTCACGCGCTCGTGATCGAGCGGCATTATCAAAGGCCGATGGATATCGAGTGGGGTAAGGATGGTGCGGACGGCAGACTCTATATTCTGCAAGCCCGCCCGGAGACAGTGCAAGCGCACGCCGGAATGGATACATTGCGCCGTTATCGCCTGAAGAGTAAATCCGAGATACTCGTGTCGGGGCGCGCCATTGGCCAGAAGATAGGAAGCGGCCCGGTGCGCCTGGTTCCGAACGCGCAGGAAATGTCGCGGGTACGCGAGGGTGACGTGCTGGTAACCGATATGACCGATCCTGACTGGGAGCCGGTAATGAAACGGGCCGCTGCCATCGTCACCAATCGCGGAGGGCGAACCTGCCACGCGGCAATTGTTGCGCGTGAGCTGGGGATTCCCGCTGTAGTCGGCTGCGGCAACGCCACCGACTTGCTGAGGGAGAATGAGATCGTCACCGTATCCTGCACCGAAGGGGATACCGGCAATATTTATCAGGGGAAGCTGGAAGTCGAGGTAAGCGACCTCGCGCTCGAAAGCATGCCGAAGGCCCCGGTCAAGATCAGCATGAATGTCGGCAACCCCGAACTCGCCTTCGGGTTTCAACGCATTCCCAACGATGGAGTAGGGCTGGCCCGGCTGGAGTTCATCATTGCGCGCATGATTGGCGTGCATCCAAAAGCAGTACTGCAATTTGCCAAGCTTCCGCAAGACGTGAAGCAACAGGTCGAGGCCCAAACCAGCGGTTACGCCGACCCTGTCAGTTTCTACGTGGAAAAGCTTACGGAGGGGATCGCCACTCTGGGCGCAGCCTTTTTTCCAAAACCTGTAATCGTGCGGATGTCCGATTTCAAATCCAACGAATACTCCAGCCTCATCGGCGGTCATGACTATGAACCGAGGGAGGAAAACCCGATGCTTGGCTTTCGCGGTGCTTCACGCTACGTGGCGGATGAATTCCGGGATTGCTTCGAGCTGGAATGCCGGGCGTTGAAGAAAGCACGCGACGACATGGGGCTGACCAACCTGGAAATCATGATTCCGTTTGTGCGGACACTGGCCGAGGCCCGACGTGTGGTGGAACTGCTATCGGAAAACGGCTTGAAGCGGGGTGAGAATGGGCTGCGCCTGATCATGATGTGCGAGATTCCATCCAACGCATTGCTGGCAGAACAGTTTCTGGAATATTTTGACGGTTTCTCGATCGGGTCCAACGATCTTACCCAGCTCACCCTCGGGCTGGATCGTGACTCCAGCCTCGTTGCGGAAGCCTTCGACGAACGCGATCCCGCGGTAAAAATGCTGCTAAGCATGGCTATCCAGGCATGCCGTAAAACCGGTAAATATATCGGAATCTGTGGACAGGGGCCTTCCGATCACCCTGACCTCGCACGATGGCTGATGGAAGAGGGCATTGAAAGCCTGTCGCTTAATCCCGATACCGTCATGGATACCTGGTTATATCTGGCAGAGGAGGCAAAAAAACAGCTATAGTCAAAGAATCCCGTCGAGTTCGAAGTTTGTCAATCATTTACTGGGAGGCGCCTTTCAGGCGGGCGACTTTCACTGTCATAGATTCGACACATCGTTATGAGAACATTAATGCCGGTGTTAGCATTTACCCTTTATGTGAACACCCTCGGGTCTATCCTCTCCCTTAGACCCAGGCCCAGATACGGTCAATCTCCGTTCTGGGCTTTTTTCTTTTCCATGATATGACGTTCCACTAATTGCAAAGAGAAGGGGTGAAATGAAGTGATAAAGCGACCAACTTTCGAGGAGATGAGGGATGTGGCCAAAGATGTAGCGCATCCTTGTATTCAAAGATTCATTGCAACAGGTACCTTTGATGAAGGAGATAAGAAATGTCGGTAACTTCGGATGCGAAAAGAATGTTTGTGGAAAATCTGAACACGTTTGGCGATAAGGAAACTCAGCCAGAAAAATACAATCTTTATCTCGGTCTTATTTATCTGACGGCGTCAGTGGAGCAGATTCAACAGGAGTTGGAGGAAATCAAGCGGCAAATAGCCAAGAGGAATTAAGGCGACACCTACAGGAGTTGAACGGTCCTCGTCCCCCATTCGCCTTGGTTTTTCCCCCCACTCACACTGAGCTTGTCGAAGGGCCAGTCGGGAAACCACGTGAAATAGGGGGAAACGATCAGATTGGTATCGAAGTTATTACAAGTCATTCTGGCTTCTGCGAGGGTTGCAGAGCATTTTGATAAGGCCTTGCATCCACCGGAATATCTATCGTGAAGGTTGTGCCACGATAAGGTGAGCTATCGACTGCGACGCTTCCACCATGGCTCTCCGCAACGCTTCGCACATACGGCAAGCCAATACCCCAGCCTTCCTTGTTTCCTCTTTTTGCGGCCTCTGCCCTTCCGAATACCTGAAATATACTCTCGATTTGTTCAGGCGGGATGGATTCTCCTTCATTGTGCGCAGACAACAGCATGCGCTCGTTTTGTGAAGCAATCTTGATTCGAACAGGCGTATCGGGAGAGCCATATTTCACCGCATTTCCAATAATATTTTCCACCGCCCGTTTGATTGCCTCTCGATCCCACCATCCTACAATAGAAGCGCCGATCAGCGGAAAGCGTGCCCCGTGAATGGCGGTGAAATTGTCGAGTACTTCCTTCAGGACTTCCTGTATGTCGAATTCCTCGAGCCGCAGGTGCAATCGTTCTCCCATCTGGAATTTTATCGAGTCGAGCAAATCGCGAATCATTCCATCCATCCGGCTCAGGTTGCTCATGATTCCTTCCGCGAATTCCTTTATCTTGGTCAAATCGCAATTGGATTTGATGAGTTGAGCGGCAAAGTAGGCATTTGATAATGGATTTCTCAGGTCGTGGGCAAGTGTTGCAACAAATCTTTCCTGTAGCGCTGCCTGAGTCAAGGCGAAGGCATTGACGGACTCACGGATTGATCCATCGATAGAAGCATTGATAATGTAAATTTCACGATCATTGAGGTGTACGCCATTCATCTTTAGAACATCAAAGATTGTCCACCGCAGTTGCTGATATTCCGCGATTACTGAGTGAGCGTTATAGCTTGTAAGGCGCGCGCGCTCGCCACCGTGCTCCGCGGCTACTGTAGTACCCTCATTTCCTGTTGCTCTTGGATAATCAGGCGTAATGGCTTCGGCGAGGTTATCGTACAGGACTGGGAAGGTATTGATGATGATCGGATTTGGCAGGTGCTCGGCTTCCTTGACGGTGTTTCGAACCCTTTTTATCCATTCCGAAAGTACTTCGTCTCGAAGCTTGAGCATTCTTCGAGCAGTTGGAGAGAGTTTCTCGGGATTGATATTTTGGTCGCTCGCCAGAGTCACGGTAATCGCTCTTTTTATTGATGAGAATGGGGAACAATATGATTTTGAGCCTGAGAAGGTAGCGCAAAAGAGTGGGGTGAGTGACGGATCGAAGTATTCACCGGCTTGCGAAAGTATTACATGTGAGGAGCGTGACTGCAAAGCCCGGAGTACCTGGTGAGGTTATTGTTGCGAATAGAAAGTACCTCAAGTGAAGAAATCTCAGTAGCGGCTGAGCCGGGGGAGGCTGAATGGAACCTTGATGTTCTCGATGGCCTGTTTGATTTTTACTTTATCCAGCCAGTGATATTGCAACAAAGAAAAGCAGCGAATCTGCGCTGCTACCTCGGCCGCTTCATCTATGCCTATAACGATGTACCCACGTTTACGTTTGCAAATGCTGAAACATCCTTCAGCAATTCTTTCTTATCTTTATCAGATGGACCGTAAATATCGCGCTTATAGTCAAGCGGTGATCTTCGGGCACTTTCCTGTCAATAAGTTCTAAAAGATCCGGCTCCGATATTGCATCGAAGTCTGCGCGGGAAAGAGACACGTCGAAAATTACTTAGGGATTACTAAAAGGACGGTTGGTGCCGACACCAAGAGTCGAACTCGGGACCTTCTGATTACAAATCAGCTGCTCTACCAACTGAGCTATGCCGGCGTGGATGCAATTATAGAGATTGGGAAGGAGGAGAGCAAACCGGTAATATGGGTGACAGGTCGAACTTACTTGACTACCTGAAGCCGACGGTTCTTGGTTCCCTTGGCAGGTGACAGGTGCGATGAGGATTGGGGCTCATCGGGCTCTTTACCAGCAGTCTCATCGTGCGAGGCATCCAATTCCACCTCGGGTGGAAAAATCATGCCGCGTGCAGTTTCTTTGGCAAATATTCCCTGGACTGTCGTCACGGGGATGGAGATTTCACGCGAGACACCGGCAAACCGCGCCGAGAACTGTATCACTTCATTTCCAAGCGTGAGGTGGTGCGCAGCGTCGTGGCTGATGTTGAGAATAATCTCGCCATTCTTTATATGTTCGTCCGGTATGCGGGTGTTGTCATCCACTTTAACCGAGATGTAGGGCGTATAGCCGCAGTCCGAGCACCATTCATAAATGGCGCGAATCAGATAAGGCTTGGTGGAAAGCTCTCTCATTTGCGCATGGCCTTTTCAGAGGCTGTGAGCGCATCAATGAATGCCGGTCTGCTGAACAGGCGCTCGGCAAATTTCAGCAGGGGCGCAGCTTGCTTGGGTAGCTGAATGCCATAATACTCGAGCCGCCACAGCAGTGGTGCAATGGCGACATCAAGCATGGAAAATTCGTCCCCCAGCATATGTTTCTGTTTGGCAAAGACAGGGGCGATCAGCGTCAGGTTGTCGCGAATCGTTGCGCGAGCTTTTTCCGCTGCTTTCTGGTTGCCGTTCTCCACCGCTTCGAGATGACAGAAAAGTTCCTGTTCAAAGCGGTGAAGAAACAGGCGCGCGCGTGCCCGCATCACAGGGTCTGCGGGCATCAGCTGCGGGTGAGGGAAGCGGTCGTCAATATACTCGTTGATGATATTGGACTCGTACAGGACGAGGTCGCGCTCTACCAGGACGGGGACGCGACCATACGGGCTCATCACTGCCAGATCTTCAGGCCTGTTGTGCAAGTCGACATCAATGATCTGAAAATCCATACCTTTTTCGTACAGAACGATCCGGCAGCGATGGCTGTACGGGCAGGTAGTGGCTGAGTACAAGGTCATCATGACCAGTTATTTCCCAACGATATCAAATCGGCAGCTTTCCAGATAATGATTAATCTCAATGTACGTCCTTCCAATATTCCTTCTTGAGGGCGTAGGTCAGTACCAGCATGAGGAACAGGAAGAGCATCACGATGATTCCGATCTGCACGCGCTTGTTGGCCGCGGGTTCGCCCAGGTAAACCAGGAAATTCACCAGATCGGCAACGTATGCGTCGTATTCCGTCTTGGAAAGTGACCCCGGTTTCGCGAGTGTCAATTCCTTTATTTCATGTGTACCGCCGTGGCCGTCATCCTCTGACTTTACATCGAGGATTTGCTCTCCCTGCAACTCGTACAGCACATGGGGCATGGCGGCCTTGTCGAATACAAGGTTATTCCAGCCGGTTGCAGTGCTGTCATCCCGATAAAATTTCCGCAGGTAGGTATAAAGCCAGTCGGGACCACGGGAGCGGGCAATGACGGAGAGATCAGGCGGAGCTACGCCGAACCATTGCTTTGCTTCTTTCTTTGGCATCGCCACCGTCATGAGTTCGCCGACTTTCTGACCTGTGAATATGAGGTTTTCACTGATCTGCGACTCGGTAAGGCCGAGATCGCGCAGGCGGTTATAACGCATGAAATCCGCGCTGTGGCAGGACAGGCAGTAATTGACAAAAGTCTGTGCACCCCGCTGCAGGGAAGCCATGTCCCTCGGCTTGATGGGCGCCGTATCAAGCGTTACTGCCGACTCGCTTGCAAATGCGACAAGTGGAGCCAGACAAAAAACAAATACGATGCTTTTAAGGTTTCTCATTATCTCACCCTGGTCGGTTCAGGCTTGGTTTTATCGATCTTGCTGTACCACGGCATGAGAATGAAAAAAGCGAAATAGATTACCGTGAATATCTGCGCGAGCAACGTGTAGAGGGGTGTGGGCGACTTCGTGCCCAGCCAGCCAAGCACAAGGACGCTGATGACAAAAAGTGTAAGGGCAAACTTGAAAATTGGCCCCTTATACCGGATGGATTTCACCGGACTGCGATCGAGCCACGGCAACAGGGCAAAGATCGCGACGGAACCGCCCATCAGCACGATGCCCCAGAGCTTGGCATCTATCCAGAGAAAGTTGACTGTAACTGCCCTCAGCATCGAATAGTATGGCGTGAAATACCATACCGGTGCGATGTGGTCGGGAGTCTGCAGCGTGTTGGCGGGAATGAAATTATTGTATTCCAGGAAGTAACCGCCCATTTCCGGCATGAAGAATATGATGCCGGTGAACACGATCAGGAACACGACGACGCCGAAAATATCCTTTACCGAATAATAGGGATGGAAGGGAATGCCATCCACGGGGATATGCGTCACGGGGTCCTTGTTGGCCTTGATCTCGATCCCGTCCGGATTGTTCGAACCTACTTCATGCAGCGCCAGAATATGGACGACCACCAGCACCACCAGCAGGCCGGGCAGGGTCACCACGTGATAGGCAAAGAAGCGGTTGAGCGCCGCATCCGAGAGCATGAAGTCGCCCAGAATCCAGTTCGACAGCGTCTGGCCGATCACCGGAATCGCACCGATCATGCTGATGATCACCTGCGCGCCCCAGTATGACATCTGCCCCCAGGGCAGAATATAGCCGGTGAATGCCAGCATCATGAGGACGAAAAAGATGCCCATGCCGATGACCCAGAGAAGCTCGCGCGGCTTGCGATAGGAGCCATACATCATCCCGCGGAACATGTGCAGGTAGACGACCACGAAGAACATCGAGGCGCCGGTGGAATGCATGTAACGGATAATCCAGCCATAATTCACGTCACGCATGATATATTCCACCGAGGCGAATGCCATGCTGGCATCCGGCTTGTAGTTCATCGTGAGGAAGATGCCTGTGAGAAGCTGGTTCACCAGCACGAGCATGGCAAGTGAACCGAAGTAGTACCAGAAATTGAAGTTCTTCGGCGCGTAGTACTCGCTGAGATGCGCCCTCCAGTTGGCTGTCAGTGGAAATCGGGCGTCGATCCAGCCGATCATTGCATCCAGTCGCTTGCTCATTTTATGCAGACTCCTTATCAGACCCGACCAGCAGGCGCGTGTCGCTCAAATACATGTGGGGTGGGACAACCAGGTTAGTGGGTGCCGGAACTGCCTTGTACACACGTCCTGCAAGGTCGAACTTGGAGCCATGGCACGGACAGAAAAAACCGCCAAGCCAGTCGGGCCCGAGGTCTGCGGGCGCAACATCCTTTCGGAATACCGGGGAGCAACCCAGGTGGGTGCAGACCCCTTCAACCACGAGAACGGCGGGCTTGATCGAACGGGTTTCATTCTGGGCGTATTTCGGTTGCTGATCCTTTTCAGATTTTGGGTCGGCAACCTGGTTGTCGAGCTTCGGCAATGTCGCTAACATATCCTGAGTGCGGTTCAGAACCCACACCACCTTGCCGCGCCATTCCACCAGAAGCAGCATGCCCGGCTCGACCTTGCTGATATCCACTTCGACTGGTGCCCCGGCCGCCTTGGCGCGTTCGCTGGGCATCATACTCATTACGAAGGGAGTCGCTACCGCAACAGTCGCGATCCCGCCGGCAACAGAAGTCGCGGCCAGGAGAAAACGCCTCCTGCTGTTCATACCTTCTTTTTTTTCAATATCCGCCATATTTGCAGTCCCGTTTTCCGATTTGGACTTCCAGAAAAATTCATAAAAAAACTTAACCATTTTACCATGATACGTATTGGAAAATAAATATTGATTGCAAGATGATTTGAGTGGGCAAAGCGGGGGGATTGAAAATATTATCTATTTATAATCAACCGGATATGACAAGATTGTTGCCGATGTGTCTCTCCGTGGCTCCAAGTGAAGTAGTCCCGGATTTGAAGTCTTCGAAAGATCAAACAGGCGGGCCAAACAGGCAGCCTTGCAACTATAATGTTTTAATCATGGAAAACCTGTGGCGCAAAGTGACGCTTCAGCCGATCTGCGCGAGATAATGGGTGCGAGGGAGGGCAGGACCGTTACAAGGATGACAGGAGCGAAAAAGAGGCGGCCAGCCATAACAGAACAACTGGATATCATGGGATGACTAC
The DNA here is from genome assembly GCF_003050865.1 of Nitrosospira multiformis. GTDB lineage: Bacteria > Pseudomonadota > Gammaproteobacteria > Burkholderiales > Nitrosomonadaceae > Nitrosospira > Nitrosospira multiformis_E. The sequence continues at coordinate 81,235 of NZ_QAOK01000011.1, read as the reverse complement.
GAGGCCTGTATGAAACGACCTGTTGTCAATTGTCCGCAGTGCGGCAAGAGTATCGTCTGGGATAACAGCAACCCTTTTCGCCCGTTTTGTTCGGAACGTTGCAAGCTGATCGACCTGGGGCAGTGGGCGGCGGAATCCTATCGTATTCCGGATACGAGAAAGGATTCGGAAAAACAGGAGAGCGATCCGTCAGGAAGCGAGAAATAGGGGCAGGGGCGACCAGGTTGCCAAGGTGTTCGGCGGTTTCCTATTGAGTCGGCGAGCGGACAGTGCAAACGTAACAGTGCAAACGTCAATTGGCAGCAACCGGTATGACGTTCAAAGCACGCCATTATTGGTTTAGGCTGGATTCCGGTTTACTGGATTCCGGGTCAGGCCCGGAATGACGAGATTCATAGTATTTTCTGGCCAGATCAAGAGGTTAATCAAGAGATTAATGGCGGACTGTCTTTCGCGCCTCGTCCTGAAAAACATCATCGTGTCGCGGAAGCAGTTTGGGTTCTTCAGGCCTTCTGCCCGGTGTCGCGCACCTGCCCAATGCCGCGCATCAGGGCGATGCCGTGGGCGCCATGTTCCCAGGCAATGGCAAGATCCTCGCTCCGCAGTCCACCCAGCGCATATACAGGAATGGCGCTCCCGTGGATGAGCCTGGCAAACTTCCGCCAGCCCAGCGGAGGAGAATCAGGATGGCTCGATGTTGGCAGTACGGGAGCCAGAACGGCGAAATCCATTTCCAGTTGTTCGGCCCGGAAAAGCTCCTCGGCATTGTGGCAGGAGGCTCCGCACCATTCCACATCGGGTCGCTTCGAAAGATTCATCAGATCAGCCGATGTAAAATGAATTCCATCCATGCCGAATTCATGGCAGAGGCTGGTGTTACCCGTACCGCTGTTCACGAGGATGCGGGCGTCGTAATGATGGGCCAGTGCAGTCACTTCACGGGTAAAGGCATCCAGCGCTTTGTCCTGTATTCCTTTTTCGCGTAGCTGCACCAGCCGCAGTCCTTCCTGGAGGGCGATCTCGATTCGGGCTGCTGCAACCTTTGGTCCCCACTCCGCGGCATTCGTAATCCCATAAACGGGGGGCAGGTCAAGTGCACGCAATACAGGTGCGTTGGCAGGAAGCAATGGTTCTACAGAGACATTGCCCGCAAACTGCCACGACAGCTCCTGGTCTTCATACGGACGAGGCTCGCCATGCCACTCCAGCACACGATAAAAGTGAAGCCGTACGGTTGCATGAGGGTAGGTAAATGTGCGAATTATCCAGGGGTACGCATGCTTGACATGTATGCCCAATTCTTCCAGCAGTTCGCGCTTGAGTGCGTGCAGCAGTGGCTCGCCTGGATCGACCTTGCCACCCGGAAACTCCCAGTAGCCGGCATAGGGTTTGCCTTCTGGCCGGCAGGCTAAAAGAAAGGAACCGTCGCTCCGGATGAGGATGGCGGCAGCAACTTCCACGATAGAGGGAACAGGAAGCATGAAGAGGTTTATCGCTCCTGGTGGAACTCTGTTTTGTCCGCGGTTTTCTGCCCGGCTTTCTCTCTACCTGCCCAGTCGCGCGCGAACTGCCACGCCACCCGGCCGTTGCGGGAACCTCGTCCCAAGGCCCAGCGTAGCGCCTCTTCCCGTATGCTGTCGTCCATTTTCTCTATGCCGAAGTAGGCAAGCCAGCGCGCCACAATGTCCAGGTACTGTTCCTGGTCGAAAGGGTAAAAAGATACCCATAAACCAAAACGTTCCGATAGCGACGTCTTTTCCTCCACCGTTTCGCTCGGATGAATCTCGCCCCCGATATGCCGCGTGTCCTGGTTGTCCACCATATATTCGGGCATCAGGTGGCGCCGATTGGAGGTGGCGTAGACAAGCACATTCTCGGACGCAGTGGCTATCGAGCCATCGAGAACCACTTTCAGGGCCTTGTAGCCTGGTTCACCGGACTCAAACGACAGGTCGTCGCAATAGAGAATGAAGCGTTCCGGACGCCGATATATCTTCTCCACGATTTCAGGCAGATCAATGAGATCGTACTTTTCTACTTCGATGAGACGCAATCCGTCGTCCGCGTATTTATTCAGCATTGCTTTTACCAGCGACGATTTGCCTGTTCCGCGAGCTCCCGTAAGCAGCACGTTATTGGCAGGATGATGCCGCACGAATTGCCGTGTATTCTGGTCCATAAGGCTTTTTTGCCGCTCTATGCCCTGCAATGCCTCGAAGGTGATGCGATCAGGATAATGCACCGGTTCGAGGAATCCGATGCGTCCTGTTTTTCGCCAGCGAAAAGCTGCGGCATTCCAGTCCGGATCGGGCGCGTCAGCGCGCAGCAGCCCCTCCAGGCGAGAGAGCAGGGTTTCCGCCCGATCATATAACCTATCCCAATCGTTCATGAGCAGTCCTGAAATTGCTCAATTATACCCGTAACAAATCCGGGGCCCGACCCCGGAGCCTGCTCACGGTAGCTGCAGGTACATCGAGAAAGACCAGTTGTAAGCTTCAGGCAGTATGGGGACGGTGTCTGCCGCCAAAAGTTGGGTCAAATGCATGATTTATGTGCGCTAACGAACGGAATAGCTCAGCTAAAAACCCCATGATTTAACGCGGTACGTCAGGCAGTTGTCCAGGTGCCGGGTTCCCGGTTTCCGGTTCCGGTTGAACCGTAAAAACCAAGAAGATAAAAATCTTTGATGGGTTTCAGCAATTGGCAAGCGTACGCTTTCCGGGAAACTTCCTTTAAATTGAGCAACCTCTCAGGAGAAAACACTATGAATAATATGCCCAGCAAAAAGTCAATCATTTCTCTCGCGCTCGGATCTGCTTTCGCTGCAACGCTCGGTACTGCTTCCGTTGCTTCTGCAGCCGACAATCCTTTCGCCGTACAATCCCTTCAAAAAGGCTTCATGGTAGTGGGTCAAAATGACGATAAAGGCGGATATGGTGCCACCGGCGAATATGGCGACAGGAAGGATGGATATGGTGACACCGGCGGATATGGCGACAGGAAGGATGGATATGGTGCCACCGGCGGATATGGCGACAAGAAGGACGCCTACGGTGGTGACAAGAAGTATGGAGAAGGCCGTTGCGGGATGTCCATGGCGGACACCGATAATGATGGCAGGGTAAGCAGGGAAGAGCACGCCCGCCATGCTGAAATGATGTTTAACAAGATGGATGCCAACAAGGATGGGTATATCGATAAGGATGAGGCCAGCGCGATGAGGAAAAAATACCGCGGCCATGGCCACGGCTCCCGGTCCGACGACCAGTATCGTGGATCAGGCGACCAGTACCGCGGTGACCGCGATGGCGGTGTCGATGTGCATCGTTACCGCGAATATGGTGCGGGCGAGACGGTTCCCCGTGATTTACCCCACATGAGGCCCATGGGCGAGTAAAGCAAAAGCACTGTTCGTCAGTGATGATTTCGCCTTGCCGATAACCGGTTAAAACCGGTTATCGGCAAGGTTGTCCTGTTGCAGAACGACAGGGCATCGGTGCTTATATATTTCTACCGATTGCAGTGTTACGGACCAGCGACATACGCACCGGTATCAGCTCCGATACTCCGCGTTGATCTTTACATAATCGTAAGACAGATCGCAGGTCCAGACGGTGGCTGCGGCCTGTCCTCTATTCAGTACGACGCGCACGGTAATTTCCGGTTGTTTCATCACCCGCTGTCCCTCTTTCTCCGCGTAAGCGAAGGCTCTCCCCCCGTTTTCCGCAACCAGTACATCATTGAGATAAAGTTGCAGTTTGTTGATATCAAGGGCCTCTATGCCTGCATAGCCGATGGCGGCCAGTATTCGCCCGAGATTAGGATCTGCAGCGAAGAACGCTGTTTTGATCAGAGGTGAGTGTGCAATCGCATAAGCAATCTTGCGGCATTCCGCCACGGTTTTGCCACTCTCTACCTGGACTGTGATGAACTTGGTCGCGCCTTCGCCATCGCGCACGATTGCCTGCGCAAGCTCCACTGCGATACCGGTTATGGCATCCTGCAATTGCACAAACTCCGGACTCTCCTTGTCTACGATGGGGGAGTGAGGGGCGCATCCGGTGGCCATCAGAATGAATGCGTCATTGGTGGAAGTATCGCCGTCCACGGTGATGCAGTTGAATGAATGGGCAGCGGCGTGCTGGACCATGTGTTCCAGCAATGGGTTGCTTACGCCGGCATCGGTTGCGATAAAACCCAGCATCGTTGCCATATTCGGACGAATCATCCCCGAACCCTTGGCAATTCCGGTAATCGTCACGGTCGTACCATTGAGGGAAATCTGCCGGGACGCTGCCTTGGGGACAATATCGGTTGTCATGATCGCCTCAGAGGCGGCAAACCAGTTATCGGTTCCAAGATCGTTTATTGCCCGTGGCAACCCGGTAACGATTCTGGGCAGAGGCAACGGCTCCATGATCACGCCGGTTGAAAAAGGCAGTACCTGTTCGGTTGCACACCCGAGTAGCCGGGCAGTCTCGGCGCAGGTCGTACGGGCATCTTCTATGCCCCTTTCGCCGGTGCCGGCGTTGGCGCACCCCGTATTGATGACAAGGGCACGAATAGAACCATTTGAATTGAGGGCCGAGAGATGTTCCCGGGCGACGGTGACTGGCGCTGCGCAAAAATCATTCTGCGTAAACACTCCCGCCACCGTCGCACCGTCATCCAGAACGATGACCAGCAGGTCCTTGCGTCCCGGTTTCCTGATGTTGGCTTCCGCTATGCCCAAGGTGATGCCTTTTATGGCCAGGAGTTGTTCGGGCAGGGCAGGTGTAAAGTTGACGGGCATAATAGATAGTAGATAGGCGAGATAATTGGCGAATGAAGCGCAATCGATGCTCGGGTAAAAGAAGACAGTGGTATTATCGTCCCCCGTTGTTTTTTGAATCGGAAGAGCAGATTGTGAAAAAACGCAATGCTAACCCATCTTCAGGTTCTCCTCCATCCCATCTTTTCAGCCGCTGATAATGCCGAATAGCCGGCATTAACCTGACGAACAGAAATTAGAATTTTTGTAACTGATAGAAATATTGTTATCGGCGAATGCTTTCGTTCGCCGGGTTCCCGCTTTACCCGGGGTGCCGCTTGATGAGACCAAAGCGGACCAGGAATGAAGGAGAAGATGCATGAATTGTGATAAAGAACTGGATGTGCGCGGGCTGAATTGCCCGCTGCCCATATTGCGTACTAAAAAATCACTAGTGGATATGATATCGGGTCAGATATTGAAAATTGTCGCCACGGATCCCGGGGCTGTAATCGATTTCCAGGTTTTTGCCGAGCAGACGGGAAATGAGTTGCTGTCGTTGTCGGAAGCAGCGGGTGAATTCACGTTTTATATGAAGAAGAGGTAGCAAAGAAGAAGTAGCAGGAAGCAGCAAGGAGCAGGAGTAGCTTAAGGAAAATCTGAACCATCAGAATTCATGGTATGCCACTGGCCTTTCCGGACACGCGTGCAACCGTTGCGTTACGCGCTGGTAAGCTACCGGTGAATCGATCGTGCGTTGAGCGGCGACGGCACCATTCATCAGACGCTGATGCAAAGGTTTCAGTATCCCCTCCACCCAGGGCCTTGAGTCAGCCCGCGCCTGGTTTTGCGAAGCATAATAACGCGGTTGGGAAAATGCCGCGCGCAGTGGTTCCTCCAGCATTCTCGCTCCAATACGAAAGTGCGACCGCCATGCGGACACATGCTCCAGCTCATGTTTGCGCACGATATTTCTTCTGCAGCTGTCGTTAAGTTCCTTGGCAAGATATACCCGCATTGCCGCAAATCCCAGTTTGACCGAGACATCCGGCACCATGCACGTCCGCCCGTCCGTGCTTGTCCGCCACCTGGCACGGAATTCGTATCTGAATTCCGGTGCGGCATGCGTCAGTCCGTACACGTTGTGATACGCGTCGCTGGTCTTTCCTGACACCGATTGAAGTGCCTTGGCGGTGCGCGAGCTGTCCTCGGCCGGGGTGATATCCGTGTACACAACCGCCACCTTGCCGGCACCCATCAGTTTCTCGCAGTCGGCTTTAAATAAGTCATTGCCGGCCAAAGCCATCCGTTCCGGTAATAGAAGCAGAAGCAGCAATAGCAGTCCAGCGAAAAAACTGGCTGCAAGGTCTTTGCCGGTTTGATCGTTCCGAGTGAATCTCAAATGGTTAAACCAGGCAGAGTAAGGTGGGAAGTGGGGTCGCGATAAGGTTCACGCACACGTCAGCTTGGCAGGTCAATATAGTTTCATGCGGGCTAACGACGGACGCATGCCACTTTTGTGTTGGTTATCGCACAGAAGTCTGCTGCTCGATGGGAAATACTGACCTTTCACCTGAAGTAATCCCTCTCTGGACCGCGGCTTTTTGCGGGGACCGGCCTGTTTAATCTTGGTGTCAATCAAAGGACCAAGCACAAAGGAGCCTAATCCTTGAATGCTTCCGCGACACAAGTAACAGAAATCTGGCCCCTGGTTGCATACTTCTTCCTCGTCGTCGCGCTGGTTGCGGGCATCATGGCGCTTTCGTACGTCATTGGAGAGCGTCATAGATCGAAGGCTGCGGACGAGCCATTTGAAAGCGGCATTGTCACTGTCGGCCTTGCGCGCTTGCGCCTGTCCGCCAAATTCTATCTGATCGCGGTGTTCTTTGTGATCTTCGATGTGGAAGCTGTATTCCTTTTTGCCTGGGCCGTTGCTTTTCGTGAATTGGGCTGGCCTGGTTATATCGAGGCGATCATCTTCATATCTATTCTGGTAGCGGCCCTCGCTTATTTATGGCGGCTGGGTGCGCTGGATTGGGGGCCGGCCAGGCATTCGGCTGGCAGGTTTGCCAAAGATTCAAGGAGTCCAAACCATGCAGTGGTCTCTAAGTAAGCCATCCGACAAACCCTCCGGGGCAGCAACGTCCGGGTCTTCAATAATTCGCGATAACGGTTTTGAGGAAGACGGGCGCCGCAGCGTATTGCTGACGCGATTGCAAGACCTTGTCGCCTGGGGCCGCAAGAATTCGGTCTGGCCTTACAATTTTGGCCTGTCGTGCTGTTATGTGGAAATGGCGACCAGCTTCACCAGCAAGTATGACCTTGCCCGGTTTGGCTCCGAAGTTATCCGCGCCTCTCCTCGCCAGGCCGATCTGATCGTTATTTCCGGTACGGTTTTTATCAAGATGGCGCCCGTGCTCCAGCGGCTTTACGATCAGATGCTTGAACCGCGCTGGGTTATTTCGATGGGTTCATGCGCGAATTCGGGGGGAATGTATGACATTTACAGCGTGGTACAGGGTGTAGACCGATTCCTTCCCGTGGATGTTTATGTTCCCGGTTGCCCGCCTCGGCCCGACGCATTCATGCAGGGGCTGAATCTGCTTCAGGATGCGATCGGCAAGGAAAAGCGCCCATTGAGCTGGGTGATCGGTCCGCAGGGAATCGAGCGACCGGCTGAAGGATCGCAGCGGGATCTCAAGCGCTCCGAGCGAATGCGCGCCACGACCCTGGGCAGTCCCGACGAGGTACAAAAGTGAGCGCAACCTCCAGTCTTGCCGCCCCACGGGATATGCAGAATATACCGAATATGCCTGATGCGCCAAACGCTTCAGGTGTGCTGGAAGAACTGAAGAGCCGCTTTGGTCCGCCTGCCACTGGCGACTCAGGAGGGCCAATGGGTTTAGTGCAAAAAACCGGCGATGACCTTCCCACGCAATGGGTCTCCAGGAACGGAGCGCATGAAGTCCTGCACTACCTGAAACTGGAAGCGGAGCGGCCTTACCGAATGCTGTATGACCTGACCGCGATTGATGAACGTACACGCGTACACCGCGAAGACCAGCCGGCAAGCCAGTTCACTGTCATCTATCATCTGCTGTCGTTCGAGCGCAATGCGGATGTGTGCCTCAAGGTCGCGCTCACCGATACTGATCTTCGCATGCCTACCATTACCGATATCTGGCCTGCGGCAAACTGGTACGAGCGTGAGATATGGGACATGTTCGGGATCGTCTTCGACGGGCACCCGCACCTGCGTCGAATTTTGTTGCCCCCCTGGTGGCAGGGCCACGCCCTGCGCAAGGATCATCCGGCTCGTGCGACCGAGATGGAACCGTTCCATTTGTCCGCAGAGAAGAAGGAGGCTGAGCAGGAAACGCTGCGTTTTCATCCTGAAGAATGGGGAATGCGCCGCGCACACGACGGCACCGATTTCATGTTCCTCAACCTGGGACCGAACCATCCAAGCGTGCATGGCGTATTTCGCATTGTACTGCAGCTCGACGGCGAGGAAATCATCGACGCTGTGCCAGAGATTGGCTTTCACCATCGCGGAGCGGAAAAGATGGGGGAGCGCCAATCCTGGCATACCTACATTCCCTACACCGACCGCATCGATTACCTGGGAGGGGTCATGAACAACCTTCCCTATGTGCTAGCCGTGGAAAAACTGGCAGGCATTGAAGTGCCTGATCGGGTAAAGGTGATGCGCGTGATGATGGCTGAATTTTTTCGTATTGCAAGCCATCTGGTGTTCTACGGAACTTTTACCCAGGACCTGGGCGCGCTTTCCCCGGTATTTTTCATGTTCACCGACCGCGAGCGAGTGTTCGATGTCGTCGAAGCCATCTGTGGGGGGCGAATGCACCCGAGCTGGTATCGCATCGGCGGGGTAGCTCAGGACTTGCCCAATGGATGGGATCGGATGGTGCGGGATTTCCTGGGTTATATGCCTGCAAGACTGGCTGAGTACGACAAGATTGCTGTGGGCAACCGTATCCTGAAAGCCCGGACGCGAGGTGTCGGCAGTTACTCGAAAGATGAAGCGATCGAATGGGGCGTGACGGGGCCCAATCTGCGCGCCTGCGGCTTCGAATGGGATTTCCGCAAGGCACGGCCGTATTCGGGCTACGACCAGTTCGAGTTCGATGTGCCAACCGGCCAGCATGGCGATTGCTATGATCGCTGTGCCGTCCGCGTGCAGGAAATCCGCCAGAGCCTGCGCATCATCGAGCAGTGCCTGGAAAACATGCCGGCCGGCTTGCATAAAGCGGATCATCCGCTCACCACGCCGCCGCTCAAGAAGCATACCTTGCATGACATCGAAACGCTCATCGATCATTTCCTGGGTGTGAGCTGGGGGCCTGTCATTCCTCCGGGGGAAGCATTTGTAGGCATCGAGGCTACCAAGGGAAACAACGGCTATTACCTGGTTAGCGACGGCAATACCATGGCTTATCGGGTGCGTATCCGCACGCCTTCCTTTCCGCACCTGCAAATGATTCCTTTGATCAGTCGTGGACTGATGATTTCGGATTTGATCGCCATTCTGGGCAGCATCGATTTTGTCATGGCCGACGTGGACCGCTGATGCAGGCCGCCGGCTCGCTGATACGAATTGCTGATATGAATTGCTGATATGGATTGCTGAGGGGGATACCGAGGGGAAACAATGCTGAGCGAACAGGAGAGGAGAGAAATAGAAGCGCATGCGCGGCACTACCCGAATAATCGGGCGGTATGCATCGAGGCGCTCAAGATCGTGCAGCAGCATCGTGGCTGGGTATCGAACGAGGGGATTGCCGACGTGGCCGAGGCACTGCAGATGAAGCCGGCTGAACTGGAGAGCGTTGCAACCTTCTACAACATGATTTTCCGCAAGCAGGTAGGCAAGCATGTCATTTTGCTATGCGACAGCGTCAGTTGCTGGATCATGGGTTATGAACGCCTGCGCGAGCACCTGGGAGACAGGCTGGGTATCAGGCCGGGTCAGACCACCGCCGACGGGCGCTTCACGCTATTGCCGAATGTGTGCCTGGGCGCCTGTGACCATGCTCCTGTCATGATGGTGGATGATATGCATTACCAGGACCTGGATCCCCCCAGGATCGATGAAATTCTGGCAAGTTATCGACAGGAAGAAAAATCGAGCGATGGAAACGCCGCTGACTCATAACATTTCACCGGGCAGGGAGCCGCCGGATCTTGCGCAGTACGAGAAGGCCGGCGGTTATGCCGGGCTGCGCAAGGCGCTCGGCATGTCGCCGGCGGAAGTTCAGGCAGCGGTGAAGGAATCAAATCTGCGCGGGCGTGGCGGAGCGGGGTTCCCAACTGCACAGAAATGGAGTTTTGTGCCGATGGGCGATGATGCGCCGCGGCCCAAGTATCTCGTTTGCAATGCCGACGAGATGGAGCCGGGGACATTCAAGGATCGCATGTTGCTCGAAGGCGACCCCCACCAGTTGATCGAGGGCATTATCATCAGCGCCTATGCGATCCAGGCTGACGTAGCTTACGTATTTCTGCGCTGGGCTTACAAACTGGCAGCCCGGCGCATGGAGGGGGCAATCGCTGAAGCATGCCGCCACGGCTACCTCGGTAAAAATATCCTGGGCTCGGCATACAGCCTGGAGATGCATCTGCACGTCAGCGCCGGGCGTTATATGTGCGGGGAGGAGACTGCGCTGCTCAATGCCCTCGAAGGCAAGCGCGCCAATCCACGCGCCAAGCCTCCATATCCCCAGGTGAGCGGCCTGTGGGGCAAGCCTACCATTGTCAATAACGTGGAAACCTTGTGCAACATTCCGCACATCCTGAACCAGGGCGCCGAATGGTTCAAGAGCCTGAGTCGCAGCGACGACGGCGGAACCAAGCTGTACGGGGTAAGCGGGAGAGTGAAGAATCCTGGGATATGGGAATTGCCCATGGGCACTTCCATACGGGAGATTCTGGAAGAGCATGCGCGCGGCATGTGTGACGGCTATCAGTTTCGCGGGTTGCTGCCGGGTGGCGCTTCGACGGATTTTGTTACTGCCGAGCACCTCGACCTGGCGATGGATTTCGATTCGATGAAAAAAGCCGACAGCCGCCTCGGCACCGGCACCATGATTGTCCTTGATGACAAGACCTGTCCCGTTGGGATGCTGCTCAATCTGGAGCATTTTTTCGCCCAGGAGTCATGCGGCTGGTGCACCCCATGCTGGTCGGGGCTTTCCTGGATCGAACAGATATTGCAGGACATGGAGGAGGGTCGCGGCCGGGCTTCCGACCTTGAACTGCTGGAATCCCATACGCGCCTCCTGGGTCCCGGACATACCTTCTGCGCCCTGGCGCCGGGTGCAGCCGAGCCGCTGCAAAGCGGCCTCAAGTATTTTCGCGATGATTTCGAGCGCCATATCCATGAGAAACGCTGCCCCTGGAGCCAGACGTGAGAGTTGAAGCGGGAAATATAGCGAGGCTGGCAAGGCGAGTGTGATGGCGACTATCCATATCGACAATCGTCCCTATCCTGCCAAAGATGGTGAGAATTTATTGCAGGAGTGCCTTTCGCTGGGATTCAACCTGCCTTATTTCTGCTGGCATCCAGCGCTCGGCTCGGTAGGCGCGTGCCGCCAGTGCGCGATCAAGCAGTTCAAGAACGAGGAAGACAAGCGCGGCAAGATTGTCATGGCGTGCATGACTGCCGCTAAAGACGGGATTCGAATTTCCATCGACGATCCCGAAGCAAAGGAATTTCGCACGAGTGTGGCGGAATGGCTGATGGTGAATCATCCGCACGATTGCCCGGTGTGTGACGAGGGCGGCGAATGCCATCTGCAGGATATGACGGTCATGAATGGGCATGTCTATCGCCGCTACCATGGCCGCAAGCGTACCTTCCACAACCAGGACCTCGGCCCGCTGGTCAACCATGAGATGAATCGCTGCATTCAATGCTATCGCTGCACGCGGTTTTATCGTGATTATGCTGGCGGTCGGGACCTGGATGCACTGATGCTGCGCAATCAGGTCTACTTCGGCCGTCATCAGGATGGCGTTCTCGAAAGCGAGTTCAGTGGGAACCTGGTGGAGGTTTGCCCTACCGGCGTTTTTACTGATAAGACACTGAAACGGCACTATACGCGCAAGTGGGATTTGCAAACGGCGCCATCGGTGTGTGTGCATTGCGGGCTGGGTTGCAACACCATTCCCGGCGAGCGTTACGGCGTGTTGCGGCGCATCCGTAACCGCTTCAATGGTGCGGTAAATGGTTACTTCCTGTGTGACCGCGGCCGCTACGGCTACGAATTTGTCAATAGCGAGCGCCGGACCAGACAACCCCTGCTGCGAAAAAACAGAACCGAACCACTGCAACTTGCCAGCAAACGCGATGCGCTTCAACATCTGGGCGAAATGTTATCCGGCAGGGCCCGGGTGATCGGTATCGGTTCTCCGCGCGCTTCGCTCGAAGCCAATTTTGCGTTGCGCACCCTCGTTGGGCGCGACCGGTTTTATCTCGGAATCTCTGAAAGGGATTCCCGCCTGCTTGCTTCCGTTCTGGATATTTTAAAAAAAGGCCCTGCCCGCACCCCGTCATTGCATGAAGTGGAATTGGCGGATGCGGTGCTGGTATTGGGTGAGGATGTGGCCAATACCGCGCCGCGGCTCGGACTGGCCCTGCGGCAGTCGGTGCGCCGGCAGCCGGAAAAGATAGCGAAAAAAATGGATATTCCGCTCTGGGATGATCATGCGGTGCGTGCAGCGATGCAGGAAGAGCATGGGCCATTGTTTATCGCCACCATGGCGAATACCCGACTCGATGATATCGCCACCCGCACCTTCCGGGGACCTCCCGCTGAATTAGCCCGTCTGGGGCTCGCAATAGCGCACGCACTCGATCCGATCGCGCCGCAGGTACCGGATTTGTCCGACACGACACAGGCATTGGCAAGTGCAATCGCCGAAAAGCTGATGGCAGCTGAGCGCCCGCTGGTCATTTCCGGCATGGGTTGCGGAGACAACGCCGTTGTTGAGGCAGCAGCCAATGTGACATGGGCGCTTTGCAATATGGGCCGCGCTGCCGAGCTCTGCTATGTAGTTCCCGAATGTAACAGTCTTGGCGCCATGCTGCTGGGCGGCGGCAGTCTCGAAACCGCACTGGAAGCGATGAACGATGCTGCGGATATTCTCATCATTCTCGAAAATGATCTTTATCGGCGGGGGGATGCCGCCATGGTTGATCGGCTTCTCGCTGCCGCGCGGCACATCGTGATAATCGACCACATCGAGCATGCGACCAGCGCGAAGGCTGACGTGGTGTTGCCGGCAGCGACCTTTGCCGAGGCCGATGGCACCCTTGTGAATAACGAAGGCCGGGCGCAGCGGTTCTTTCAGGTATTTGTACCCAAGGGTGAGATCGAAGGTGATATCAAGGGTGATACTCCACGCGATATTCCCGGCGATATCCAGGAAAGCTGGCGCTGGATGCGGGACATCATGGTTGCCGGCCGCGGGGATGAAAGGCAATGGTCAAGTCTGGACGATGTCACTGCTGCTTGCGCTGCAGCGATTCCCTTCCTGGAACCCATTTTACGCGCCGCCCCCCCGGCGGCTTTCCGTATGGACGGACAGAAGATTCCGCGTGAGTCCCATCGTTATAGCGGACGCACCGCCATGCACGCCAATGTAAACATCCACGAACCCGAACAGCCGCATGATCCCGATACAGCCTTGGCATTTTCGATGGAAGGCTACCTGGGTCATCCGCCGCCGTCGCTTATTTCCCGGTTTTGGGCGCCCGGCTGGAATTCGATACAGGCGTTAAACAAGTTCCAGGACGAAGTGGGTGGCCAGCTTTCCGGGGGGGATCCAGGCGAGCGCCTGATCCAGGCGACGCCGGGGAAAAAAGCTGCTTATTTTGAAAATATACCGCCCGGCTTCGAGCCGCGCCCGGGCGAATGGCTGCTGTTGCCGTTGCACCACATCTTTGGTTCGGAGGAGTTGAGCATCCTCGCGCCCGGCATCGCAGAGCTCAGTGCCCAGCCCTATCTCGCGCTCAACCCGGAGGATGCAAGTAATCTCGGATTGACTGCAGGGGATGAGGTGCAGTTGCGCTTGAGGGCGCAGACGGATGTCACGGCAGATGGCTCGGCGGCAGATGGCTCGGCGAATGCCGCCACTACTCCCGCTGAAATTTTCCGGCTGACGCTGCGCTTCAAGCCTGGGCTGCTGCACGGTACTGCGGGGCTCCCTGTCGGCCTGACAGGCATGGGTAATCTTGCGGGAGTCGCCTTGCCAGCATGGGGCGAGCTAAAGAAGGTGTAAAGGGAAAAGGTGTAAAAGGGAAAGGCGGAGAAGGGAAAGCAAATGTAAGGATAGATAGAGGAAAGAAGCTACGAATGGATTCAGCCAGGAATAGTGGATTCAGTCATGAATGAATGGGCCATCATCTGGGCGAACCTGATTTTGATCCTGGCCATCGTGTTTGCTTTCTCGGCGATGCTGTCCTGGATCGAGCGCCGCCTGCTCGGCCTGTGGCAGGATCGCTATGGACCCAATCGGGTAGGGCCCTTCGGGGTTCTGCAAATCGTCGCCGACTCGATCAAGCTTCTTACCAAGGAGGACTGGATACCGCCCTTTGCAGACAGGGCGGTGTTCGTGCTGGCGCCGGCAATCGTTGCCGTCACCACGCTGCTTGCGTTTGCCGTCGTGCCAATCGCGCCGGGCATCGGCGTGGTTGATCTGAACATCGGATTATTGTTTTTTCTTGCCATGTCTTCGCTTGGCGTCTATAGCATCGTGCTGGGTGGATGGGCATCCAACAGCAAATATTCGCTGCTCGGGGGCTTGCGCGCAGCGGCACAGATGTTGAGCTATGAGGTTTTCATGGGTCTGGCGCTCATGGGTGTTGTCATGCTCGCCGATTCATTTAACCTGCGCGATATCGTTGCCGCGCAGGAAAATCTCTGGTTCTGTGTGCCGCAGATCCTGGGCCTGGCAACTTTTGCCGTGGCAGGCATTGCTGAGGCGCGCAGGCTTCCTTTCGATTTGCCCGAGTCGGAGAACGAGCTGGTCGCAGGCTTTCATACCGAATATTCCAGCATGAAGTTCGGTCTGTTTTTCATTGGCGAATACGTCGGTATCACCCTTATCTCGGCAATGATCGTCACCTTATTCTTCGGCGGATGGCTGGGCCCACTGCTGCCTCCACTGGTCTGGTTTCTGCTCAAGACTTTTATCGTCGTCGCCTGCTTCGTCCTGCTGCGGGCGGCATTGCCACGCCCCCGTTACGATCAGCTGATGGCCTACGGCTGGAAAGTCATGCTGCCAGTCACGCTTGTCAATTTGTTGATCACCGGCGCAGTCGTATTGTCAACGGCATAACTGCTCATATAGCTTCGGGAGAAGATCATGTGGAATTCTCTGAAGACAATGTGGATCGTTTTTCTGCACATGTTCCGCCGCCGGGTAACCATTCAATACCCGGATGAGAAGCCCAACATCCCGCCGCGCTGGCGCGGACGCATCATTCTAAGCCGCGATCCGGACGGGGAGGAACGCTGTGTCGCCTGCTACCTCTGTGCGGCAGCCTGCCCGGTTGATTGCATCGCGCTTCAAGCCACCGAAGATGAGCACGGACGCCGCTACCCCGAGTTCTTCCGCATCAATTTTTCGCGCTGCATTTTTTGCGGATATTGCGAAGAGGCCTGCCCTACCGATGCGATCCAGCTTACGCCGGACTTTGAAATGGGCGAATACAACCGGAAAAACCTGGTGTATGAAAAAGAGGATCTGTTAATCGATGGCACCGGCAAATATCCCGGCTATAACTTCTACCGGGTGGCGGGAGCTACGATCGGAGGAAAAAACAAGGGCGAGGCCGAGAATGAAGCGCCTCCGGTAGACCCGCATTCGCTGTTGCCTTGATCCGTACCTTTGATTACTGATTCAGGAGGAGGTTATGGAAGCGACATTCTACTTGTCCGGAGCGGTTGCCGTCGCAGCCACGCTGATGGTCATTACGCGGGCGAGCGCCGTACATGCATTGCTCTACCTGATCGTGTCCCTGCTTGCGGTGGCGATCATCTTTTTTGTGCTGGGGGCGCCGTTTGTCGCCGCACTGGAGGTCATCATTTACGCAGGCGCTGTCATGGTACTGTTCGTGTTCGTGATCATGATGCTCAACCTCGGCAAAGCCGCCGCGGTCAAGGAGCGGGAATGGTTGAGTCCCGGCATGTGGGTGGGACCCTCCATACTGTCGGCATTGCTCCTGGCAGAACTGATTTATATCCTTGTTCAGAATGTACAGGATATGCAGGGCGCATATGGCGGTGCCCCGATCTCCAGCGGGGTTGTGGTCGATTCGAAGGAAGTCGGCATCGCGCTCTTCGGGCCCTATCTCCTCGGTGTCGAGCTGGCATCGCTGCTGCTGCTGGCGGGATTAGTCGGCGCCTGTCATCTCGGCTGGCACACCGAGCCACGTTTCGGTTCGCATTCAGCATCCCGTTCGGATGGAGCGGGGTCGTGACGACGGCCGCCGCCGCATCCGCTGCTACCACAGTTGCGGCTGCTGTTCCCATGCATCATGGCCTGCTACTCGCCGCAATCCTCTTCGCGCTGGGAATGACCGGCATCCTTGTGCGGCGCAACCTGATTTTTATCCTGATGTCGATCGAGATCATGCTGAATGCTGCCGGACTTGCCTTCGTGGTGGCCGGTTCACACTGGGTCCAGGCCGACGGGCAGGTGATGTTCATCTTTATCCTGTCAGTGGCGGCGGCTGAAGTCTCTGTCGGCCTGGCATTGCTGCTGCTGTTGCACCGCCGCTTCCAGACACTGGACGCCGATGCGGTAAGCAAGATGCGGGGGTGATAATATGCTGCCCCTGCTCTGGCTTATTCCCACGCTGCCTCTAGCCGGCTTCCTGCTGCTGGTGCTGGGTGGAAACCATCTGGGGCATCGCAGTATCGCGGTAATCGGGACGGGATCGGTGGCTCTCGCGGCATTCATTGCCATCCTGATCGGAATCGACTTCGTCGCTGCACCGCCACCGGGTTTTGTTTTCCGGCAGGAAGCATGGACCTGGATCGCTGTGGTCGATTTCTCGCCAGGAATTGTTTTTTATCTTGATGCCTTATCACTGGTGATGGTCCTGGTCGTGACTGTCATCAGTTTCCTGATACATCTTTATTCCACAGAGTTCATGAGGCGCGATGAGGGCTATGCCCGCTTTTTCGCCTATATGAATCTCTTCGTCGGCTCGATGTGCATCCTGGTTCTTGCCGACAATCTGCTGTTTCTTTACCTGGGCTGGGAAGGGGTGGGACTTTGCAGCTACCTGCTGATCGGATTCTGGTATCGCGACCCTGCCAATGGGCGCGCGGCGCGCAAAGCATTTATCGTGACCCGGGTCGGCGATACCGCCATGGCGATCGGCTTTTTTCTGCTGTTCACTCATCTGGGAACCCTTGATATCCAGCCGTTGATGCAGCGCGCGACGCAGCAGTGGCCGGAGGGGTCGGAGCTCGCTATTCTCGCTGCAGCGCTTCTGTTTGGTGGTGCGGTGGGCAAATCTGCCCAGCTCCCGCTACAGACTTGGCTGCCTGATGCAATGGCCGGCCCCACACCGGTGAGCGCGCTGATGCATGCGGCGACTATGGTAACAGCAGGCGTATATCTGATCGCCCGCACGCACGCGCTCTTTACGCTCGCCCCAGTAGTGCAGCTTGCGGTAGCAGTGGTCGGCGCCCTTACCCTGCTACTGGCGGGATTCAGTGCGCTCGCGCAAAACGACATCAAGCGGGTGCTGGCCTATTCGACCATCAGCCAGCTTGGTTATATGTTCCTTGCTCTGGGAGTAGGCGCCTGGTCAGCCGCCATCTTTCACCTGGTGACGCACGCTTTCTTCAAGGCTCTGCTGTTCCTGAGTGCAGGTGTGGTCATCATGAGCCTGCACGAGGAACATGATATTTTCCGGATGGGTGCACTGAGGAAAAAACTTCCCGTTACATTCTGGACTTTTCTGATTGGCAGCGCATCGCTCGCGGCGCTGCCGCTCGTTACTGCGGGCTTCTACAGCAAGGACCTGATTCTTTGGCAGGCCTGGTCGTCAACAGGAGGGAATCCATGGTTATGGGCCGCGGGGTGGGGAGGTGCAATATTGACGGGACTCTACATCTTTCGCGTGGTGTTTCTCGTCTTTTTTGGCCAAGAGAGGACTGCGACGCCTCCTGAAACCCGACGGCCAGGGCTGCGCATAACTATACCGCTTGTCGTTCTTGCAGCATTCTCTCTTGTGGGCGGATGGATTGAAACCCCGCCTTTTCTCGGAAATTTAACGCTGTTTTCCGATTTTGTTCAGCATGCCTTGCCGTCCACTCAGGGCGTTCATGACGGTAAAAACGACGAAACCATTCTGGAGCTGCTCGCAGTTGCTGCCTCTCTTGGCAGCATTGCGTTGGCATACCTGTTGTTTTTGAGATATCCAGCCTTTCTCCATAGGCTGATGCTGATCCCGGCATTGGCAAGAATCCGGGAGTTCTGGCATTTTGGCTGGGGCTTCGACAGTTTTTATGAGTTCCTGTTCGTCCGGCCCTATGTCTGGCTTGCACACGCCGATCAGCGTGACGTGATCGACGATATCTACCGCATGGCGATTGCATGCACACTCAGGTGGCTCCAGAAGATCAAGCGGCACGACCTGATCGACAATATCTACAGCGGCCTGGCCGGGCTTTGTCTGTTTTTCCATCGCGCCTTGAGTGCAACGCAAAGCGGACAGGTACGTCGCTATGCGGCAGCGATTGCCGCCGGATCGATCGGTATTATATTCATGGGGGTATTCGCATGGTCCTCGCTGCATTGATTTTCATTCCGGTAGTGGGCGGTTTGCTGTCATGGATGGCGGATCGCTGGCATCCGGGCGCGGCAAAGTGGCTCGCATTGGCCACGGTGGGCATCGAGTTCGTATTGACGATATGGCTTTGGCTGCAGTCTGCCAGCGCTATGGCTCTTCCCGCGCACGGGGGGTGGCTTGCCGAGACCAGGGCGGAATGGATTCCGCGTTTCGGAGTGAGCTTTCATCTGGCCATGGATGGAATAAGCCTCATCCTGGTCGTGCTGACCGCTTTTCTGGGGATAGTATCGGTGGCATGTTCCTGGACGGAAATCCAGAAGCGTGTCGGGTTCTTTTACTTCAACCTGCTATGGACTGTGGCAGGGGCGATCGGTGTATTCCTTGCGCTGGACCTGTTTCTGTTTTTCTTCTTCTGGGAGCTGATGCTGGTGCCAATGTACTTCCTGATCGGGATCTGGGGCCATGAGAATCGGCAGTATGCATCGATCAAGTTCTTCATTTTCGCGCAGGGGAGCGGCATGTTCATGCTGGTAGCAATCCTTGCGCTGGTATTCGTCCATTACCGCAGCACTGGAGTCCTGACATTCGATTATTTCGAGCTGTTGAATACAACCCTGTCTCCCTCCACCGAGATGTGGATCATGCTCGGCTTTTTCATTGCGTTCGCAGTCAAGACGCCCATCGTGCCATTTCACACCTGGCTGCCGGACGCACATACCGAGGCGCCGACAGCAGGAAGCGTGATTCTTGCAGGAGTGCTGCTGAAAACAGGAGCCTACGGACTATTGCGCTTTATTATTCCGCTATTTCCCGAGGCCGCGGCGCATTTTGCTCCGGTGGCGATGGTGTTGGGAGCAACCGGAGTTCTCTATGGCGCTTTCCTGGCGTTCGCCCAGACGGATTTCAAGCGCCTCGTGGCCTACACCAGCGTGAGTCACCTGGGCTTTGCTGTGCTCGGGATATTCGCCTGGAATCCCTGGTCGCTTGGGGGAGCCGTGATGCAGATGATCGCGCACGGCATCAGTACGGGAGCATTGTTTGTAATCGCAGGCATTTTGCAGGAGCGGACTCATACACGCGATATGCAGCGCTTTGAAGGCCTGTGGAGCGTCATGCCGCGCCTGGCGGCAATGGGATTATTTTTCGCCATTGCCGCGCTTGGGCTGCCGGGAATGGGTAATTTCGTCGGGGAATTCCTGGTACTGATGGGATTATCGACCAGCAGCGGCGTGCTGGCGTCCGCCGCGACCGTGGTATTTGTCGCCAGTGTCGTATATGCGCTTGCGCTGGTGCAGAAAACTTTTCATGGCGAGAATAAGCATGGCTGGCAACTCCATGATCTGTCAAGCCGTGAAATGGCGACCCTGTATTCAATGGCAGCCATTACCTTATGGCTGGGGTTGTATCCGCAGCCGGTCCTGAATGCCGCGCCAAACACCGCAAATAGTCCGCCCGCGATTGCTGTCGCCCGCCATGAGGTCAATGTGGAATGAACCCGATGCCCTCCGCGCTACACTCCGACTCATTGCACTTCGACCTCGTGATCCTGTCGCCGCTCATTCTCCTTGCCGCAGCTGCGGTAGTGGTGATGCTGGCCGCAGCTTTTTACCGTCATCCCCGCCCGGTCATGATATTGACGCTCGCCGGGCTGGTTCTGTCAATTGCGGCATTGTTCCTGTCCCACGGTATCGCGGGCATCGCGTCTCCTCAGGTCACGGCTCTGCTGGTACTGGATCACTACGCGCTGTTTTTCATTGGGCTCATCGTTGTCGCGACCTTTGTCGTCGCGGTGTTGTGTTACCGCTACTTCGGGGGAGACGAAAGCCGGCATGAAGCGCTTTACATCCTGTTACTGCTGGCCGCCCTTGGCGGTGGGGTTCTCGTGGCAAGCAGCCATTTTACTTCGTTTCTCCTGGGTCTGGAACTGCTCAGCATTTCGTTGTTTGCATTGATCGCCTATCCGCGATTCACAGAGCATCCTCTCGAAGCAGGAATCAAGTACCTGATCCTCGCCGGGTTCTCATCCGGGTTGCTTTTGTTTGGCATGGCGCTGGTCTATGCGCAGCTCGGGACGATGCAGTTTGTGAAAATCGGGACAATGCTTGCTGTACCGGATCAGGCGCTGGAACTCTATGGGTTGGCGGGGCTCGCACTGATTGTGACAGGTGTCGGATTCAAACTGGCGCTGGTGCCCTTCCATATGTGGACTCCGGATGTATATGAAGGTGCACCTGCGCCGATTACCGCATTCATCGCTACTGTTTCAAAGGGCGCCATGCTTGCCCTGCTGCTGCGCTATTTCCTCATGGCAGGCGCGCACCAGTCGCAGTCGATCACATTCGCATTGAGCCTGGTTGCAGTCGCGACGATCCTGGTTGGCAATCTGCTCGCCCTGTTACAGGATAACATCAAGCGGATTCTTGCCTATTCCTCGATTGCACAGCTTGGCTATCTGCTGGTCGGGTTCCTGGCCTTTGATCAGCTGGCGATCGAGGCGGTAGCTTATTTTCTGACAGCCTATTTTGTCACCATGCTGGGCGCCTTCGGTGTGGTAACGATATTGTCCGACGGGTTCAATGGGGGATCCGCTGGCGAATTCCATGGTTCAGCGGAAAGGGATAGCGACAGGCTGGCGGATTATGCGGGTCTGTTCTGGCACAGGCCGTGGCTGGCGGGAGTGTTTACCGCCATGCTGCTGTCGCTGGCCGGAATTCCCCTGACAATGGGCTTCATCGGGAAGTTCTATATAGTGACAGCCGGGGTGGAAGCCTCGTTATGGATGCCTGTGATTACGGTGGTTATCGGCAGCATCATCGCGCTGTTCTATTATCTGCGCATTATCACAGTGATGTATGCGTCGGGCCCGGAGGCAACCGGTGAAGCAATCATGCTGCGCGCTGCATCGCCCTCCTTTGCGGAAAGTGTGACGCTGGCGGCGCTGGCGTTATTGCTTATATGGCTGGGCATCTTTCCGACCCAGCTTATTGATGTGCTTGAAGGAACGATGGTGGATTTGACCTGATTACCGGTGCTTTGTCTATTTGTCCCTGTCTTGCTGCCTAACCTCATCGTCCGCCTCGTCGCTCGCCTTAGCGTTTTATCATTGAATGACTGCGCAGGCGTCTGCAGCCTCCACGAACTTCCGATATCGCGCCAGCCATTGAAACGGAATGGGGAATTCGTAAGTATTCTGTTTTGCCGAATGTGTCGCCACGAGGGCGCCCAGCATGATCGATCGGCCGCAGCTGTCTCCCCCTGCGCGTATGTTGGTTTCGACTGCGCTCCGGTAATCGCTCGCAGTTTGCGCAATGTGGAAGATGACAGGCAGACCTTCCGTGACGTGACAGGCGGGACCGAAGCGTTGAACTGCACCGGCACCATCCAGCCTGGGCATTGAGAGTGCTTCTTCAAGCAGCGGCCGGAGCATGCTGCCCGCAAGCGGCAAAGCATCTGCCAGGGCTTGTGGCATTGACATGCCATGCAAAAGGTTGAATAACGCTGCGGCAGAACATTGCGCGGCGGCGACGGCTGTTTCGTTATTGTTTGTTATGCGCACCACTTCATCGACCCGCGGCATGAGCTCATCCAGTGTTCCTGTGTGTGCAGCCACCAGCGGTGGGATCGCTGACAGGGATGGATGCTGGTCGTCATCCGCGCCGGAGGCTGCCGGAAATTCCGCCGGTTCCAGTGGTAACAATGTGCGCAGCGTGAAGCGAGTAGGGGAATCAATATACCCCACGTATTTCCCGCCCGGCCCGAAGCAAGCGCGATATTCGCTCTGATACTCGACCCGGTTGAACCGTCCGTGCTTTGCCAGGTGCTGCAGCATCAGCAGGCAAACCTCTCCATAGGAGCTTGACTCGCCGGACATCTTTCCGCCATGCGCAAAGTATCCCTTTCCCCCGGCATAATTTGCCTCCTTCGGCTGCAGAAATACAAGGCCCCGCGGCCCTCGAGCTGCTTCGATCTCTGCGATGCGGGCAGAATCATAAATCCAGTGCAGCCCCAGAGCGGCGCTGTCCGCTATCAGAGCGCCAAGAACCGCCTCACTATTCAGACTCTTCATTCTTCACATCCTTTCAGGCTTCCGGAGACCAGAAATCCAATGCCACTGGACATTCTGTCAGCTGATTTCTTCCTCCACCGGCAGCCTTCGGGCTTCATCTTCCAGCATGATGGGAATTCCATCCCTGATGGGGAATGCCAGCCTGTCGGCCTTGCAAATGAGTTCGTTTTGAGACTTCCGGTACAGCAGCGGCGATTTGCATAACGGGCATACCAGAATGTCGAGCAATTTCGGATCCATAATTCAGCCTCAATTTTAAGGTTTCACCTCAATCAGTTGCTTGCAATCAGCCGAGCCATTTTCCAGGCACTCTGCTTGAAGCTGTTTTCCAGTAACGTTCAAAGGACGCCATTGTTGGCTTGGCTGGATTCCAGGTCAAGCCGGAATGACGGAATTCATAATAATTTCTGACCGGATAATAAGGCGAAGCCCGATTTTTCGCCGGCCTTCGGTCTTCCAGCACTATTCCCGATTCTGAGTGGTGAAAGTGATGCGATTGTATCCCGCCATTCGCGCCGCCTCCATCACTGTTATAACTGACTGGTGCGTTGCCCTGGCGTCCGCATTGATGACTATCACCGGGTCTACACGGCTTCCTGCTGCCGTTCGCAATTCGTCTTGGAACTGGGCAACATTCCGAAACTGGATAGGCGTCCGATTGATCATGTAGTTCCCGGTCGCGCTGACCGAGATATCGATGACATTCAATCGCTCGCCGGATTTTTCGGAGGAGGCTTGCGGCAAAGTGATTTCCAGTTCCGAAAACCGGGAGTAGGTGGTAGTGATCATCAGAAAAATCAGGATGACAAGCAGCACATCGATCATCGGGACCAGATTGATTTCAGGTTCTTCTTTGTGTCTGCCACGCTGAAAATTCATGACCAGGATTCGATGGAATAGGGGAGCAATGGATGAGAGCGGATAAGAGCAGTTTCAGATGCGCGGGTTATAATGGATCGGGCATAACGTCTCCAGTAATCAGCCCTTTCTTTCGCCATGAATGATTTCCACCAGTTTCAATGCCTGCAATTCCATCTCTATTATCAGCTCATCCACCTTCGCGCGGAAATACCGGTAAAACATGATACTGGGAATGGCGACAAGGATGCCAAAAGCGGCATTATAAAGCGCTACGGAGATGCCGTGCGCCAGTTGCGCCGGGTTGTTGCCGCTGCCAGGAGTGGTTGCGCCGAATATTTCGATCATGCCGACCAGTGTCCCGAACAGGCCCATCAACGGGCTTATGGAGCCGATCGTTCCCAGAGTGGTGAGATAGCGTTCCAGTTGATGGGCAACGGCACGGCCGGCTTCTTCTATGGATTCTTTCATGACTTCCCGCGTACTGGTGTCATTTTTCAGTCCGGCAGAAAAAATCTGACCGAGGGGAGAATGCTTCTGGAGACGCCCGAGCATTTCGGAAGACACGCCCGCTTCGCGGTACTCACGCACTACCAGAGGCAAGAGATTCCGCGGTGCGACCACGCTGAGGCGCAGCGCCCAGATGCGCTCGCCGATGATGGCTACCGCAACGATGGATGCCAGAATGATCGGCCAGATCGGCCAGCCGGCAGCTTGAATCAACGCGAACACGGAGGGAGTCTCCTCGGCAAAAATACAGAAATAGAGTCCGAA
This sequence comes from Nitrosospira multiformis, assembly GCF_003050865.1. Classification (GTDB taxonomy): domain Bacteria; phylum Pseudomonadota; class Gammaproteobacteria; order Burkholderiales; family Nitrosomonadaceae; genus Nitrosospira; species Nitrosospira multiformis_E. The sequence goes on along the minus strand of NZ_QAOK01000011.1, from coordinate 56,953 downwards.
TCAGAGCGAATCAGGGCTTCGGGGATGGTCTTAATGTAGCCTGCTGCTGTGATTTCAGCAAGAATGAAAGGTTTTTTATTGTCCACAATTGCTGTGGATAAGTTTGTGGGTAATATGCAGATAGAGCTTTTAAGTCGCCCTTCCATAACAATTTTTTCTGATTAGACTAATTTTTGAACTTATCATATTTTGATTTAAAAACATAAGGTTACATTATACCCAGATTTCGCGCGGGCTGGCGCTGCGTAATATGCTATTTTCGTGACAGGTGTGGATTATTGTAAAATGTCAAGATGAATCACGTTCTGGAAATGGGTTTCGAGCGGGCGGTCATGAGCGTGAGCGAATTGAACCGCAACGCCAAGGAGTTGCTGGAGCAGGCTTTTCCATTGTCCTGGGTGGCTGGCGAGATCTCCAATATCAAGTGTTATGGCTCCGGCCACTGGTACTTCTCCCTGAAAGATGAGATTGCTCAGGTGCGCTGTGTCATGTTCCGGGAAAAAAACCAGTACCTGGACTGGCAGCCCCGGGATGGCATGCGGGTGGAAGTGCGGGCGCTGGTAACGCTATATCATGCGCGCGGCGATTTCCAACTGAACGTCGAGACTATCCGCCACGCCGGACTCGGTTCGCTGTTTGAAGCTTTCGAGCAACTCAAGGCGAGGCTTGGAAAAGAAGGATTGTTCGATTCCGAGCGTAAGAAACCATTGCCCGAGTTTCCAAAGCAGATCGGAATCATCACTTCTCCTGCTGCCGCCGCGCTGCATGATGTGCTGTCCACCTTGCAGCGGCGCATGCCTTCCGTCCCCATAATCGTTTATCCAACGCCTGTTCAGGGCGCCGGCGCTTCAGTAAAGATCGCGAGCGCCATTCAAACCGCTGCAAGCCGGGCTGAGTGCGATGTGCTGATACTGTGCCGGGGCGGTGGTTCTCTGGAAGATCTGTGGGCTTTCAACGAGGAGGTTGTGGCACGCGCAATTGCGGCTTGTTCCATTCCCATTGTCAGCGGAGTAGGTCACGAAACCGATTTTACCATTGCGGATTTTGTCGCCGATGTCCGGGCCCCCACGCCGACCGGCGCATCCCAGCTCGTGTGTCCGGACCGCGCAGAACTGGCGAGACGTGGAGAAATTCTTTGTGGACGCATGCACCGCGCGATGCAGCGGCGCATCGAAAGCCGGATGCAGCATACCGATATGCTGGGATGCCGCCTGGTACATCCGGGAAAGCGTATCGAAGCCCAACGGGTACAGCTTGCGCGTTTGCGCGAACGCCTGGAAAGCGCATGGCAACGTCATGCGAAAGAGCGGTGTTGGCGCTTGCGCGAGCTCCAGCAGCGCATGAAGATTGCAAGGCCCGACGTCCCACGGCTGGAAGAGCGCCAGCAGGAATTCCGTCTACGCCTTCAGCGGGCGATCGCATCCCGGATTGAAACTCTCGGCATGCACTTGCAACGCCGGGGAGCAAATCTTTCTCATCTGAATCCGGATTCCGTTCTGGCGCGAGGCTACAGTATTGCTTATGCCCCCGATGGCACGGTATTGAGAAGAAATGATCAGGTCGGCGTTGGCGATGTCATCCGCATCACGTTTTCGAAAGGATGGAGCAAGGCGTCCGTGGTGGAGAAGGGTGAATAACAGGAATGTGCATTCAGGACCACATTCCTTAACTTTCTGTCGAGTCTGGACATTCAGCCAAGGGTAGTGCAGACTTTGACCGTTGGTGGGATTGTGCCGACTCCACATCGAACTCCCGTTCTTCCGCAGGGGAGAGATAAGTCTTTTCCCGGATAAAGAGATGCTATGGAGATCGTTGCCATTCAATTCCGCTTATATGTTTCTGCCACTGGTCTCTGCCACTGAATCCTATCAGCTCTTTCCACAAAAATATGTCTCCAAAAATCTTTCTCACGCTGGGCGCAGTCAATGCATTTCTCTGTGTCGCTTTGGGTGCGTTCGGTGCACACGGCCTGAAGCAGACGCTTTCCGTTGATATGCTGGCCGTATACCAGACCGGTGTGCAGTATCACTTTTATCATGCGCTCGGCCTTATAGCAGTGGGTCTCGTGCTGTTTCAGTTTCCCGCTTCCAGATGGGTGATGTTATCCGGATGGCTGATGCTTGCGGGAATCGTTCTGTTTTCTGCCAGTCTTTATGCGCTGAGCCTCACGGGTATACGCGGACTCGGTGCCATCACCCCATTGGGCGGTGTGTCATTCCTCACAGCATGGGCCTTGCTTGCCTACGGCTCGTGGGCAGCGAGATAAAACCATTTCTGCGAGTATCGGAGGTCAGGTTCCTCTGATATCGTGACCCGCCTGGATTCTGTCATCCTGTGACGCTTCATCATTTTTTTGCTCCTTGTCCCCGTGGCGTGGAATCCGCGCTCGTTGCCGAGCTGGAGCGCCTCGATGCATCTGCCATAAATCGTCAGGACGGGGGCGTGGAATTCCAGGGGGACTGGGATACCTGCTATCGAACCAATTTGGAAAGCCGTATTGCCAGCCGTGTTCTCTGGCGCGTGGCCAGCGAACCTTACGCTACCGAGATTGATGTATATAAGGTTGCGCGCCACTTGCCCTGGCAAGATTGGTTCGCTCCGGCGCTTACAATCAAGGTCAACGTGGCTGCTATCAAGTGTCCGTTGCAGAGCCTGGATTTCGTTACGCTCAAGATCAAGGATGGAGTCTGCGACAGGTTCCGCGAAGTTGTCGGCAGCCGGCCAAGTGTCGATACCGCGCAACCGGATATCCGGATTCACGGCTTTCTCGATGCCCGCAGGATTTCTCTGTATCTGGATACCTCGGGTGATGCGTTATTCAAGCGCGGCCTCCGAAAGAATATCGGAGAGGCTCCAGTACGGGAAAATCTTGCTGCAGGAATTTTATCGCTGGCAGACTGGCGCCCAGGGATTCCGCTGCTTGATCCCATGTGCGGGAGCGGAACCTTTCTGCTCGAAGCGGCACAAATTGCACTGAATATACCCCCGGGGCTGGAACGGAGTTTTGCTTTCGAAAAGCTCAGGATATTTGACAAAAAACGATGGGAACAGATCAGAAAGGCGGCAATTGCAAAGCAAAAGACGAAATCGCAGCAACCGATATACGGCAGCGATCTGTATGGCAGTGCGATTGCTGTTGCCCAAGCCAATCTGGCGGCTGCCGGGCTTTCTGAAGCAGTTACTCTCAAGCAGGCGAACGTGCTGGAACTGTCCGCGCCGGCGTTCTCTGGCTTTCTTGTCACCAACCCGCCCTACGGGGTGAGATTGGGGGAGCAGAAACAGCTCATGGAGTTTTACCCGAAACTCGGAGATGTGCTCAAGAAGAAATTCAGCGGATGGAATGCCTACATACTGACCGCTGATCCGCAGCTTCCCAAGCTCATACGTTTGACAGCCTCGCGCCGTATTCCGCTCTTCAACGGCGCGCTGGAGTGCCGCTTACTGGAATATAAAATTGTATCGGGCGGGATGCGCAAAACGAAGAAAACTGCCATCGATGAGCTAGGGCGGGTAACGGGAGCCGGGCATGAGTAACCCCATGACGCAGGTACGGAGCATATGGCTGGCGATATTCCTGGGTTGCGCGGCCCTGATCAGCTACGCGCTTTATCTGCAACTCGTGGAAAATCTTTTGCCATGCCCGCTTTGTGTCGTGCAGCGCATTGCCTACTGGTTGATAGGCTTAACCGCGCTGGCCGGTTTTTTTCATATTCCGGGAACAACGGGTCGCCGCATCTATGCCGGCCTGATGACAGTCTTTGCGTTCACCGGCGGGCTGGTTGCCTTGCGTCAGGCCTGGCTCGTGCGCTACCCGGAGGCATTCGAATGCGGTATCAGCCCTGAAGAAGAGTTTCTGAACGCGCTGCCGCTGGCACGATGGTGGTCCGTCATGTTCGAAGTAAATGGCGATTGCGCCGATGTCACGTGGAAATTTGCTTCGCTTACTCTTCCGGATTGGTCGGCAATTTTTTTCATGATCCTTGCCGCGCTCTCGATTTATGTCCTGCTCATCCGCGAGAATCGGCGCTAGTGATACACTAACACCCTCCTGAACTCTTCATCCACCGGGCGCCCTGAGCCTCTTTGACAGGCTCGTTTTTAAGAGGGGCTGAGTCGATCAGGGCAGGACAGGAATATTGCGAGGAGCACGGTTCTACCTGCAGCGTCTCCTTGAAAAATTGAACTCCCATCCCTATATATGATCCATCTTTGATACAAGGAAACGGAACTGCCCATGAAGCGAATTTTTCTATTTGTAGTTACCAACCTGGCCATCTTGCTGGTGCTGAGCATCACTTTGCGCTTGTTGGGTGTTGATCGCATGCTTGATGAGCAGGGGGTGGGCATCAATTACAATTCACTGCTTGTCATGGCGGCAGTGATCGGTTTTGGCGGTTCGCTGATTTCGCTTGCCATGTCCAAGTGGACTGCGAAACGCATGACAGGTGCTGTCGTGATCGAGCAGCCTTCCGATCCGACCGAGCGCTGGCTGGTGGAAACTGTCCGGCGCCAGGCTGAGCGTGTTGGCATCGGTATGCCGGAAGTGGCGATCTACGATGCACCGGACATGAATGCCTTTGCTACCGGCATGAACCGCAACGAGGCATTGGTGGCGGTAAGTACCGGCTTGCTTCAGGCCATGACAAAAGATGAAATCGAGGGGGTACTGGCACATGAAATAAGTCATGTTGCCAACGGCGATATGGTGACGCTTGCGCTGATTCAGGGTGTCGTCAATACCTTCGTGATTTTTTTATCAAGAGTCATCGGCCATTTTGTGGATAGGGTCGTATTCAAAACCGAGCGGGAGTACGGTCCCGCCTTCATGGTTACTACGCTGATCGCTCAAATGGTACTTGGGATATTGGCTAGCATCATTGTGATGTGGTTCAGCCGGCAGCGCGAATTTCGTGCGGACGCGGGTGGAGCGCAGCTGGCCGGACGCAACAAAATGATCGCAGCGCTTGAACGGCTGCAACGCCGGCACGAGCCTTCCCAGTTGCCGGAGCGACTGGAAGCATTCGGTATTTCCGGAGGAGAGGGTGGTCTCAAAACTCTGTTCATGTCTCATCCGCCACTCGAGGTACGTATCGCAGCGCTTCGCGCAATGACCTGATCAGCCATAAAGTAAAAAGGGCGGGAGCATGTTTATGCTCCCGCCCTTTTTTGCGCCCTGTCAGAATTGACACGTCAGGTTTGACAGGCTTTTACTTTCTTGTTCCTTGTCCTTATTCCTTGGGCAGTTCAAATTTCTTCTTCATCCTCCGTATCCTTCGGCGGATTCCCGTCGTGCACCAGATTCTGCCGTCTCTGGAGGTAGGCATCGCGGATAAACTCGTATTTATCGAGCGAAGCTTCTTCGAGAGTTTTCTCGGATTTGAGCAATCCGGCGCGGGTGTCTGTGACCTTGGTGGAACCCACTATCGGGCCTATAAAGGGGGCCACGAAAAAGCTGCCCACAAAAACAGGGTCAGTCACGGTGTCGATGACGCGGCCGCCTGCGTCCCGGGTGGAACTGGGTCCGAGGAAGGGTAATACGACATAAGGCCCGCTTGCGACTCCATAATAGCCCAAGGTTTGCCCAAAATCTTCATCGTGCTTTTCAAATCCGATACCGCTCGCCAGATCCACAATCCCGGCGAGGCCCAACGTGCTATTCACTACGAACCGGGTGCTGCTGGTGAGTGCATTACCGAATTTGAGCTGCAGAAGGTTATTCAAGGTGATCGGTATGTCACCGAGGTTGGAGAACACATTTCCCACCGCTGTTTCGAGGGGGTCCGGCATTATCCATCTATAACCCTTTGCGATCGGTCTCATTAGATAGTCATCAACCGATTCATTGAATGAAAATATCTTGCGGTTGACGGGCTCCCACGGGTCTTTTTTACTGTAGGTCGGGTAAGTGGCAGGCGGAGCCGCATTTTTGAATACAGGTCCCTCAATCGCTTCTGTTTGCCTGTTATCATCAACAGAAGCGGTTTTGGCGGCCGAAGTATTCTTCTCTGAAGGAGAGCTTCCATCAGCCGCAGTGTCCTTAGCCATGACCCCACCGTTAAGGAGAAATCCAAGAAGTAACGGCAATAATAGAGGAGAAGGTTTGACGGAGCGTGCCATAGTCAAGGTAAAATCCTGAAGTTGACAGGGAATATTTTTCGTCATTATATGCCTAATTTCAAGGAAGAAAACACTTTTTTTCTCGCCCAATTCCTGCAGTTTTTTCTGGTAGGTTTGTTCCTGTTCATCTGCTTTACGACGCAATTCTCACGATCTTAATGCCCTTTCCCCTATCCTCTCTCCCACAATGAGAGAGAGGTCCGATAATCCAATCTTTTGCTGTCTATCCAGCAGTCTTTTGCGAGCAGAAATGGAAATGAAGAGTAATGCAGCGCTTCCTGCAAACTATGCAGCGCGCCGGGAGAAATCCTTGAGGCGAAAACCGAGTAGCCATAAGGTGATAAAGTAACTTGCCGCACCGATTGTCACGACTCCTGCCAGGCGTATCCCTCGCACTGCCGCCGTATCCGTCAGCCAGGAAATATCGCTGCCTGAAGCAAACCATAATATGGTCCCCATCATCGCCAGGGCTCCCGATATTTTCGCCATAAAAATGCCCCATCCTGGTTGAGGCTGGTAAATCTGGTGACGCCGTAATTTGTAATAGAGCATGCCCGCGTTGATACAGGCGCCTAATCCAATCGCAAGCGCCAGCCCGGCGTGTTGCAGCGGTATGATGAAGGCGAGATTCATCAACTGGGTCGCGACAAGCGTGATAAGGGCTATTTTTACCGGTGTCTTGATGTTTTGCCTTGCGTAGAAACCAGGCGCCAGCACTTTCACCAGAATCAGTCCCAGCAGACCCACGCTGTACGCGACGAGAGCATTGCGTGTCATCCAGACATCGTTGGTCGAGAACTCGCCGTGATGAAACAGTGTCGTGATAAGCGGCGTGGCAAGCAGTGCCAGTGCCAGCGCTGCGGGCAGCGTCAGCAGCATGGTCAGGCGCAAACCCCAGTCAAGCAGCCGGGAATATTCATCCGTGCTGTTGTCGGCATAGTGCCGCGACAAGGATGGCAGCAGGACCGTTCCGAGTGCAACACCCAGCAGACCGGCGGGAAACTCCATTAACCGATCCGCATAATAAAGCCAGGAAACGCTGCCCGTAACAAGAAAAGAAGCAAATATCGTGTTGATCAGCAGACTGATCTGGCCGATGGACATGCCGAAAACCGCCGGCGCCATTTGCTTGAGAACGCGCCACGCCCCATTGTCTCGGGATTTCAGGCGTGGGCGCGGCATCAATTTGAGGCGCATGAGGAACGGTACCTGGAAGGCAAGCTGGAACACGCCCCCGATGAATACTGCCCACGCGAGCGCCAGCACTGGCGGATCCATGAGTGGTGCCAGCCATAGCGAACAGCCGATAAACGACAGGTTGAGCAGGGCCGGAGTCAGCGCAGGCACCGAAAATCTGCTCCAGGTGTTGAGTATGCCGCCGGCCAGCGACACGAGCGAGATGAACAGGATGTAGGGAAACGTGATCCGCAGCAGTTCCACCGTGAGCTCGAATTTCTCGGGGTTTGCCGTGAATCCTGGCGCACTCACATAGATGACCAGCGGCGCCGCAATAACGCCTGCCAGCGTGACCGCAAATAGCGCAATGAACAGCAGTGTTGCGACATGACTTACCAGTTCGCGCGTATCTTCGGCTGTGCGGCGATTCTTGTATTCGGCAAGTATGGGTACGAAGGCCTGCGAAAACGCCCCTTCGGCGAACAGACGGCGCAACAGGTTGGGGATACGGAATGCCACAAAGAAAGCGTCGGTTTCGACGCCTGCGCCAAAAATGCGGGCAATGATGACATCCCGCACAAATCCCAGAATGCGGGATATGAATGTCATCCCGCTGATGGTGGCAAGGGCTTTGAGCAGATTCATGGATGCGTATGTTAACTGAATACCTGAAGTTTAGGGTTGCTTCACCATGAGCCATTCTTCATTGCCGTTCTCCGGTAGGTGGGATCAAATCAGTACAAGTGCTGCAATGGTTAGCAACAACAGATAGAGTTGTCAGTTTTCTTGCAATCAGGCGTAAACATCCGTATCATTCAGAAATTTTCCGTAAAGGGTAATCCGAGGAATTTTCATGGCCAACAGCGCACAAGCAAGAAAACGTGCTAGACAGAATATCAGTCATCGTAACTGCAACATGAGTTTGCGCTCGGAGTTGCGCACAGCAATCAAGCATGTGAGGAAGGCGATCGGATCGGCTGACAAAAATACTGCCCAGGCCGCATATCAGGCGTCTGTCGGTACCATAGATTCGATTGCGGACAAGGGAATCATTCACAAGAACAAAGCAGCCCGTCATAAAAGCCGTCTCTCGGCAGCCATCAAGGCGATGGCCTGATCGTTCAAATCCCAACAAAAGAGCCCGGGAATCACTCGGGCTTTTTTGTTGGCGCTCCTTTTGTCAATGGTTAGCACAAACCCGATCATGACATGGGTACGCAAAAGTTTCCGGCTTGAGCAGGAAAGGATCGGTTTCGGCTGGGTGGAGTCCGCATTGGCATCGGCATTAGCGGCGTTTACATAGATTCAGCGGGATCATGCATCGGGAGCTTCTGGTCCTTCTGTATCATAAGCTTTCGCCTTCCGGTTTCCGGCCGCCTCTGTCAGCGTCGATACCAGATCCATCGGCACTGGAAAAATAACGGTATTGGATTTATCGCCCGCAATTGTCGTGAGCGTCTGGAGATAGCGCAGTTGCATGGCGCCGGCCTGTCGCGACAGCGTTTCTGCCGCCTGCATGAGTTGCTCGGATGCCTGTAATTCACCCTCTGCGTGAATCACCTTGGCACGGCGCTCGCGTTCCGCCTCCGCCTGCCGGGCAATAGCCCGTATCATGGATTCATCGATGTCCACATGCTTGATCTCGACATTCGAGACCTTGATACCCCAGGCATCGGTTTGAATGTCCAGCACCTTCTGGATATCCATGTTGAGCTTCTCGCGTTCAGCCAGCATTTCATCGAGTTCGTGCTTGCCTAATACCGATCGCAACGTGGTTTGTGCGAACTGACCGGTGGCGGCAAGAAAGTTTTCCACCTGGATGATGGATTTTTGCGGATCCACCACGCGAAAATACACCACGGCACTGACTTTTACAGAGACGTTGTCGCGTGAAATGACATCCTGGCTCGGTACGTCCATCACTATGGTACGCAGATCAACTTTCACCATTTTCTGGATACCGGGAATGATGATGATGAGGCCGGGGCCTTTCACCTTGTAGAAGCGCCCAAGCAGGAACACGACACCGCGTTCATATTCTCGCAGAATCCGGAATATCGAGAATAGGGCGAGGATAAGAATGAGGGCGAGCGTGCCGAATACCGAATTGGCGAGCATAAGTGTCTCCTGGTTATTTTTCAGTTGCGATTACGTGCAGGACGAGGCCGTCGATTCCTGTCACGCGCACCTTCTGGCCCCGGACCAGTGGTTGGGCGGAATGCACAGTCCACAACTCGCCGCGAATACGCGCCATGCCCTCGCCGGAAGTGTCTTCCAGCATTTCTCCCACTGCGCCGACCATATGCTCCTGACCACTCACCAACGGTTTCTGGCGGCTCTTGAGCGCCATGCCGATTACGGAAACCAGGAAGAGGGCGCTGGCGAAGGCTACTCCACCGATGATCGGCCAGGGGATACCGAAACCGGGCACATCGCTGTCAATCAGCATCAGGGAGCCCACGACGAAAGCGATAATTCCGCCGATACCGAGAGCGCCGAAGCTGGGCAAGAACACTTCGGCCACCATGAATCCGATACCGAGCAGGATCAAGGCAAGTCCGGCATAACTCACCGGCAGTAACTGGAAGGCATACATGGCGATAAGCAGACAGATGGCGCCTGCCACACCGGGCAGCACAAAACCGGGGTTGGCAAACTCGAAGAACAGTCCGTAGATGCCGATAAGCATCAGGACATAGGCGATGCTTGGATTGGTGATGATGGCGAGCAGCTGCATGCGCCAGTCGGGCTCTACGACTTCCACAGTGGTGGAGGTGGTATCGAGTGTACGGTCCTGGCCGAGTACGTTCACTTGCCTGCCATCGAGCTGCTTTAACAGATCCGCAATGTCGGCAGCGACATAATCGATGACTTTGAAGTTCAGCGCTTCGGAGGCCGACAGGCTGACTGCTTCGCGGACGGCTCTTTCCGCCCATTCCACATTACGCCCGCGCATCTGTGCCAAACCGCGTATGTATGCCGCAGCGTCATGAACCATTTTGCGGGACATTTCATCCTTTATGGGAAGCTTGTCCTCTTTCTCCGGATTTTGCTCGCGGTTCTCGCCAGATTTCGGTTTGGCCCCGGGTTCAGGTTCTGATCCTGGCAAGCCGCCAATTTCTATTGGCGTTGCGGCACCCAGGTTGGTGCCCGGCGCCATCGCGGCGATATGGCTCGCATAAAGGATATAAGTGCCGGCACTGGCTGCCCGAGCCCCACTGGGCGCCACAAAAGTTGCCACGGGCACGGGTGAAGCCAGGATGCCGCGTATGATCTGCCGCATGGAAGTGTCGAGCCCTCCCGGCGTGTCCAGTTGTAGCACCACAAGCAGCGCGCTCTCATTCGCTGCGCGTTCCAGCCCTCGCTGGATGAAATCGGCGCTGACAGGAGCAATGGGACCATCGACTTTCAACACCACGACGGGGGAGGCCCGAACAATTGACGGCAACAGAAGCAGTATCGTCAGGATACTGGCAGAAAGAGTTCGAATGAGCAGTTTCATTTGTTCAATAGACCGTTTCATCCGTTACAAATTCGCCAAAAAAGCTTGGCAGATGCTTGCAATGCCATTTATTTTGGCGCATAAAGCGACTTCCATATCAAAAGCATTTATTTCATGAAGAGACCGGTAAGCAGAATTCTCGTTATCAATGATGAAAAACTGATACTCAAGGAGCTGATAAAGGGATTGAACGCCGCGGCCAAATCCCTTGAAAACCCTCTCGGCATCACGTTTTCGGGAGTCACTACTGCGCGCGAGGCGCTTCAGGCCATTCAGGAAGATGGCGACATTCAGTCCGTGCTGGTGGACGACACGCTCTACACCCTAAAAAATGGCGAGAAGGGTTCCCGCATCCTGCAGATGACCGCGCTGAAACTGGTGCAGGAAATAACCCGTTTCCGCCCCGAGCTGGATATCTACATCCTGATCGCGCAGGAGAAAGAGGATGAGGTGGTGGATGCGCTGTTTTCTGAAACCGTGGATGGTTATTTCTACCGGGAAGAGCGCGATTACCGGGGCATGTACCGGATTTTGAACGCGCAGCTTCAGGAAAAAGCGCGCACGCCTTTTTACGATCAACTCAAAAATTATGTATTGATGGCAAAGGATGCCTGGCATACGCCGGGGCATTCTTCGGGCGATTCGTTGCGCGATAGTCCCTGGGCCAGCGATTTTTATCAGTTTATCGGCGAGCATATTTTTCGGGCAGATCTGTCGGTATCGGTGCCCATGCTCGATTCGCTCATGGAGCCTTCCGGCGTCATTGCGGAAGCGCAGAAGATTGCGGCAAAGGCGTTTGGCGCCCGCCGCACTTTTTTTGCCACAAACGGCACCTCTACCGCCAACAAGGTGATATTCCAGACGTTGCTCGCCCCCGGCGAAAAGCTGCTGCTGGATCGGAACTGTCATAAATCGGTTCATCATGGGGTTGTCTTATCCGGCGCCCATCCAATCTATCTCAACTCCTCGGTAAACAAGAAATTCGGGGTTTATGGGCCGGTGCCCAAACAGACACTGTTCAGGGCAATCGAAGAACATCCCGATGCCCAGGCGCTCATACTCACGAGTTGCACCTACGATGGTTTCCGCTATGACCTGCCTCCGATCATCGAGGCCGCGCATGCCAAAGGCATCAAGGTGATCATCGATGAAGCCTGGTACGGCTTCGCCCGCTTTCATCCGGCTTTCCGTCCCACTGCCTTGGAAGCAGGCGCTGATTATGCTACTCAAAGTACACATAAGGTGCTGTCGGCTTTTTCCCAGTCCAGCATGATTCATGTCAATGATCCCGAATTCAACGAGCATCTGTTTCGGGAAAATTTCAACATGCATACTTCCACCAGCCCGCAGTACAGCATGATTGCAAGCCTCGACGTGGCGCGCAAACAGGTGGTGATGGAAGGATACAAGTTGCTGTCGCGCACGCTGGAACTGGCGAAGGAAGTACGCGAGCAAATCAATTCGACCGGTGTGTTTCGCGTACTGGAACTGGCGGATCTGCTGCCTGACGAGGTGAAGAACGACAATATCCAGCTCGATTCGACCAAGGTGACGGTTGATATCTCCCGTTGCGGTTTTACCGTGGAAGATCTGATCCGGGAACTGTTCGAGCGATATAATATTCAGGTGGAAAAATCGACTTTCAATACGCTCACTCTGCTGCTGACCATCGGTACCACGCGCAGCAAGGTGTCACGTCTTTATGATGCTCTCATGCGCATTGCACGCGAAGGCAGGGCGCCTCGCAGACTCTACCAGATCCCGGAGCTTCCGGGATTTACCGAATTGAAGTATCTGCCGCGGGATGCTTTTTACTGTGGTGGCGAGATCGTCCCGCTACTCGACGAGCAGGAACGGGTAAATGATAGCCTGAAAGGGAAGATCTGCGCGGACCAGATCACGCCTTACCCGCCGGGTATTCCCGTGCTGGTGCCAGGCCAGACCATTACCTCCGAGGTGGTGCAATATCTGATCGGCATGCTCCGGTCGCAGAAACGGGTGGAAGTGCACGGGATTGTTTATGACGGCTATCTGCCGTGTTTGAGGCTGTTGAGCGAGGTCGAGGAAAAGAGCTTGAAAAAGCTTGCGAAATAGGTAAAACTAAAGGATTACACAGAATAAACCACAATAAATCTCACCACGTCGCACGGCGGCTCATGCCGCCGTGTTGCATTCTGATCTGGCAAATTTACCTATGTCGAATTTGATGAACACCTACCTGCGCCTGCCCGTTACATTTGCGAGGGGGGAAGGGGTGTGGTTATGGGACGAGGAGGGCAAGCGCTATCTCGACGCGCTTGCCGGAGTAGCAGTATGCGGGCTGGGGCATTGCCATCCCGTGCTGGCAAAGACACTTTGCGAACAGGCAAATACCCTTATCCATACTTCCAATCTCTACCATATCAGGAAGCAGGAACAGCTGGCAACGAGATTGACCGGGCTCTCGGGCATGGAGAATGCATTTTTCTGCAATTCCGGAGCCGAGGCCAATGAGGCAGCGATCAAGCTCGCGAGGTTGTATGGACATGGAAAGAATATCGACTTGCCGACTATTATCGTCATGGAAAAATCGTTCCACGGACGTACCATGGCGACCCTGACTGCAAGTGGCAACCGCAAGGTGCAGGCTGGCTTCGAGCCGCTCCTCACCGGTTTTGCACGGGTTCCCTATAATGATCTTGAGGCAGTGGCGCAGGTTGCGGAACACAACAAGAACGTCGTCGCTATTCTGGTTGAACCTTACCAGGGGGAGGGGGGGGTCAACGTGCCGCAGGCAAGTTACCTGCAAGGTCTTCGCCACCTCTGTGACCAGAACGGCTGGCTGCTGATGCTGGATGAAGTGCAGTGTGGAATTGGCCGAACCGGCAACTGGTTCGCTTTTCAATACAGCGGCATCACACCGGATGTCGTCACGCTCGCCAAAGGTCTGGGATCGGGTGTGCCCATTGGCGCCTGCCTGGCGAAAGGCGTTGCAGCAAATGTCTTCAAGCCAGGCAATCATGCCTCCACTTTCGGTGGAAACCCGCTCGCCTGCAGTGCTGCGCTTGCTACGCTCGAAGTAATCGAGGAAGAAGACCTGCTGCGCAATGCAATGGAAGTGGGCGATTTCATGCGCAGCCTGTTCAAGGCGCAGTTGGGGGATTTGCCGGATGTGATTGAAATTCGCGGCCAGGGTCTGATGATAGGCATCGAGCTTTCGAGATCGTGCGGTGAACTGGTGACGGAAGCTTTGAAAAAAGGCCTTCTCATCAATGTAACCTCCGACAAGGTAGTACGTCTGCTACCGCCGCTCGTGATCCAACGAAGCGAGGCTGAGCAGGTAGTCAACACTTTATCTCCCATTGTGAAGGAATTTCTGGCAGCTTGAGTTTTTTGCAATCTTGAAAAGTGAACGGTTGAAGTCATCCGGGCTTGAGTCTTCGCAATGGACTCGCCCCTGACACCAAAAATATGCAGATCAAGCATTTCTTACAGTTCAACGATTTTTCCCGGGAGGAATTCGAGTATCTGTTCGAGCGCACGTGCTGGATCAAGCAGGAGTTCAAACAGTACCGTCGCTACTGGCCGCTGGAAGACCGTACTCTGGCCATGATCTTCGACAAGCATTCAACCCGCACCAGGCTTTCGTTTGAAGCGGGAATGCATCAGCTGGGCGGGGCGGCGATCTATCTTTCCACTCGTGATACCCAGTTGGGGCGCGGCGAGCCGGTCGAAGATGCGGCACGGGTGATTTCGCGGATGGTGGACATCGTCATGATCCGTACCCATGAGCATGATATCGTCAGGCGGTTTGCGGCGCATTCGCGTGTTCCGATCATTAATGGACTGACCGATGAATATCACCCTTGCCAGATCATTGGGGATATTTTTACGTTCATCGAGCACCGTGGCAGCATTACCGGCAAGACAGTGGCGTGGATAGGGGACTCCAACAACGTTTGCAATACGTGGCTTCAGGCAGCGGAAGTATTCGATTTCAATGTCCATGTCTCCACTCCGCCAGGCTACGAAGTGGAGCCGGAACGGGCCGGTCTTTACGGGACAAGCCACTATGAGGAGTTCGCCGATCCACATGAGGCAGTAAAAGGCGCAGATCTCGTTACCACGGACGTCTGGACCAGTATGGGATTCGAGGCCGAAACCGAGGAGCGAAAAAAGGACTTTGCGGATTTTCGGGTGGATGCGGAAATGATGTCACACACTCGCAAGGATGCGCTGTTTATGCATTGCCTGCCTGCTCATCGTGGAGAGGAAGTGGCGGCGGAAGTGATAGACGGACCGCAATCGGTGGTATGGGACGAGGCGGAGAACCGACTTCATACGCAAAAGGCGCTGATTGAATACCTGTTGCTGGGAAGACTGGATAACGTCTGATAGAGCAGGATTTTCAATAGGAGTTATTCGGCGAAGTCCAGTCGGCATTTTTTTATCAATGAGACAAGCATGGGAAAAGAAAACAAGGCGAATGCCGCTGAGATTAAAAAAGTAGTCCTGGCATTTTCCGGGGGTCTGGATACATCGGTAATCCTGAAGTGGCTGCAGGATACCTATCGGTGTGAAGTTGTCACCTTCACCGCTGACATTGGCCAGGGGGAGGAGGTGGAACCTGCCCGGGCAAAGGCGAAGCAACTTGGCGTGAGGGAAATTTTTATCGACGACTTGCGCGAAGAATTCGTGCGCGACTTCGTCTTTCCCATGTTTCGCGCCAATACCATTTATGAAGGAGAGTACCTGCTCGGCACCAGCATTGCACGCCCGCTGATTGCCAAGCGCCAGATCGAAATCGCGCGGGAAACCGGTGCGGACGCCGTGTCGCACGGTGCGACCGGGAAAGGCAATGATCAGGTGCGCTTTGAACTCGGTTACTATGCCCTTCAACCGGATATCCGGGTGATTGCACCGTGGCGCGAATGGGATCTTACATCCCGGGAAAAGCTTCTGAAATACGCGGAGCAGCACGACATCCCGGTGGAAATGAAGAAAAAGGAAGGCTCTCCCTACAGTATGGATGCCAACCTTCTGCATATTTCGTATGAGGGACGTATTCTCGAAGACCCTGCGCAGGAGCCGGAAGAGGCAATGTGGCGCTGGAGTGTTTCACCGGAAAAAGCACCGGACAATCCCGAATATATCGACCTCGAATTCAGGCAGGGCGATATCGTGGCATTGAATGGGGAAGAGCTTTCGCCGGCGCCCCTGCTTGCCAGACTCAATGAACTGGGGGGCAAGCACGGGATAGGGCGCCTGGATCTGGTCGAAAACCGGTATGTCGGTATGAAATCCCGCGGGTGCTACGAGACCCCCGGCGGCACGATCATGCTGCGTGCCCATCGGGCCATGGAGTCCATTACACTGGACCGTGAAGTCGCACATTTGAAAGACGAGCTTATGCCACGTTATGCCGAACTGATTTACAACGGCTATTGGTGGAGTCCCGAACGCAGAATGATGCAGACGATGATCGATGCGTCACAGGCGCATGTGAACGGCTGGGTGCGGGTGAAGCTCTACAAGGGTAATGTGATTGTCGTGGGGAGAGACTCGAAAACAGATTCGCTGTTTGATCCTCATATTGCAACCTTCGAAGATGACCAGGGTGCGTACAATCAGATGGATGCTGCCGGTTTCATCAAATTGAATGCGCTCAGGATGCGGATTGCCGCCAATTTGAGAAATCGCAAATAATAGCGCTGGAATTACCAGCAGCAAGGAACAACAAAGGTGTTGAAAGTTGTGCAAGCATCATGCAATCGGGGGCGAAGCCTGTATATCTTTGATGATCATGAACAGAGCAGCGCCAATGGGCTGGAAAGCCTGCCTTATGAAAACTGCATGAGATTCTTTTGAGAAGATTGATATGCCATCATTCGATATCGTTTCCGAAGTCGACAAGCAGGAAGTTAGAAACGCAGTTGACCAAGTGAATAAGGAAGTGAGCACGCGTTTCGACTTCAAGGGTTCTGACGCCCGCGTGGAACAGACGGATTACACGCTTACTGTTTTTGCCGACGATGAATTCAAGCTGGACCAGGTGTTCGACATCCTGACCGCCAAACTGGCCAAGCGGAGTGTCGATGTGCGCTCCCTGGATAAGGGTCAGGTGGAAAAAATCAGCGGCAACAAGGTGAAGCAGCTCGTCACGGTTAAAACCGGCGTGGAAAGCGAGCTGGCTAAAAAAATTATCAGGGTTATCAAGGACAGTAAACTCAAGGTACAAGGCAGCATTCAGGGGGATACCGTGCGCATTTCAGGCGCAAAGCGGGATACCCTGCAAGAGGCCATCCAGCTAGTCAAGAAATCGGTCACGGATTTTCCCCTGCAATTTCAGAATTTCCGCGATTGATCAATGAGCGATTCCGGTGATCCATTTTGCATATAAGCGATTGGCTACCTGGTTTAACGCCCATATCCGGCTGGACAGATCCACTTGCATTGCCTCTGCGGACTGCACCGCAGGGCCTGGGCTCGAAGCAATTTCCTCCGTACCGTGACTGCACCAAGCTTTCACCATTCCTTCGGTCATTTCTACATGGCACTGCAATCCCAAGTGTTTATCCAGTGCGAATGCCTGATTTTTACACCAGGGGCTGGAAAGCAGCAGTGTGGCGTTATCCGGGAGAGTAAAAATCTCGCCATGCCAGTGGAACACCTCGCATTTTGAGAGATTCCCGAACCACTCCCGGGCTGGCTGATTATCGGCAGTGCTCGCCTCACCCCAGCCTATTTCCTTGACTGGGCTTTTGGAAACCACTCCTCCCAGCGCCTTCGCCATTAATTGACCCCCGAGACAGTGCCCCAATACAGGAATATTGCTTGCCACTGCCTGGCGGATCAATGAGAGTTCATTTCTGATCCAGAGCAAATCATCATTTACGCTCATCGGGCCGCCCATGAATACCAGACCGCCGAATTGACGCGCGTCGGCAGGTACACTTTCACCGGCATCGATTTTTATGAGTTGCCAGGGAATTGCATGGCGATCGAGAAACGTGGCGAAATAGCCTGGCCCTTCGATTGGAAAATGCCTGAAGATTGCGACCGGCTTCATGGATACAATTGCACTCCGCTGGCTGGCGAGTAGGAATGGGAGGAAAGGGAATTTAGATGTTTAGTACCGGTCAGCGTGGCGCCAGGGGGCTATCTCGGTATCCGCAATCACCCTCTGGCCGGTAACCTGGATACCATCAAAATCTGCGCGCTCGTGTGCACCTACGAGGTAAGTTCCAGTCTTAACCAGGATCTCCACCTGTCCATTCGCCACGGCGACACTACCGCCACCGGTGCGCTTGCTGACACTGAAACGGGTGCCAGTGTCCCTGATGTAGGTGGTGCCCACCTTCAGATTCAGTTTTCCGGGCTGGTTGCCGCTGACATCAAAAAAGGCGTTGCCCCGCAACAGTTCAATTCCGCTGGGTTCCGTATTGGTGACAGCAACACTGCTGTCGGCATCGAGGCTGATCGCGATATCGGGCGTTGCAAGGACAGTGAGCCGCTGGCCGGAAATGGTTTCATGGAGACGCGTCTTTATCGGCGCGGCAATGAACCAGGATAACAGGCCGAGCCCTACGGCGGTGGCTACGATGGAGCCATGCACCACGAACGGCAGCCACCGGTCGCGGATTATGTCAGGCATGCAACTATACCCTCGCAATGACGAAGCGTTTGCCGGTGTGTCTGTCAGTGCTTGAATTGACCGTGATTGATATTCCTTCTGCAGTCGTGCTTCGGCAACTGTTATTTTTTTGAAGGGTCGGTAACGAAACCTATTCGCACCAGTCCCGCCTTTGCTGCAATGGACATCACCTGCGCTACATGCTCGTAGTGGACATGTTTGTCGGCGCGGATATGAAGCTCGATATTTGGATTTTGCCCTACCGCCTCAGTGAACCGGGGTGCCAGTTGATCCATTGTAACCGATTCACCGTTCCAGTAAAGACTGGAGTCGTCACGCAGTGCGAATTCCACGTGCTCTGGTTGAGTGATGTTTGGGCTGCTCGATGCCTTCGGCAGGTCGATTTTAACGGAATGCGTAAGCAGCGGTGCCGTAATGATAAAAATCACCAGCAGTACCAGCATCACGTCCACCAATGGTACGACGTTGATTTCAGCCATCGGTAGCTGCCGGTTACTGCTGTTCATGCTGCCGAATGCCATTACAGCCTCCTTTCGCCGGGTGCCGCTGCGGGGGAAACCAACGGAGTAACCACCCGCAAGGAACGCTCATCGCCGGGAGATCCGCCTGCTTTTGTTCCAACCGTGATCAGGACGAAAAGATCATGGGCAAAGGCATCCAGTCGTGCCAGCCAGATGCGATTGCGCCGTACAAATGTGTTATAGGCCAAAACCGCGGGAATTGCCACCGCCAGCCCGAGCGCTGTCATGATCAACGCTTCTCCCACGGGACCTGCTACCTTGTCCAGCGTACCCTGGCCGGATAATCCGATTTGGATCAAGGCGTGATAGATGCCCCATACCGTGCCAAACAAGCCAATATAGGGGGCAGCCGAACCTGCGGATGCGATCACGGTGAGACCATTTTCCACCTGCGCTGCTTCCTGGTCGAGGCCATTGCGCAGTATGCGGGTGATGAATTCGCTCGCGCCACCTGCTGCCGCGAGATTTTGCAATCCATGTTTCTCCGAGTCGGCGGCTGCGTTCATTGCCAACCTGGCAAGTTGCGCAAAGGCGTTGTCATCCGAATCCTCTTTCAGCGTCGAATTTACTTCCTGCAATGAACCCGCGCTCCAGAAACGCTTGAGAAAGGTGTCAGCCCGCTTTCCTGCCATGATATTGGAGATACCTTTGGTCAGTATGAGATACCAGCTTGCTACAGAGAGCGCAAGCAGCAGTATGAGCACCGTCATACCGACGCCGTCGAGCTGCGCCAGAAAATTTGAAAATCCGAGACCTGTTTGCATTAGGTTAATCTCCTTGGAGTACAAAGTTGAAGGGTTGCAGGGCAACAGCCCGCACCGGTTGACCATTGCGTACGGTGGGTGTGCAGCGCCAGGTTTTGACAGCGGTCATGGCAGCTTCGTCCAGCCGCTTGAAACCACTGCTGTTCACTACGTGTGCCACATTGACGTATCCTTTTTCATCCAGTTCCACTCTTAATACGAGCTTTCCTTCCTCGCCGAGCCGTTTCGAAAGCGCTGGATAAGTCGGCGCATTCAAGTGAGGGCATGCGACCGATAATTCCGAGGAAAGCGAAACCGGGCCAGCCGGCATTTGCGGCGCAGGGGCTGCTTCCACTACTGGTTCGGGTTCGGCTTCAGGCTCGGCTTCGAGTTCCGGTTCCGGTGGAGGAGGCGGCGCGACCGGCTCGCTTTCGGTCAGTGGCGGCGCCTTTGCAACGAGTTGCTGAGGTTGCGGTTTCTTTACAGGTTTAGGTTTAGGCTTCGGCGGAGGAGGTGGCGTTTCAGGCTTGGCCTCTTCCTTTGGTTGAGGCGAAGGAATGAAATTTACTATCAATGTCGCTAATTGTTCCGGCGGGGGAATCAGCTGTTGTTTGAACAGGAAATAAAGCAATCCGGCGTGGATCACAACGACGAACATCAAACCAGACAAGGATATGCTGTTGTGCTTCAAGTTCATTGCCTGTCCTGCCATCTCAATGCTTTCCATCCTGCTTTCCGGTCGCGGTATCGACAGTATTTCGCGACAGCCATTCCTCGACGAGCGACTTGTTGATCAGGCCCATCCTGACTGTGCGCTGGTGTTTCTGATCATAGAAATAAGTCCGCGGTACTTCGCCGTACCAGCGGCCATCGATTTCCTGGCGCAGGCGTTCCGGCATATCCTCTGCGAAAACCCATTGTTCGAACCTGGCAGTTCCATAGCTTGCCGCCCGATCAGCGAGTTGAGGCATATCATCGATCGTATCGGTAGCAATCAGTACCACATCCAGTCCCGGGTGACTCTTTTCAAGCTCGCTCAGCATTTTGAGTTCAGTGGGGCAATACTGGCAATCGAGGGACCAGAGGACGAGAATGAAAGGTTTGTTCGGCCGGGATGCAAGCACTTGCTCGAGGCTTCCCGATGTAAAAGGGCGAATAATTTCCGCCGCGCCGACAATGCCGACAGCACCGAGGAAGAGCATCAGTACGAGCGCCATCCAAAGCATAGTGCTACCAGAGCTACGGGCCAGCTCGTTGGGCGATGGGACGGGTTGGAATTTCAGAATACCTGACATTGGTAGTGTAAATCTAATTAAGAATCACTCGCAATTCAAGGCGGAATTGTACCACTAACAGGCGGCTGCACAAATATTCGAACGCAGTTTCGGATTTTTTGGGCAACTTGAGAAGGAATTTTCGATATCTGCGACGATCGCCGCCATGATAGGCAGGAAAAAGGATTATCGCAATGTGACAAATTGTCGCAGGAGCAGAATAGAGCCCCTCCGAAAAACCTCCTCTATGACTCAAACTCGACCGCCTGGTTTTCGCGCCTCTCCAATATCGGACGCCGTCAGCAGAAGGGCAAGCGGAGGGGCATGCAGATAAACTTCACCTAACATTACCTGCCTTATTAAAACAGCTACAGTAGCGTGCTAAAAGTTTGCTAACATTGCCGCCGGTGAGGAGTTTGCTCCTGTTCTTTCATCTTCCAAGAGTCTTCCAAGAGGCGAATCGTCCTGGCTACAAAACAGGAATTTTCGAATTTTCTGGCTGAAGTCGAACGGCGCGCCTATAAGCAAGCTTTATTTGCCGTGCGGGATGAACATCTCGCCCTGGATATTGTTCAGGATTCGATGATGAAGCTTGTCGAGAAGTATTCGGCCAAACCCCTGGAAGAATTACCTCTCCTGTTTCAACGCATCCTGCAAAATACTATCCGGGATTTTTATCGTCGACAGAAAACGCGCTCATTGTGGACGACACTGTTTTCGGCATTCATTCCTTCCGATCATGAAAAGGAAAGCGAAGATTTCGATCTGCTGGAAACTTTGCAATCCGATGCGTCATCATCTAAGGTTAATGATCCCCACCAACAGCTCGAGCAGTCGCAACTTATCAATCTGCTCGAGAGAGCTATTGAAACCCTACCGGCACGTCAACGCGAGGCTTTTCTATTGCGTTACTGGGAGGAAATGGATGTTATGGAAACAGCGAAAATCATGGGGTGCTCCGAAGGGAGTGTGAAAACACACTGTTCCCGTGCAACCCATGCACTTGCCGCAATGTTGAAAAAACATGGAATCGGGCTATGAGTGAAACTGATGTAGGGAGGGAAGTGGCGCGGTTGCTGGATCGTGGAGTTGATGACATCAAGCAGGGCACATTAAATCGTCTCCAGTCTGCACGTCGGGCTTCTCTGGAAAATTACCATGTGGCGGAAACAGTCGTCCGGCTTGGCCAGAGCGGGCAGGTCGCTTCATCGCGAGGTGGGCATCATGGTCATTCGCGGGCTGGCAAGTTGTTATCGGTGATAACATTGTTGCTGGCTTTAGCGGGCGCCATTTATTGGCAGAATTTGCAGCAGATTGATGAGAATGAGGAAATCGAGATAATGCTGCTCGTGGATGATCTGCCGATAGATGCCTATCTGGACGATGAGTTGGGTGAATGGTTAAATCAGTCATAGCCGTCACATCGGCGCTGTGCCTGTTATTTTCGGTCCCGGTTGAAGCAGGTCAACCTGCCTGGGAAGAATTGAAGCCGCAGCAAAAGGAGGCGTTGGCTCCGCTCGCACAAGAGTGGAACGGGATGGACCCTGTAAAAAAGAAGAAATGGCTGGGCATTGCCAAACGCTATCCGCATATGACACCCGAAGAGCAGCACAGGACCCAGTTGCAGATGCGGGATTGGTATTCGCTGACCCCGGAACAGCGGGAGCGGGTACGTGAGAAGTATAAAACCATCAAGAAATTACCGCCGGAAAAGCGCCAGGAAATAAAGCGCAAATGGCGTGAGCATGAGCATCAGCAATGAAGCATTCCACTGTAGCAGGTGATTCAACACAGGCAGACAGGCAGACGCGTCTCCCGGTTTTCTGAGTTGTTTTCTGTTTTTTCTCAATACTGCACTGCAATAAAACCAATACGAAAGCCTTCCTGATGGACTTCCCGACACCATGAAAATTTCCGCGCCGGGACTGGGGCGGAGATTACTGAGTATGCTGTATGAATCGCTGATTCTGGTTGCGGTTCTGTTTATCGCCAGTTTCGTTTTTCATCTTCTCTTCCGGGATACCAGTTCCGTTTTTTTCCGGCCCGCCTTCCAGCTTTACCTGCTCGTGGTCGCAGGTATTTATTTCATCTGGTTCTGGACCCACGGTGGACAGACATTACCCATGCAAACCTGGAAGCTGCGTGTAATCCGCGCCGACGGAGGTCCCCTTAATCTGAAGCAGGCGCTCGCACGCTATCTGTTTGCCGTCATCGG
The DNA here is from genome assembly GCF_003050865.1 of Nitrosospira multiformis. Lineage (GTDB taxonomy): Bacteria > Pseudomonadota > Gammaproteobacteria > Burkholderiales > Nitrosomonadaceae > Nitrosospira > Nitrosospira multiformis_E. The sequence goes on along the minus strand of NZ_QAOK01000011.1, from coordinate 33,772 downwards.
CATCTTTTTGTTCGGCTGCGGGATATTGTGGGGGTTATTCGATCGGGATGGATTGTTCCTGCATGACCGGCTTGCGGGTACCCGGATCGTGAAGATCGAGCAGTGAGAATACCTGACAGGATCGAACGTATTATGGGGCGGAGGCTGCGGCTGGGACCGCGGCCAAAGCCGCAACTCCAGGGTCGCCCTGGATCAGGCCTGGAACTGAGGCGTATCTGGATCAGGCATTGAGGCTATGCCGTTCCTCCCACTGTCAGCCCATCTATGCGAAGGGTTGGCTGACCCACGCCTACCGGCACGCTCTGGCCTTCCTTACCACAAGTGCCCACACCGGGATCAAGCGACAGATCGTTACCGATCATCGAAACGCGGGTGAGTATATCGGGACCGTTGCCGATCAGGGTAGCGCCTTTCACCGGATACGAAATTTTTCCGTTTTCGATCATGTAGGCTTCCGCAGCCGAAAATACGAATTTCCCGCTGGTGATATCCACCTGTCCCCCGCCGAAATTGACCGCATATAACCCGTGTTTCACGGAAGCGATGATTTCTTCCGGGGTTTTGTCCCCATTCAGCATATACGTATTCGTCATGCGCGGCATGGGAATGTGCGCAAACGATTCACGTCTTGCATTTCCAGTAACGGGAACGTTCATCAGCCGTGCATTCAGGCTGTCCTGCAAATAACCCTTGAGTATTCCGTTTTCGATCAGCACTGTGCACTGCGTGGGATTCCCTTCATCATCGACATTGAGCGAGCCCCGTCGGCGTGCAATAGTGCCGTCATCCACCACCGTCACTCCCGGTGCAGCCACGCGTTCGCCGATTCGACCCGCAAATGCGGAACTCCCCTTGCGGTTGAAGTCTCCTTCCAGCCCGTGGCCGATGGCCTCATGCAACAGTATGCCCGGCCAGCCCGCGCCGAGCACCACCGTCATGGTCCCCGCAGGCGCCGGTTTTGCATGCAGGTTGACGACCGCCTGGTGAACCGCTTTTGCAGCATAGTCGCGCAGCACTTCGTCCGTGAAGTATGCATAGTCGAATCGTCCTCCTCCTCCCGCAACTCCTTGCTCACGATTGCCGTTTTCCTCGGCGATAACCTGCAGTGAGAGACGTACAAGCGGGCGCACATCGGCTGCCAGAAGACCATCACTGCGGGCAACGAGAACCACTTCGTATTCCCCTGAGAGGGAGGCCATGACCTGGATAACACGTTTGTCCAGCGCCCGTGCATAACTCTCGAGCTTTTCGAGCAAAGCCACCTTGTCCGTATCCTTGAGGCTGGCAATCGGATCCTCCGGCAGATAAAGCTCGCGCCCCTTGCTGCGCTTGACGGCCTGCACCGATTGTGTGACGCCATGGCGAGCGATGGCCCGTGTGGCCTGTGCGGCGGACACCAGCGCAGGCATGCTGATGTCGTCCGAATACGCAAAGGCGGTCTTGTCTCCGCTGACTGCCCGTACACCCACACCCTGATCGATATTAAAGCTGCCGGATTTGACTATGCCTTCTTCCAGAGCCCAGCCTTCAGCCCGGCTATACTGAAAATACAGGTCGGCATAATCGATGCGGTGCGCAAGCATCTGGCCGAACACGTTCTGCAAGCCGGGTGCATCCAATTCATGAGGTGCAAGCAGACAACTGTGGGCCGTCGCGAAAAGATCGTTAACCTGGATAGTCTGTTCTGTAATCATGGTAGTTAGTGGTGGAGAAGGAGAACAAGGTTCAATGGAATTCAGCAGTGACGCAGTGTGCGGTGATTCAAGGCGGGCAGGCTGCTGCGCAAGCTCGCCTGGTATTCCGGATCAATATCCGCGATGACGACTCCGGGCCCGCGCGGGAGGCGGTCCAACACCACGCCCCAGGGATCGACTATCATGCTGTCCCCATGGGTTTCCCGTCCATTGATATGGTATCCCCCCTGGGCAGGCGCAACGACGTATGCCAGGTTTTCGATAGCGCGAGCGCGGATCAAGGTTTCCCAGTGCGCCTTGCCCGTGGTAGCGGTGAAAGCCGCCGGGGCGAAGATAATGTCTACCTGCCCCATGGAACGGTAAAGCTCGGGAAAGCGGATATCGTAGCAGATGGAAAGGCCGATGCGGCCAAAGGGGGATTCCAGGGCAACGACACCCTGGCCTGCCTCAATGGTTTCTTCTTCGGCATAGCGTTCAGTCCCCAGCTCCAGACCGAACAAATGTATTTTGTCGTACCGTGCGACCTGCTCACCATTGTCGTTGTATACCAGGCAACTGTTTCGTACCTTGTCAGGGCGGGAAGAAACCAGGGGCACCGAGCCGCCTACGAGCCAGAGGCCGAGACGCCTGGCAGTATTGCCCAGGAATTCCTGTATCGGCCCCTGATTATCCTGCTCACGTGCCGCTACTCTATCAGCATCTTCCATTCCCATCAGACAGAAATACTCGGGGAGCGCCGCCAGCTTTGCGCCGCGTGATGCAGCCATATCCAGAAGCCGCCCGGCTTCTTCCAGATTGGCGTAGATATTTGGACCTGCCGCCATTTGAATGGCAGCAACACGAATCGGCCCCCTGTGGGCTGTTTCAGGAGGAAGCGAGTTACAGGCTACGGAGTCTTGCATATTTGAAGTGTATTTTCCGGGCAGCGGGGAATACAGAGTAACTTAAAAGATTGTCTTTATAAAGTATTGTGGTTGATACCACGTCCGACATTGTCCCAGGCCGCCTTGGGGCTCCTATGTACTGGATTTAATGCAGGTGCTAGTTTGGCGAGCGTCATATAACGGGCATGGTCAGTCAATGCGACCGTTGCCGGCAGACCTCGCGCGAGGAGACTCGGGTCATGGTTGAGGTCCCGCCAGTTCCGGGGGGGGGTGCCCTATCCGGGTTACGACAGGATCTGCCCAGGTGCCGGTAATGTTGTAGTCCCTCGATGGAGCAGAGGTTTGTTTCATGGCTGTGCTTGCAATTACCGATGCCATCCCGACTACGGGAGACGCAAGTCCATAGGAAGGGGTAACCCTGATGTGAAGTTTTTGCGTTTCCGCTTCGAGATTCATCTGTCCATTCATGGTAACCCTTGCAGCCGGCCCGTTGATTTTAAGCTCATCCGTCGATGCAATGCCACTCGCGATATTTATGCTGCCGGAAATATCGTCAAATCCGAAACCTTCACTGAACACATCGCGAAAGTCCAACGTGATCCGCCGCGGCAGCGAACGGAGATTGAAAATGCCAAAAAGCCTGCCGATTCCTGGCTCAAACCCGGGAAACTGTCCGCGTCTTGCGTCAAGCTTAAACCTGCCGGACAAGGTGGAGTAATCTATCGACAAGGGATCCCCCTGCCAGGACAGGATGCCCTCAAGCGTGCCGCTTCCACTGGTTATGCGATCAGGAAGGTCGAACCGTTCCAGGAATTTGCCAATGTCATCTGCTTTCAGCATGACCGTAGCCTGCGTCTGCGGAGTTGCAGTCCGGCTTTTCCATAGACCTCGCATTGTTATCGAACTGTCCGGATTGACAATGTGCAGTTTGTCGATGTACCAGTTCCGTTCTTCCTGATTTGCAATCAGTTCCAGCTTACCCAGTTGTTTCTCGCCAAAGACAAAGTCGTCCGCGATTACATCGAGCGCCGGCAGATCCTTTTCCTGTTGGCCGCTCCTGGATACAGTACCTGGCCCGGAAGGAGAAATTGCAGGAATGATCAGCCTGTTCAGGCGCGCCACTATCTTGCCGGTGCCGGATGGGTTCCAGGTGATGCCTCCATTGACCTCCTCGCTTGCAATCATGCAATACCACAGACTGTCTTTTCTGTCAGCATCCAGCCTGACATCATCGAACTGCCTGCCCAGAAAGCCAAGCGATCCTATATACAGGTTTAAGCCGCTCAAACTGGAAGGGGCGGCAGATTGAATTTCGAGCTGCTTGAGCAAGAGGCGCCAGCGGTCGAGATTCAATACGGGCAATGCACCCTTTATCACGATACCGGGCTCTTCAGGAAGAAAAACGGTTGAGGGACCGAAAACGACGGAACCGCGCTCCATGTAAAAATGACCGGCATCGTCCCGGTTGCGCCTGATCTTTGCCTTGATGCCCTCGCCATAGCTCAGGTGCAGTTCCTCGCTCTGTATACCTGTTGCCTTTCTTTCGAATTTCACTGGTATTGCATCATGCGCGGCCTTCGACAACGGCTCGGGCAGATCCGATGAAATTCCCTTCAAGGATGATTCAACGATCACATTCGTGGACCGGTTGTCTACGAGCACCGCTGCTTGCCAATCGCTGCTGCCATGTACGTGCCGAGTCCAGAAAGGGGCGCTGCGTGACGTGCTGGCTTGGGAGGCTTCAGCCAGGTTGTCGAAATTGACCTTGCCGATAGCGGAAAAACGTGTGCCACCGCCTGGCATATCAGAGGAAGTGATCAGCACGGGACCGCCGAGAAGACGGCCACTCAGGTTTTCCGTTCTTATTTCAGAACCGGTAAAGGTCAGTGCGCCGTTCAATTGCTCCAGCTCGGGAATATGTGGACCCGGATCGATCCGGTTGTTCATGAATCGGTAGTTGCCCCACAGTTTGATTTCCCCTGACCCGCGCAAAGGAATATCAAGTTTGAGCAGCAATCTCCCGTCGCCAGAAATATGGGTATTGTCCACCAGCCAGTTGTCGTAAGTGCCTGGGGTTTTTGCGGCAGCGAATGCCAAAAACTGATGGGTGGCGCCGCTCGCTTCCAGTTCGGTTTTGAGCCTCGCCTCGGCGGCAGTCATGTCAGGAATGATCAGTCTTGCGTTCCCCAGGCGCGCTCCAAGGATGTCCCCTTTGGAAACATTGATCTCCATGCGATTATCGTTAAGACGTACGTTGCCTGCGAGATTCTCTATCCGGGGCCAGCCGGGGAGGTGATCGAGCAGCATGCCCGATATCTTTGCGGCAAATTCGAAGACGCCGGGATTGCTTGAGACGGAGGGAGGTCGAGCCAGATTCCCCTTGAGGTGAAGCCGGGCATTCGAAATATTCCCTGCAACAATGGATTCTCCCAGCCAGTCAGGAAAATACTCTCTCCCTTTCCCGGACAGGAGACGCAGCAGAGAAGGCGCGTCAGCGCGGGTGAGATGAGCTGTCAAGTCGAGGATACCCGGGCTGCCAGGCACTGTCTGGTAATTTCCATAGGCTGACCCGGCTGCATATGCACTGGAGAAGGAGATATTGCTGAACTTTATCGACTTTGAACCGTTGCTGGTCAGGTTCCACCTTATCTGTCCCGTAAGTATATTCAGCGTTATCGGTTCAACAGGTGTATCCGGCGGTTGCAGCACGGTGTTTTGGGAATCCAGATTCAGCGTGCCCCCCTGTTCGGTAATGTCAATATTCCCGCTGACACCAGTAAAGGCAGGCATGCTATCGGACCTTTTCATTCCCAGTCTGGTAAATCTCCCCGTGGCATGGAAAGAAGAGGGTGTCGGCCATTCGCCCGTCCATTTTATCAACATCGAATGCAGTTTGCCGCGGGGGGAAACAGCGCGGATTTTAGTCCGCAGCGGCTCGCTCAGCGGCAGGTATTTCGTCAACTCCTCCAGTTTATCCAGTCTCAGGTTCTGGACGCTCAATGTGTTGCTATCCGGTTTGCCGGCATCCTGGTGAAGCTGCTGCAACGAAAAATCCAGCAAAGGCAAGGGCGGTTTGCCATAAAACGCAGCGGTGAGCCGACGTGCGAAAAGTTGACTGCCGTTGCTGCCTTTATCATCTATCTTGTGCCACCCGACCCTGCCTGCCAGCCTGGTCAGGTTCAATTCCGGCAGAGTCGGCGCGAGCCGCGCCTTTACATTCTGCAGGCGCATGTCTGCCGTAACTTTGTTCATATCTGCTCCGTCGATACCCGCCCAGATACGCAGCGCGCCAACACCCTGATTCAACTTTATTTCCTCGGGGAAGGGCAGCCAGGCACGCCAGGCTGCTATATCGGCGCGGGTTATCTGCATGAAAAGCCGGCCCCGCCATAATCCGGGATTTGCGAGCGACTCTCCCTTGAAATCCCCGCGCATATCGAGATGGGCGGCAAGCCGCGCGGGGGGTACGGCACTGATGCCGAAGCGATGATGTCTGCCCCGGTTCTCGAGGCGCAGGTTGACCAGCAGTTCCAGCTGCGGGGCAGCGCGCTGATCATCCTGCCAGAGGATATTGGCATTGTTTATGATGACTTGCCTCTGGTTGAGGAGCCAGTCGAAAAAGCCATCTTCACTTCCGGCAAATTCCTGCTTCAGTGCGAATCCGGCGACATGAATGACGCCGGCAGCGTCTCGACGTACGATCAAATCAGGCTGATCGATTGCGATTTCACGAAAGAGCAATTCGCCATGCAATATCGAACGCCATGAAAACGTGCCTTCAAGGCGATTCAGCAGCAAGGTGACACCCTCGTTATCATGCACGCGCACATCACGCAACATCATGTGAGGCCGGAACCCGTCCCAGTTCGCGCTGACCTCGCCCAGCATTACATATTGGCCGGAAGCATGGCTGATGGCGGAAGCGATGTTTTCACGGTACTGTTCGATATTCGGCAACAGCCAATAGCGGAGAGACAACAGCAGAACCGAAAAGACGGCTGCAACTGCAATCAGCACCCACATGGAAAGCCGGAACAGGAAGCTCCGTAGCACAAAAAATGAAATTGCTGACAGGTTCAATAAATTGTTCCGATACGGGTACTGGGGGAAGGACTCAGGAACATTCGGACCCCTGATGATTATTCGTTAAATCATACTCAAAGGAATCTGATCCGGAGGTGAATGCCGAGGGGAGACGTGACAAAGCGGATTAGATGCAGCAACGGGTTCTTTGTTCAATCCTTCAATAGAAGCTGCGGCATAGGTTATGCAGGAATTATCTACTCCACTCATTATCCTCCCGTTTTATTTTAACCTGAATTCAATCATGCTTTCCCATAGTCCCGCCAGAGAAATAGTGCAATCTATCCTGCCGCTGAGCCGTTACGTCCAAGGTCAGGTGGCAAGCGACCCCGGCCTGCTGGCTGAGCTGGAGCAAAACCTGCAGCGACCTTTCATGCGAGAGGAAATGCAGGCATTTCTGCAGGCATCCGCTCAAGGAATAAATGATGAGGAAGGACTGCACGCGGTCCTGCGCGGCTTGCGCAAACAGGTGCTGCTGCGGGTAGCGTCGCGGGACCTGGCAGGACTGGCTGATCTGGCCGAGGTGATGTCATCCATGACAGCTCTGGCGGAGCTTACCATCGGTTTCGCGCTGGAGCGCTTGTACGCCTGGCTAGCTGAGCCAGGGCGTTACGGTCAACCGAAAAGCGCCGATAGCCGGGTTCAGCAGATGCTGGTCATCGGGATGGGAAAGCTTGGCGGTGGCGAACTCAATGTTTCCTCTGACGTGGATCTTATTTTCGTATATCCGGAAGATGGCGAGACCGATGGGCACCGGTCAATTTCCAATCAGGATTTTTTCGTTCGCCTGGGACGGAAACTGATTACAAGTCTTAATGACATTACCGCAGACGGTTTCGTTTTCCGAGTGGATATGCGATTGCGGCCGTATGGGGAAAGCGGGCCGCTGACGATGAGCTTTGCCATGCTGGAAGAATATCTGATCACCCAGGGACGGGAATGGGAGCGTTATGCGTGGATCAAAGGCCGTGTCGTAGCAGGTCCGCGCGAAGAAAAACCAGCCCCTGTAGAGCAGATCACGCAACCCTTCGTGTTTCGCAAATACCTGGACTTCGGTGCCTACGAATCCATGCGCGCACTTCACGCCCAAATCCGCCGGGAGGTTCAGCGCCGGGAAATGTACGGAAATATCAAACTTGGGTCGGGCGGTATCCGCGAAATCGAGTTCATTGCCCAGGTATTCCAGCTGATCCGGGGTGGACGCGATCCGGATTTCCGCATCCGGCCCACGCTTGCTGTACTGCACTTGCTGGGGGAAAAACAACAGTTACCGGGGGAAACGGTGGCAGAACTGGTGGAGGCATACACTTTTTTACGCAACCTTGAGCATCGCCTGCAGTATCTTGACGATCAACAGACCCACGTTCTGCCTGAAAGCTCCCCGGATCAGTCGCTGATTGCAGCTTCGATGGGTTTTGCATCCTATGACGGATTTTTAAAGAAGCTCAACGACCATCGCTCGAATATAACGCGACATTTTGAGGCTATCTTCGCGACCCCCCGTACTTCTGAGGCCTCCAATGCGCTTGCCGACCTGTGGAAGACTGGAGAAGACGGCGTTCAAGCCGAAGGCGCGCAGACGCAACTCGCTAAACTGGGATTTTCCAATCCGGAGAAAATTCTTGAGTGTGTGGAGGAATTTCGCTCGGGCACCCGCTACAGGCAACTGCCGCAAACGAGCAAAAAACGCATCGATGCGCTTGTTCCTGCCCTGATCGAAGTGGCTGCAAGGTTTCCTTCCGCAGACCTCACGCTGGAACGACTGATGCAGTTGCTGGAAACCGTCAGCAGGCGTTCGGCTTATCTGGCCCTGCTGCGCGAGCATCCCCACGCGTTGGGACGGGTAGCCAAGCTCGTCAGCGCAAGTCACTGGGCCAGTGAATACTTGAACAGGCATCCGATCCTGCTGGACGAACTGCTCCCGGGACAGTTCCGAGATCCGCTCGATTGGTCTCGTGCGGGGGAAAGGCTGATGCGCCAATTGCAGGATGCGGAGGGTTCCGGCGGCACCGATGTCGAACAGCAAATGGATATATTGCGGCATTTCCACCATGCCCAGGTATTTCAGTTGCTGGCGCGGGATGTGGAAGGATTGCTGCCCCTTGAGACCTTGAGTGATCATCTTTCCGATCTTGCCGACTTGTTGCTCGATACCGTATTGCACCTTGCCTGGTCGGGGTTGAGGAGGAGGCATAGAGATATACCTGCTTTTGCCATCATCGGCTATGGCAAGCTCGGCGGCAAGGAACTTGGTTATGCCTCCGACCTCGATATCATTTTTCTCTATGACGATCCCCATGCCGACGCTCCAGAAAGCTATGCCCGGCTGAGCCAGCGTATCAACTCATGGCTCACCAGTTACACTTCAGCGGGATTGCTCTACCAGACAGACCTGCGTTTGCGCCCCAACGGTAGCAGCGGCCTGCTGGTGAGTTCGATTCAGGCATTTGCTGAATACCAGCATCATCATGCGTGGGTCTGGGAGCATCAGGCGTTGACCCGGGCGCGATTTGTAGCCGGAGATGTACAGGTAGGGGAGGCATTCGAGCGTATTCGCAGGGAAGTGCTGCGTCACCCGCGGGAATTGCCGGATCTGAAACGGGAAGTATTGGTAATGCGGCAAAAAATGCTCGACGCTCACCCCAATACCAGCGGGTTGTTCGATATCAAGCATGATCGTGGAGGCCTTATCGATGTCGAGTTCATCGTGCAGTACCTGGTCCTTGGACACGCCTGCCATCACAAGGAATTGACCGGCAATATCGGTAATATCGCGTTGTTGAAGCTGGCGGCAAAGCTGGGATTGATCAGGAATGAAGTCGCAGAGCCGGCCCTTAATGCCTACCGGGAATTCCGGCGGACGCAGCACTGGCTGAGATTGAGCGGTTACTCCGACCTCGCGGGTTCGTCTTCCGCGAACGGCAAATCGCAAAAGTTTGCGCGTGTTGAAGCAGATTATTTTGAGAATGAAATCGCGGCAGTATCTCGGTTGTGGAATGAGGTTTTCGGCGCATCCACGGTTTAGTCCTCCCTGGATTCAGGGGTACACCTCCATCGTAATTCAGCAGTTCGGTGAGAATGAATGCGCACGTGCTGGAAATACTTTTTTAACCAATGGAGCAATTATCTCTTGCGGTTTGCGTACGAAGTGCTATACCTCTAAAAAGTCCTGAAAAAATTCGACGTTTTCTTTGGTTATAGGTCCGTAAAGCCTATTAAATCTTTTAAGAAAGAGGGGAGAAAAGGGAGGTTTACCATGCACTCAGTCAAAATGCTCGCCGGAGCAACGTTTGCTACCGCCATTCTTTGCAGTCCCTCCGCCTGGTCCGCCGCCCCCGTGGTGTACAGCGGATCGGGTGCCAACGCAACTACCGCTCTTGACGCTTTTCGCACCGCAATCGGAGGCGTCAAGAATACCGGCGCGCCCGAGACGAGCGGTCGCCGCGAAATCAGTTGGGATGGAGTCAGGCTTGATGGCACCGACGCGAATCCGAACACTCAAGTGGTTGACAGCGGTCATACAGTTATCATCCCCGTCGATCGTTTCCAGAACCAGGGGGCGTTATTCGAGGACCCCTATGCGGTAAGCGGGGATGGCTTCGCCAGCGTTAACCCCGCTACCGCAGGACAGTTTCCTGCCTTTAGTCCCAACAATACCTTTGTCATGCAGGATGATACTCCATACCAGTTCGATGACCGCTTCATCGGGCAAAGCTTCACCATTCCCGGCACGGCGACGGCAGCGGGCACCCGCGGTTTTGGTGCCATTTTTGTCGATGTGGAAAAAGCTGGCAGCAGCAGCATCGAATACTTCGGTCATGACAGCGGCGGCCACGAGGTCAGCCTTGGCACCTTTAATGTGCCCACGGGTACGAGCGGCGAGCCGCAGTTCCTCGGCGTGCTGTTCGATCAGCCGGTGGTGACGGACGTGAAACTGGCTGTGGGGACAAACACCCTGTTCAACTTCGATGGCACCCACTTTCAGTCGTTTGGCAGTGAAAATCTTGCTGGCGGTACTGATCTTGCCGTCACCGATGATTTCGTCTACGGGGAACCGACTATGGCAGCAGCCATTCCCGAGCCGTCATCTTATGCCTTGATGCTGGCGGGCCTTAGCCTGCTTGGTTTGATTGCCTATCGCAAAAAACCCGCGTTTAACCAGCTCTAGCATCATTTCAAACAAACCCCATCTCAGCGATGGGGTTTGTTCTTCAGCGGCATTATTTTTGTAGCCGTACTGCTGAGAAGGATTCAAAGCAACCGACTGTTCCCGCAAACGGCTCAAACGCTCTCAGACCATCTGCAATCGTATTTGTCTATAACGGTAACGGGCTTATACTTATCGGCAAATCGCCGGGATGGCACTCAATCCTAAAAACTGCCTGCCGTTAATTAAGCTGTCTGTCAGCAGTAAATTCTGGTCTTGACGTTTGTTGCGAAACCGGATCTATTCCGCTGGCATTCAGTATAAATTCCCCTTTGATAGTAATTCCAGAATAATTCCAGGCACTAACGGACGAGCCGGGATAGGTATGTGGAACGATTGCAAGTCCGGTGCAAACAGTCCGTTTTCCTGCATCCCTTCTCTTGAAAGGGAGTCCAGAGGATCAGGAAATACGTTAGAATATACGAACTTAAATTCTCTCCGGAGTCTGTGAATGTCAATGGCTGATCGCGATGGTGTGATCTGGAGTGATGGAAAGATGATTCCGTGGCGTGAGGCTACCACCCATGTGCTCACCCACACCTTGCACTACGGAATGGGGGTATTCGAAGGATTGCGTGCCTACGAAACCCCCCGTGGTCCTGCAATTTTCCGTCTGAAAGAACACACCGATCGTTTATTCAATTCCGCGCACATCTTCATGATGAAGATGCCCTATGACAGGGCTACATTGATGCAGGCGCAGTGCGATGTCGTAAGGCAGAACGATCTCAAGTCGGGCTATATCCGTCCCATCGTATTTTACGGTTCGGAAGCGATGGGCATCTCAGCCAAAACACTTTCCGTGCATGTGGCTATTGCAGCCTGGGCGTGGGGCACGTATCTCGGCCCTGATGGTCTCGAAAAAGGTATCCGTGTCAAGACATCGTCATTTACGCGGCATCATGTGAATGTCAATATGTGCCGCGCCAAATCAGTCACGACTTATGCAAATTCCATCCTGGCGCATCAGGAAGTAGCGCACGACGGCTATGACGAGGCGCTGCTTCTAGACGTGGACGGCTATGTTGCAGAAGGAGCGGGTGAAAACATATTCATCGTGAAGCAGGGCAAATTGTATACCCCTGACATGACTTCCTGTCTGGAAGGCATTACACGCGCGTCTCTCATAGAGCTCGCGGGAGAAATCGGCATTCCGGTTATCGAGAAGCGCATCACCCGAGATGAAGTCTATTGCGCGGATGAAGCCTTTTTTACCGGTACCGCAGCCGAGGTAACCCCGATCAGGGAGTTGGATAACCGCACGATCGGCAGCGGCAGGCGCGGCCCTGTCACGGAAAAGCTCCAGGCCCTCTTTTTTGAATGCGCCAGGGGAAATGGCAAACATGCCGACTGGCTCACCTATGTCTGATAAAACTTTATATCCTCATCGATCCATTTAAGCGATACGTCTTAGGAAAATCTGATGCAGAAGCTTGCCGCCAACACCCAGCGCCAGATCGAGGTAACGCCCGATGATCTGCCGCTTCATTGTCCCACGCCTTCCATGCTGTTATGGAATTCGCATCCCCGCGTTTTTCTGCCCATAGAAGATACGGGAGAAGCGCTGTGTCCCTACTGCGGCACACATTACGTACTCAAGGGCGGTGCAGTTGCAGGCCACCACTGACCTGAATATACCTTAAAGCCCAAATACGAAATACGAGCAGCACAGTCGTAACCAGTGTAAATGCTGCCACTGAAGATACCATTGCGACCATTGATACAGCTGAAGCTCAGCTCTTATCCACCTATCATCCATGCGCCAACTTCCACCAGAAATCTTCAAAGCCTATGACATCCGAGGGATTTTCGGAAAAACACTGACCGTTGAAGGTGCCGAAGCGATTGGTCACGCCATCGGCTCTGAGGGGCGTGCACGCGGACTTGCCGCCATCACCATAGGGCGCGACGGAAGGTTGTCGGGTCCCGCGCTGGTGCAAGCCCTGGCCAGGGGTCTGCAAAAAAGCGGCGTCAACGTAATCGATGTCGGTACTGTCGCGACCCCGATGCTCTACTATGCGGCGCATGAGTTGTCCGGTTATTCCGGCGTGATGGTAACCGGGAGCCATAATCCGCCGGAATACAACGGCTTTAAAATGGTACTGGGGGGAGAAACGCTTGCTGCGGAATCAATACAGGCCTTGCGTGCGCGCATCGAAAATGAAGACCTTGCTCACGGCAATGGCAGCTACCACAAGCAGGACATTGCGGAAGGATATCTCCGACGCATAACCGCGGACATAAAGCTGGCGCGGCCCATGAAGATTATCGTCGATTGTGGCAATGGGATACCCGGTTTATACGCTCCGGAGTTGTACCGCAGGCTCGGATGCGACGTAACGGAGCTGTTTTGCGAGGTGGACGGCAATTTTCCCAATCATCATCCGGATCCCTCGGTACCGGAGAATCTGCGGGATGTGGTGCAAGCGCTTGAAACGACTGACGCCGAGATAGGGCTGGCCTTCGATGGAGATGGTGACCGCGTGGGCGTGGTTACCAAAAGTGGAGCGATCATTTATCCGGATCGGCAATTGATGCTGTTTGCAGCCGACGTGTTGTCGCGGAATCCGGGGGGGCGGATCATTTTCGATGTGAAATGTACGCGTAATCTGGCACCGTGGATCGTGCAGCACGGAGGCGAGCCGATCATGTGGAAAACCGGTCACTCCTTCATCAAGGGGAAACTGAAGGAAACCGGGGCGCTGCTGGCGGGAGAGATGAGTGGCCATATCTTTTTCAAGGAGCGCTGGTATGGCTTCGACGACGGGCTCTATGCCGGAGCGCGTTTGCTGGAGCTGCTCAGTTCCAGGGTGGATATTGATGCTGCATTCAACTCGATTCCGGACGCGGTCAGCACGCCAGAGTTGCAGATCAGGTTGAAGGAAGGGGAAAACTACGCGATTATCGCGCAAATGCAGAAAACAGCCGGCTTTGACCGGGCTGAACGCATTATTACTACCGATGGAATGCGAGTCGAATATGAAGATGGTTTCGGCCTCGCGCGCTCATCCAATACCATGCCGGTAATCGTGCTGCGCTTCGAGGCAGACAGCGAGGCAGCTTTGAGGCGTATCCAGAATGATTTTTGCAGAGCGATCCTGCAAATCAAACCGGACGCGGAACTGCCTCATCAACTGGGGGGAAATCTTTCCGCCACATGCTGATGAGCTGCTGGAATGTTCTGAAGGACGTTGCCAGCAAGTTACAGGAATGGAAATGTCCCGAGTGGGAAGTCAAACTGATATAACCGAATATGATGAACAGGAGAGAGGGCACCAGGACCAACGTTTTGTTCGTTTGCATGGGCAACATCTGCCGCTCGCCCACCGCTGAGGCCGTTTTCCGGCACCAGGTCATCGCGGCTGGGGTGGAGGACGAAATCCACATCGACTCTGCCGGTACACATGATTATCACATCGGCGAGCCGCCGGATGAAAGGGCGCAAAGAGCAGCGGGAAGAAGGGGATATGACACAAAAGCATTGCGTGCTCGCATGGTAGATGAAAAGGACTTCGAGTTTTTTCACTATATTCTGGCAATGGACAGGGCGAACCTGGCTGTCCTTCAGAGAGAATGCCCAGCGGAATACAGTCATAAACTCGGATTACTGATGCAGTACAGTGAAAAGTTCTCCGAAGGAGTACAGGAAGTGCCAGATCCTTATTTTGGGGGGAGCCAGGGCTTCGAGCATGTACTCAATCTGGTGGAGGATGCCGGGCGGGGGTTGCTCAACCGGATTCGTACGGAAAATCGGGAAATGGGTTGCGCTGAATAACCGGAGTTGCGCATGCAGTTCAAGCCCAAGCGAAATTTCATCAAGCTGCTGGATGAGGTGGCGCGCAGTGCGGCCAAATGAGTGTCGATGCCGCGATATCGATGTGTATAAAGGCGGGAGAGTCTATCCCGCCTTTTTTCGTGAATCAGGTTGAACCGAGCTTTTACTTATGGGTTTCGACCTGTACCAACGATTCGTGCTGCTCGATTACCGGTGGAGGAGGCGTTCTTTTACGTCGAGGCTGCGCTTTCATTGCTTCCGCTTCAGTTTCAGTTTCAGCAGGTCTTATCTTTTCGGGAAGGGTCTCGATCATGATCAGGCCCGCTGCACTTAAATCGAGGGATTGCGTGGCCCCTGGTTGCTGAGGAGGCTCAGCTTGCTGCCCCTCTTGTGCAGGAACTTCTTCCTGTTCGATTTCTGCGGTTTCTGCACGGGGCATAGCCATTTCCAGGGCGCTCACGAGAACCCTAGAGGTGTCGTCCTCCGGAACGCTCCTTGCTGCTTCAACCGGCGGCTCTGATACCGGCGGTTCTGATGCCATTAAAATCGACGCACCCATAACCGCTGCTTTGGTCGCTGCCTCCCTCCGGTCCTCAGACAGCTTGTCGGATGGCTCATAAGCAATCTGGTGTTCATTCGCTGGAGCCACTTTTTCGGTTATCGTAGTTGCCGGAGCAGGGGCAGATTCCACTGCAGCCACCTCGGGCACAACTTCGGGCACAACCACCGGCAGAGCTCTATCCGCATGCAAAGGTGCGGAATGGGTGTCATCCCTTGCCCCCGCAGGGGATTCCATCAATGCCTCTTTTTCGTCCAGGAGGACAGAAGCCAGGGCAAGCGACGGTGTTCCATTTATCGGGCTCGAAATGATATCCGCCGCAGGATTGTCCTCATGCGCGACCTGATCGGCAGATTGCTGGAAAGGAGAATCCTTTGCAATTGTCTGCCCGGCTTCACGCGCTGCACGATCCGGGCGCTCGCTCCGGTCGCGTTGCCTGCCACCACGCCGTCTGCGGCGGCTGCCTTCCTCACTTGACTGTACGACTTCTTCCGTGGCGGACGGTTGCTCGGAAGAGAGCTTGAGGTCCGTCCGCGGTTTTTCTTCACGCTGCGGCCGGGGATGCTTTTTAGCAGCAGCTTTTTCGCCCGGAGTTTTTGCCTCGCTGCGTTCCTGGCGCTGGGGCACAGCTTCGCGCACCGACCCTGGGGCACCGCCTGGGCCGACTTCGCTCCCGCGCGCTGCGCGCTCATCACGTGGACGTTGGGCGGTGCGTGCCGCCTTTTCACTTTCACCGTTGCGTCCTTCCCGGCGGTCGCGGCGTCCCTGGCCCCGTTCCTCACGATGTGCAGCAGCGGCAGCCGGTTCGTGCCGAACAGTCTTTTCGCCGACCCCCCCCTGTTTAAACCAGCCGAATATTTTATCGAGCAGGGAAAGCGGTTCCGGTTCATGCTGCGGTTTTTGCTCGCGTATCGGCGCAGGTTGGGACGGCGTGATGCCTCTTACCGCTGCCTGTTGCCGCACAGGCTTGGCTTCCTGTCCGCTAGAAGGGAGGGGGATCTCCTGGGGCGGTTTCTCCACCAACTGATAACTCGTCTGAACTTCACCAAGTTTTACGTCGTCATGACGCAGGCGCGTGATGCTGTAATTGGGCGTTTCGAGATGGATGTTGGGAATCAGAACGACACTTACTTTCAGGCGTGCTTCGATTGCATGAATTTCCGCACGTTTTTCGTTCAGCAGGTAGGTCGCTACATCTACCGGCACCTGAGCATGCAGCACCGCCGTATTTTCCTTCATCGCTTCTTCCTGAATGATTCTGAGGATATGCAACGCCGAGGAATCGGTGCCCCGGATGTGACCGGTGCCGTGGCAGCGTGGACAGGAAATGTAGCTGCTTTCACCCAGGGAAGGCCGCAGTCGCTGGCGCGATAATTCGAGCAAACCGAAGCGGGAAATCTTGCCCATCTGCACGCGTGCCCGATCGTAGCGCAACGCGTCGTGCAACCGGTTTTCCACCTCGCGCTGGTTGCGCGAAACTTCCATGTCAATAAAGTCGATCACCACAAGGCCCCCGAGGTCGCGCAGCCGCAGTTGCCGCGCAATTTCGTCTGCCGCCTCCAAATTGGTAGCCAAGGCCGTCTGTTCGATGTCGGAACCACGGGTGGCACGGGCTGAATTTACGTCCACCGATACCAGGGCTTCCGTATGATCGATCACGATCGACCCACCTGAAGGAAGGGTAACCTGTCGTGAATATGCGGTTTCGATCTGGTGTTCGATTTGAAAGCGGGAAAACAGGGGCACGTCGTCGCGATAGAGCTTGACCCGCGCTACATTGCCTGGCATGACATGCCCCATGAACTGGCATGCCTGCTCATAGATGCTTTCCGTGTCAATCAGGATTTCACCGATTTCCTGATTGAAGTAATCCCGAATTGCCCTGATGACGAGGCTGCTTTCCTGGTAAATCAGGAAAGCGCCGCTCTGGCCTTTGGAAGCATCTTCAATAGCGCGCCACAACTGCAGCAGGTAGTTGAGGTCCCACTGCAACTCTTCTTCGCTGCGTCCTATCCCTGCCGTCCGGGCTATGATGCTCATGCCTTGGGGAATGTTCAAATGCGACATGACATCGCGCAGTTCGGCGCGATCTTCGCCCTCTATGCGGCGCGAGACACCTCCCCCGCGCGGGTTATTGGGCATCAGCACCAGATAACGGCCCGCGAGTGAGATATAGGTGGTAAGTGCGGCTCCTTTTGTTCCCCGTTCGTCCTTGTCCACCTGGACGATGAGCTCCTGGCCTTCATGAAGCGCGTCCTGGACTCGAACCCGACCCGGGTCCGGGCTCTCTTTCAAATAAGAGCGGGAAATTTCCTTGAACGGCAGAAAACCATGCCGCTCACCCCCGTACTCGACGAAGGCGGCTTCGAGGCTTGGTTCAAGACGGGTGATAACAGCTTTGTAGATATTGCTCTTGCGTTGTTCCTTGCCGGCAGATTCAATGTCGAGATCGATGAGTTTTTGACCGTCGACAATAGCGACACGCAATTCCTCCGGCTGTGTCGCATTAAATAACATGCGTTTCATTTTTTATGCCTCCCGCGCTCTAGTCACGGGCAGACAGCCTACGCGCGCAGGAAAACATGTCCTGCGCGCGTATACGAGAGCTTTTAGTCAGACAACTTGATCATGGCGTGGTAGCTGCTTATTAGTAGCTGCTTGTTAAAAATGGCCACTTCTCTGGCTTATTCTCTGGCTTGTCACTGTGGCCCTGCTTTATTTCGCAAGCAGAACCAGGAAATTAGTTTCAATCAGGTTTCGACTAGGGCTGCCCGTAACCAGGCGCTTCGAAACTGAAAACTGAAATCGACGTGTGCTTTGAGCGCGTAAATCCATTACTATCGCTACTTTATTGGTGAGCGACATTAACCATATCTTGGGGTCAGCTCTTTTCCCTCGGATAAAATCCCATCAACAGTACCACCTCGTGCACCGGATAAAGGATAGGCTGGAACCCTGACTTGACAAGTATAAGTAGAGTTAAAGATTTACGCAAAGAATTTCCTCCAAGTCCTGCGGTGAAGGAAATCATAGGGGAGGACAGCAAAGGGCAGCGTATTGATAATTTTTTAATCAAACGCTTGAAAAACGTGCCCAAAAGTCACATCTACCAGTTGTTGCGCAGCGGGCAGGTGCGGATTAACAGCAAGCGAGCCGCTCCGGACTACCATCTCCAGTCTGGAGATACCGTTCGCATACCTCCGGTGAGAATGGTGGAAAGATCGGCGCCGCCCCCGAAGAAATTGAGCAAACCGGGTTTTATTGCATTCCAGGTTTTGTTCGAGGATGATGCACTGATTGCCGTCAACAAGCCTCCCGGAGTTGCCGTGCATGGAGGAAGCGGCATAAGTTTCGGAGTGATAGAGCAATTGCGCGCCCAGCATCCTGACTGGAGGTTTCTGGAACTCGTGCATCGACTGGACAGGGAAACTTCCGGCGTATTGCTTCTTGCCAAGAACCGGCCGGCACTTGTAGAGTTGCATCAACAACTTCGTGCTGGAGAGGTGGAAAAGCACTACCTGACCCTGGTCAAGGGGCGGTGGCGTAATGCACGACAGAGTGTCAGGCTGTCGCTCAGAAAATATCTGACACCCGCCGGCGAGCGGCGTGTAGCAGTGGAAAAGGATGCAGATAAAAAAAAAGGTGGAATGAGCGCCCATACTATTTTCATCCTGCGAAAATCTTGGCTGAGCTTCAGCCTGCTGGAGGCTGAACTGAAAACCGGGCGTACCCATCAGATTCGCGTGCACCTTGCCTATCTCGGGTTTCCTATAGCGGGAGATGACAAGTATGGTGATTTTGCCTTGAATAAGGATATTGCCCGGCGTGTTCCTGGTTTGGAGCGCATGTTTCTCCATGCCCGGGCGGTCGAATTCACGCATCCCGTTACGCATGAAAAACTTCGTCTCGAAGCGCCGCTGCCGGATGATCTGCAAAAATTTCTGAATGCGATGGATAACCACGATAAACCATCGAAGTTTCCGGCGGAAAGGACGTTCTCCTGACTAGAGATCGCTACAGGTATGGTGGCCGGGGGCGGAAGCCAATGAGCAGTTTTGGCGGTTTTATGTTTGTGGCCTGTCGCTGCGGCAGGGCGCTTTATTTGACTTGAAGGATCGAAATAATTATGTCTGATTCACAGAATCGAAATGAAGATTGGGACAGGCAGGTGCTGGAAAAGCTGGTGTTCTCCACCTTGCAGGAACAGCGCCGCACGCGGCAGTGGGGGGTATTTTTCAAGTCTATTACTTTTATCTGGCTGTTTATCCTGCTATTTTTCGGTCTTGGCTGGTTTGAGGACAGTAGTATGTCCATTTCCGGCAAGCATACCGCTCTCGTCGATTTGCGCGGTGTAATCTCTCCCGACAGCATCAGCAGCGCGGAAAACATTACCGCAGGTTTGCAGCAGGCATTCAAGGACGCAAAAACGCAGGGTGTGATCCTGCGCATCAACAGTCCTGGGGGAAGTCCCGTCCAGGCAGGATACATCAATGATGAGATACGCCGCCTGCGTGCAGAATATCCTGAAATACCGCTCTACGCGGTCGTGGAAGATATCTGCGCTTCAGGGGGCTATTATGTAGCAGTTGCCGCCGACAAGATATATGTGGACAAGGCAAGTATTATTGGTTCCATCGGCGTCCTGATAAACGGGTTCGGTTTCACGAAAGCAATGGAAAAGCTTGGTATCGAAAGGCGGCTGATCACGGCAGGGGAAAGCAAGGCCTTTCTCGATCCATTTTCTCCCAACAATCGCGAGCAGGAGGAATATGCAAAGAAAATGCTGGGTGATATCCATGAGCAATTCATTCAGGTAGTTCAGCAAGGCCGGGGCGAACGCCTGAAAGAAAAGCCGGAAATATTCAGCGGCAAGGTATGGACAGGTCAAAAAAGTGTCGAACTGGGGCTTGCTGACGGAATGGGCAGCGCGGAGTACGTGGCGCGGGAAATTATCAAGGCGGAACACATTGTCGACTACACGACCCGCGAAGGAGTTGCCGAGCGCCTCGCCAAGCGCTTTGGAGGAGTCTTGGCGGAAACGCTGAGTGGTTTGGGAACGAGTGCGGGATTCCACTAATCCGGATATTTCGCCAGATTATTCTCGGGGCGACCGTGGCGGGTGGAGCAGTGGCTCCGAAGGAAGATGCGACCCCGAAACGGGAAACTGCAAGGCGACCGTGCGGGGAAAAAGTACTCTGTGTACGATACGCTTTCCCTAAGCGTACACCCTGACATAGGGGCGCGGTCGCGGCGCCCCTCCGCTGCCCGATCCCGCTTCACGGGTCCCTCGTGCCTCGCTTCGGGGCGCCCTGCCCAATCCCGCTTGCGGGCCCCTCGGACTACGCTCTCGGGCGCCCCCCATGCAACAAAAAGACAGCAGGTTTGTTGCTGAGTTCGGGCGAGACGCGCTTCCACTCCTTGATGGTCCTGGTTGCGATGAATTCGTCTGCAAGGGTGAGATTGCATGCGATACAGAGAGCCGTTCCTTCGCGGCAGGCGGCAGTGATCGCCTCCAGCAACTTCTGGTTGCGATAAGGCGTTTCGATGAATATCTGGGTTTGATTGCCGGTGATGGAGTTCTTTTCCAGTTCAAGGATTTTTTTTATACGCTTGCTATTTTCAACCGGCAGGTAGCCATGAAACGCAAAGCGCTGGCCATTCAATCCGGAGGACATCAGCGCGAGAAGAATGGAGGAGGGACCGACGAGAGGAACTACCTGGATATTCTTCTGGTGAGCGAGGCGCACCAATCCAGCTCCCGGATCGGCTATTGCGGGGCAGCCAGCTTCCGATAACAATCCTGTATCTATTCCCGCGAGCAGTGGCGCAAGCAGGTTCTCAAATTCCCTGGCGTGAGTGTGTTCGTCCAACACCTGCATGGTAATCTGCTGCAAAGGGAGAGCACAGCCCACCTGTTTCAGGAATTGCCTGGCTGTTTTTGGATGCTCGACAATATAATGATCAAGCCGCGCAATACATTCACGAACCGCGGGAGGCACTATCCAGCCAATATCGCTGTTGCCTAGTGGTGCAGGGATAAGATAGAGCGTTCCTGTACTCAAACTATCTCGACACCTTCAAGCATCAGCATTTCAACAAGCGCAATGAGCGGTAAACCGATTAATGCAGTGGGATCCTCGCTTTCCATATGCTCTATCAGCGCGATCCCCAGTCCTTCGAGCTTCGCACTGCCGGCACAGTGATACGGTTGTTCCTTATCGAGATAATTTTCTATCTGATGATCGCTTAACAGACGGAATTTGATACGAGAGGGCACGAGGCGTGCCTGCATGTTGCTTTGATCGCTGTTGAAAAGGCAAAGTGCAGTATAAAACAGAACTTCTTTTCCACGGACAAGCTGCAACTGCCGGGTTGCGTTGTGATGGTTCAGTGGTTTTCCGAGCTGGATACCTTCGAAAACCGCCACCTGGTCGGCGCCAATAATTAAAGCGCCGGGATGAGTTGCTGCAACTGCACGGGTTTTCGCAGCAGCCAGGCGAACGGCAGTAGCGTCCGGACTTTCACCGGGCAGAGGCGTTTCATCGATATCCGGATTACTGACGTCGAAGGGGATCTGCAGGCGCTGGAGAAGCTCCCGGCGATAAATGGAACTGGACCCTAATATAAGCTGTTGCGCAATCTGCTTTGTTTTCAATGTTTATTATTTTGGAGGGGAGGGAGCTTTTTTGACACTCAAGGGCAAAAAATATATCATGCGCGCCGTGTAACGCTGCAAATTGACCAGGATTGTAATACCAAGTGTGCGCCGACATCAATTGAGTATCAGGCGCGACTTGCGGATATAAAGCATATAAGAAGTTATGTCCTATGTCAGGGTAACCGCAATATGGGGTATTTCCAGAAAAGCAGCGAGATTTTGAAGCCGGTAGAAGACAAGAGCGCAATGTTTATGGGTGTCCCGCTCGTCATAGATTCCCTGGATTTCGCGTGTAAGGCAGAAGTGTGCCGTGGTAAGATCGCAATTGCCGGATTTCAGCGTCTGCAGGATTATCTGGTTAACAACTCCGGTGAGTTGGGATATGCGGTTATTGGAGCGCTGGATGAAAACAGAAGGCCAGTTTTGCGCGTAGACATTCAAGGTGTCGTAAACCTCCAATGCCAGCGTTGCCTGGAGGAACTCGAACATGTGCTCGACATCCATACAGAGTTGCTACTGGCGCAAAATGAGCAAGAGCTCCAGAGCTTTGATGAGGACAAGTACGTGGACTGCATTCTGGCTCAGCCCGACATGGATGTTCTGGCGCTTATCGAGGATGAAATCATTCTGGGTCTGCCCGTATCTCCACGCCACGAACAGAGCGAATGCACGTCTGGCGGACGGGAGGAGGGGAAGGCAATAAGGGAAGTATCTCCCTTTGCCGCTCTGGCGGCACTGAAAAAAACGCATTGAATTTATTGAGGAGTTGAATTTATGGCAGTGCAACAAAACAAGAAGTCCCCCTCCAAGCGGGGCATGCACCGGTCGCATGATTTTCTGAGGACGACCTCTCTGTCGGTTGACTCCGGCACGGGTGAGGTGCATTTGCGTCATCACATCAGTCCCACCGGCTATTATCGCGGCAAAAAGGTCGTCAAAACAAAAGAAGATTGAATTTCGCCCGTTGATTTTTCGGTCCGAAGTTTATTCCGGCCTCAAGGGCAGAAATTGACTATAACCGTAGCTGTAGACTGCATGGGCGGCGATCACGGCCCTCATGTGACGGTTCCCGCAGTCGTCGACTATCTCCAGCGCAACCCTGCGATCGACGTGGTTCTGGTAGGGTTGTCCGATGTTATCGAATCCGAGCTGCGTGCCATGAGGTGTACGCAGAACCCTCGGCTCAGGATTCATGCTGCAAGCGAGGTCGTCGGCATGGACGAATCTCCAGCGACGGCGTTGCGGGGTAAAAAAAATTCTTCGATGCGCGTTGCGCTCGACCTGGTCAAGAGCGGTGAAGCTCAGGCCTGCATCAGCGCCGGTAACACCGGAGCATTGTTAGCGACTTCCCGGTTTGTGTTGAAGACGCTCCCGGGTATCGATCGGCCGGCTCTTGCGGTGGTATTGCCCACCATGAAAGGGCACACCTATGTGCTTGATCTCGGCGCAAACGTGGATTGCACTGCGGAGCATCTGCTTCAATTCGGTGTGATGGGCGCCACCTTGGTCTCGAGTATCGAGAACAAGGAAAAACCGAGCATCGGTTTGTTGAATATCGGCGAGGAAGAGATCAAAGGAAATGATGTGGTGAAGCGCGCGGCGGAACTGCTACGTGACAGTGGGCTTAATTTCTACGGAAATATCGAGGGAAACGACATCTATAAAGGAACGACCGATGTGGTTGTGTGCGATGGCTTCGTCGGCAATGTTGCGCTGAAAACCTCGGAAGGCGTAGCGCAAATGCTCTCGCATTACCTGCGCGAAGAATTCAGGCGGAACCTTCTCACTAAACTTGCGGGGCTTATCGCCATGCCCGTGATCAGAGCCTTCAAGCGCCGTGTCGATCACCGGCGCTACAACGGGGCTAGTCTGCTCGGACTCCGCGGCATCGTCATCAAGAGCCATGGTTCGGCTGACAGGCGGGCATTCGGTTTTGCGATTGCGCGCGCCGTGGATGAAGTACGGGGCGGAATGTTGCGCCATATAAGCGAGCGGGTGGCGCAATTACCGCATCAATCCATGTCATCCTCCTCTTACACCCAATCGTTGGCGGAAGAGAGTCCGGTATGAAGTATGCCAGAGTCATTGGAACCGGCAGTTATTTGCCCGATAAAATTCTCACTAATCATGATCTGGAGCGCATTGTCGACACGAGCGACGAGTGGATCCGGACCCGTACCGGCATTGCGCAACGGCATATCGCCGCCGACTCGGAAATGGCAAGCGATCTCGCTTTGAATGCGAGCCGTGAAGCAATAAAGGCAGGTGGGATCGATCCGCGGGAGATCGAACTGGTGATTGTCGCCACCACCACGCCCGACATGATATTTCCCAGCACGGCATGCATCCTGCAAGATAAGCTCGGTATCGGGGATTGCGCAGCATTTGATGTACAGGCGGTATGCAGCGGTTTTATCTACGCGCTTGCCACTGCAGATATGTTCATTCGAACCGGGAAATGCCGGACGGCGCTGGTTGTCGGCGCAGAAGTCTATTCACGCATACTGGACTGGAGCGACCGCAACACTTGCGTACTGTTTGGTGACGGCGCGGGCGCTGTGCTGTTGAGGGGCGATGAACAGCCCGGAATCCTTTCAACGCATTTGCATGCGGACGGGAGCCAGAGCAAGATTCTTTCCGCACCGGCTAACATCTGTGGCGGCAAAGTGCAAGGTAAACCCTTTGTCGTGATGGAGGGTAATACGGTTTTCAAGTTTGCGGTAAAGGTTCTGGAAGAAGTCGTACACGAGGCTTTGGCTGAAAACAACCTGGAGTCATCGGATATCGATTGGCTGATTCCGCATCAGGCCAATATCCGTATTATTGCTTCGACCGCAAAAAAACTCGGCATTTCCATGGATAAGGTCGTCGCCACCGTGGATAAGCACGGTAACACTTCCGCCGCCTCGATTCCATTGGCCATCGATATCGCTGTCCGAGACGGGCGCATCAAATCTGGCCAGCATGTGCTTCTGGAAGGCGTGGGGGGAGGTTTTACCTGGGGAGCGGCATTAATCCGCTGGTAAGCCAGTTCCTGCTGCTGGACTCCCGTATTTTAATTGTTCTTGTTTCAGTTCCCTTTCCAGCGGGGTTTTAAAAACTTTTCTTTCCTCGGCTCGAAGGTTTTTTCGTTGCCTGCCGCAGATGGAACCGTCGAAGGGTTGTACTGATACTGATGAGCGTACAGGTTAAATTTGCATGTGTTTTCCCGGGACAGGGGTCTCAGTCCATAGGGATGATGGCCGGATACGGCAGTTTTCCAGTGGTACGGCAGACTTTTGCTGAAGCATCCGATGTGTTGAAGCAGGATTTGTGGGGGATGGTGTGCGACGGTCCGGCCGAAACCCTCAATCTGACCGTTAATACCCAGCCGCTGATGCTGACTGCCGGAGTAGCGGTTTACCGGGCGTGGCAGACCCTGGGCAAAGTCAGGCCGGCCTTCATGGCGGGGCACAGTCTCGGGGAATATACAGCGCTGGTAGCGTCCGAGGCATTGTCTTTTGCTGACGCCTTGCCGTTGGTACGCTTCCGCGCGGAGATAATGCAGCAGGCTGTGCCTGAAGGAGTGGGCGCGATGGCGGCGATTCTCGGACTCGATGATGACATTGTACGCTCGATCTGCCGGGAGGTTACAGAAGCATCGGATGGGGAATCGCTGGAACCGGCAAATTTCAATTCACCCGGACAGATCGTGGTTGCGGGTCACAAAGACGCGGTGGTTCGTGGCATGGAAGCGGCAAGGTCTAAAGGCGCAAAGCGGACCGTCATATTGCCCATGAGCATTCCTTCGCACTGCTCCCTGATGAAACCCGCAGCGGAAAAAATGCGCCAGCAACTGGCGCAAGTCACGCTTCGTTCACCCAAGATCCCACTATTGCATAATGCGGATGTAGAACAGCACGAGGATGCTGAGAGCATCAAGGAAATTCTGGTCCGGCAGTTGTTCAATCCTGTCCGCTGGACGGAGATCATCCGTTTTATTTCTGGCGCTGGCATCCATCACGTGGTGGAATGCGGGCCGGGCAAGGTTCTGTCCGGACTCAATAAACGTATAGATGCAAATTTGCAGAGCCTCGCATTGAGCGACGATGCGGCGCTTGGCCATGCGGCGGCTTTGGCAGGATAAAGGTCAAGCGGACATATCCAGCGTGGCCGCATTGCTCATCATTGAACGACGTATTGGAAGATCATGCCGCAAAATCAGACAGCACTTGTAACCGGCGCCAGTCGGGGAATCGGGCAAGCCATTGCCCTTGAACTCGGTAGACAGGGGGTTACCGTTATCGGTACAGCGACAACAGAGGATGGCGCCCGAAATATCGATCACTTCCTGAAAGAGGCAGGCTTCAGGGGAACGGGGATGGCATTGAACGTGAATAACCCCGCACAGGTCGAAAGCGTTATCAAGACAGTACAAGAGGAATTCGGCGAGATCGCAATCCTGGTGAACAATGCCGGCATCACCCGCGACAACCTGCTTCTCCGCATGAAGGATGAGGAATGGGATGAGATCATGGAAACGGATCTCAAATCGGTGTTTCGCTTGAGCCGCGCCGTGCTGAGGTCAATGATGAGAGTGCGTTACGGGCGCATAATCAATATTTCCTCGATAGTCGGGGCTACCGGAAATATCGGCCAGGCCAATTATGCCGCTGCAAAGGCCGGAATATTCGGTTTCAGCAAGTCCCTTGCCCGGGAAGTGGCGAGTCGCAATATCACGGTCAATTGCATCGCGCCCGGGTTCATTGCAACAGACATGACTCAATCCCTTACAGAAAAACAACAGCAGGTATTATTTCAGCAGATTCCAGTCGGAAGGCTTGGATGCCCCGAGGATGTGGCGACAGCAGTGGCTTTTATTGCCTCACCCGCTGCCGCATACATAACGGGCGCCACCCTTCACGTGAACGGCGGAATGTATATGGATTAGCAATGGGAACGGCGCGCCAAAGATGGATTCCGCCTCATCCAGTCGCGCCATGTGACTGTATGGCTGTCAGAATGGGAGATGGGGTTTTGGTGTCCGGTGTATTCGGTCTGGAATGTGTCGATTTTACTAATATGGAAAACTTGCTAGAATGGCGGCGTTTTTTCTTACGGAGAGAGGTTACCTAGATGGAAAACGTGGAACAACGTATAAAAAAAATTGTAGCGGAGCAGTTGGGCGTGAACGAGGCTGATGTCAAAAACGAATCTTCCTTTGTGGATGATCTGGGCGCCGATTCGCTTGATACGGTGGAGCTTGTGATGGCGCTGGAAGAGGAGTTCGAGTGCGAAATTCCTGACGAACAGGCTGAGAAAATAAATACTGTTCAACAGGCAATCGACTATATCAATTCTCACAGCAACTGATTTTGTTTCCAGTAAATCCATATCGGAGTCATTTTGTCGAAACGTAGGGTAGTGATCACCGGACTAGGCATAATTTCGCCAGTCGGTAATTCGGTTTCAGATGCCTGGGCCAATATTCTTGCCGGGAAATCCGGGGTTACTCGAATCAACCGTTTCGACTCTTCCGCATTCGCTTCTCAGATAGCCGGAGAAGTCAAAGGTTTTGATATCACGAATTATCTTACCGCCAAGGACGCGCGTCGAATGGATGTATTCATTCATTACGGCATGGCTGCAGGAATTCAGGCGGTAAAGGATGCGGGTATTGAAGACATGGCTGCCAGCAATCTCGATCCTGAACGAATCGGCGTCAATATCGGCTCCGGGATTGGGGGGCTGTCCATGATCGAGGGAACGTACGACGCCTATCACGCCGGTGGTGTGCGCAAGATTTCCCCATTTTTCATTCCCAGCACCATCATCAACATGATCGCAGGTAATCTGTCCATCATGTATGGTTTTCAAGGGCCGAATCTGGCCATTGTTACCGCTTGCACCACCGCTACCCACTGTGTGGGGGATTCAGCCCGGCTGATAGAATATGGCGATGTGGATGTAATGATCGCGGGTGGAGCCGAATCCTGCGTAACACCCCTTGCAATAGGTGGATTTGCGGCAGCGCGAGCCCTTTCCACCCGCAATGACGACCCTGCCACTGCCAGTCGGCCGTGGGATAAGGGCCGCGATGGTTTCGTCCTGGGCGAGGGGGCTGGTGTTCTGGTGCTGGAAGAGATGGAGCATGCCATGCGTCGCGGAGCCAGGATTTATGCTGAGCTTGCCGGTTTTGGCATGAGCGCCGATGCGTACCACATGACCGCACCCTCTGAAGACGGAGAGGGCGCCGCGCGTTGCATGACGAATGCGCTCCGAAATGCCAAGCTGAACGCGGATGACGTCGACTACATCAATGCCCACGGCACATCGACGCCGCTAGGAGATGTTGCAGAAACCGTTGCAGTAAAGCGATGCTTTGGAGAGCATGCAAAGCAGCTCGTGGTGAATTCTACAAAATCCATGACGGGTCATCTGCTCGGCGCAGCAGGCGGGGTAGAAGCAATATTCAGCGCGCTGGCCGTACACCACCAGGTTTCACCTCCCACGATCAATATTTTCAATCAGGATCCGGAGTGCGATCTGGATTATGTTCCCAACCATGCGCGAGAAATGAAGATCGATGTGGCAATGTCGAACTCATTTGGTTTTGGCGGTACGAATGGCACCTTGATTTTCCGAAGAACCTGATTTCTGCTTTGTGGCGAAACTACTGAAGCGCTTCATCCGCGTCGTTTTTCTGGGAACGGCGCTCTTTTCCGCATGGGTGGGGTATAGGGTCAGCAAACCCGTTGAGCTTCCCATTGTTCCTTATGAGTTTTCGATCGAGCAAGGCAGCAGTGTAAAAACCATCGCCAGTCAACTGGCGAATGCCGGTGTTTTGCCTGATGCCTGGTCTTTTGTCCTGTTGTCACGCTTGATGGGTGTCGCTACATCACTCAAGGCGGGAGACTATGAGATTACTGCGAGCATTTCGCCATTTCAGTTGCTACAGCGAATAACCAGGGGTGATAGCAGCCAGAGTGAAATCAGATTCATCGAGGGCTGGACTTTTTCCCAGCTCAGGCGAATGCTGGATGAGCATCCCGCTCTCCGCCACCAGACCACTCACCTGAGCAACGGGGAGATTCTGCGGCTGATCGGAGCAACCGAGGCTGCGGCAGAGGGATTGTTTTTTCCGGATACCTATTTCTTTGCGCGTGGGAGCAGCGATGTGGCAGTATTAAAACGCGCTTACCGCGCCATGCACAACCACATGGATATCGCCTGGGCACAGCGGGCAGTAAACCTTCCTCTGAAAGATCCGTACGAGGCCCTGATCCTGGCATCGATCATTGAAAAGGAAACAGGTCGGGAGGATGATCGCAGAATGGTCGCCGCCGTGTTTATCAACCGCTTGCGGTCACGCATGTTGCTACAGACAGATCCGGTAGTCATTTATGGTCTGGGCGATAAATTCGATGGCAACCTGCGTAAAAAAGATCTCTTGAGCGACCAGGAATATAATACTTACACACGTCCTGGCCTGCCGCCAACTCCCATTGCCTTGCCTGGTTTGGCTTCAATCCGCGCCGCGCTCAATCCCGCAACGACCGATGCTCTGTATTTTGTTGCAAAGGGGAACGGAGAGTCCCATTTTTCCAGCAATCTGTCTGACCATAACCAAGCCGTTTCCAAATACCAGAAACGGTAGTATCCGCCCAATGACACGTGTACTGGGGC
This sequence comes from Nitrosospira multiformis, assembly GCF_003050865.1. Lineage (GTDB taxonomy): Bacteria > Pseudomonadota > Gammaproteobacteria > Burkholderiales > Nitrosomonadaceae > Nitrosospira > Nitrosospira multiformis_E. The sequence continues at coordinate 4,247 of NZ_QAOK01000011.1, read as the reverse complement.
CCCGCGCGCAAGGGGGGCGCTTTTTCCACTGTTTGATCCTGATTCCGATCTCTTCACAAAAGTTAAATTGAACATTATCTTCTTCAAAAGTAAAATAGTGCGTTATTTATCACAACGATAAGCAGAACTGAGCCAGGATGCGCTCCAGCAATCCGGGCCACGCCAGTTCCCCTCCCAATCCCGTCTCCAAAATTAAATAACTCAATCAGGAAGGAGCAAATGAGCCATACACTATATGAAGCCTCTGTCATTCGTGTGCAACGATGCGAACTGGCTGTTCCCGGTTCGAACCCTGGCATGTTCGAGAAAGCCCTGAAAAGCGGTGTGGATTTTGTTTTTCTCGATCTCGAAGACGCCGTTGCCCCGGATGACAAGCTGACTGCACGAAAAAACGTTATCGAGGCGCTCAATGACCTGGACTGGAGAGGTCACGGGGTGACTGTTTCGGTACGGATAAACGGTCTGGATACCCAGTTCATGGTTCGTGATGTGGTTGACGTGGTCGAAAAAGCAGGTCACAAGCTGGATACCATACTGATCCCGAAGGTGGGGATATATTCGGATGTCTATATGGTTGAAGCCATGCTCAACCAGCTGGAGATGCAGCAGGGACTGAAAAACCGGATAGGCATTGAAGCATTGATTGAAACGGCCTTGGGTATGGCGAATGTGGAAGACATTGCCCGCAATGGCGTGCGCGGGCGGCTTGAGGCGCTCCATTTCGGCGTAGCGGATTACGCCGCCAGCAATCGCGCCAGAACGACAAACATCGGCGGTCTCAATCCCGATTATCCGGGAGACCAGTGGCACGCTGCCATCAGTCGGATGACTGTCGCCTGTCGTGCTTATGGCTTGAGGCCGATAGACGGTCCTTTTGGCGATATCAAGGATCCGGAAGGCTATAAAGCGGCGGCAAGACGAGCTGCCGCTTTGGGCTGTGAAGGTAAATGGGCTATCCATCCGTCGCAAATCGATCTTGCCAATGAGGTTTTCACCCCACCTCCATCCGAAGTTGAAAAAGCACAACGTATCCTCGCGGCATTGCAGGAGGCGGCAGCTCAAGGGAAAGGGGCGGCTGCACTGGATGGGCGCCTGATCGATGCCGCATCGGCAAGAATGGCCAATAACGTGGTAAAAATGGCAGAGGCGATAGGCGCAACCGCGACATAGCGTACTTCCGACCGCATCGAGCGGTCTTTCTTTTTCTCCTGATCCTGCCGGTGGGGATACTCAGGTTGACGGATACATTACTGTGAAGTGTGACGCCGTTTCCATCAGGCAGGTTCGCTTTGTGCTTGAGCAATTCAAGGAATCCATGAAGCTTCCTGGATTGCGAGAGCCGTGACCTCGGAAAATAGTGAAAATTATTGTTGATAAATAAGGTGACGCATTGGATATACATGAGTATCAGGCAAAAGAAATTTTAATGAGGTATGGGGTCAAGACAGCGGAAGGGGGATTGGCATATACGATAGAAGAAAGTGTGCAGCGTGCCAGGGAAATCGATGGCAATGTATGGGTGGTGAAGGCGCAGATCCATTCGGGAGGACGCGGCAAGGCGGGGGGCATCAAGGTATGCAGGACTCATGACGAAGTCCGGGAGGCCGCTGAGGAGTTGCTGGGAAAGATTCTGGTGACTCGTCAGACCGGATCTGTGGGAAAGGTGTGTACACGAGTATATGTGGAAGCGGGCACGCACATTGCCAGGGAGATGTATCTCTGCTTTCTAATAGACAGAAGTTCGGAGCGTATCGTCATGATAGGCTCGGGGCAGGGTGGAATGGAAATCGAGGAGCTGGCTCACACAAATCCCCATGCCATCAAGAAGATTTTTATCGAACCCGCAGTTGGGTTGCAGGATTTTCAGGCGAGAGAGATGGCTTTTGCACTGGGCATGGAAGCGGCACAACTGCCTCATGCCGTTAAAACCATCCGGGGCTGCTATCGCGCCTTGCGTGATCTGGATGCAAACATGGTGGAAATCAACCCCCTTGTGATCACCGGGAGCGGTGAACTCATTGCTCTTGACGCGAAAATGAGCTTCGACGAAAACGCCTTGTTTCGCCGGCACGAGGTTGCCGAACTGCGTGATAAAACACAAGCCGATCCTCGGGAGATGGCAGCCTCCGATCATGGGTTGAGCTACATCGGATTGAACGGTGATATCGGATGCATGATAAACGGTGCCGGACTCGCCATGGCAACGATGGATATGATCAAGCTCGCGGGCGGGGAGCCGGCAAATTTCCTTGACGTGGGAGGTGGCGCGTCGGCTGAACGTACGGAAAAGGCATTTCGCCTGGTGCTGGCTGATAAAGGAGTCAAGGCGATGCTGGTCAATATCTTTGCAGGTATTAACCGCTGCGACTGGATTGCGCAAGGCGTCGTGCAGGCGGTAAGAAATATCGATATGAAAATACCGCTGGTGGTGCGCTTGTCCGGTACCAATGTCGAGGAGGGCCAGCGGATCATTGCTGAAAGCGGCTTGTCGATCATCACAGCGGGAACGCTGGCGGAGGCGGCCGAGAAGGTTGTCCAGGCGCGCAATGGCGCGGTTGCAGAAGAGTGCAAAGGGATATAAATGGCGATTTTAATTGATGAGAGCACACGGATCATAGTTCAGGGCTTCACCGGCAAGATCGGTACTTTTCATGCACAGGATATGATCAATTACGGTTCCAACATTGTCGGCGGCGTAACCCCTGGCAAAGGGGGGCAGCAGCATCTGGGGAGACCGGTTTTCAATACGGTGAAAGAGGCTGTTCAGCAAGTCGGTGCGAATGCAAGCATCGTGTTTGTGCCTCCGGCATTTGCGGCGGATTCAATCATGGAAGCAGCCGACGCAGGCATCAAATACTGCGTTGCCATTACTGATGGTATTCCTACGCAGGATATGATGACGGTCAAGAACTTTTTACGCCGCTTTCCTATCGAAGAACGCATGGTGCTTACCGGCCCGAATTGTGCTGGTACGATCAGCCCAGGCAGGTCGATACTGGGAATCATGCCGGGCCATATCTACATGCAGGGAGATGTGGGCGTCGTTGGCCGTTCCGGAACGCTGGGGTACGAAGCCGCGGATCAAATGCGGACGCTGGGCATCGGCATATCGACATCGGTTGGTATTGGCGGGGACCCGATTATTGGCAGTTCGCATCGCGATATTCTAGAGAGATTCGAAGAGGACCCGGAAACAAAAGTAGTGGTCATGATTGGAGAAATTGGAGGGCCTCAGGAAGTCGAGGCAGGCATTTTCTCCAGAGACCACATGAGTAAACCACTCGTGGCGTATATTGCAGGCCTGACAGCGCCAGAAGGCCGCCGCATGGGACATGCGGGTGCGATTATCTCCGCAGCGGGTGAAAGTGCTGCGGAAAAAGTTGCCATCTTGAAAGAGCTGGGCGTCACTATTTCCCCCACCCCTTCGGCCATAGGGGAGACAGTCGCAAAGGTCTTGGCCAGAATGTAAGCGCGCAGGAGATTTCGCCACACACTTTTTAATGGCGACGAACGAACGTGGAGGCTTGGATATGTCAATCTGGATGACAGCGTTAAAAATCATTCCTTGGGGGAATGTGGTGGAATCCGCACCGCATATCGTAAAGGCGGCCAAGCACCTTTTTTCTGCCACAAAGAAGGAGACAGCCGATTTCTCGGCAGATTGGCAGACAGGAGATTCCTCGGGCAGCCTGGACAAACGTGTTCGTTTCCTGGAGGCGAAACTCATCGAGTTGAGTGATGAGCAGAGGTCTTCCGCCGAATTGATAAAATCGCTTGCTGAGCAGAACGCCCTGATGGTCGAAGCGATCGAGGTTTTTCGGGTTCGTGTGAAAATGCTGCTTACTGTTTGTATCCTGCTGCTGGGAGGACTTGCAGTTGTCATATTCAGGTTCGTGGTCTGATCTCAATTTTCTTGACATGGGATGTGGGTCCGGTTAGGCTACGCGCTGTTTTGGTCTGACCCGGTTACGCGGGTTTTCCAGCGCAGCGGATATGTGCAGGGGAGGCCGTATTCAATATGGATGCGGTAATGCAGATATCCGGGGAACATTGAATAATTTCACGGGATTACAGCATTTCTTGCGTCTTCCGGTTATCCCGATTTTACTCTGCAGCGTCCTTTTGCAAGGACTTGTTCAACGTTCCTGATAAACAACAACATCATTACGGAGTAAAGGAGAGAAGCAGATGTTAATGAAGCCTTGGCTGAGGCTGGTTACGCTTGCGTGTGGGGTGCTGTTTGCGGG
>NZ_QAOK01000010.1 GCF_003050865.1 Nitrosospira multiformis | reverse complement strand
AAAAAATGGAGAGGTATCTTGCTGATGCCATAGGCTTCGGGGCTCCGGTTAGTGCATGAGGATCATGCAGGCTGCTTATAACAAAATAAAATGAATGGAATGTGACGGACGCCGGAATGCCCGATAAGGCAATGGAGTGGGTGCTCCCTTGGAGTCCCAGTATGTCAATCAGCATCTGTCAGCATCTGGGAAGCGAAGCGTTTTTTGCGGGAAAAGTTGTTTCAGCGGTTCCTTAGGTTACTCGTGCGGTTCGGCCAATGCCATAAACTCGGCACGCTGCGCCGCATTTGTTTTCAGGTCGCCGAGCATGGCTGACGTTACCGTTTCTTCCCCGGCAACGGCGATCCCTCTCGATTCCATGCACATGTGGCGGCAGCGGATAATGACGCCGACCGCTTTGGGTTGCAGGTGCTCGATCAGGGATTGTGCAATCTGTTGGGTCAGGCGTTCCTGTACCTGCAGGCGAGCGGCAAAACAATTGACCAGTCGCGTCAATTTGGACAACCCGACGATATGACCGCTCGGTAGATACCCGATGGTTGCATGGCCAAAAAAGGGGGCGAGGTGGTGTTCGCAGTGCGAGTAGACGGGTATCTGTCTCACCACAATCAATTCGTCGTAGCTTTCACCGCCATCTGCGAACGTCTTGAGGATCGTCGCGGGATCCTGCTTGTACCCGCGCGTCCAGTGAGTCCACGCACGTGCCACACGCCCCGGCGTTTCGCGCAGACCCTGGCGACTGGGGTCTTCGCCGAGGGAGCGCAACAGTCGCTGCCAATCGCCGATCCCGAATTCTGAATCACTTGAGTCCATGTTCACCCTGCCTTTATTCTATCGAGAGGGGATATGTATAAACCAGATATCGATCCCATATCACTGTCGGCAAATCGAGCTGAAGTGCCCTGCGAGTGCCGGAAGAGCCGGACACGGGGTCTGGATTCACGTCAGAAATCGATACCGAAACGTTGAACCCGCGTTGCAACACGTTTTCATGATAGCACAAGGCGAATTGATAACTGTTCAGTATTTTGAATAATGGATATACTTCAGCCCAGCAGCTTCAGACCAAAGAACATGAAGATAGCCACCTGGAACGTAAATTCTCTTAAAGTTCGCCTTCCGCAGGTTCTGGAATGGCTGGCATTGAATCAGCCGGACGTGTTGTGCCTCCAGGAGACCAAGCTGCAGGATGAGCATTTCCCCGTAAGCGAGATTGCGGCTGCGGGCTATCAGACGATCTATTCCGGCCAGAAAACATACAATGGCGTCGCGTTGCTCAGCAGGCAGCCGGTGAGCGAAGTCATTACCGGCATGCCCGGCTTTGAGGATCCACAAAAACGTCTTCTTGGTGGCGTTCACGACGACGTTTGCATCGTTTGCATCTATGTTCCCAATGGGGAGCACGTTACGTCCGAGAAGTATCAATACAAGTTGAGATGGCTTGCAGCGCTGCGGGAATGGCTGCGCGAGATGCTGAGCAGGCACCGGAAGCTGGTGGTACTGGGGGATTTCAATATCGCTCCGGAAGACTGCGATGTACACGACAGCAAGTTATGGGAAGGAAAAGTCCTGTTCAGCGAGCTGGAGCGCGCGGCCTTCCAGGAAGTGCTGGATCTCGGCTTTATTGACAGCTTCCGCCTGTTCGATCAGCCTGAGAAATCATTTACCTGGTGGGATTATCGAATGATGGCTTTCCGCCGCAACATGGGTTTGCGGATAGATCACATCCTGCTGAGCCGCGAGCTTGTGAGCATGTGCACGGCTTGTGTCATAGATAAGGCTACGCGCAGACTGGAGCGGCCGTCCGATCATGCGCCCGTGATTGTGGAGCTTGGCGGGATCGGGCAGGAAAAGGAAAGAAGGCCGGGATCAGAAGCTCTCATCCGCGTCCTGGCAAACGAGTCATGACAAGCGCCAGTTCCAGCTCTTCGCAGATCATCTTCGATGAGAAGGGGAAGGCTGACTGTCAGGCGGCGTCAGCCAGTGTCAGGCAGCAACGCGCACTAGCGAATTGTACGGGGCTCGATCAGACCCATGGAAAGCGCACGCGATATGGCTTGCTGGCGATTGACAACGCCCAGTTTCTGGATGGCATTCTGCAGGTGAAAAGTTACTGTCCGCTCCGAAATCTTGACGATGTTGGCGATTTCCCATCCGGTTTTACCCTCGGCGGCCCAGAGCAGGCATTCCTGTTCCCTTTCCGTCAGGTTGGTCTTCTTCACGGGTAGCGGACCTTTACTGAGGACAATGCGCTGCACCGCCTCATGCAGATAGCAGGTTAACAGTTGTGCTTTACCCATTGTGGCGAGAATGTCATTCTGCGCCTCACGCGACTCCCTGGAGGTAGCCAGGCTCAACATGGCGGCTTCACCGCGTCCGCCATGAACCGAAAAACTCGCTCCGCTGACCAGCCCGCAATCCTTGGCCTCGTTTCTTACCCGTGTCTCTTTGCATCCCTTGAAAATCTCTTTCTTCCATACGATCGGAATAGACGTTCTGGCGCAATGCGAAACCGTAGGATCGAAATTGGCATAACCTTCCTTGTCATAATGTTTACGCCACTCCTCCGGATAACAACTGAGGATGAAGCGATAAGGACGGGTAAGAGAAGTGTTCACCTGAACACCATACAGAAAATGCTCGAATCCCATTGCGCGGGCAATGGTTGTGGTAGCGCTGTGCAATTCGTCCACCGAATCGCAATTCATCAATGATTCGAATAAGGCCAAATTATCCATGATTTCCCTCTCATGATACTCTGCGTTATGAGCTGAGATATTGTATGTGAAGCCTTTACCAACCGTTCCCGCTCATTCCTGCCCATGGCATGCCCGCTACCGGGTCTGGCAACGCTTCCGTTATCCCTGCACTTTCCTGTTTAATGGCAAATGGAACTGAGCCGGAGAAAATGCCCCTATGCGTAAATCATCTAACGTATCCTGACTTGACAATAATAGTATAGGGTGAGCTCGTTTCCAAACTATGACAACTATCTATGCTGAACGCTTGCCGTGTTGAACCTTCGCTGCAGGGCGAGGACTCTTCCAGGAACTTTCAGGAATATTGTGCAGAAAATCAGTATTTTATTTTCCGGCAGATTAAGACATTATGCGTGATACTGGCTTTTTCGAAAGGAGGAAAAGAGGGTAAAAAGAGGCACATTTCGGCGTATTCCGTGTCACTTTCCATAAGCCAGTATGGGTCTGGGCCTGCGCCAGAATTTCCGCGAATCGCTGCGCTTCGCGGTGAAACTTTTGTCGCTGCTCTCACCAGGCGCCGTCAGCGTTATCTCATCGAATTGTCCGCGCCTGAGCATCCTCCATAGTGGATCAAACCACCGCCGCTCCATTTCTTTGATGCTTTCGCGCCAGCCGTACGCGTCCCGATATTGGGCTCTTCCCTGCAATTCATCCAGCACCACCAGATGCCTCCCCGTCCTGACAGAGGTCTCCCACACCGTTGCATCGACAGGAAGGGGCGCGTAATCGATATTACACGCCGAGGCCAGCGAAACTGCAAGAACCTCGTTGCTCCAGACATGCGTATACGGCGAAACTAGCGATTCAGGCAGCGTCCCCCCTCCCCAGAACCAGACGCTGTTGATTGCAAGTTCTCCACGCGCCTCGCGAGTCTGATTCAGAGGGTGCTCGTGCAGCAACATCTGAACTTCATTGATCAGGCTGCGCCAGAAGGTATTGTTCGCGCCGAAGGGCAGCTTGTTCCGGATATCCCGATTTACAGCTTCACTGAGTAAATGGGTATGCGGCAAGGCCGGTTCCAGCAGGCGAAGATACCAGCGGTCCGGTCTTAGCGGGAAGAGGTTTATCCCCTGATTTGCGGAGAAATGGCGGTTCAACAGCCCGGTGAATTGCCTGGCTTCTTCCAGTGAAATGTGAAAAACATGGCTGTCGGCTAACAGGATATGGTCGCGCTCAAGGCGTAAATGCACCGGATCAGCTCGGATCCAGTGATTTTTTTCCGTTTTTATCGCTTCTCCGTCCTCTCCGCCATCGGTTTGCAGGGTAATGGGTGCAACCGGCCAATCCTGCTGTTTTGTGGCGCCGAAAGCGCGGCAAAGCCACGCCTCCATCCCCTCCGGTTTATCTTCTGTGACGGAACATTTTGCCAGCAGGTTCTCCAGGCCGGGCAGGGGTAGATCGCGGTAGATTTCAGGAAGCGCCGGGTCCGGCCAGAAGAGCGCCGGTACCAGCAAATGCAGATTCATTATTCAGGCAATTCAGGGCAACTTAGGTGAATAATATCAAACGTGCGGAAAGCGTCGCAGAAACAGCACAGAAACAGCACATAGAAAGGCGAAAAAGAGGCAGGCAGCAGCATTCGACCGAAACCAAGGGATGGAAGGCCAATCAGGAGCCCCCGTTCAACTTGAACGCCTAGCCGCCGGCAATCATCATCCGATCTATGAGCAATGAACCACATTGCTTGGAACCCCGCACGATTACATCGTTCCCTACTGCGGAGATGCCAGGCAACATGTCTTTCAGATTTCCTGCAATCGTTATTTCCTCAACCGGATAGCGGATTTCTCCGTCTTCCACCCAGTATCCCGCTGCCCCTCTGGAGTAATCGCCGGTAACGTTGTTTACACCGTGGCCGAGCAATTCGGTCACAAGCACGCCTTTATCCATTTTCCTGAGGAGTTCGGCAAAAGTCGCCCCAGCGCCATTGTCCAGCAGCAGGTTATGGCTGCCGCCGGCATTTCCGGTTGTGACAAGTCCCAGTTTGCGGGCGGAGTAACTGCCGAGAAAATAGCCCTGTACCACCCCATTTTCCACTATGTTACGGTCACGGGTCGCTACCCCTTCATTATCGAAAGGTCCGCTGCCCAGGCCTTTTTTCAGATGCGGCCGTTCGCGTATCTGGATGTCGGGCGCAAATACCTGTTTGCCGATACTGTCGAGGAGAAATGAGGACTTACGGTAAAGACTGCCTCCGCTCACTGCCCCGACGAAATGCCCGATCAGGCTGGGTGCAATCGGAGCCTCGAACAGGACGGGAACTTCGCAGGTAGCGATTTTCTTCGCACCCAGGCGCCCGACACTACGTGTTCCGGCTTTCTTCCCGACTGCATCGGCATGCTCCAGGTCGGAAGCATCACGTGCCACGCTGTACCAATAGTCACGCTGCATGCTGTCACCGTGGCTTGCAATCATCGCACAGCTGATGCTGTGGCGGGAAGAAGGATAGCCGCCCATGAATCCCAGGCTGTTTGCGTAGACAAACTGTGATTCGCCCAGCGAGACACTGGCCCCTTCAGAATTGGTAATGCGCTTGTCGATTGCAAATGCGGCCGCTTCGCAGGTTTGCGCCAGTTCTATTGCCTGTTCGACCGGCAAGTCCCAGGGAAAATACAATTCGAGATCAGGAAATTCTCGCGCCAGCAAGTCGGGATCGGCCAGTCCCGCGCAATCGTCCACCGCTGTATGTCGGGCAATCGAGAGCGCCGCCGTGACCGTATCACTTATCGCCTGCGGCGAAAAATCCGAGGTGCTGGCATTCCCGCGTTTCTGCCCGACATAAACTGTTACTGACAGTCCCTTGTCGCGGTTGTATTCTATCGTTTCCACCTCTCCCCGCCGCACCGTGACATTCTGGCCAAAACCATCTGAGACATCGGTTTCGCAGGCGCTGGCGCCCCCCTTGCGCGCATGGTTCAGGACATCCTGCGCGATTTGCTGAAGCATTGAAAACGAATAGGAAAAACGTTGTGAAGGCATGGCGTTATCATTCATAGGCGGCGACTTCAGGGAATTCAGGGAGTTCAGGGGTTATAGGGATTATATTGGGTAACTATCCTGTACTGTAACTTGCCCAGGAGCCGGGAGGACAGCCCATGAGGAGTCAGATGATGTGTCAGTGGCGTATGATAGCAGTTTATTAATTTGGGAAGCGCCTTGGAAGAGAATCTGGCAGATAATTCTGAACGGGAAGCGCGGCCGAGCAAGACCAAACGCAAGAAGGAAATGCACGCGCTCCAGGATATAGGTGAGTCGCTCGTTCAACTTGATTCAAAGCGTCTGATCGAACTCGGTCTGTCTGACACCTTGATGGAGGCGGTACTGGAGGCGAAGCGCATACGGAAGCATGGCGCCCTCCGCCGGCAGATGCAGCTTATCGGCAAACTGATGCGCGATGTCGATGCAGAACTCATTCGGAAGAAACTCGATCTATGGGGAAATCCAAGCGCCGAAAGTACGGCGCGCCTGCATCAGCTGGAACGCTGGCGCGAGCGCTTGATGGCGGACGAGCAGATGCAGGCCCTCAATGAACTGGGGCAGAAATACCCCACCGCGGATTTGCAGCAGTTGCGCACACTCGCTCGCAACGCTGCGAAGGAGAAGCTCGCAAACAAGGCTCCTAAAAGCTTTCGCGCATTATTCCACGAATTGCAGAAGATCATTCCTGCTACAGACGAAAGACGTAGCGAAGGAATCGACTAATTGCAGGTGCAATTTTCCGGGGGGCGGCGCGACAGATATTTTCGGAGCTAGAATTTGATCCCCGTACCCACCAAGCGGGATGAGGTTATCTTGTAAGCAAACTCCGCTGGTTCAAGGCTATCCCGCTCGTGCCCCGCTACTTCGGCCTGAGGGTACATGAAAAATGGCAGTTCGCCCAATACGCTGTCTCGCGCCAGCCTGATATCCCGGCTGTGGTTGAACGCCACCCAGTTCATTTCCCATGAGCCAAAAAGTTTTTCGCGTAATTCGACCACTCGCGGGTGTTCAATGGGGAGTCCCTCATCCAACGCAAGTTGACGCACATCCGCGGGATCCACAGGTACCCAGCCAAGGCCGGCCAGATAAAATTCAGGGCGGCAATGCTGGGCTGTAGTGATATCTTCTGCCTGGCCAAGCGTTTTGTGCGCAATCGATTCGTCAATGCGGATGCCATAATTATCTCTCGCGGGAATGCCCACCGCGCGCGCCAGTCCTACAAACAACGCGTTCAGATCGGCGCACTTGCCGCCAAGATGACCGCTTTCCAGCATGGCTTTGATGTTACCCCGGCCGCAGCCGCGTGTGGCCGGGTCGCGATAGGAATTTTCGACTACCCAGTCATATATCGCGCGCGCTTTCTGCAACTGCGATTGGGCTTTGGCCTCCTGGGTAATGGATAACGCAGTTTTGCGGACGATGCCGTCCAGCGGAATAAATCTGGTGGACTGCAGATAACGCTTCACGTCCGCGGAAAGTGCGCTCGATTTACCTTCCCTATAGCGCTCCAGGTTGACAGCGCGATCCGATGTTTTGATCACGCTGCTCACCGTTACGCTGCGGGGGCCGCCACGGTTCCATTCAGCGTAAAACATGGGCGAGGTTGTTCCAGGAACATTCTCGAATCTGGCCATGCTTGCGGTCCCGCTCCAGACACTTCCCTGGGAAAATTGGTGGGGAGAATCCTCCGTATCCGGCAGTGGTAGCCACAAACGTGCTTTTTTTCCATCCTCCGGAAGATCAATTTTATAAGTTACACGATAAGTGTAGCGTCGCGGCGGAAAAACCGGTTGACCAGTCTGCTGGCCGAATACTGATGGCGCGACGGGAAATAATGCGGCGCTCACCCCCGCCAGTTTGATAAAATCCCTGCGTTTCATAATCCTCTCCCTGCCATGGCCTTGCATATCAGAATCGAAAAGTACGAATCTAATCCGGTGTCCCACCCAAGTCAACGGGTCGGACTTCATTTTCTCTCATGATTTCCGGTTCCATCGATCTGCTTCCTTCCATCGAACTGGAAACGGCCGTTCATCCTGCTCGTACGATCATCTGGATGCATGGACTGGGGGCCGATGGCAGCGATTTTGTACCCATTGTGGATGAGCTTGCGCTGCCTTCCATTCCGGCCGTCCGTTTCGTGTTTCCCCATGCATCCATGAGACCGGTCAGCATCAACCGGGGAATGGTCATGCGCGCATGGTATGACTATGATATTGCCGATGGAAGCGCGGCGCTTCAGGAGAATATGGCAAGCCTGCGGGAGTCACAGCGGGCCATCGAAGCCTTGGTGAGCCACGAAGTGCAGCGGGGGGTCAAGCCAGAGAATATCGTTCTGGCGGGCTTCTCTCAGGGAGGTGCCCTTGCGCTGTTCGCCGGTTTGCGCTATCCGGAAAAACTGGCGGGAATCATGGCGCTTTCATGTTATCTGCCAGTACCGCAGACTCTTGCGGAGGAGGCGCACCATGCCAATTTCGCCGTGCCAATCTTCATGGCGCACGGTGTGGCCGACAATGTCATTCCGATAACCCTGGCTGCTGCCTCGCGCGAGCAACTGCTGGAATCGGGTTATCCAGTAGAATGGCGCGAGTATGGAATGGCGCACACTGTCTGCAGGGAAGAGATACAGGATATCCGTAACTGGCTGCAACGCGTGCTGGCCTGAGCAGAATTACTTTCCGTAATCCATCCAGGTACAGCAAGTGCAGCAAGTGCAATTGCAGGCGATGTCTCCCGCTTTATCCTCCTGGCCTTTCGATGGCCAGGTTACCCTCTTCACAAAATTTTAACACCTACCTGAAACATTCTTCACACAGGCTTGCTCTATACTGAATAATGTGGGGCATCTGCAAGTATTTTAATTGTGACTGGAGGAAGTGCCATGCATGCGTCTATCCAACAACAGAACGCTGACAAACTCCCGGGCCAGGCACCGGGATCGGCATCAGCTCAAGGAAGCACAGGGGCGCAAAGGATCGCGCATATCGATGATGATCCGGATATTCGGGATACTGTCAGGCGAATCCTGGAAGCAAACGGGTATGCAGTCGAAAGTTACCAGACCATGAATGATTTCATGGTGTCGCTATGGAATTCAACCAATCCCCCTGATCTGGCAATTCTCGACGTGATGGTTGAAACAATGGATATAGGTCTGGAAGCGTATGTGGAAATACACAAACGTTTCCCCGAGCTTCACCTGATATTCATGACTTCACTCGGCGAGGAAATTCGCCCTTATTTCACTGGCCTCTCTGATGAATGGATTCTGATCATGGAAAAACCGGTCGAGCCGATCAGTTTTTTATCGATCATTCGTAGCCGGCTGGAGAATAACGAACCCTGAAGCAAAATTTTCCCGGAGACTTTAACCATGGCGGTTGTCAAGTTTTCCTGGAATCTGTCCGACAAAAATCGCTTCGCGCTTCCCGGAGTGGGGACAAACGGCGCCAAGCTCAGCGATGAAGTATTAATCAATAATGCCCGATGGTTTATTATCTTTCGGTGGGGCGTTATCGGAGTTCTTCTGCTTTTTCAGGTGCTCGCGCTCATTGCCTCGGACGAGCTTACGAAAATCGGCATTACCCACCAGCAAGGGTGGCCGCTTGCGGTAACGCTGGTATTATTCATTGCAAATGTCATCTACATTCAAGCTCTGGATTTTCAGCGGCACACAAAATATAACTCGCCCGTCATAAATATCTGGGCTCAGATCATTGTCGATCTTCTATGTCTGTCGGTAGTCGTGCATTTTATCGGCAGCATCGCGACTCCGGCTCCCTTCTTTTACGTGCTGCATATAACGCTGGCGTGCATCTTTTTCTCGACCCTGGAAAGCCTGGTGGTGACTGCTCTGGTATGCGTCATGTATGCCACTGTTTTGCTGGATGAACATCCGCTTATTTTTATGGCGCCGCAAGCGCTGACAATCGATCCTGGCATATCCGTTCTGAGTCCGCTCAAGATCAATATTTTCCTGTGGATGTTTACGCTCGATGTGCTCTTTATCATTGTCTGGTATGTCGTCTCAAGACTGGCGATTGTAGTGCGCATTCATGAGCACAATCTTGTCGATGCCTACGAAGTAATCAGGCGTGCGCAAGTGGAGAAAGACCGGTATGCGGTGCTGATGACACATCAGCTTAAAGCCCCGCTCGATGCTATCCGCAGCAAGATAAGCCTCATAAAAGGAGGATATTGCGGCGAGGTATCACCCGAAATAAGAGAAGTGATATCGAAGATCGATCATCGCGCTTCCGGCATGGCCGCCCTCATTCTGGATGTTCTCAAGCTGGAACGGTTGAAAGCCGCGGCGCGTGACAATAATGCAAGAGAGCAGGTCAGCATTGAAACAGTGATCCACAAATGCATCGATAAACTAGGGCCGATCGCCAGTTCCCGCCATATCGACGTAAAGGTATCGCTCCAGGACTTCGCCGTTGAAGGCATTCCCAATCAGCTTGAAATACTGCTTGAAAATGTCATTTCAAACGCTATCGCTTATTCATATGACAACACAACGGTAGAAATTGTAGCTGCCCTTGAAGGCGCAGGTTCATACGATACAGTAACCGTTACCGATCATGGGATAGGAATCGGCGAAAAAGACCTGCCGCATATTTTCGATGAATATTTTTACACTCCGCGAGCGGCACTGCATAACAGGACTTCGAGCGGAATAGGCTTATCGATCGTCAAGACCGTAGCCGAAAACAACAAACTACAGATCAGGATTTCCAGCGAACAGAATGTCGGGACAGCTTTTTCCGTTATTTTTCCCACGATAATATCGGTATCCATTCCCAAAACGGAGGTGCATCCGGGAGTACGAGGTTCGCATCTTGTAAGCTCACAAAGCCGCCCACTTGACTCGGACAAAGACGGAAACGAACTGGCCTCCACTCATTGAAACATGCCGAGAAGAAGCTTCGGATACCATCACGACACCGGCTCCGACACCCATTTCTTTCTCATGATCTTGATCTGGCCTTTGTGTGTCTTGCTATCCAGCCGCTTTTTCTGGGAGCTCGGCGTCGGTCTGGTCGGCTTGCGCTTTCGCGGCAACTCAACGATGCTGTCGACAAGTTCGTGCAGGCGTCTTAAGGCCTCCTCCCGGTTTTTCTCCTGGCTGCGATACTGCTGAGCCTTGATAATGATCACGCCTTCCCGGGTGATACGCTGATCGTGGAGCTTCAGCAAGCGCTCCTTATGAATATCGGATAGCGATGAAGCGGTAATGTCGAAGCGCAGATGAACGGCACTCGATACCTTGTTTACATTCTGCCCGCCTGCGCCCTGCGCGCGAATTGCCTTTATTTCGATCTCGTGGTCGGGAATATCTATTTTTCCTATTTTTCCGAGAGCTGCCATCACTTTTCCTGCCTGCTGCCCCATTCAGGTGAGAACGCTCTTGGCGCGAAACCGAAATCGCCGGTCGCTTCCGTATGGTCAAAACAGAGGTCGACATTCATTCGTGTTGCCATTTCGGTTGTGATCTCTTGCTTGCCGGGGAGCAGCATGGCTGAACGTATCGCCAGCCGGTAGAGCCACAGGGGGGCGATCAGGAAATGTGCGGGCTTGCCGAGTGAACTGAAAATTTTCTCCACCATCTGGCGGTAGCTTAAAGTCTCGCCGCCGCTCAGGTTGTAGGCTTTATTGAAAGTCAGAGGCTGGAAGAGCGCGGTCATGCACGCCTCCGCGAGATCTGCCGCATGGATCGGTTGCCGCAGCCCGGCAGCTTGTCCGATTAATGGAAAAAAGCCGTAACGACGGATAAAGCCTGCAATTCTCGTAATATTCTTGTCGCGAACACAATCATAAACCAGTGTTGGACGAAATATTGTCCATTCAATTCTGGACGCACTGCAAAAGTGGCGGACAGCCTCTTCCGCTTCCGCCAGCAGGATTGCCACCTTTCTTTCTGCCGCATGGGCGGAATGCGATTTGCTGAACACGCTGGTGGAACCAAAGCCGATCACGCGTTTGAGTTGAAGCGTATTCAGTACCGGCAGCAGCGGTGGAAGGAGCCAGAGCGGGGCGAGATGAATGAGAATTTGTGCGTTTACGTCAGGTATCTGTTCTGGCTGGCTAATGTCTGCCTGATGCCAGATCAATTTTTTATTGGAGGGCACTACTTTCGCCCCCCGACGACTGATCGCATGAACCTCATAGCCCGCATCCAGCAGGCTCGGCAGCAGGAATCCGCCGATGATACTGGTAGCGCCTGTGACCATGATTGTATGGTTGGAGCCCGGATCAGCCATTTGATTTGTCAGCGCGGGAAGCAATGCCGTGGATTCCACAGGATCGGAACCGGAGATCAGAAAAGGTCCCGGAAGCAGGCTGCTGATTTCACCTCGATTGCGCCAGCCTCCCCACATGCTGCATGCAATGAACTGTGGCTATCGCCCCGAAACGCAACCATATTCCCACTGCCACCAGCCACATCAGAGCGCCGGGATATTCCTGCCGGAAGAACTTGCGATAGAAGCGCATCATTCCCCTGTGCTTGTGCCATTCCACGAATATCGGCCGGGATTTGCTGCATGTTCCCTTATGATGCACTACCGGCGCATCAGGCACGAAAAGTATCTTCCAGCCTTTTTCCCGGAAGCGCATGCACCAGTCGAGATCCTCGCAGTGAAGAAAATAACCCTCATCCCAAGGGCCAACTTCCCGGATTGCCTCCTGCCGCACCAGCATGAGTGCGCCGGAAATAGCCTCCACTTCTAGTGGCCCCAGTGGTAAAGACTGCTTATGCAGATGAAAATCAAAAAACAGCCGGGGCCAGTAACGTTCAAGACGATACAAACCAAAAGCGCGCACAAGCGAGCGCCATGGTGTCGGCACGGCACGACGCCCTCCTGCCTGCTCGGTCCCATCCTGATTGATTAAAAGCCCACCCACCATGCCGGCTTGGGGGGTCATTTCCAATACATGGAGCAGGCGTGGCACCGAATTTTTACTCAGGATGCAATCGGGGTTGAGAAACAGAACATGAGGCTCGCAAGCAGTTTTGGCCCCGAGGTTGCAGGCTGCGGCAAAACCGAGATTGGCTGCGTTGCGCATGATTTTAAGCTTTACTTCGCTGGGAAAGCGCTCGGCGCAGAGCTCGAGGCTTCGATCCGAGGAGGCGTTGTCCACTATCAGCACTTCAGTCACCTGTGGCAGTGCTGATTCAATACAATCCACCAAGGTTTGCCCGGCATTGTAATTGACGATTACAACCGAGACGCAAAGGGGATTCGAATTATCATCCATCTCGCCTGACAGTTCTTCCGCGTAAAACGCTTCTTCTTCCAAAACATAAGCCGCACAAATCCTTTATCTGTTTTATTGAAGGGAAGTTATTATGTGTGCGACACAAGCAACCACGAGGGTGATTATGCTCCTGAAGTGCGGTTTTTGGATCGAGCTTCAAATGGGTTAATCACATCCACACCTGCCGGGACAAAATGTTGAACATTCCTGGTAGCAACCTTCAGACCATGAGTCAGCGCTGTCGCAGCAATCAATAAATCTGATCACCAGTCGTATTCGCTCCAGATCCACTCTGCGAATGCTGTTTTTGCGTCTACAACTCCTGGTCCCGGTGTTGGTGCGTGACATCGCGTAGTGGGAGGTCTGGGCATCCAAGCGTGAATTTGGGGAAGCTGGCGTTTTTCTTGTGGATGAGAATCTTTTCTTTCAATAACTGATTACTGGCTTTGATAAGATCAGTATAGTGGGTATTTTCAACGCCCCAGATCGTGGATTGCTGAGACTCCTTGTGCCCGACCAGAAACGGATCGACCGTCAGTATGTTGAGTGTCCCTTGCCTTTCAAGATAGCGATCTATCGTGTTCGTTGTCACGTCGTGGTTATTTTGATCCCACCGCGCAATCGTATCGTAGACGCGTTCACTGTAAACATTGAAAACCATGCTCATCAGCTTATTGATGACTGCCAACTGCTGACCCCGGAATTTGTATAGACCCAACACATCAACGTCCTTATCCAGATCGGCTATCAAACCTGCGAATATATCCCAGGTAATGTCAGCCTCATTCAGGCATTCTCGGATGTCTCGCCACCGCATCTCAAAATCGGATGGAAACTCGACATCGTCTTCACAGATCATGATTTGCCGCAGACCTTGCTCGCGCGCTAGCATGATGAGGTACTTGTAGCTCAGCGCGCAACCGATCCAGCTTTGGGTATGCCTTAGTCCAGGAAAACATGAAAACCCGAAACGATTTTCTTCGTTAAATGCTGCGGCGCGTTCTACATATTCAGGCAAGCTAAGACAGACGGTGTCACTTGGCAGTTCGGCTTTGTGCCCCGCCAAGTGCCAGAACTCCTCGAACGAAATATTATCCGTTGCCAACAGGAATCGGTAGAAGAAGTAATCCGTGTTGTCCGGGTAGCTATCCAGGGGAAGATAGAAAATCCGGCGTGGATCGAGGCCCTTGCGCGAAACAAAGGCAATGTTTGCGGTTGAGTAGTCGAGAATGGCAGACGCATTTTGCAGGATTTGCAGGTAGGCTTCAGTAAACATGTCCGCCTTGCTTGAATCCTCCACCTGGACGGCAATATAAGAAGCGGGAAGATGCACAAACGCTGGAGCGTTGATGACAAAATGGGTACGCTCATCATACCTCTCTATGGATGATCCTTGCACGATCCTCGAAGCGATTCCAGCGCGGGATAATGCATTCGCGATGCGGTTGGCTGCACTGAGTTGGCATGGCATGGCCAGGATAATGACGGGATCACTGGAACTTAGCCGCAACCGCAATTGCGTAGTTCCAACCTGCGGCGCAAGTATACGGCGAGCTCCACCTCGTCTGAGGCTCTTGCTAAAGCGCGATAAGGCGTTCAGCAGGCCCAGTTTTCGAGCGAACGAGAAATATCCCTTTAGAACTTCAGGATGCTGCCGAAAATATTTTGCTGCCGCGGCGATACGAGCGTAGCTATTCGCTAATTTTCGAATTTTAGTGCTTGGTGCGCGCAAAAGTTCTGCTTATCCTATGGATACAGTGACATCAAAAGTATTTCCAGAAATTGTAAAGGAATGCCTCTTTACGTCTCATTGCGTACGTCTCACTGCGCGTCGCGAACCTTCACCTATATCATGCAAGGTTTCTCTTGTTCACAATTCCTTTCAGCTTGCACGCCTTAAAGGCCGCCCAGTATCCCCGATAGACGAGATTGCGGGTTTCATCATCGAGATCGAAACCTGCCGCCAATTTCAGGTTGGCAATTGAATCGAGATGACGGGCTGATCTGACGATGGCGTCATAGTGCCTGTTTATCATCGCCCAGTTTTTATCCAGGTCGATGATTTCTGCCCATCGCTGGATTTCCGGTTCAGGGTGAAGCCTACTCATGACGTAATTGGAGGACCCCTGGCGTTCCAGCCGATGGCAGAAAGCATCGAAACTTATCTTCCTGACCATGATGGACACAGCGTTCTTGTTGTAAATCACCCGCAATCCGTGCTTCGAGAGCCGATAGCCCAGTTCGAGATCCTCTGCGCCAAAGCGGAAAACAGGATTGAATACGCCATGCTCCAGCAGGAAGGAGCGCTTGCAGGAGGAACGCCCACCCCAGAAATAAGAGTAATCGAGAATATCTCCATGCTTTAGAGACGGATAGGAGAATAAAAAAGAACCTACTTCGGTGACGAAATGCATGAGCGGATTCTCGCTGATTTCCGGGTCGAGAGCGGTGTAACCCAGTACTGCGTAATGTTCAGCTGGAAATTTCAGGTGCGTTTTGACATGCTCTTCCAGGAGGATTTCGGAAGCAATGTCGTCGTCATCCAGAAAAAATACGAGATCACCCCGGCTGGCAAAAAGGCCGTGATTCTTCGCACTAGCCAATCCGGCATTACGCTGATAGAGATAGCGCAGAGGGAGTTTTTTAGCATAGGCATCCGCCACAGCCTTCGTGTCGTCGGTTGATCCGTCGTTTATTATTACAACTTCGAAACGCTCTGCAGGCAGCGTTTGTTCGCACAAGCTCTCCAGCACCTGAGCCAATAGCGATGCACGGTTGTAGGTACAGATTACTACGCTCAGTAACGGTACTGCCAAACTATGTTCTGGGAAAAGGGAGCGGTCAGGCATAGGATTCGAGTATGAAGAACGCATCTTTTTTGGATAGATGCTGTTTCCTTGAGAGATAATCGTTCATGGTCTTTGCGGTTGACGCATAGTCGTAATACGCCACCGGTTTGCGCAAGCTGTGGGCAACCGGTACGGCATCGACAATTCCCATTTTAAGACTGTGTTTCTCAGCCAAAACTGGCCATACAAAATCATTGCCCCAGCCCATGGGACTTGCCTCATCAAAAGGCAGAATGTAATCAAAGGCACTACGATGTAAAGAGAATAAAGGCCCGATTTCGACAAAACGAGTCCAGCGGGCGTCGATTCCATCGAGTTGCTCCACAAATGGATGATCGATATAGCTTTCATGAGTTCTTGCAGGCTGCGCGATCGCGAAATTATGGTGCGATACCAGCGCAAGATAGGAATCGAGGAAATTAACTGGTAGAACGATGTCGTCATCACTGACAATGATGTATTCGAAATCGTACAGATTGATTGTTTTTAATAGTCGATTCAGCAACAGGAATTTGGGTGCGGGAGTCTCCAGTCTTTGTACGGTGAGAGATGTGATTTCCGGTTTTGGCAGGTTTTTTCCCAATGAGACCCATTGCTGCTCGACTGCCCAGTCCTTGCTGCCAGCAAATTCCTGGCTGATGTCAACAGCAAGGTTCTCCTTGTCGGCAAGACATATTCCGGCTATGAGTACCCGTAACATCTGCGGGGGCGTTTCTCCCGAACTGCTCATATTGCGCTTCCCGAAGGGGTGGAATTGTGCTCTCCATCCCTTGGAAAAACTGGAAATTTGGCTTCGTTGTTTTCAAGACTCCAATCAAGGAGCGGCGTATCGGGTGCTGAAAAGATATTGGCCCATTGTTTTCTGATTCTGTCATCAGAATGAAGAGTTGGGAAACCTGGCACCAAGGCGATTTTTGTTTCAGGTTGCACCGCAAAAAGATTATTTTTTTCCTTATCACCGGCTACGAGTACGAGGTCCGCGCACGTGGTGTTGAAAAGTTCGAGTCGATGAAGTTCGATGCTGTCATCGGGAAAAGAAGGATCGGCGGGACGAACGGCCGCTTGCGCATTGACCATCCAATAGATGACCCTTGAATAGGGCGCGTATGCCCGCACGTAGGGTAAGTGCCGGAACGCTGTCACAGGTCCATGTAACAGTACATGATGATATTTCCCCCCTTCGGTCCTCAGATGGAGGGGGACCGCATCGAGTCCGCGGAGAAGATGAATACCTTGTTTTTCAAGTGCTTCCTCGCGAAGCAGCTCGGTTGAATCCGGAACAAAGGTCATATGAAACCCCATCTCTCGCAGCAGATGAAGGAGCGTCAGCATGGGATGAGCGCCGTTATCCTCGTCGGTCGAAAGCACTGACGAATCCACCACCAATATCCACCGCTGCGCCGGATCATACTGGTATGTGCTCGCGGCTACAGAAGGCAGGGCATCAGGATTACGGTCAAACCGGGAAACATTTTTGATGAAGACCTTCCACGCACCGGGCCGACCCAGATATATGTCCTTAAGCCGATGCTTGAAATACCAGGGTAGCGGTAGATTCCTGTATATCTGGCGCAACAGTTTGTTAGACCAAATGGAATGAATTAATTCTGGCAGTCTCTGTTCTTTCACTGAGCTTCTTGATCTTAGAATACCTTAAGGACAGAATTCATATTACATACTAGACGAGTAACGGGTATTAGCTCAATGTCTTGCTAATGAAACTAATTACGCGTTCGGTGGGCAACTCCATCAGGGTGTGTGGACCCTGACTTAACTGGATTGCTTTATTAGTTGAAAATTTAACAAATCAAATAAGTGTCGTAGAGTCTTCAACGTTGTTTCACAAACTTGCGCTGCGTTAGGTTTGATTCAACCCAATTTTGATTTATCTTCCCGCTTCCATTTGTAACTGCGGATTCAGATGAGAGTACGATATCGATAAAGTCGCTAAGCGATTGCGTGTTGTGGCCGGAATACAGTCTGTCGTTAAACGACTTCTTCCCTTTTGGCATGGTTAGCGCTACTTCAATGATTTCTAAAAGATCTTCCCGAATAGGGTCATAGGGTAGGATATTTTCTGAGATTTGCTTCAATAGACTTGCATCTCTGTTTTCAAACACGTTTGTGATAGTAGGTATTCCAGATGCGGCAGATTGAAACGCTATTACGCCGGGGTGAGCAGAATAAATCATTGAGACCACTAGGTCACAGGAAGAAATTAGCTGAATATAATCTTTCCTCGGTAGTTTATTAATAACATACACTGGTGTTCCATTTATCTTATAGGAGTAGCGAGTGTCGACTGATCCCACCAAAAATATTTCATATCCAATATGTTTCCTGCAAAAGTTCTCGACAGCTTCCATAATAGTTTGTGGAAGATTTCTTCGATGAAAAGACTCGGGGCGAAAATAAAAGAACAGGCGCTTTGTTTTTTCTGCCCGCACGTCAAGAGGCTCAATTTTAGGACTAGTAGTGAAAACTCTTTGTTTGTCTAATAATTGTCTACTGATGAAAAAGCTCTTAAGGAGTTCTGTGGATACAATGATATTATGCGATGAGGCAATTGCTCTCTCAGCTTCTACATATTCTGCCCCATAGGGAAAAAATCCAGACTCGAAATCTTGGCAATAATAAACGGTTCTATTTGGATTATTGCAAATTTGCAACGCCTTAATGAAAAGTTGACTATTGAAAGCAATTATAAGATCGGGTTGATATTTAAGTCTCTCAAGTTCTTTTGCCTGAACTACTTCAATCTGGTCTGAATACCGCTTCGCAAGGCGAGGATCGAATCTATCACTTTCTACAGAAAGGACGACTTTAGAAAACTTTCCAAAAAGGGGCTTAAAATCCTGGAAAAATGCGGTGTAGCCTGCGAAAAAAAGATCGTCTTGTAAATGAGAAAAAAATATTAATAAAAATGTTCCTTGACTTCTAGGCAAATGGCTTAGGTCGATGTTGGACTGTGGAAGTGGACGAATATAGACGGGTGCAGTGAAGCCTTCGGGAAAATTCGGTGAGATGGAAAATCTCCGTTTTAACTGATTGTCACTCCAGATTCTTCCTTCATCTTGGCCTCTTAAGCAATAATGTATGAAACCGCAAGAGAAAACGCCATTAGCTACAGTCGCTGCCACGTCTAGATTGACGTTAAGGTAAAAATCATCGTCAAAATCAATTAAGCTGTCTTTTTTTTCCATATGGAGCTTCAGCTGACGTTGGAACTGTGGAAAATCTATAAATTTGTAACTAGACCTCTCGTAAGCGAGCAACTCCAAGTCTCTTTTCCTATCCAGAGAACTGTTTCTGGAGGTTATGAAGGGTAATTTAAGGACTTGTGACTTCCTGGATTTTAGAAGCCCGTACTGAGTGTCCTTGATAAAGTTTAATAGTTCCTTCTGATTTTGGACATTTTTCATTCCTTCTGTTCGGCCCATCAAAGATGGTTGAGCTATTTTTATCCAGCGGTAGCCTGCACGCTCGGACACAAAGAAATATAGACGTTCGATGATGTGACCTAGAGTTCCATCTTCTTGGTCGGCTTCACTTGGAAATTCGTCTAGGCAAAGATTACAATCTAGCAGAGGCTTTAGTGCAGCTGATCTAGCCCAAAACATTGAACCTGACGGAAAGTCTAGTCTTCCATTCAACGATATTTTTATATCTAATCTGCGAGCAAACCTTTCCGCGTTCTTGAAATTCCAGCCCCACCCGATTGAATGCCTTACCGGTTCAAAATGCTGTGGCGCCACCATTCCAAGCTTGGAATCGCTTCTGAACGCTTCAAATATGCTTTCCACGATTTTTTTCGATCCAAGAAGCGTTTCAAATAGATAAGAGCGCCATCCTCGCAATAGCTCATAATGCGGCGACTTTTTGGTGTGGATATGGAGAATAAATTCATATCTGTCATATACATCTCTACATGCAATCAATTTTGGTGCTATGTCTCTACCTCGATTTGGAGCAATCCGAATCTCGATTGCTCCTTTGTTCCAATCATTAAAATGGCTCTCAATTGCTAATTGCTTTTCTTGCGAATCAGTTGTGATGAATAAATCAAATGGAAACGGAATCTTTGTAAGATATCGCTTGATTTCCTCAGCCAATTCCACGTAGTACATATGACATATAACCGCTATGCTAGGTACAGCATCCCAATTACCTATGGAATAATCTAAAGGAACAACCAAACAATAATCATCAGTGGGAGGTGCAAGGTGGGGTGTTTCAGCACGTGTAATGGCGGGTGTATTCAATTCTCGCAGTTTCTTTCCTAGCTCCAGTTTTTTCGTCCACCAGATAAGCTCAGCAGCATGTCTTCCAAACTTTCTCAGGGTAGGCTTCCTCGTCAGCGCTCGTCGTAGGGGGGACGTCATCCTCCAAAACGTGCTATTTTCTATAGCCGTAATTCGTGCGTTAATTCGAAGATGAGCTTGACTGAGGTCCGCTAGCCGTCTATCGCGCTCGATTATAGATTGTTCAAGGTTAGCGATTTGCTCATCGCGATTAGTTACAGAGTTGGCAGGTAACGGCTGTTCTGACCACTGGTTCAAAAATTCTTGAGAGTTGCGTCCCGTTACCAGTCGATGAACAGTAAACTCTAGCTCTATGAATCTTCGGCACTCTTCGTTTTGTGAGGGGAAACCCCGCGGCTTCCAGCGCGGATTTAACAAAACCGCCTCGTGAAAAGGTTTGCCCTGTCGAATTCTCGGCAAAACGCACTGACTCTATTATCGGTAATAAGGAACGGAACAGGAGCCAGCCGAGTTCAATGCCTCCATTCATTGACCACTCGTCATCTATGATATTGGGTTGCCCATTATGATCGATGATAATATTCTGAGGGGTAATATCAAAAAATTCAGGAGGCAGCTTATCGGTCAATTGTGACATGCTCACTGCATATTTTTTTTGTTCGGCAATGAGGGAAAGCATATTAATATAGCGCTGAATAAATGCCGCCACTTCTTCAATTGACCAACCTTCTCTGGTAACTATTTTTACAAACTCCAGAGACAGAGTCGTGCCTCTCACATATGCTGCTTTCTGAGGATACTTAAAACGTATAAGTTGATCTACCGCCTCAATATGAGGTTTACTGCTTAACATATGATAATTAACAACTACCATATTTCCGTCAGTACGTTCAAATACCGTTTCTTTACAATATTGGGGAGCTCTGTCAGTAGTATAGTGATATGCAAGGACTCCCGGTTTAACAATGGGTTCTGGCAATAACGATGCGCCGACTAGGAAGGAGTTTGCCATATCGAGGGCCAGCCTATTCTTGAATATCTCTGGCCAAGCGATCTCAAGTGAGAAGTTCGTGCTTAACGGGAGTTGGGGGTCGCGCCTTACGCTCTGACAAGCTAACGCAGCACCGTCAAACCGTTTATCGCCAATACCCTCGGTTGTAAGTATCGAAACAGGAAGCTTGTAATCGGGGAATGGGGCTAGAAATTCAACAGTGGAAAAGCCTGCTTCTTCGAGTAAGCTAGCAAGCATTGCACGGCCAAAAGTTTGTGGTTGGTTTCGGTTGTATCGCCCCTCAATACCATACATGGGTTGACCGATATGGTCCTCAGGAGCGCCGGCAAAATATTTCAACCCTAACTGATTCTCAATGGCGATTATCAGCTTGCCTTCCGGTTTCATTAAAGATCGGACGCGCTGAAGCATGGCAAGTGGCGGATTGCGACCAGGCGTGAAGAGATTGGCGTACTCGAGCACACCAATTAGAGTAATTACATCGAACTGATGGTCACACTCAAACTGGTCGAATTTTTCCGCCAGCACGGTAACGTTTTCGAGATCACGAGTTCTGGAGCGAACAATAGTCGCGCGCCGTGGACTCCCTTCAAGAGCCAGAATGTTTGCACCGGACTCGCCTAAGTAGCGGGTGATTGCGCCGCAACCAGCGCCGATCTCAAGAATATCGCCAGTGAGAGCGGCTGCGAACGGACGCAAAATGTTGGCACGAGTACCAAATAGATGATAGAGCGTGGGCCAATCTATGCAATGTTGTCGTAGCTCTGGAGATAAAACTGTAATATCGGATACACGATTGATTATTTCTGCAATATGAAGCTCTACTTCATCCCCGTCACTGTACGCTATGCCTGAGTAATTTGGTCTTGACCAGATGCTTTTTTCTACGTCAAACACATAGTCCGGGTTAAGAGTTAAATTTTTCATCGGAATCTTTTAAATAACAAATAAATCTTCTACTTTATCGATATTTACTTAATTGGAATAACACAACACATCCACCTTTTACAAACTCCGCTTGCTCGGTATGGTACAAGGAGCTTGTACACTCTTTTTTATGCTCGGAGTTCAACGAGCATGAAGGTTTTGTGCAGCTTTGGATCACTTTTAAACCAAATTCGGCTCTGTTATTTGGGAAATCGATAAGTCAAGAGCGAGGTCAGCCAATCCATGGAATTTGATATGTGGCTCGACGATAAAATGTATCGAGTCGTAACGCCGATCATGGGGGATGATTTCTTCATTCTCCCGTGTCGCAAGGCCGAGCGAAATAAAGTAATCACCTGCACCCAGTCCGCAGCGGAAACTGCATTTGCCAACCAGGGTTGCCCCTTTCTTTACAAGCACTCGCAGGTCTGCTACATCCGCCATCTCAGAATTAGAGCCAGAAATGGTTACGCCATCCTTCGTTTTGATGGTGATACCTAATATCGGTCGCAGCATATCACTATGGAATTTGACGGACACTGCAAGCGTGACAGTCTGTCCCACGGTAATTGCTGAGGGATAGGGTTCCCCGTCAGCCGCAAGGTGGAAATCCAGAATGGAGGCAGTCCCATCACCCCAACGATACTCGTGCATGTTATACCCATTGCGGGTTTGAAAGACATCGTCGCCAGTGCTTAGCTGATATGCAGCCTCAGCATATCCTGTGTCTTCCTGAGATATATCTCCTGGCTGAGCTTGGGGGGAGTCGATGTTGCGTCTTTCCTTGCCGAACAGCAGATCCAGGTAGCGGTTTACAACGCGCCGGGGCTCACCATTTTCAAGCTTCATGCCATTATTCAGCAAGATCGCACTGGAGCAATGGGTGACGATTTGTTCACTTGAATGGGTGACCAGCAATACGCTCGTGCCGTTATCTTTCAGTTGCTGCAGGCGCGCGAAACACTTTGCCTGGAATCTTACATCTCCTACGGAGAGTGCTTCGTCCACGATTAGAATATCCGGATCAACCTGGGCCTGCACTGCAAAGGCAAGGCGCACAGACATACCGCTTGAATAGGTCTTGACCGGCTGGTCGATGAACTGGCCGATGTCGGCAAACGATACGATCGAGTCGAATCGTCCGTCGATTTCCTCGCGAGTCAGTCCAAGTACCGCGCCATTCATGTAGATGTTTTCACGCCCCGTAAATTCTGGATTGAAGCCTGAACCCAACTCCAGCAGGGCGGCGATGCGGCCTCTGGTTTCTACACCTCCTGCAGTCGGTGCCAGCGTGCCGCAGATTATCTGCAATAGTGTTGATTTGCCTGATCCATTGCGGCCGATAATGCCTACGGTTTCACCTTTCCTTACTTCAAAAGAAATATTCTTGAGCGCCCAAAACTCGCGGAAATACTGTCGAACTTGTCGCCCCATCAGATGCTGAAGGCGAGGGATGATGAACTGCTTTAGCCGATCCCGAGGGGTGTCATAGATTTGGTAGCATTTTGAAATGCCGCGAACGCTGATGGCGATATCGCTGGAGCTTGCCCCTGCCTCTTTATTTTCCCTGTTTGTTTCGAGATTCTTTTCCGCTGTTTCACGAGCGAGCGGGGTCGCCGATTTGGCGACGTTTTCTCCTTTAGAGAACATCGGCAAATCCCTTGCGGGTTTTTTGGAACCAGGCAAATCCTGCCCACGCCACCAGCAAGGAGGCAACCATCATGACGCTCCAGTGCTCGAAGTCTGGCAGTTGTCCGAAGACGAGCACCTTTCTTCCTTCCTCGATGATAAATGCAAGCGGGTTAAGCTGTAATAAACCCTGATATTCTTTGGGCAGGATGCTCAAGGGATAAAACACGGGGGAAAGAAACAGTAATACCGTGGTAAACATTCCCGTAAGCTGCCCGATATCGCGTACAAACACGCCAAATGCTGCCAGAAACCAGGCAAAGCCCATCGAAATAAAAATGAGAGGAAGCAGGACCAAGGGGAAAAGGATCACGGTCCAGGGCAATTGATGGCTGATGAGGAGCTGTGCAAGCAACAGCACGCCAACACTGATGACCGTGTGAAACAGCGCAGAGCCGAATGCTACCCACGGGAGTATCTCCAGCGGGAAAATGACTTTCTTCACGTAATTGACATTCGACAGGATCAATGCGGGCGCGCGGTTGACGCATTCGGCGAACAGGCCGTGCACGATCATGCCGACGAAAAGAATAATCGCGAAATCCGTTTTGCTTTCTTCTCCACCCACTCCCCAGCGCGCCTTGAATACCACTGAAAATATGAACGTGTAAATCACGAGCATGAGCAGGGGATTGAAGAAGGACCACGCCATGCCCATGACAGAGCCGCGGTAGCGGCCGATGACTTCACGTTTGGTAAGCGCAGTAATCAAGTCTCTGTTGCGCCAGAGACTTGCGGCCATTTCATGTGGAAGAACGGAAAATTTTTGCATTTAGCGCAGGGGATAGCTTTGCGCGGGTGTTCTACGGATGACGGGAAGTATCCATGCGAGCATGCAGGATGCGAATAATGGTGATGTTGTAGGGTGTGATGCGAAAATAAATCATATGCCGACCGGTATTATACCGGCGATAACCTGGCCGGATATGAGTATCTGACTCTACACTTGAAGTCAACGCAAATCGCTTGCGATCCTTCGATCGATCTGTTGAAAAATATCAAGAAAATTTTTTATTCACTCCTTGCATTTCACCCAAAGTCGCCTATAATACGAATCATTCTCATTAATAACTGCGGAAACGGCGCCATGGATAAGTTACTCACAGTTCCGGAAACCAACGCGGATAAACAGAAGTTCGCCATGCTGGATCGGACTCGACGCATCTACAGCGATGCGCTGTTTTCACACGGTGATGAGGTGTTTATTCAGCATCAGGGCGAGCAATACCGCTTGCGGCGTACCCGTAACGGTAAGCTCATTTTAACCAAATAGCAGAAATACTGGACGAATAGCAGGGAATAGTAGACTTAGGGCGCTCATCATGTATATTTGTGTCTGCAAAGGTGTAACCGATACCGCAATCCGCGAAGCCGTCATTCATCGAGGTGCCGACCGGATGCGGGATTTAAAGACTTGCCTGGGTGTGAGCGAGCAGTGCGGAATATGCGCATGCCACGCGAAGGAGGTCCTGGAAAAGGCACTGATGCAG
The DNA here is from genome assembly GCF_003050865.1 of Nitrosospira multiformis. Taxonomy (GTDB): domain Bacteria; phylum Pseudomonadota; class Gammaproteobacteria; order Burkholderiales; family Nitrosomonadaceae; genus Nitrosospira; species Nitrosospira multiformis_E. Next base: position 79,306 of record NZ_QAOK01000010.1, on the reverse strand, counting down.
AAAAACGTGGTTCAACACCATTCCACATAAACCCACTCGTTAATTCGAGATCTCGCCTGAGGAGGCATACATGAAGAGCAACGCAGACATTATCCAGTGGCTTAACCGCCAGTTGCAGCATGAATTGACGGCCATCAATCAGTATTTCCTTCATGCCCGCATGTACGAAAACTGGGGCTTCGACAAGCTTGGCAAGCTGGAATATGAGGAATCCATAGAAGAGATGAAGCATGCCGATATGCTCATCAAGCGTATCCTGTTTCTGGAAGGGTTGCCCAACCTGCAGGAACTGGGCAAGCTCTTGATTGGTGAGAAAGCGGAGGAATGCGTTGACTGCGACCTCAGGCTTGAAATGATTTCACGCGAGACGCTGCTTGGTGGAATCGCCGTGTGTGAAGCAGCGAAGGATTACGTTTCGCGGGAGCTTCTGAAAGAAATCCTGGAAGATACTGAAGAGCATATCGACTGGCTGGAAACGCAGTTGGATGTGATGCAGAAGGTGGGTATCCAGAACTGGCTGCAGAGCCAGATGTAGATTTGTTCATGATGCCGCTGGATTGCTTTTTCCAGCGGCGGCCCTTATTCGAGTTTGTTCAATCTTTTTACCTTTTTTGACTTTTAGCCAGCCAGCCCATACAGGGCAAGCCAGCTTTCTGACCTGTCCGGAGTATGGGCTGTGCAACAGCTTAAGGCAACATCCCTGGCTAATCTCTGTGTTCCCGCTTCTGCCCTGATTGAACCGGAGCACCGCGATCCCGCAGCCTCCGGCCAGGGTAATTCCTCTCCTTCCCCGAATTTACCCCTCCGCCGTGGACAGCCTTCGCATATATTGCAGGCGTTGCTCGGAAAAAATCTGGTCGCGGTTATCAGGCAATTTTTCAGGGGGCAGGACAGCAACCCTTTTTTTACCCCTGCAAGGCTGACGCGGGTAGCGCGACTGGGGCGATCGTCGCCTGCGATTGAGAGATCGAAACCAGTACCTGCCGACAAGCTGCCGCCAGATAGCAAGTTTGTTCCTTCACTCTCATCCGATCGAGTCGATCCCGAAAATCGTGTCGGACGGGAGGTCGCCGAAACGGATGGGTTTCCACTGATCAGGGAATGCGCTCCGCCTGCGTCGTTTTCTTTTGAGCATTCACCTTCTGCCGCTTCCAGTGAAAAAGGAGACGGCGCGTGCGAGGGATCCGGTATCGGAGGGCGCTGCGTTCTCTGTGTAGGGGGACGCGCTGCTCTGTACCCGGAATATCGCCGTGTAGTGGAGGCTTCCGGCGGTAAGCTGGTCATCTACAGGAACATGCCTCAGGGCCCCGGACATCACTTGCCCGTATTGTTGGACCATGCTGACATGGTTGTGTGTCCCATGGATTGCGTAAACCATACTGCTTTTTTCACCGTCAAGCGTTACTGCCGGCGTTCAGGCAAGCCCTGCGTCTTGTTGGATCGCTCAAGTCTTTCCACTTTTCGTAAAGGTATCGCAACCCTGGCGGCGTTGAGTGCCTCCCCCGCACCGGGTAGATTCGATCAATCGAAGAGGTGTTGGCCAGCTTCTCCCGAAGAGGGACCCGCTTAAGGACACTCAGACCTGACGGTGTAGAAACCGGTAGGGGTTAGTAGGGGTCGGGTCGTGATTTTTATGATATCTTGCAGTGATTATCATTCGTATTATAAAAACATGAATATTTGCAATGCAGGCCGGGTTATGGCGCTGCTTGGTCTTCTTGCGCTTTTCGGTATGGGACAGGCAGTGGCCGCGGAAAGGGAATATTGGGTTGCGGCGGAAAAAGCCACCTGGAACTACGCGCCATCGGGGAAGAATCTGATCAAGCCGGATGATGGATTGGGAGTGTGGGGCAAAACGCTGACATATCCCAAATACCGCTATTTTGGCTACAAGGATGGGCGCTACAAGGAGCGGTTGGTGCAGCCGGAGTGGGCGGGAATTCTGGGCCCCCAGCTTCGGGCAGAGGTGGGCGACACCCTCAAGGTTCATTTTCTGAACAAGACCGACCGGCCGCTTTCCATGCACCCGCATGGCGTATTCTATGACAAGAAAAGCGAGGGGGCCGATGCCGCCAGCGCGGGAGCAGGTATCGGGGCCGCAGTGCCGCCAGGGAAATCCTTCACTTATACCTGGGTTGTGGATGAGGCTTCCGGTCCCGGGCCAACCGATCCTTCATCGATCGTCTGGCTGTATCACTCGCATGTAATGGAAGAGGAAGAGGCGAATCTCGGCCTGGTCGGTACCATCATTGTGACCCGGCAAGGCATGGCAAGATCGGGGCGCGATCCGTCGCCGAATGATGTGGACCAGGAGTTCACCACCTTGTTCATGATCTTCAATGAGGAGAACGGGGAAGAAAGCGGAATGAAGCATACGATCAACGGCCGTATCTTTGGTAACCTCAAGGGTTACGATACAGGTATTGGAAAGCGTGTGCGCTGGCACGTCGTGGCACTCGGCAATGAGACGGATAACCACACCGTGCACTGGCATGCCCAGACAGTACTCGATCACGGCCGCCGCACCGATGTGGTGGAAGTGCTCCCCGCAAGCATGACCTCGGTCGATATGATTCCGCGTTCGCCCGGTAACTGGCTACTGCACTGCCACGTCGACGATCACATGATGGCCGGGATGTCTACCCGGTGGAACGTGGCACCGGCAAAATGATGCAAGATAAATACTTATAACAACTCATCATTTCCAATCCCTGATAAATAATAGAAAAGGAAAAGCTCGATGAAACTCGTGCAATTTATCCATGCCACAAGTATGGGCATTATCGGCTGCGTGCTCAGTCTGGATGTCGCAGCTCATGCGCTGTGGCTTGAGAAAGAAGCTGTAGCCATCCGGCTTTATTTCGGTGAATACGCGGAAAATCTGCGTGAGCCTTCGCCGGGCAGGCTCGATAGCATTATCGAACCGAAGGTGACGGTGGTAAACGCGAAAGGCATTGAAAAGCCTGTCGAAATCAGGCGCGAGAATAATTATTTTGCGATACCGGCAGGTAAGGAGGCTCAGGACGGCGCCGTACTGGTGCAGGCGCTCAAGCAATCCATACGCGAGCCGCAAGGGCAGATCCCGTCTCCTACCTACAGAAGATTTCTCTATACACGTCTCGGCAGTGGGGGCAGCCTGCCGCTCGATATCCAGGAATCCGGCAACACGTTGCGCCTCACCTATTTAGGAAAGCCCGTTCCCAAGGCCGAAATCGTGGTTATCGCACCCAATGGTTGGGAGAAACATCTGCAGACGGATGAGAAAGGGGAGGTGACCTACTCGTTGCTCGAGCCGGGCCTGTACGTGATCGAAGCGAAATACGAGATGCACAAACCCGGCGAGTTCGAGGGCAAGGCATACGCGGTCGAGAGCCACAAGGTCACACGCAGCCTGTACAAATGAGCACTGTTCAACCCGGCGTGCAAGCAACCCCCAAATCTTCTACAGCTTCAGCAACTGCGCAGAGCATGGGGCAGTCTCAAGTTGCAAGCCAGGGCGCACGTCCCATAGTGACGGAGCCACGCGGCTACCTCTTTTTATCACAGGGGATGAAGCGCGGCCGCTTTCTGGTGTGGCTGCGCCGCACTCATGCCTGGATGGGACTCTGGGGCGCGGCGCTTGGCCTGCTATTCGGGGTATCCGGGATTCTGCTGAACCACCGCAGTGAAATGAAGATTCCCCTCGCGGCGCAGCATGAAATCCGCGAAATACTCACTCCCCCGGCCAGCAGCGTCGAGTCACCGGAGGCGCTGGAATCATGGCTGCGCGAGAAATTCAAAATGCCCGATGCAAAATCGCGCACACAGAAAAAACCGGCGGGGCCGGTGCCATGGGGAGGGGGCCAGGTCATACAGCCGGAAAACTGGCGTATTACGCTCATTGCGCCCAATCACAGCGTGATCGCCGAATATTGGAAAGGGGATGCCGAGACGCATATCGAGCGGAAAGAAGCCAATGCCTGGGCGACCCTGGCAAACTTCCACAAGGGAAGCGGGATGTCCAATGTCTGGATATTGCTCACTGATACGCTGGCAGGCGGCCTGCTGGTGCTGGCAATTACCGGGACCCTATTGTGGAGTCGCCTGCATGGTCCGCGCTTGATGGCAGCGGGGTTGATTGGTACGACCCTGACGACCGCTGCGATCCTCATGCTGACGACGCTATCGCTGGCATGATCGTTATTTTTGAAAAAATACCCTGCCCTGCGATAAAAGAATGTCCAATTGATTATAATTTCCCGCCCAATTTCATTGGGAAAAAGAATCCACAGCCAGCCAACGCCTTCGTGCTTGTAGCCAGCCAGCAGTAAAAAAATTAAAAGAGGCTATAAGTGAAACAGTTATCCAGAGTCAAGCCCATATCCCGCTTTTTGGTCCCTATAACCCTGTTTTGTTCATGGTCATCCGTGCCATTGTCCGCAACGGCTCAGGATGCGACGGTCCAAAATGCAGTGACGCCTCAAGACGCAGCGACAGCCCAAAATGCAGTGACGTCTCAAGACGGAGAGAAAGAGAAGGAAAAAAATGCGACCCTGCCGGAGATCAAAGTGACTACCGGGCGGGTCCGTCCAGGAACGATCGAGGATGTCGCCCGCACTGGCAGCAAGACAGATACACCCTTGCGCGACATCCCTGCGACAGTCAATGTCGTGCCGGCGTCCGTTCTTAAGGAGCAGGGTGTCATCGAGATGAATGACGCCATGCGCAATGTCAGCAGCGTGCAGCCACTGATGGGCGGTGGGTACGGATTTGCCAACAGCTTTACGTCGCGCGGCTTGGCGCTCAGTTTTTTCCGTGACTATATTCCGGATGGGAACCTCCAGAACAACTATTTCCGCACCATGTACGACATCGAGCGTATCGAAGTACTGAAAGGCCCCGGCTCCGCGCTGTTCGGAGTCGCCGGTCCCGGAGGGAGTCTCAATTTGGTGACGAAGCAACCGCGATATAACTTCGGACTGTCCGCGGGCACCATGCTGGGCAGCTTCGGTACACGGAACGGCTATGTGGACGTGACAGGCGCCATCCCTTACTTGCCGAATGTGGCGGGACGTCTCATTGCGGATATGGAGCACACAGACGGGTTCCGCGGCCTGGAGCGCAATATTGTGGAGGCTTCCCCCAGCTTCACCTGGAGACTGGCGGACGACAAGACGCTCCATGTCGACTATGATCACCGCGAGCTCAAAATCAAGCCCGATAATTTCGGCATACTCTTTGATGCCAATTCCAATATCGCCAATGTATCCCGCGACACGCGCTATTACAGCCGCTTCAACAAGACAGACCATACCATCAACCGGCTTGGCCTGACGCACCACTGGACCATATCGGACACTTTGAGCATGCGCACCGCGTTCGTCTACGATGCGCGGACGCTCGAGCTATTGCGCAATGCCGGCGGCAATCAGGGTAATTCGAGCGGGTTTAGCACGGGACGCACCGCGTACCAGCAGTTCGATAATGCCGGTTACACCACCCTGCAAAATGAGTTCGTTTGGAAAACGAGCACAGGGCCTGTCAAGCATACCTTTCTGGGAGGCTTCGAATACAAGAATGTAGACATCAATGCGGCTCGCTCGACCTACGTCTTGCGTGACATAAACATTTTTAACCCGATGGTGGAAACGTCACTCAACGAAGCAGTCAGGAGTGCGCCTACTTTCGATCGACGTATCAGCAGCGACCAGGTCTCGTTTTATGCGCAGGACCAGATCGACTTGACCGAGCAATTCAAGATTCGCCTCGGAATCCGCAACGACCTGGTGAAATACAGCGATAAAGGCTTGCAAAGGGCAAACCCGACAGCACCTGTATCAACCACCCGATATCGCGAAATCGTGCAAACGAGGTCCATGACCACCTATTCTACAGGCGGCGTGTATCAGCCCACCCAGAATCTGGCGTTCTACGCGGGTTACAGCACTGGCGCCTTCATCAATCTGTCCACCGAGCCGCAGGCGCTCTCCACAGCACCCGAGACGTCGGATCAGGTTGAAGTGGGTGCAAAAATGATGCTTTTCGACGGAAAGGCCGATCTCAACGTGGCACTGTTTCAATCCAGCCGCAATAATTATTTCGTCACCTTGCCCGGTTCCGGCAATATCCCGACTCCAGATGGGAAGGATCGCACGCGAGGAGTGGAGGTATCGCTTGGCTTTCGCCCAATTGCCGGATGGAGCATCATCGGTAATGGCGTGGTGATGGACCCGGAAACACGAGCAGGCAATGTTGCCACCAACTCTGTGCTTGGCATTACGAGAAGTGTCTTTGGAACTCGGCCCGTCGGGGTCGCGACCACCATGGGCAATCTGTGGACGACGTACGAGATACAGAGCGGCCTGGCTCGTGGGTTGATGTTCGGGTTCGGGGTCACCTATAAAGGAGATTCCTATGCCGACTCGCTGAATCTTCTCAAGGTGCCGTCTTATGTCGTGTTTGACGCGGCTGCATCTTATCGCATCAAAAAAGTTGATCTCGCAGTCAACATAAAGAACCTTACGGATAAAACCTACTATACCAATCCGACATTTGCAGGGGCCTTGCCTGGAAATCCGCTCAGCGCCTTCGGTTCCATCCGGTTCAATTTCAACTGATGGTAGGAGAGGTTCAGCTCCCCTGCAGGAAATCATCCTTGCTGGGGAGAAAACATCTTTTCGCTTGAACATGCTTCTATAACAACTCCTTCAGCCAGCCCTTACTTCTGGTAAGGGCTCGCCAGCACAGCCGTATTCTCACTCCAGAGCCTGAGATCACCCGCTCTCATCCTGTTTACCACAACGTGCCAAGGATGTGAGCGGAAGTGCGGTCCGAGGTTCTGAGAGACCTTGCTGTACCCATCGGTCCGAGCGTTCGTGAGTGCCACCGGCATAAGTCTCCAAGTACTCCTGTAACAGCTAATCCAGTCTTCGGACGATGGAGAGATGGGAGATCCATCCTCCATCGTCCTCCTATACCCATTTTTCTTGCTTCCCTGCTGAGGAACAATCTTTGCGACCGCGCAAAGTTCCGTTTTATGATTTCGTCATTATGCGGCCGAGCCATCGGGTTGTGGTGGATTCGAACGGACACCTCGACAGAATGCTGCATTTCCCGCCCGTTTTCCCGTAAAAAACCCGCCTTGCACGCATCCTCTCCTATCCGCCGAAACCCGCATCAGGAAAGGATTACAGCCGATATGTCCCATCCAGTCCTGTAAGATTTTACAGCTATTCGGGGGTCCGGTTCCGTTGTTTCATAGCGTCGTTATCAACCAACGACGGGTGAAAAAATGGGACAGATCATGCTTGCACAACATGGCAATGGTTCTCTTGATAAACGGGCCGCAATGGGAATGTATCGGCTGAGGCACGAAGTTTTTCACGACAGGCTCGGCTGGGAAGTAACCACGGATAACGGGATGGAGCATGACGAGTTCGATCTTGCAGATCCCGTCTATGTTCTGGCGAAAGGGAGTGAGGGAGGCGAGGGGGATGAAGACGAGGTGCTCGGCTGCTGGCGATTGCTTCCCACCCAAGGACCCTACATGTTGAAGGATACTTTCCCGCAACTCCTGCACGGACAGTCTGCGCCCCAGCAACCGGATGTCTGGGAATTGAGCCGCTTTGCCGTCATGATCCCCAAATATGAGAGCGCCGGTTTCGGCTTTAGCGAAATTCCGGTAAAAATGATGCAGACTCTGTTTCTCTTCGCGCGCCACAACAAGATAAAGCGCTATGTAACCGTTACCACCGTCGCAGTGGAGAGACTGATACGCAAGCTTGGCGTCAACGTTTCGAGGTTGGGTGCACCGATCAAAATCGGTCGGGTTTTGACGGTCGCATGTTATATCGAAATCGATGCAATCACCGAATTCGCCCTTTTTGGGACACTCCCCGAAAACGCACAGAGGAAAGCCGCATGAATATTCTACTGGTTGGAGAGAGACAGGATACCCGGCAGCTCCTGCAGCTGTTGCTTGAAAAATCCAAGCACAGGCTGGAGCGAAAAACGCTGGACAGCTTCCCGGAGCCGGACCTGGAAGCCTATGACATGGTTCTGGTCGACGGCGCAGTAGACGACTGTACCCAGCAGGTGAACCTGGTGCAATGGGTACGGGAAGCGAGACGTCGCTATCCTCATTTGCCGGTAGCGGTCATGAATAACGTCGGACCACACGAGGCTTCCGAGAATGAACCGGCTTGCAGCACGATGCATACCTGCGGTGTATTCGAGTCGGGTAATGGCGTCCTGAACATGCGGTGCAGGCTGCGTGAAATCGCACTGGGAGAAACTGCCGCATTGATGCGCGACGATTTCCAGCGGCCCCTGTTGGAGCCGGTTACTTTTGAATATTCGGGAAGGGGATGAAATGCGGGTAGGTTGCCAGTAGAACGGGGAAAGGAGGCAAAAGCTTTCGAGAAGTTTAATAATTCATAAAATTTTCATCGTACTGCCATCTGTTGCAGGTAGCCTGTACGAGCTGACAAAGGTTTCACGAGCTGACAAAGGTTTCAAATGATATTGGCTGGATTGCTCAAAAGGAGGCAAATCATGAAATCCCGGCTACCTGCATTTATGAAGTCAATCTCACAACCAGCCAGGAGGAGTGTATGAGTCTGGCTGAGGTAATGTTGCAACCATTCCTTTCCCTGACATCCGCCAATGTGGCGGAGGACGATCCGCTTTCTTCATTGACCGAGTTTTACCAATTCGATCAAGACGATCAGGACCGGGATGAGGACGAAAGCGAAATTGACCTGATGATTCAGCTAAGCGGAATGGTTTACAGCCCTAAGGCAGGCGAAGAGTAAGGCAATCTGTATCGCTTTTAACGTAACCGGCATCTTGCATGCCTAACTCTTGGGCGTTTCGTATACGCCTGTCTTTCCCGTTCTCCGCAACATCTTGTTGACTTCGTCTGCATGCATTTCCTCTTCGACGACAAGGCCGCGCGCATAATCCTCCAGCAGCACTGACTTGCCCTGGGTCAACTCCAGCAACTCATAGTAGGCGATGAGCGACTGGTTCTCATGCTCCAGCGATTCCCGCAGAATATCGCCGATGTCATGCACGTGCGTTTCCAGCAGAGACCCGATCCCAAGCGAAGGATAGCCTCCCAGCAAGGTGACGAGTTCGCCGGCTTTGTGGGCATGGAGCAGTCCTTCTTCAGCCTGCTTCTTGAGCCATTCCACCACTGGAATCCGGTTGTAGCCGAAGACCATCAATGAATAATGCGTGTATCGCACCACTCCGGCAAGCTCGAGCTCCATGATTCTGTTCAGCAGTGCAATCGCCTTGTCTTTATCGAAATCCATATGTTTCACCTTTAGGTTACAGGAGTTCAAGGAGGTGAGCACAGGCTTGTTGCATCAGAGCGCTTCGCCATGGCTTTCCAAGTATTCCGCCACACCCTCGGGACTGGCTTTCATCCCCGGCTCACCTGCTTTCCACCCAGCCGGACACACCTCTCCATGGCTTTCGTGGAATTGCAAGGCATCGACCATGCGCAGCATTTCGTCCACATCACGCCCCAGGGGCAGGTCATTAACGACTTCATGGCGCACGATGCCGTTTTTATCTATCAGGAAAGAGGCGCGGAGGGCAACGTGGTCCGGGTGAGCAATGCCGTAAGCATGCATGATATCTCCCCCTACATCGGATACCAGCGTGATTCCCACCGGGCCGATGCCGCCTTTATCGACCGGGGTGTTGCGCCAGGCGTAGTGGGTGAACTGGGAATCCACCGAGACTCCGATCACTTCCACATTGCGCTTGTGAAACTCCTCTGCGCGGTGCGAGTGCGCCAGGATTTCGGAAGGGCAGACAAAGGTGAAATCCAAGGGATAAAAGAACAATACGGCATATTTGCCAGCAATTTGCGCATGAAAGTTGAAGGTGTCATTGAAGGTGCCATCCGCCAGAACAGCAGGTTTGGTGAAGTCGGGCGCAGGGTGTGTAACGAGCACTGCCATCTTGAATCTCCTTATTGATCATGAACCATGAAAACTGCCACATTTTTCGCGGCCTTTCGTTGCGCTCTTCTATATATGCCGCCGCTATTACAGCGCGACGATTGACCGAGCCTTCTACTGTTGCTTCTGCCTTTTAAGAGCAAAGCAGAACAGCAGTAGTAGATATGAAGAACGACGAGGCGCTACGGCAAGAAAGCAAGACCCGAAATTGAGGACAGAGTGCCAATCCGGCTAATGGGACAGTGTTGCCCATAAATTCCATTTCTATCCAGGCGACCGACCTCGCCTCTATCCTCTTATCGATCAGGATCAACACAAACTTTATAGCTCTGTCTCTATTTTCTTTCTGTGCGGCATCCCGCATACATGGCAAATTCTCCATGACTGTAAAGGAAGAAAAAGTCGCACGTTCATCGGTGGTGAACCAAGCCACACTGATATATCAACTTGATCGCTAAGTGCGGTTGCGTGGAGTTGGGGAGTTGAGAAGTTGAACAGGAGTCCACTGCATGGGGCTCCGTGCCGAAACGTACAGAGCGGGACCAGCGAAATACGGAGGGTGATACTACAGAAGTGGCAGTATCTTTTTGGGTGACCGATTGCCTTGATGTAATTCCGGCTTCCACATGTCCTCAAGCGCCTGGTCAAATTCCTTCTTTATTGTTTCATAGCATTCGCACGCCCCTGTTTCCAGCCTGCTCCGATTAAGTATCGTAATATGGCCCCGATGGTAGCGAATGATTTCCTTTCGCTGTAATTTTCCCGCAACTCCCGCAACGCTTTCCCGGCTTACCCCAAGAGCATTGGCGATCAATTCCTGCGTCATGCTCAGTTTGCTGGAGTCAAGGCGATCCAGCGTTAACAGGAACCAGCGGCATAGCTGCTGCTCGATTGTATGATACCGGTTACACACTCCGATCTGGGCGATCTGTGTAATAAGTGCCTGACTGTAACGCAATAATATCCATTGCAGCAGTCCTCCCCTGTTGAGCCCCTGTAGCAGAAAGGGGGCCTTCAGGCGATAGGCAAAGCCAGGGATTTGAACCGTTGCCCGACTGCTGGTAGTTTCGCCTCCCATGAACAACGAGACTCCAAGCATGCCCTCCCTTCCTACGTTTGCGATTTCCGACGAGGCGCCATTTTCCAGGATGTAATGGAGGGAAATAATGGCAGAAGCGGGAAAGTAGGCATAAGGAAGCTGATCTCCTGCTTCGCAGAGAATATCTCCAGGCGACACGTGAATCAGCTCCAGATGCGGTATTAGCTTGTCAAGCTCCGTTGCCGGCAAAGCGGCGAGGAGATGGTTCTGGCTGGGGTGGTGCAGGGGAGAACTGAGCATGGGGCATATTATTTCTTTTTCCCCACTTTTCTCCATTGGACTGAAGTACACTCCGAAGCCTCGACCCGGTGCACAAGGACGAGGTCTATTCCTGTTACTCAGGCTCATTGACTGCGCAAGCGTCCGAAAAGTTTGGGGAAAAGCCGGGAGGGCGATAGGAGGTGAAAAGCAAGAGGCTAAGGGCGTCAGCACCTAATGTTTCAGAAAATCCTCAATGGGAAGAGGTTTTCCAAACAGATAACCTTGATAAGTGTAACATCCATTTCGCGCGAGAATGTCTCGCTGGTCTTCTGTTTCTACCCCCTCGGCAATGACTTTCATCCCAAGAGTGTTGCTCATCTCGATAATGGTGGGAACAATTACTTCATCGCTTAGATCGTGGGAGATGTCGCGCACGAAACTCCGGTCGATCTTGATCTTCTCCACAGGTAAACGCTTGAGGTAAGCCAGGGAAGAATATCCTATACCGAAGTCATCCAGTGCAAAACGTATACCAGTCCCCATAATACGTCCATTTTCTGGATGCTATCGTCAGTGTCTTTCAGAACCACATCTTTTTTACTTTGACTTGCTTTAACCTCCTTTAACCTGTCTATGTGAGAAAACGAACAGAATAGAACCGAGGAATGAGTAATAAATCATGCTCAAGGGGCTTAGTTCCATTTTGCTGAGAGAAGATCTCAAGGATAAAACCAAGAGATAAAATTTAAGGGATAAAACCAGGAAAACTGTCATGAAAGTAACCAACAAACCAATTCTCCTGGTTGAAGATGACCTGGTGGACATGATGTCCGTTACCCGCGCTCTCAAGCAGATTCACGTTAGCAACAAGGTCGTGCACCGGGAAAACGGCGAGGATGGATTGACCTACCTCGAGGACGAAACCAATGATAAACCCTGCATCATTCTGCTGGATTTGAACATGCCTATCATGAACGGCATCGAATTCCTGGAAGCGGTAAAGAGCGACGACAGGTTTAAGCGTATCCCGGTAGTGGTTCTGACGACATCAGATGAACAGCAGGACAAGGTGAACAGTTTCAATTTCGGGGTGGCTGGATATATGTCGAAGCCAGTCGACTACTGGCAATTCGTCGAAGTCATCAGGTCAATCGACGCGTATTGGACTCTCAGCGAAATGCCATAGCGCACTGGGGCCAGGTATACGCCTGAGACCGCGGCAAGTAGCAATGACAACTGAAGAGTCGGCAGGCCGAGGCAATCGCGGTATTTCGCAATGCAGGCGGAAAGGCACCCTGAATGGTGGCCCTTTAGGATTTTTTGGTGATCCTTTGGCGCCCTTAGCTGTTTAGCCTTCTTCCCGGTGAGGTGTCGAGGCAGAAGTAACGGCAATCCACTGATTCAAAAGGTTGCCGGCGGCATTGGGAATCTCGGATGCGGTCATTCCAATGCAGCCGCCGTGCTGCTTCTGCAATACGTCGGCAGCCGCACCATGAAGATATACGGCGGTGAGCAGCGCGTTTTCCGGATCCAGCCGCTGTGCCAAAAAGGCGCCAATCATCCCGGATAGGATATCGCCCGTCCCGGCACTGCTTAAGCCCGGATTTCCACTTGTGTTGATGAAGCGTCTGCCATCCGGCATCGCGCACACGCTGCCTGCGCCTTTCAACACGGCCCAGCAGTTATAACGCTGCACCAGTTCCGCAACGGCTGCCATACGATTCTGTTGCACGGAAGCCGTGCTGCTTTGCAAGAGGCGCGCGGCCTCAGCCGGATGCGGAGTGAGAATGGAAGGCGCATTGCGTTCGTGCAACCGTTTCCGCAGCAATTCCGCTATTTCGGAATGCGGGGCAGCAAGATTCAAGGCATCCGCATCGAGAACCAGTGGCAGGGTCGATTCCAGCGCACACTTGAGCCAGAAGCAGGCGGCGGTTTCTGTTCCCAGACCCGGGCCGACCACCAGACAGTTCAGCTGCTCCAGCCTGAACAGATCCTGGATGGGGTGCAGCATTAGCTCCAGCTGGACGGTATCGACCCCTGGCGCGTCCGGCGCCATCAACCCCAGGTAAACGCGTCCCGCACCCAGTTTCAGCGCCGCGGTACCAGCCAGAAGCGCGGCCCCGACCATGCCGGCTGACCCTCCGATTACCCCGATACTGCCAAACATGCCCTTGTGACTGTTGGCACGCCGGGGAGGTGGCAGGAGCCCGCGGATGTGAACCTGGTCCATCAGCCATGAATCGGGTTTCTTCAAGGATGAGACGTCGAGGCCGAGGTCGTGCAAAAAAACTTCCCCACAATAATCGGGGCCGTCATTCGTGAAGAGACCGGGTTTCAGGCCGATGAACGTTACCGTCATGGTTGCGATGACAGCCGCGCCGCACATGGCACCGGTATCGCTGCCCAGACCACTGGGAATGTCAATGGACAGTACCGGCAGCTTCATGGCATTGACGGTATTCACCATGGCCAGATATTTGCCATCCAGTTCCCGGCCCCCTTGCTGGTCCAGGCCGATGCCGAACAGGCCGTCGATCACGGCATCCCATGTCGCGTTTTCTGGAATTTCGGGGAGCATCTCAACGCCGGTGGCAACCCAGGCATCCAGCGCTCGTCGTGCATCCTCCGATAACTTTGCCTGCTCGCCGGTAAACACCAGCGTCACTTTGAACTGCCACTCCTGCAGGTGACGCGCCGCGACAAAGGCATCGCCCCCGTTGTTTCCGGGGCCCGCCAGTACCAGCAAGCGGGTTTTATGGGTGGAGAGCAGCCGGTCACGGACAGTTTCAGCGGTGGCCAGGCCCGCTGCTTCCATTAATTGAGGCCGATCAGGCAGGGCAGCCGCCAGATGCTCGATTTCCCTGATCTCAGCCGTGGAGTAAATGGCGGTGGATGGATTGTGCCTGAGCGTGCTCATGCGATCTGCCTATACCGTCTTGCCGGACTGGGGGCAGCCGGTCTTCTCGTGTAAAATCACGTTCTTTCCCATCATCATCTTTATCTTCCGGATGCTCAGACTTCGTGGCGGCAGTGCGCTTTCTTCTTTCCGGCAGAAAAAACTGGCCGCCGCTCTTAAGGTTTCAGTTCCCCAAGTTTCCCATATTTATGCCGAGTATTGGTATTTTTGCTCGGTTGCGCGCCCGTTGCAGGAAAACGAAATCTCCATTCTGGCAAGGTTGCTCAAGGCGGTACCCGAGGATATTTCGCTGGGCAGCGCAAGTATCCAGTCCAGCGCAAGTATCGGTTCGAGCCGGATACATCTGCCGTCATCGCAAGGCGAGTTGTTTCTGGTCGTGCCACGACCAGGCACCATCTCCCCATGGTCCACAAAGGCAACCGATATCGCACATAACTGTGGATTAGACGCTGTGGCACGGCTGGAGCGAGGGGTGGCTTATTACGTTGAAGCCAGCGAAAAGGTTTCCGGCGAATTTTCCGGCACTGCCAGGCAGTCATTGCTTGTGCTGATACACGACCGTATGACTGAGGCAGTATTCAATTCATTCGAGGACGCGGAGCAGTTGTTCAGGCATTTCGAACCCCTGCCATTCAATGTGGTGGATGTGCTGGAGGGGGGGCGGGACGCATTGCTGAAGGCGAACGGCGAAATGGGACTTGCACTGTCGCCGGAGGAAATCGACTATTTTGCGGACTATTTCCTGAGGGTCGGGCGTAATCCGACGGATGTCGAACTGATGATGTTTGCTCAGGCAAACTCGGAGCATTGTCGCCATAAGATTTTCAACGCGGACTGGGTCATCGATGGTGTGCCGCGGGAGGCTTCCCTGTTTTCGATGATACGTAATACCCACCGCGAGCATCCCGGCGGAACCGTGGTCGCTTACGCGGATAATTCCGCCATTATCGAAGGCGCTGAAATTGCCCGCTTCTATCCCGGGAACGACAACCTGTACGATTACGCGCAAGAGCAGACCCATATCCTGATGAAAGTGGAGACCCATAATCATCCGACTGCGATCTCACCCTTTCCAGGCGCAGCGACCGGCGTGGGAGGCGAAATTCGGGATGAGGGGGCTACTGGGCGGGGCGCCAAACCGAGAGCGGGCCTTTGCGGTTTCTCCGTTTCCAATCTGAATATCCCGGATTTTATTCAACCCTGGGAGTTGCAAGGACCCGCGCCGGAGGAACAAATCTACGGTAAACCGGGGCGCATCGCATCCGCCCTGCAGATCATGCTGGAAGGACCGATCGGGGGCGCTGCATTCAATAACGAATTCGGGCGTCCCAACCTGGCCGGCTATTTCCGCACCTTTGAAGAACGTGTGGCAGGCGAAATGCGCGGCTACCACAAGCCCATCATGCTCGCGGGCGGGATAGGTCACATCAGCGGCAGGCATGCGTTCAAGCAGGAATTTGCATCGGGCGCCCTGCTGGTTCAGCTGGGCGGACCGGGAATGCTGATCGGGCTTGGGGGAGGTGCCGCCTCCAGCATGGATACGGGAATAAATGCGGAGGCGCTCGATTTCGATTCCGTCCAGCGCGGCAATCCCGAAATGGAGCGGCGCGCGCAGGAGGTCATCGATTGTTGCTGGCAGATGGAAAGGCGCGGCCAACCCAACCCGATCCTGTCGATCCACGACGTCGGCGCGGGTGGTCTGTCGAACGCCCTGCCTGAGCTGTTGCATGGTTCCGGCCGCGGCGGACGTGTCGATCTGCGCGCGATTCCATCCGAAGAGCCGGGCATGTCACCCATGCAGATCTGGAGCAATGAGGCGCAGGAGCGCTATGTTCTTGCAATTAGACCGGATTCGCTGGAATTGTTCCGCGCCATTTGCGAGCGCGAGCGCTGTCCCTTCGCCGTAGTCGGCACGGCGACCGTGGAAGAACAACTTGTTGTCGCCGATCCGTTGTTCGGCAATCAGCCGGTCGGCATGGATCTTTCGGTGCTGCTGGGCAAGCCACCGAAGATGATGCGTGATGTTACGCACGTCAGGAAAGCGCTGCCGTCATTCGACGCCGCAGGATTGAATCTTCGGGAAGCGGCATACCGCGTGCTGCGGCTGCCCGCGGTGGCGGACAAGACTTTTCTGATCAGTATCGGGGACCGCACTGTCGGGGGCATGACTGCGCGCGACCAGATGGTGGGGCCATGGCAGGTGCCGGTAGCGGATGTGGCAGTTACCCTGATGGGGTACAGCACCTATCTGGGTGAAGCTTTCGCAGTGGGCGAGCGTACTCCCCTGGCACTGATCGATTCCGCCGCCTCTGCGCGCATGGCGGTGGGTGAAGCCATTACCAACATTGCCGCCGCGCAGATCGAGCACCTCGGAGAAATCAAGCTTTCCGCCAACTGGATGGCGGCAGCAGGACATCCTGGTGAGGACGCGGCCCTGTATGACGCAGTGCAGGCCGTCGGAATGGAATTCTGTCCTCAACTGGGAATCAGCATCCCCGTAGGGAAGGATTCGATGTCGATGAAGACTGTCTGGACTGTCTCGGAAGGCGAGGCCGGGCTTGGCCAATCGGTGCGAAAAGAGGTGATTGCACCGTTGTCCTTGATTGTCTCGGCGTTTGCGAGAGTAACGGATGCGCGCAAGACGCTGACGCCTCAGTTGCGCACAGACTGTGGCGAGACGGAACTCATCCTGATCGATCTGGGGGAAGGACGCAATCGTCTGGGCGGTTCTGCCCTTGCCCAGGTTTACAAGCAGGTGGGAGATGTCGGCCCCGATATAGCAGGCGTTGAGGGTGCGGAGCGGCTCAAAGGTTTTTTTGCCGCCATACAGCGCCTGAACCGTGAAGGCAGCATTATTGCCTACCACGATCGTTCTGACGGGGGGATGTTTGCCACCCTGTGCGAAATGGCTTTTGCCGGGCATGCCGGCATGACCATCAACCTGGACCAGTTGTGCTTTGATTCGATCGCTACCGATATCGATGGTAGCGAGATGCAGCCTGAAGCGCTGGGTCGAAGATTCACGGCAGGCCTCATGTCGGTTCTGTTCAATGAAGAGCTGGGGGCTGTCATCCAGACAAGAACCGATCAGCGCCGGGAAGTGCTGAGTGTTTTGGCGGATGCGGGCCTGGGTGAGGCGAGTTTTGTCATCGGCAGTGTCAATGACGGGGATGAGATCCGGTTTCTGCGCAATAATAAGCCGGTATTCGCGGAGAAACGCGTTGACTTGCATCGCGCCTGGTCGGAGACCACCTGTCAGATGCAAAAGCTCCGCGACAATCCGGAATACGCACAGCAGGAGTATGACCGCATTCTCGATCTGCATGATCCCGGCCTGCATGCGGAGCTCACCTTCGATGTAGATGAGGACATCTGCTCACCTTTCATTCAGGCAGGGGCGAAACCAAAAATAGCGGTGCTGCGCGAACAGGGCGTGAACGGTCACGTGGAAATGGCAGCCGCTTTCGATCGTGCAGGATTTGCCGTCGTTGATGTGCATATGAGCGATATCATCGAGGGGCGTGTCACCCTCAGGGATTACAAAGGCTTCACCGCGTGCGGAGGGTTTTCTTATGGGGATGTGCTGGGAGCAGGGGAAGGCTGGGCCAATTCGATCCTGTTCAATGCGCGCGCCCGCGATGAGTTTGAGGCTTTTTTTGCGCGTGCTGATACCTTTGCCCTTGGCGTATGCAATGGCTGCCAGATGATGAGCAACCTGCATCAGATTATTCCAGGCGCCGAACATTGGCCCAGATTTGTCAGAAACAGATCGGAGCAATTCGAGGCACGGTTTGTCATGGTCGAAGCGCAGCATAGTCCATCGCTGTTTTTCGATGGCATGGCGGGCAGTCGCATGCCCATCGCTGTTGCACATGGGGAAGGCTATGCAGAATTTGCGGATGAGAATGCTGCCTCAGCAGTTTCATCCCTGGTCGCATTGCGTTATGTGGATCATCGGGGTAAGCCGACCGAGCTCTATCCCTTGAATCCCAACGGCTCTCCACAAGGTATCGCCGGCATGACAACTGCGGATGGAAGATTCAGCGTTCTCATGCCGCATCCGGAGCGCGGGTTTCGGGCAGTGCAGCAGTCATGGCATCCCGGCTGGCGCGAGGATGCGCCGTGGATGAGAATGTTCCGCAATGCGCGCAAATGGGTAGATTAACCCGTAGGATTCCCGGTTCTTAATCCGGGATTCCTTTGCCCGGATGAGCAGTGCCTGTAGCGCAGCCACGGCGCACACGTGGGGGCTGCAGGGTCGATATCTGATAAGGAGTATCTGTTGAAAATTTTTAAGGCTGTACCGGTTGCGCCTATTTTCGTGTTTCTCGTTTCCACGTTATTCATGGGAGTTTTCCCGGATACTGCTTTCGCGCAGACCAAACCCGCTGCGGAAAAGTACAAGGAGGATGGAGGAGCCAACAAGGAGACGAGCAAGGAAGCAAACAAGGAAGCGAAAGGCGGTGAATGCGCCCCTGTCTCAGTATGGACCGTTCCCGGTTCTGTTTCCGGTTCAGGGAAAATATCCGTTACCGATGTTATTGGCCGTGCCGCGCGGCAGGAGGTGGTGTTGCTGGGAGAGGCGCACGACAATCCCGAGCACCACCGCTGGCAGTTGCAGACGTTGGCCGCGTTGCATGCGGAGCGGCCGGACATGGTGATCGGTTTCGAGATGTTTCCGCGCAGGGTGCAAAAGGCACTCGACCAGTGGGTTGCAGGCGAGCTCACTGAGGCCCAGTTTCTCGCTGCTTCCGAGTGGAATACGGTCTGGAGCACCGATGCAGCCATGTACATGCCCCTGTTCCACTTCGCGCGCATGAATCGCGTGCCTATGGTGGCATTGAACATCGATACGCGCCTGAGGCGATCGGTTGCGACAAAGGGATTCGCGGGAGTGCCGGAGAATGAACGAGAAGGTGTAACGGCGCCCGCTGAACCGAGCAATGCATACCTCGACTATCTGCTCCCGATCTACGGTGAGCACGATCGCGCAGGCAGGAAAAAGGGGGGCGCCAGTGCGGGCCGTGACGATCCTGATTTTCGCCGCTTCGTGGAAGGCCAGCAACTGTGGGACCGGGCGATGGCGCAAGGCATTCGTTCCGCATTGGAGCGGTCCCAGCGTCCCCTGGTTGTGGGGATCATGGGTTCGGGGCATATCAAATATGGCTACGGTGTTCCACACCAGTTGAAGCATCTGGGGGTGACGGATGTGGGAATGCTGCTTCCCTGGAACAGTGGTACTTCATGTGATCTGCTTACAGCGAACATAGCAGATGCCATATTCGGGACGGCACTGCCGCCACTGGCGGCGGATGAGCGTCCCCGGCAGCGGCTGGGAATCCGTTTCGAGATGGTCCAGGACGGCGGCGCGCGTGTGCTGCAAGTGGAGAAGGGCAGCATCGCCGAGAAAGCGGATATACGTGAAAGTGATTTGATCATCGAGGCCGCGGGCCTGCCTGTCAAGCAGCTCAACGATATCGTGGAAATCGTCAAACGGCAGGCGCCGGGAACATGGCTCCCGCTGAAACTCAAGCGTGGCAGTGATACGATGGAGGCCGTCGCAAAGTTTTCTCCGCCGTCCAAACGATGAACATGATGCAAATAATAATGTCTGCAACGAGGCCGATGATGGGAGGGATGCGAAACAGTCGTATTACAGATTCCGGAAGGAATGTCAGGACTGTTTCGTACGCGTCGCTCCTGATTGTTTGCATAGCAGCAATTTTGTTTTTTCCTGCTGCATTTGCCGCGGAAGCGGCGGAATCGGGTTCCGGTCAGGAGGCTTCTCATGTTGGTTCTCCGGTTGTCGATTCCCCGTTACGCTATGACATCAGCGTTCACATCGATCCGGTGGAGCGCACTCTCAGGGGACGCAGCGTGATCACCGCGAATACCCGAGAGGAGCTGACACTCGTGATAGGCCGCCGTTTCGAAGTGCTGAAGGCGCGGGTGGATGACGAGCAGATCGGGTCGTCTGCGACCGTAGGAGCGATGCGGGCCTGGCGTATTCCGGGGGAAGAGAAGCTTCCCCGTCGTATAGAAATAGAGTGGCGGGGGGAGCTGTCTCCGCTGGATACCTCACTCGATCACCGCCAGACACTGGGGCAGAACGAGCCTGTCAGTGGCGAATCGGGCACGTTCCTGCCTGATTCGAGCGGCTGGTACCCCTATCTTGCAGGTGAACTCGCCAGCTATGATCTGAGCATGGAGCTCCCGGCCGGCCAACGGGGCTTGGTCGCGGGACGCCTCATGGAGGAATCGGAATCGTCGCAGGGATATCGCGCACGTTTTGAATTTCCCGCTCCGACCGGCGGGATCGATCTCATGGCGGGTCCCTACATTGTCGAAACCCGGACGATCCGCAGCGCGGGGGGCAAGCCCATCGTGCTGAGAACCTATTTCCATCGGGAAGTCGGGGATCTTGCAGGAGAGTACCTCGATTCGGTCAAGGGGTATATCGATCTTTATGAATCCTGGATCGGCGCCTATCCATTCACGGAGTTCAGCATCGTCTCAAGCCCGACACCGACGGGTTTTGGCATGCCCACGCTCACCTATCTCGGTCTGGAGGTACTGCGGCTGCCTTTCATTCGCGCAACTTCCTTGGGCCATGAAGTATTGCACAACTGGTGGGGAAACGGCGTGTATCCTGATTATGCAAAAGGCAACTGGTCGGAAGGGTTGACTACCTTTATGGCCGATTATGCATATAAAGAACGGGAGAACGATGCGGCGGCGCGGGAAATGCGGCAGGGCTGGCTGCGTGATTTTGCCGCGCTATCACCCAGTCAGTATGCGCCGCTGACGAGCTTTACCTCCCGCACGCACGGGGCTTCGCAAATCGTCGGTTACAATAAGGCCGCCATGGTATTTTTGATGCTGCGCGACTTGCTCGGGCGGGAAACCTTCGATCGCGCACTCCAGGCATTCTGGCGCGAGCAGCGCTTTCGCGTTGCGTCGTGGGAAGATCTGCAGCGCGCCTTTGAGGCTGCTTCCGGCCGGAACCTGCACGCATTCTTCGATCAATGGCTCACCCGCCCCGGTGCGCCAGCCGTGCGATTGACGGAAGCGGTGCGAGTGAAGGCAGAGGGGGAAAACCGCCATGTTTCCGTCACGCTCGAGCAAACGGAGCCCGCGTATCGGCTGCGAGTACCGATTGCCGTTCGTACCCAGCAAGGGGAGGAAATTCGCACCGTCGATCTCGAGAACACGCGGCAGGTGTTTTCCATCGAGACTGATGCCCTCCCGCTGGAAGTGATACTCGATCCCGATCTCCGCCTGTTCCGGCATTTGATGCCACAGGAGGCGACCCCGATCCTGCGCCAGGTGATGGTGAACAAGACAACGGTAACCGTTTTACTGCCGGAAAGCGGACCCGTCCGCGATGCCGCGGAGGTCCTGGTGACCAAGCTTCAACATCGCGCACCGAAACTGATTCCAGGTACGGACAATATGCCGGCCGCGCCGGCCCTGGTGATAGGCCTCCAGGATCAGGTGGATGCGTGGCTGGCGCGGCACGAGTTGCGCAGGCCGGAGGATATAAAGGGTAAAGGCTCGGCCCAGGCCTGGACTACGCGCTTGCCCGACGGTACCACGCTTGCGGTCGTTTCCGCACGCGACATCGAGTCACTGGCGGCGTTGACCCGACCACTGCCGCACTATGGCCGCCAGAGCTATGTCGTGTTCGAGGGGGCGAAAGCGGTCAGTAAGGGCACATGGCCTACCCGTCCACAAGCGGTGAAACTCGATTGAGAGAGTGGACGATTTCCTCTTTGGCCGGCTTTCTTTTCGTTTTACCTTGGCATCCCCAAATGGACCAGGATGGCATCCTCCACCGCCAGCATATCGGTCCAATTTAGGGACTTTAAAGCCGGTTCTTGTTAGAATAATAAAGATTTACATAATTACTTGGAGTATTTGATGGCTGTCGAGCGAACCCTGTCTATCATCAAGCCGGATGCAGTGGCAAAAAATATAATAGGAGAAATTTACTCCCGTTTTGAACGGAACGGACTGAAAATAGTCGCATCACGGATGCTGCGCCTATCCCAGGCTGATGCTGAGGGTTTTTACGCGGTCCATCGGGAGCGTCCGTTCTTCAATGATCTGGTCAGATTCATGATTTCCGGTCCCGTCGTGGTGCAGGTGCTGGAAGGCGAGGATGCCATCAGAAAAAACCGGGATCTGATGGGGGCGACCGATCCGAGGAAGGCCGAAAAAGGGACGATTCGGGCAGATTTTGCCGAGAGTATCGATGCGAACGCTGTGCATGGCTCGGATGCACCCGAAACCGCGGCGATTGAGATCGCCTATTTCTTTCCAGAACTCAACATTTATTCGCGATAAGGGGATCACGGCTCAGGTATGAGCATCAATCTTCTGGATTTCGATGCGAAAGGGCTTACCGGCTTCTGTGCGGAAATCGGTGAGAAGCCGTTCCGCGCCCGCCAACTGCTGCGCTGGATACATCGGGCCGGTGAAGCCGATTTCGATGCCATGAGCGACCTCGCGAAAGGATTGCGGGAAAAGTTGTCTGCTGCCGCGGTGATAGAACCTCCGAAAGTTATCAGCGATCATACCGCTCCCGATGGCACTCGCAAATGGCTGCTGTCGGTCGGCGCGGGCAACGGAATCGAGACAGTTTATATACCGGAAAAGAGTCGGGGGACACTGTGTATTTCCAGTCAGGTAGGGTGTGCGCTCGCGTGCGCATTTTGTTCCACCGGGAGGCAGGGGTTCAATCGGAATCTGACGGTGGCGGAAATCATCGGCCAATTGTGGTGGGCGAATAAAGCGCTGACGGAAACGTTCACGAGCGAAGCCGGACGCGAGCGTCCCGTCACCAATATAGTCATGATGGGGATGGGGGAGCCGCTGACAAATTTCGAGAATGTAGTGACCTCGCTCGACCTGATGCTGGACGATAACGCCTATGGCTTATCACGGCGCCGGGTGACCGTGAGCACGTCGGGAATAATTCCGGCCATGGACCGTCTCCGCGAACGTTGTCCGGTAGCGCTGGCGGTATCCCTGCATGCTCCCAACGATGCGTTGCGCGATCAATTGGTGCCGATCAACCGAAAATACCCGATCAGGGAACTGCTGGCCGCATGCGAGCGCTATCTTCAATCCGCGCCACGAGATTTCATCACTTTTGAATATGTCATGCTGGATGGCGTCAACGACAGCATGGCACAGGCGCATGAATTGGTGCAACTGGTAAGGGACATTCCCTGCAAGTTTAACCTGATTCCGTTCAATCCTTTTCCTGATTCAGGTTTCAGGCGTTCTTCCGCAAATGCCGTATCCCGTTTTCGTGATGTATTGATGGAGGCAGGACTGGTGACTACGGTACGCAAGACGCGGGGGGATGATATTGCCGCGGCCTGCGGCCAACTCGCGGGAAAAGTCCTCGACAAGACACGGCGGGTTCACCGCAGCATTGCGGAAGCAGCTGGATGAGGCAGGTTCGGACGTATTTTTCCGGTCGGCAACTACAGCTGGAGACGTGAAGGCGTAAAAGCGATTTGCGGATATGAAGCGGCAGGTAACATGAGGATGGGGTGAGGGAATGGAAGCTCCTGAAAGTAGCAACATCGAGCAGCATGAGGAACCAAAACAAACCGGAGAGCAGGTTGGCCAAGTGCTGCGCGCTGCGCGGCTGGAACGCGGCCTGGATATTGAGGACGTTGCGCGGCAGTTACGCTTTGCAGCGCGGCAGGTGACGGCACTCGAAGAGGATGAATACGATAAGCTTGCCGGCGGCCCTTTTCTGCGCGGATTCGTGCGCAATTATGCCAAATTGCTGCAACTGGATGAGGTGCCGTTATTGAAGTTGCTTGAACAGTCGGTTCCTCCTCCGACTGCGCATGTGGGGCGGCCTCCAAGCGAGGAGATCCCTTTCCCCTCCGGAGTGGAGTATCTGAAACGCAACGTGCTTATCGGCGGAGGAGTTTTCCTGGCGATCACCCTGCTGGGTTACGCGATCTATAGCGGTGACGAGGCTCCAGTTGCCGAACAGCCCGACATGGCAATGGAATCGGAGAAAGACACCGAGCAGCCGACTCTTTCATTCCCGTTTGCGCCGCAGGCGCCCACCGCAGAAGCGCCGGAATCCCAGGCTCCCGCACCTTCCGCGCTTGCTCCCGATATGGATTCCCCGCCAGAGCCGGGTATTGCCGCCCTCCAGGAGACAGCACCTTCTGCGGATACGGGTAGAGAGCAGGACACGGCGGCGTCCGCTCATAAAGACGAGACTGCCGGGAGCGGTACCGAAGCTTCGGCAGGGGAGCCTCTCACGCTGCCTCTTGCGCCGCCACCAGTGCCGCCAACTCCTCCCGCGGCATCCGCAGCTCCAGGTGGGGAGCCTGCCAAGGTCGCAGTGACTCCGAAGCTGCCTCAGGTGGCAGTTGCTCCAAAGTCACCTCAGGTCGCAGTGACTCCGAAGCCATCTGAGGTCGCAGTGACTCCGAAGCCGCCTCAGGTCGCAGTGGCTCCGAAGCCGCCTC
This sequence comes from Nitrosospira multiformis, assembly GCF_003050865.1. Lineage (GTDB taxonomy): Bacteria > Pseudomonadota > Gammaproteobacteria > Burkholderiales > Nitrosomonadaceae > Nitrosospira > Nitrosospira multiformis_E. The sequence goes on along the minus strand of NZ_QAOK01000010.1, from coordinate 54,628 downwards.
AGGTCGCAGTGGCTCCAAAGCCACCTGAGGTCACAGCTGCTCCGAAGCCACCTCCTGCAAAAGCTGGAATTCGTCTGACGTTTGCCGGGGAGTCATGGGTGCAAGTCAAGGATGGCAGCGGTAAATTGCTTCTCTCAAGAGTCAATCCTCCTGGCAGCGAGCAGGTGCTGCGTGGTAAGCCGCCCTATTCCCTCATGATCGGAAACCCGGGCCAGGTCAAGCTTGTCTACAATAACAGTCCGGTCGATCTCTCGACTTTCGCCAAACTTCCCGGTGGAATGGCACATCTCGTGCTCCAATAGATTTCAATTTCAACACGGCATCTCATATTCCTCATGTCTATGGCTCAAAGTGCTTTTCCCCCACGCCGGAACAGCGTGGGCGTTCAGGTAGGTTCGATCCGGATCGGTGGAGGCGCGCCCGTCGTGGTGCAATCCATGACCAATACCGATACGGAAGATGAAATCGCCACCACCGTGCAAGTGGCGCAGCTTGCGCGTGCCGGATCTGAACTGGTGCGCATTACCGTCAATACGCCCGAAGCCGCCAAGGCAGTGCCGGGCATCAGGGCACGCCTCGACGATATGGGTTGCCACGTTCCCCTGATAGGCGATTTTCACTTCAACGGCCATAAACTGGTAACAGAGTATCCCGGCTGCGCACAGGCGCTGGCGAAATACCGTATCAATCCGGGCAATGTCGGGCATGGAAAGAAACGCGACGAACAGTTTTCCATTCTGATCGAAGCAGCCTGCAAGTATGAAAAACCGGTGCGCATCGGGGTCAACTGGGGAAGCCTCGATCCCGAGTTGCTGGCGCGCATGATGGACGAGAATGCCCGCTCCGGGGACCCGAAGGATGCCTCCGCGGTAATGTACGAAGCCTTGATTACCTCTGCGCTTCAAAGCGCTGAGCGCGCGGAGGAGATCGGGCTGGGTCGTGACAGAATCATATTGTCATGCAAGATGAGCGGGGTGAGAGATCTCATTACCGTTTATCGCGCCCTTGCATCCCGCTGCGACTATGCGCTGCACCTGGGGCTCACCGAGGCGGGCATGGGCTCGAAGGGGATTGTTGCTTCCACGGCGGCACTGTCGGTACTGCTTCTCGAAGGTATCGGCGATACGATACGCATATCGTTGACGCCCGAGCCAGGGGGGGACCGCTCGCGCGAAGTGATCGTGGCTCAGGAGATACTGCAAACCACCGGTTTGCGCGCTTTTGTGCCTTTGGTTGCCGCCTGTCCCGGCTGCGGCCGTACCACCAGCACCTATTTTCAGGAGCTGGCGGAAAGCATCCAAGGTTACGTGCGCGACCAGATGCTGGTATGGCGCGAAGAATACGAAGGTGTGGAAAACATGACGCTCGCTGTGATGGGCTGCGTGGTCAATGGCCCCGGCGAAAGCAAGCATGCCAATATCGGCATCAGCCTGCCAGGTTCGGGGGAACGGCCGGTGGCGCCGGTATTTGTGGATGGCCAGAAGTCTGTAACACTGAAAGGCGACAATATCGCAGGGGAGTTTCGCCAGATAGTCGATGAATATGTGCAGATGAAATACCCGAAGAAAGCAGTCGATGCCCACTAGGGGGATTCAGGCCGTACGCGGGATGAACGACATCCTGCCTGATCAGATTTACCGATGGGAGTTCTTCGAGCAGAGTGTCCGCGACTGGATGGCGGCTTATGGTTACCGCAATATCCGCATGCCGATAGTCGAGCAGACCGACCTGTTTGTGCGTTCCATCGGAGCGGTTACAGATATCGTCGAGAAAGAGATGTACACCTTCGTGGATCATCTCAACGGCGAGAGCCTGACTCTGCGGCCGGAAGGAACCGCGTCCTGCGTGCGTGCGGTCCTTGAGCATAACCTGCTCTACTCCGGACCGCAACGGCTGTATTATTCGGGCGCGATGTTCCGCCACGAGCGTCCGCAAAAAGGACGTTACCGGCAATTCCACCAGGTCGGCGCCGAGGCCCTGGGATATGCCGGCCCCGATATCGATGCCGAGCTTATCATCATGTGCGCCGACTTGTGGAAGCGGCTCGGTGTTTCCGGGGTGCGGCTCGAAATCGGGACGCTTGGCAGCGCGGAGTCGCGCTCCGTGCATCGCACCCGCCTGATCAGCTACCTGCAGCGGCATCTAGGCAAGCTGGATGAGGATGCATCCAGGCGCCTGCACAGCAACCCCCTGCGCATACTCGACAGCAAGAATGCCGGGATGAGAGAGATTATCGAGGGCGCTCCGCGGTTATTGGATGACCTGGACGAGGACTCTCTCCTTCATTTTGAAGGTTTGCAGCAAATCCTGCGCGAGCAGGGGATCGACTTCGAGATCAACCCGCGGCTGGTACGGGGGCTGGATTATTATAATCGCACCGTATTCGAATGGGTCACCGACAAGCTGGGAGCGCAGGGAACCGTCTGCGCAGGCGGACGTTATGACGGACTGATAGAACAGGTTGGCGGCAAGGCTACTCCCGCGTGCGGATTTGCCCTGGGAGTGGAACGGGTACTGGCACTGGTGATGGACAGTATCATCCCTCAGGCTCCTCCTGATGTCTACGTGATTCACAAAGGCGACGCCGCGGCCGGGTTTGCCTGGAAAACGGTAAGACATCTGCGTGACCACGGGTTCCAGGCAATTCTGCATTGCGGAGAAGGCAGCTTCAAGGCGCAGATGAGAAAGGCCGACGCGAGCGGGGCGCGTTTTGCGGTCATCATCGGAGATGATGAAGCACAAGCCGGCGAAGTAAGCATCAAGCCGCTGCGGGAAGCAGCCGAGCAGGTCCGGACGGGGCTTGCGGAAGCTGCCGACCTGCTGAAAAGGGCCTGAATCAGAAGAATTCAATTCAACTCGGGAAGGTAAATGGCAGCATATAATCCGGAAGAGCAGGAAAATATAGACGAGCTGAAGTCCTGGTGGAACACGTATGGCACGTTGGTGATTGTGATTGTCGCAGTTTTCATCGCAGGTATCGGCGGCGCGCAGGCATGGAACTACTACAAGAAGCAGAAAACCGAGCAGGCCCTGGAATTGTATGATTCCGTGCTGCAGGTTCAGGGGAGTGGCGATGCAAAAAAAATCAGCGACGCTGCCGGTCTGGTGATGGAAAGCTTTCCGAGTAGCGGTTACGCGTCGCGTGCGGCATTGATATCGGCTCAGGCCAGTTTCAACGCCGGAGATTTGCAGAACACGAAAAACCGCCTGCAATGGATGCTCGACAATTCTGGGGAAGAAGAGCTGAAAGACATGGCGCGATTACGTTTGACGGGCGTATTGCTGGATGAGAAAAAATACGACGAGGCGCTGCGCCTGCTTGAAATCAGCCATGGGGAATCCTTCGACGGACTCTATGCCGATCGCCGGGGCGATGTGCTGGCGGCCACCGGGAAAATTGGGGAAGCCCGGGCGGCTTATCAAACAGCGCTTGCCAAGATAAACGGCGGCGGCACTTACCATGATATCGTGCAGATGAAGCTGGATGCGCTGCCAGGCGCCAAATAGTTACAGTTTCGATATAAGCTGGATAAGCCGGCGCGAGTTCGCCAGCCCTTGCAGCTTGCTGCAGCCGGTCCATTCTGGAAGCCGCCCCTTAACCTGATATGCCTTGATCGGCACGTTGATTTTTTCGTAACTACTCCTTCTCATAAACAGGAAAATGCGCGCAAGCAAAGCGTCAGCGGATGAGTTGCTGAATGTGTTTCCTATGTCTGCGGGTGCGCCGGGAAGCACTACGGCCGGCGCCAGTGAGGTACACAGGGAAATCGCACTCCCGGAAGAGTCGCGCCTGTTTCACCTGGCGGATAGTGCATTCTGGCGCTATGTTCTATTGCTCGTATCGTCCTTCACGCTTTCCGGATGCGCAGGCATGGTAGACATGGTGCGCGATGTGAGCCGCAGCCTTGCTGATATCGATGTATCCGGTGTTACGGATCTTTTCGGACCAGGTGAGGTTCAAATGAGCCCGGAGCAGATCGCACAACTGGAGGTGATACCCAGCACGCGCCCCGGCTGGGAGGCGGGCGTCGAGGAAAGCCCGGCGACTGTATTTCTGCCGGTTTTCAGCGATGGGGCTATCTACGCGGGAGGGCCGGATGGCCGTCTTGTGCGTTTCGACGCAGCATCAGGCAAGGCTTCAGGCGTCATCGACACCAAGCATTCTCTCGCGGGTGGAATCGGCGCGGGAGATGGTATGCTGCTGGTAGGCACTTTCAAGGGCGAAGTGCTGGCTTTTGACGAGAAAAGCGGCAAACCGAAGTGGACTGCGAATCTTTCAACGGAAGTGCTGAGCCCTCCGCATGCCGGAATGGGTGTGGTAGTCGTTCGCACGGGAGACGGTCGTATATACGGATTGGATAGCGAGAGCGGCAAGCGCAAGTGGGTTTATCAGGGCGCTACTCCATCACTGACGGTACGGAGTTTCGCTGGCGCGCTGATTGCCGATGACAGGGTATATGCCGGTTTTGCCGGAGGCAGGCTCGTGGCGCTGAATCTTTCGAACGGCAGTCTGGTTTGGGAGGCAATGGTGTCACGGCCCAGAGGCGCCACAGAACTTGAGCGAATTTCGGATGTTACCAGTTTGCCCGTTCTGGATGAGCAACAGGTGTGCGCTGTTGCCTACCAGGGGCGTATCGCCTGCTTCGATATTACAGCCGGTAACCAGATCTGGGCCCGGGATGTATCCAGCAATGCTGGTCTGGCCATGGATGACAATTATGTTTATGTGAGCGAGAACAGGGGCGGAATAGTGGCTTACGACAAAAGGGATGGCACCAGCGTATGGGCGCAGGATCTGCTCAACGGGCTCAGGTTATCCGCTCCGCTGGCGCACGGCGCTCGCATCGTGGTAGGAGATTCTCAAGGTTATGTAAATTTCATCAGGAAGGATAATGGCGCCATTATTGCGCGCTCCGGAACCGACGAAAGTGCCATTACCGCCCGTCCCATATCCTTGCCCAATGGTATCGCGGTACAAACCCGGAAAGGCGGAGTTTTCGCGTTTGGCGCCTAGTTGTGTGCCTAGTCGGGTGCGCGCCTGCTCGGGCGGCGGGTCACTCGTGTTTGAAAATTCACTTCTGAGGAACACGTCGGGTAAAGCTGCTCCACGCTTCAAATCCGGTCCTTTTGCGCGCCTTGTATCATAGCCCCAGGCCTCTGTTTTAGACGAAAGCTGAAATCATGAAACCCACTCTCGTACTGGTAGGGCGATCCAACGTCGGCAAGTCCACGCTCTTTAATCGTCTGACACGCAGTCGCGACGCGCTGGTGGCCGATATACCGGGATTGACGCGCGACCGTCATTACGGACACGGCAAGCTGGGCGACAGGCCATATCTCGTGGTCGATACCGGAGGCTTCGAGCCCATGGCGACGGAAGGCATCCTGCACGAGATGGCGAAGCAGACGCTGCAGGCAATTGACGAGGCTGACATCGTGCTCTTCATCGTGGACGGTCGAAGCGGTTTGACAGCTCAGGACAAAATTGTCGCCGAGCAACTTCGCAAATCGGGGCGCCGAACCCTGCTGGCGGTAAACAAGACCGAAGGCATGGCTGCTTCCGTCGTTACTGCGGAGTTTCACGAACTGGGACTGGGCGAGCCTTGCGCAATTTCCGCCGCCCATGGCGAAAACGTGAATGAACTGGTGACGCTGGCGCTTCAGGATTTTCCCGACGAACCTGAGCAGGAAAGAAAAGACGAGCATCCGAAAATCGCCATCGTGGGTCGTCCGAATGTGGGGAAATCAACGCTCGTGAATACCCTGCTGGGAGAGGAGCGTGTCATCGCGTTTGATCAGCCGGGAACCACGCGCGACAGCATCCATATCGATTTTGAGCGGAATGGGCGCACCTATACCCTGATCGATACAGCCGGTTTGCGCCGCCGCGGCAAGGTGCAGGAGGCCGTGGAAAAGTTTTCCGTGGTGAAAACCCTGCAGGCGATAGAAGACGCCAACGTGGTGATACTGGTGCTGGATGGGCGCAGTGAGATTTCGGATCAGGATGCGCACATTGCCGGATTTATCCTGGAAGCGGGACGGGCACTGGTGCTGGCCGTGAACAAGTGGGACAGCCTGGATGAGTACCAACGCGACATAATCAAGCGCGATATCAGTCGTAAATTGCCGTTTCTGCAGAATTTCGCCCGGTTTCACTACATCTCGGCGCTACATGGCACTGGCACGAAAGGACTGCTGCCCTCTGTCGATGTCGCCTATGGAGCGGCGATGGCTCATCTGCCCACTCCCAGGCTTACCCGCACGCTATTGGCCGCAGTGGAGAAGCAGCCACCCCCGCGCGCTGGTATGTCACGTCCCAAGCTGCGCTACGCCCACCAGGGTGGCTCGAATCCGCCATTGATTGTCATCCATGGCAATGCGCTCAATGCCGTGCCGCAAACCTATCAGCGTTATCTGGAAAATACATTTCGCGACGCCTTCGAGTTGGAGGGGACGCCGCTGCGGATAGAATTCAGGACAGGCCGCAATCCCTACGCGGAAAAGAGCCGCGCTCCGCTCACCGAAGCCGAGGCAAAACGGGCCCATCGCCGCCGACGCTATGGGCGGAAGAAGTATGGGTAACGGATGGCGGAAGATTTCTCAATGCAATATCCGTGGCACGCTCAGAATGAACTCCGGAATGGGCGCGTCGAAGCGCAGGCCATCCTCGGCCACCATCTGGTAGCTGCCTTTCATTGATCCTACCGGTGTCGAGATGGCCGTGCCGCTCGTGTATTCATAGCTGTCTCCCGGCTTCAGCAACGGTTGCTCCCCCACCACTCCCAGACCTCTTACCTCCTGTACGCCGCCGGTGCCATCGGCAATGACCCAGTGCCGGCTGATGAGCTGAGCAGTGACTGTACCGGTGTTGGAAAGAACGATCGTATAGGCGAATACATAGCGGTCCAGCGCCTCGTCCGATTGTTCCGGAAGATAGGTGGTATGAACCTTTACCGCGATCTCGTATCTTTTTCCTTCAGCCATACTGGCATTGCACACTATTTTCCGGTTCAGGGCAAGGGCAGCACACCGCAAAATCATTGGAACGATTTTTCAGGATTGCAAGAGATCGCAACCAGGAGCAGCAGCTTTAAAGGCAGACGCCACTAACGCCGCAAGGCAATTTACGGTTAAAATCGAGCTTTTTTGATCATCACAAGGACGCCCTTCATGGCCAATTACCGCATTGCTCCAAGCATTTTATCTGCCAACTTTGCCAAGCTGGGCGAGGAAGTTTCCGGAGTTATCGATTCCGGCGCGGATTTTATCCATTTCGATGTGATGGATAATCATTATGTACCCAATCTGACTATCGGACCCCTTGTGTGCGAGGCCATTCGGCCGGTAACCGATGCGATTATCGACGTGCACCTGATGGTCGAACCGGTTGACCGTATCGTTCCGGATTTCGCGAAAGCGGGAGCTAATATCATTTCCTTTCATCCGGAGGCAACGCGTCATATCGATCGCACCATCGGGCTCATCAAGGAGCAGGGATGTATGGCGGGACTCGTTTTCAACCCCGCCACGCCGTTGAATTATCTTGACCACGTTCTCGACAAGCTGGACCTGATACTGATCATGTCGGTCAATCCTGGCTTCGGGGGACAGAAATTCATTCCGGAAGCGCTGCCGAAGCTGCGGGAAGTGCGAAAACGCATCGATGAGAGCGGCAGGAATATACTGCTGGAAATCGACGGCGGCGTGAAAGTGGATAACATCGCGGAAATTGCGCGCGCTGGAGCAGATACTTTCGTTGCCGGTTCCGCAATTTACAGCGCAGGAAAGGACAGCGATCCCCACCGGTATGACACGATCGTCTCAGCCCTGCGAGCAGAACTGAAGAAGGTTTGAGCAGGCCCGTGAGCAGGCTCCCGAAGTCTGGAGCGATCCGTCTGGAAGTCGCTTTGTCGCTTATACGAACGAGCCGGTATCATTTTTCAATGAATATGGATAACACGACGTGAACAAAAGCTTTTCTCCGCTTGCACGTGCTTCTTCCCCTGATACGCATTTTCCCCTGCCGATCAAAGCAGTCATGATCGATCTCGACGGCACCTTGCTCGATACGGCGCCTGATCTTGCCACAGCTGCCAATATGATGCTGAAGGAACTGGGGAAAGCCGAGCTTCCGCTGGAAACCATCCAATCCTATATTGGCAAAGGGATAGAAAAGCTGGTGAAACGCTCGCTCACCGGCGACCTCGATGGCGAGCCCGATGCAGACCTTTTGCAGCGTGCAATGCCGCTGTATGAGCAGAGCTACGAAAAAACGCTGTATGTGGACACGCGTGCGTATCCCGGCGTGCGCGAGGGATTGAACGCATTGCGCGCAGGCGGCTTCCGGCTTGCTTGCGTGACTAACAAGGCAGAGGCTTTTACCTTGCCGCTGCTTCGTGCGGCGGAATTGCTGGATTACTTCGATATCGTGGTTTCGGGCGATAGTCTGCCGAAAAAGAAACCAGACCCGATGCCTTTGCTGCACGCTTGTGAACGCTTCGAAATCGGGCCCCGTGAGATGCTGCTGGTCGGGGATTCGCTGAACGATGCCCAGGCTGCGCGTGCGGCGGGTTGTCACGTCTTTTGTGTTCCCTATGGATACAACGAAGGGCGCGACGTATACGAACTCGATTGCGATGCGATCGTCCCATCGTTATATGAGGCAACAAAGCTGATCCAGAAATCGTCATGAGCAACGGAAAAACGGAAAAGGAAAGATATGCAACCCAGGGATGGTGCTACTGGCACTGTGGGGGTTGGCGTTGGCGGTTCGATAGACATTGATCCGGTCTGCGGTATTTTTTCATTTTCTGTTTTTTGGAGCCTGAATCATGACGGAAGCAGAATTCCATGCCTTGGCGGCAAAGGGCTACACGCACATTCCTGTCGTCCTCGAAACTTTTGCCGATCTTGACACTCCGCTGTCAGTTTATCTGAAGCTGGCGAATGAGCCTTATTCCTATCTGCTGGAATCCGTCCAGGGCGGCGAGCGTTTTGGACGTTATTCAGTTATCGGCTTACCCGCCCGCAGTCGAATCGAAGTGCGCGGCAGCGATGTCAGCGTAATCGACCCCAGCAGCAGGCAGGTATTCCAGTCGGAAGATCCCCTTGCTTTCGTTCAATCCTATATGGCGCGCTTCAGGGCGGCACCTTATCCCGGGTTGCCCCGCTTTTGCGGTGGTCTCGCGGGCTACTTTGCATACGATACGGTGCGTTATATCGAGCGCAGGCTCGCTGGCGAGCACGCGCACAGGCTGTCCGATACGCTTGATACGCCGGACATCCTGCTGCTGGTTTCGGAGGAGCTGGCAGTGGTGGATAATCTTTCCGGCAAGCTCTACCTCATTGTATATGGGGACGCTGCTCTGGAGGGCGCCTATTCCAGCGCCCGGAAACGGTTGAAGGAACTGCTGGGATATCTCCGGGAACCATTGCGGATTCCATTGGAAGCGCCGTGTGAATCGGGTGCGCCCGTATCGGAGTTCGCGGAGGCAGATTTCATTTCGGCAGTGGAGCGAGCCAAGCGCTACATTTTTGATGGCGATATCATGCAGGTGGTGCTGTCGCAGCGCACCAGCAAACCGTACAGCGCCTCGCCGCTCGCACTGTATCGTGCGCTGCGCAGCCTCAATCCTTCTCCCTACATGTTTTATTACCACCTCGGCAGCTTTTACGTGGTGGGAGCCTCGCCCGAAATCCTGGTGCGGCTCGAGGGTGGAACGGTTACGGTACGGCCGATCGCGGGAACCCGTCCACGTGGCAAAACTATGGCAGAAGACGCGGCACTGGCGGCTGATCTGCTCGCTGACCCGAAAGAGCGGGCGGAGCATGTAATGCTGATGGACCTGGGGCGCAACGATGCAGGACGCGTAGCGCAGATCGGAACGGTAAAGGTGACAGAGAACATGCGCATCGAGCACTACTCCCACGTCATGCACATTGTTTCCAATGTCGAAGGCCGGCTCAAGCCCGGCCTGAACGCGATGGATGTGCTGCGTGCCACCTTTCCCGCGGGCACCGTGAGCGGCGCGCCGAAGGTGCGGGCAATGGAAATCATCGATGAACTGGAAGTCTCGAAGCGCGGAATCTATGCGGGTGCAGTCGGATATCTGGGATTCAACGGGGATATGGATCTGGCTATCGCCATCCGCACGGGCGTGATCAAGGATGGCAAACTGCATGTCCAGGCGGGCGCCGGCATCGTAGCCGATTCAGTTCCTCAAAGCGAATGGGTGGAGACGCAAAACAAGGCCAGGGCGCTGCTGCGCGCAGCGGAGATTGCGGAGGGCGGGTTGGACAGCAGGATTGAATGAAAACGGAAATAACGCTAGCCATGAATGCTTGAACGTGAGGAGATTACGCAAGCACTTCGCTACGTGGTGTGGCGAAGAGCGCGACGTAATGCTTGCAACCGTCGGGAAGCATCAGGGCGCAAGTTGATATTCAACCTTATTCTCACTGACTGTGATCTGACCGCTGGATTGCAGTTCATCGAGGATTGAGGTGATATCTTCCGCAGTCAGTTTCTTTTGAAAAGCGGCATCGATTGTGTTGCGAAGTGCGTTAACCGTTCGGGGAAGGGCGGAACGGCGACTCTTGAGATCTGACGATATCCGGGAAAGTCTTTCAAGTCGAAGCCCATTGCTCTCGGTGCTGTAAGGGGTTTCCTTACTGCTGTAGCACGCTGGGCATTTAAATTGCCCTCTCTGGTTCAGTACGATGCGCAATTTTTCCTTCAGGGACTTGTTCGCGAGCAGTGCATTCAGCGATTTGCAGCAGGCAACACAGTTATCCTCGCTGTTGGCGCCGCCATTTGCTCGCGCTATCAAGTGCTCCACGCTCGCTTCCGTCGCAGGAATGTGTTGGTCGCAGAAGAAGCACCGGCCGCCCTGTACAAACATGAGTTTTTCGAGTTGTTTCGCCATATGCGTTAATTGCGGAACAGTGGTCTGCTCCTGCTGGACCACTCAAACGGCTATGAAGGATGCTGTCAATAACGGCTGCCGGGAGGAAGTGCTTTAATTTTGTGGAGGCGCTTATGCCTGTCAAGAGGAGAGGCAAAAGGCAATACATCCCTGCAGGATCGTTGAGATCCGCATGATGAGGCGTATCAGGAAGCGTTGGGGTGGTTCTCGAAGCACAACTTTCGTTAATGAGTGTTATCGCCCCTCATAGACCCAATCGAGCAGTGCATCCATCGCAACCTGTCCGCTCTCCGCGCGTGGGTGGTTGATGAAAAAAACCACGACCGAGCGCCTGCCCGACTTGTCGCGCACATAACCCGCCATGGTTTTTACCCCCTCCAGCAGGCCTGTCTTGATATGGGCCTGCCCGGCGGCAGCGCTGCGGTTCAGCCTTTTCTTCATGGTGCCGTCCACTGCGGCGATGGGCAGGGAAGAGATAAACTCGGGCATGACATGGCTCTGGAATGCGGCGAGCAGCAGTTGGCCCATGTGCCCGGCGCTGATGCGTTCATTCCGCGACAAGCCAGCCCCGTTTTCCAGGATCAGCTCGGGAAAGACCAGTTGGCGGGAAGCGAGCCATTGCCGCATGGCCTTTTCCGATCTGGCGAGAGTCGCGCGTGACCCGGGGGGATTTTCCCCGGTTCCATCCAGGGAAGGCATTGTTCCATTTTCGGCGGCTCGGCCATTCCCGTAGCCGATGCTGAAGGAAGCCGGCATTACTTGCGGTTCCCTGAACGGTTCGCTGCCCAGCCCCAAGGTGAGATAGAGCTGCCGCGCGGCGGTATTGTTGCTGAACTTGTTGATATCGCGCACGATATCTGCCAGGGGAGGAGACTGGTGGGTTTCCAGCGGAACAGTTCCTCCCGGAGCGGCACTCCTGCGCACGGTGCCGCGCAGAACACCCCCCTGCTGCTCCCACAATTGCCTGAACAGGTCGAAGGTATAGCGGGCAGTGTCGTGAACACTGAGGAACAGGGTTTTTTCACCGCACCCAAAGGCATAGCTGCCCTTGAGCGTCACGGACACGCGGCTGTCGAGGCCGGGGCCGGACTGAATATCCGTGCCAAGGGCGTCCTTCCAGTCATTGCATGCACCGTTGGTGAGCGTCAGGCTGTTTTTGAGGTCGAGAGATGGCAGCAGGGGGTCCACCACGATGCGCACGCTCCTGCTTTCCGGCTGCGGCAGCAGTCGCAGCGCGAGCGTCCGGTAATTCACCATCAGCGCTTCGGGGAGGACGTTGTATGCGCGATAGGGCTTGCCGTCGAACGCGGCGGGATCGCTGCCGGGGAGGTCGAAATGGCTGCTGTCGAGCACCAGGTCGCCGGTGATCTCGCGCAATCCGGTCTGGCGCAGCCGTCGGGTGAGCAGCCAGAAGTTCTCCAGATTCAACCTCGGATCACCGTAGCCCTTAATGACCAGATTACCGTGAAGCGCCTCATCCCGTATGATTCCATCCGCGTACAGTTCCGTCTTCCATGCGTACGCCGGCCCCAACAGTTCCAGTCCGGCGAATGTAGTCAGAAGCTTCATCACCGAGGCCGGGTTCATGCCGGTGCCGGCATTGACAGCCAGAAGCGGCTGTCCTGCGCCGGTTTCATGCACGTAAATGCCGACAGCGGACCGGGGGATGCCCGCCTGCGCGAGCGCATGTTTTACCGGGGCAGGCAGGTCGAGCGCCAAACCCGGCAGCGGCAGGAAGACAAGCAGGCTGCATAATGCCCACTTTACTGCCCGTGCTAGCGGTGCGCGATGCAAGTTTGTCAGTGAGTTTCCGGACGAGTTTCTGGTCAGGTTTTTCTGCGGCTTTTCCAGCGAGTTTTCCAGAAGTGTGAGCAGGGCCATGCTAGATCTCAACGGTTGCGGATTGGACAGGAATACTTGCATTCCAGTTCAGTTTCTGCCGGATGGCGTCGGCCAGGATGGCGCAAATCGAAGGTTCTCCATGAACGAGGAAAGTCCGGGCGGGAGGAGGGTCGAAGTGGCTCAACCAGGCGAGCAGGTCGGCCTGGTCCGCATGGGCCGACAGACCGCCGATGGTATAGATCTCCGCCCGGACGGGCACATTTTCGTTGAAAATCTTCACCGATCTGACTCCGTCCACCAATCTGCGCCCCAGCGTGCCCACCGCCTGGAAGCCGGTAATGAGTATGCTGCATTCCGGCCTGCCCAGATTGTACTTTAGATGATACTTGATCCTGCCCGCGTCGCACATTCCGCTTGCCGAAATGATAACGGCTCCCTTTCGTATGCTATTGAGGCGCATCGATTCCTCGACGCTCTGAACGAAATGGATGCGCGGCTTGCCGCTGTTGTGGCGCAGCCACTTCATCGCGTCCGACATCTCCTCATCGAGCAGCCGGGTATGCTTGAGAGTGATCTCCGTGGCTGCCAGCGCCATGGGAGAATCCACATAGATATCCATCTCGCCGATTTTGCCCTGACGGTAAAGATCGATCAGAAGAAAAAGCAGGTCCTGCGTTCGCCCCACCGTGAAGGCCGGCACGATGATATTGCCGCCTTTTCGCAGGAGCGTGTCATTGATGGCGTGAACGAGCTCATCCAGCGTATCAGCCATGTTGCGGTGCAACCGGTTGCCGTAGGTCGATTCCAGCAGCAACACATCAGCCTGATGCACAGGGGCAGGGTCCTTTATGACGGGATGACCCGGCTGGCCGAGATCGCCGGAAAATACCAGCTTCCTGTGCCTGTTGCCGGAAGTCAGCCCCAGTTCGATGATGGCCGAACCGAGAATGTGGCCGGCATCGCGAAAAACACAACGCACTGAAGGATGCGGGAGGATTTCCTCATCGTAATCCGCGCTCCTGATCTGCCACTCGGCTTCCTTTTCCTGAATATAGGCACTGTCCTTGAGCATCACGGCGAGCAGATCGGCAGTGGCGGCGGTGGTGTAGATTGGCCCCCGGAACCCAAGCATGGCAAGGCGCGGCAATAATCCGGAATGATCGATATGCGCGTGGGTCAGCAGGACAAAATCGATCGTTTCGGGGCCGCAATCGAAGGCCTCGCGATTCTTGCGGTCCGCTTCCCGGCCGCCCTGGAACATCCCGCAGTCCACCAGAAACCGTACCTGGGGCGTTTCGATCAGAAAGCAGGAACCCGTGACTTCGCCTGCCGCGCCGAGAAAAGTCAGTCGCATGGGAGTTTGCTCAGCATGCGTTTTCACCATGAATCCAGCGCCGCCAGTGTGCCTGCCACCACTAGGTCCATTTCCTGCTCGTTGATCACATACGGCGGCATGAAGTAGACGGTGTTTCCCAGTGGCCGCAGGGACAGCTCCTGCCTGAGCGCAGCCTGGAAAAATTTTCCGGAAAACGACGGGTCGGAAGTTTCGACTTCGAACGCCCAGATCATCCCGCAATTGCGGAAGTTCCGCACCAGCGGATGCCTTGTGATAGGCGCGGATGCCTGATTGAGATAGCGAGCCTTGATGCGGTTCGCCTCGATGATTCCGTCCTGCTCGAAAATATCCAGCGTTGCGAGCGCGGCCCGGCAGGCCAGCGCATTTCCGGAATGAGTATGGGAATGCAGAAAGGCGTGCGCCGTGCTGTCGCCGTAGAAGGCAGCGTAGATGCCCTCCGTGGTCATCACGACCGAGAGAGGAAGATAGCCCGCCGTCAAACCCTTACCGATGCAGAGGAAATCCGGCAGGATACCGGCCTGCTCGCAGGCGAACAGCGTTCCCGTCCTGCCGAACCCAACCGCGATTTCATCCGCGATGAGATGCACCTGGTACCGGTCGCAGATCTCCCGTGCCCGCCTGAGATAATCGGGGTGGTACATGCCCATGCTGGCTGCCCCCTGAACCAGCGGTTCCAGGATGAGCGCGGCGGTTTCCGCATGATGCGCCGCAAGGTGCGTTTCGAGCGCCGCGGCGGCGCGCAGGGCATGTTCCTGCGGCGATTCGCCCCCCGAGGCATGGCGCCAGTCCGGAGTGGGAACATGATTGCCCGGCCGCAGGAGCGGCGCATAGGTTTCCCTGAAGAGCGCCACATCCGTGACCGCAAGCGCACCCAGCGTTTCGCCGTGATAGTCGTTCTGCAGGCTGACGAAACGGTTCTTTTCAGGACGGCCGAGGTTGTGCCAGTAATGAAAACTCATCTTCAGCGCAATCTCAATGGCGGATGCGCCATCGCTCGCATAAAAGCAATGCCCCAGCTGGTTCGATACCAGTTTGCCCAGGCGCTCGGACAATTCCACCACCGGTTCATGCGTGAATCCGGCCAGCATGACATGCTCCAGACGGTCGAGTTGCTCGCGAATGGCTGCGTTGATGCGCGGGTTGGCGTGACCGAACAGATTGACCCACCAGGAACCGAGGGCATCGAGATACCGTTTGCCGTCGCCGTCGTACAGCCACACCCCCTCCGCGCGTGAAATGGTAATGAGCGGCAGCGATTCATGCTGCTTCATCTGCGTGCAGGGATGCCAGACCGAATTCAGGCTGCGTTGGTACAAGGACTCAGTGGGACTCATTGGGACTCATTGGGACTCATCGTTCATCTGCGGGTGGGCATCATGGGAAAAACAATCGGGAAACTGGTAGTAACTGGTGGTAGTGGGAAGCAATGAGATGGAAAGCGGTGGAATGCATGGGATACAGGGGAACACGAACGCGACATCATACCGTGCATCGCCCGGCAGGTGAACATGCGGGCGAGCAGGCAGTGCAAACGTCATGCCGTCTGCTATCAGCGGTCAGCGGCACCACGCTTATTTCACCTCCTGTAGCTGATCCGCGTGCTGCTCAGTGCTGCGCTTCAGTAATCAAAATCCGGTTCATCAAATTTTGAGATGACGCATCTTTTCCCCCCTGTTTCCCGCAATGCCGACAAGCTGTCGCCCGGATAATTCACCAGCATAAAGGGAGGGGGAGGGCACGGCCGCATAAGGACGCGCAGGTTCAGGCAGATCGAATGGGATAGAAGTCCTCCGGAAGAAAGTTGGGGGAAAAGCGGAAGAAGGGCATCCGCAACGGACTGTGGCCGCGGCTCCTTTCTATTTGGATGTCATAATTGCGCCGGCTGTCACGCAACCTGTACCTTGGTACAAGGTGTACTTCGGGTCCGGGCGTGTGCAATCTTCCTGCCATAGGCACGGAGGTCGGTGAAGCCGGCGTCATGTCTTCGCTCGCGGCACACTGGAACAGCCGTTTCGGCATCTACCAGGGCAGCGTCAAGCAGGGGGAGTCGGTGCCGGACTATACCGGTCGCGCCTATACCGACGCCGCGGGAAGCTGGCCCTCCAAATTTAATGCGTTTGCCGATTTCAGGAACAAACGGGCCGTGTATGCGCCCTACCAGGGTGACACCACTACCGGGTTGCGCACGAATGGAACGATCATCGGCTCCGCCGCTCTCCAGGCAGGCGGTGGGGACCGCCGGCTCGCGACTGCCGCCGTGCTGGATTGCAGCGGCTTCACCAGCGGCTCGACGGTTGCACCGGTTCAGTCCTGGGCCTGCATATTGATGCTGCATCCGATCAATACCAACATGGGGGGCACCGGAACCGGCGCGGACCGCATGTATCTCGAATACCTGGGGCGGTCAGACGACGAGGGCAGCCCCTGCGCGAGTTCCGGCGTACCCGGCGGACCCGCCAGCGGCGGCCCGCTCGTCCCGGTGCTGGTGCGATGAGGATTACCGTGATGACTACTCTGAATAAGCAGGAATATGACAGACGGACTTACAGCAGGCGGACATTTCCGCATGCCGGCTGGGGAACGAAGCGCAGGGAGATGCGCGGCGCTGTCGCCGTGGAGTTCGCCCTGCTGCTGATCCCTTTGATGCTGCTGGCGTTCGGCATCGCCGAATACGGCCGCGCCCTGTACCAGTACAACACGCTTGTCAAGACAGTGCGCGATGCGGCGCGCCTGCTGTCGCACCATAATCCCGAAGATCCGGCTTCCTACGGCCCGGTGCTGGAGGAAGCCCGATGCCTGGCGGTATATGGCAATACCAGTTGCAGCGGGCCGGCGCTGGCGCCGGGTTTGACGACCGGGATGGTGACGATTGCGTCCAGCGCTACGACCACCGCCGCCGGCACGTCGGTTACACTGGTCGAGGTCAGGATTACGGGATATGTCTTCAATTTTGTCTTCAATCCGGCCCGGTTGCTGGGGGCTGCCGCCGATACCATTCCGTTCAGCGATATCCACGCCACGATGAGGCAGTTGTGATGAATGCGCGCCGCCCTTGCCGATTGTCGCCGCATGTGAACCGGTTCCGGCAACGGGGCGCCGCCGCGGTCGAATTCGCGCTCATCGCCTCGCTTCTGTTCATCCTGCTGTTCGGCATCATGGAAATGGGCCGGGTGCTGTTCTACTGGAACACCGCGACCGAGGCCACGCGGCTGGGGGCGAGACTGGCGGTGGTGTGCGGCAAGGACGCGGCAATCATCAAGACCCGCATGGGCAACATGCTCAGTATCCTGACACCGGGCACCATCGATATTGCCTATACCCCATCCGGCTGTGACGTCAGTTCATGCCGGTCGGTCACCGTCAGCATCACCGACCTGAATGTTGCAACATTCATTCCGTTCGTGCCGTTGAATCTGAACATGCCTCCCTTCGCCACGACCCTCCCGCGCGAAAGCATGGGCATGAATGCAGGGGGCGAGGCCAATCCGGATTGCAGCTGATCCGGCGGAATGGTGAAAACTCAGCCAGGAAAGACAGGCAGGAAAGACAGCCAGGAAACTCAACCAGGAAAGAATAAGGCAAAAAATTGAAGATCGCCGTAGTCGCGCAAGATTCGCAATATCCCAGCACCATCCAGAGATTTCTGGCCGAAGCCGACAAGCCCTATCCGCTGATCAGCCTGATCGGCGGAGTGCAGCAGGTTGCGGCCGTGGCGGAGCAGGAACAGCCTGATTTGCTGATGCTGGAGGGGCAGTACTTCAGTTCCATGGAACTGGAGGTGCTCAATCGCGTTACCTCCCGTTTTCCGGATGTAGGGATGGTAATGCTGTGCCCGGCCCAGCCTCCCGAGCTGCTCATCGAAGTCATGCGTGCCGGCATTCGCGAAGTGCTGCCGACGCCACTGACCCGCCATGTGGTGATCGATGCCGTCGAGCGCTTTCAGCAGAGACTCGCGCTGGCGCGGATGCCCATGCATGAGTGCAAGGTGCTGGCGTTCATTCCCTGCAAAGGCGGCAGTGGAGCAACGTTTCTTGCGACCAATATCGCCTATGCCCTGGCCGCGCAGGAAAACAAGCGGGTTGCCTTGTTCGATTTCAATCTGCAGTTTGGCGATGCCGCGCTGTTCGTGCAGGATGATGCGCCCACCACTTCGATTGCCGATGTGGCGCGCCAGATCCAGCGACTGGATGGATCGTTCCTCAACTCGAGCATGATCCAGGTATTGCCGAATTTCGGCATGCTGGCTGCGCCCGAAAGTCCAGAAAAGGCCGCGGAGATAAGACCGGAGCACATCAATCCGCTCTTTCAGGTCGCGATGAAACATTATGACTTCGTGGTCCTGGATATCGGACGCGAACTGGATGGGATTTCGATCCAGGCGCTGGATCGCGCCGATCTGGTTTTCCCGGTGCTGCAGCAGACCCTTCCCTCCATCCGGGACGCCAGACGCATGTCGGCAGCGTTTGCCGCATTGAACTATCCGGAAGAAAAGATTCGGCTGATCGTGAACCGCTACAAGAAAAATACCGATATCACGCTCGACGATATCGAAAGTACCTTGAACCTGAAGATATTCAAGGTAGTGCCAAATGATTATACGGTGGTCACCGGGTCGGTGAACCAGGGCATCCCCGCGACCAAACTGGCACCCCGCAGTCCGGTGGCGAAGTCGTTGCAGGAGATTGCGCATGAATTATGCCGCGGCGCGGGCCAGGGAAGCCTGCTCAGGAAGCTGTTTGCATTCTAGATAACTCCGATTTTATGGACTGACAGTCATGTCGATACGAGAACGTCTCCAGAGCGTGAAGGAAACCGGGTTGACCGAACATCATCCTGCGCCTGTCACGGTTCTGCACGATATCCCCGCCTATGAGGAATTGAAGGCGCGCGTCCATCAGAAGCTGCTCGACCGGGTGGATCTGGCAGTCATGGAAAGCCTGCCGGCCGAACGCCTGCTGATGGAGATCAGGAACTTGGTGGAGCGTCTGCTGGTCGAGGAATCCGTCCCGATCAACGAGGCGGAGCGCCAGGGCATCGTCCGCGACATCCAGAACGAAGTGCTCGGCCTGGGCCCGCTCGAGCCCCTGCTGGCGGACCCGACCATCTCCGATATCCTGGTCAATACCCATCGCCAGGTCTATGTCGAGCGGCGGGGACGCCTGGAACTGACCGACGCTCACTTTGCCAACGAAAAGCACCTGAGAAAGATCATTGACCGGATCGTGTCGCGTGTCGGGCGGCGCGTGGATGAGTCCAGCCCCATGGTCGATGCGCGCCTGCCCGACGGTTCCCGCGTCAATGCCATCATCCCGCCCCTGTCGATCGATGGCTCGATGCTTTCGATCCGGCGTTTTTCCGTCAAGCCGCTCAAGATGAACGATCTCATGGCGTACAAGTCGCTGACGCCGGAAATGGGGGAGGTCATCAGCGGACTGGTCAAGGGCAAGTGCAGCATCCTCATTTCCGGCGGCACCGGCAGCGGCAAGACGACGCTGCTCAATATCATGTCCGGCTTCATTCCATCCTCGGAACGCATCGTGACCATCGAGGATGCGGCCGAGCTGCAGTTGCAGCAACCCCACGTGGTGCGGCTGGAGACGCGTCCTCCCAACGTCGAGGGCAAGGGCGAAATCTCGCAGCGGGCGCTGGTGAAGAACAGCCTGCGCATGCGTCCCGACCGGGTCATCATCGGGGAAGTGCGCGGCGCTGAGGCGCTGGACATGCTGCAGGCCATGAACACCGGCCATGAAGGCTCCATGGCCACGATCCATGCGAATACGCCGAGGGATGCCCTGGGCAGGGTCGAAAACATGGTGAACATGGCCGGGCTGAACCTGCCCATCAAGGCGATCCGTCACCAGATCAGTTCGGCCATCTGGGTGGTGATCCAGGTTTTGCGCCTGACCGATGGCAAGCGCAAGGTGACGAGCATACAGGAGATCACCGGCATGGAGGGCGACATCATCACCATGCAGGAAATCTATACTTTCGAGCAGACGGGCATCGCGGCGGACGGATCAGTGCAGGGACATTTCCGCGCCACCGGCATTCGCCCCAAGTTCGCGGAACGCCTGCGTGTATACGGCATACCGCTGCGCGAGGAGCTGTTCGATCCCTCGCGCCGGTATACATAGCGGGCGAGGAGACGGGAATGGACATTCTTTACTACCTGTTTCTCATATTCTGCTTCCTGGCGGTCGTGCTGCTGCTGGAAGGAGGCTACCTGGCCTGGCACGCTCACCGCGGGCCGGAAGCAAAGCGGATACAGGAGCGTTTGCAGGCCGTTTCGGCGGGATGGGGGAATGCCGAAACCGGGCTGATGAAGCAGCGGCTGCTGAGCAGTTCGCCGGCGCTGGAACGCTTCCTGCTGCAGGTTCCGCGCATCCACAGTCTCGATCGCCTGTTGCAGCAATCCGGCATGTCCCTGATGGTGACCCATTTCCTGGGCTACACGGCCATGACCGCCCTGGGGGGAATGGCGAGCGCAGCACTGCTGGGCCTGCCGTTTACGGTCGCGCTGCTGTCGGGGGCGGCGGGAAGCGGGCTCCCCCTGTTTTTCACGCTCAGCGCAAAGCGCAAGCGCCTGGAGAAAATCGAGCGGCAGCTGCCGGAAGTGATCGACCTGATGGGGCGCGCGCTGAAGGCGGGCCACGCCTTTTCAGGCGCGCTGCAGATGGCCTCCACCGACGGACCCCAGCCGGCTGCCGACGAGTTCCGCCTGACATTCGATGAGATCAATTTCGGCGTCTCGGTGCAGGATGCGCTCATGAATCTCGCCACGCGGGTTCCCATCACCGACCTGCGCTATTTTGTCATCGCCGTGCTGATCCAGCGCGAAAGCGGCGGCAATCTGGCGGAGTTGCTGGATAAAATCAGCGGATTGATCCGCGCGCGTTTGACGCTGCTGGGGAGAATCCGCGTGCTTTCCGCCGAAGGACGCATGTCGGCCTGGATTCTCTCCTGCCTGCCGTTTGCCACGGCCCTGATGCTCAATCTCGTCAGCCCCGGGTTTCTGGCGGTCTTGTGGACCGATCCCATAGGATTGATGATGGTGGGAACGGCGCTGGGAATGATGGCGATGGGTATCTTCGTCATGTCGCGCATCATCAAGATCCGGGTATGAAGCAGCTTCACTGACAATGCCAACAATGAGGATAGCCGAGACATGACACCTGTTCAGATCGCCTACCTGGCGGTGATTTTCATCACTGTGGCCGGAGCTGCCTTCGGGGTGATGCGGGCGCTGGCGCCGCGTCCCACCAAAACCCGGCTGGATCAGGTAGCTGCGGGAAATTCCGCCTTCCAGCAGAAGGCCGGGGACGGCTGGGAACGGACCATGGTCAATCTGACGGGCCCGCTCGCCAGGCTGGCCCTGCCGAGCGAGGGCTGGGAAACCTCCTTGCTGCGCACGCGCTTCATGCATGCGGGCTATCATGCGCGCTCGGTACCGATGGTGTACTTCGCGGCAAAAACGGGGCTGGCGCTGGCTTTGCCGGCGATTTTCCTGCTTTACGTGAGCATCGGCCGCCTGGAACTGAGTACCAATGCCGTCCTGTTCGTCCTGTTGAGCCTGGCAGCATTCGGCTATTACCTGCCCAACCTGGTGCTGGCGCGCCTGGTTTCGCAGCGCAAGCGGGAGCTGTTCGAGAGTTTTCCGGATGCCATCGATCTCATGACGGTGTGCGTCGAGGCCGGATTGGGGCTGGATGCCGCCATGGTGCGGGTGGCGGAAGAAATGCGCCTGAGGAGCAAAGCCCTGGCCGGCGAGCTTCACCTGGTCAGCCTGGAGTTGCGCGCCGGCAGGACCCGCGAGCAGGCGCTGCGCAACCTTGCCATGCGCACTGGCGTTGAGGAAATCGAAGCCCTGGTTTCCATGCTGGTCCAGGCCGACCGCTTCGGCACCAGCGTCGCCGCCTCCCTGCGCGTGCATTCCGATACGCTGCGCACTACCCGCCGGCTGCGGGCGGAAGAAGCTGCGGCAAAAATCGCGCTCAAGCTGCTCTTCCCCCTGATTTTCTTTATCTTCCCGTCACTTTTGCTGGTGCTGATGGGGCCGGCTTTCATCAACATCTATCGTGTGCTGCTCCCCTCTTTCGGGGGCCAGTAACGAGCGGAGAATGATCATGTTCAGAATCAAACAGCTTGCATGGGCGATGGGTTGCGTATCGCTCATGAGCGGGTGCGCGTTGTATCCGGGGTATCAGAACAAGGCGGGGCAGGCTGTTAACATTAAGCCGGTGATGGAAGTCCGCCACGCGCTGGGCAGCGCGGATGCTCTGTATCAGCTTGGGCGATATTACCAGGCCAAAGTCAACTATGCGGAAGCCATCGCGGCCTACGAGAAGGCGCTGGAGGCAGACCCGGCTTATGTCGAGGCGCACAATGGGCTAGGTGTGGCCCATTGCCTTCAAGACCGGCATGAGCTGGCGCTGCAGTATTTCCGGAAAGCAATCGGGATGGCTCCCCTGGCGGCTCATCTGCACAATAATCTCGGCTATGCGCACCTGGTGAACGGGCAGGAAGCTGAGGCCATGTCAGCGTTCGAACGGGCATTGCGGCTTGAGCCGCAAAACCAGCGGGCGCGTCGCAACCTCGCCGCCGTCTACATAAAGGCGGGATTGCGCGACAAGGCCGCCGCGCTGACCAGGGCAGGCTCTGAATCTGCCGTGGTAGCGTCTGTGGCACCCGTGACAGTGCCTGCTTCCGGCACTCCTGCAGGTACTGCTTCTGCGGCCGTATCGACCATGTCGCCTCCCGGGGTAGTCGCAGCGGGTGAGAAACAGAAGCTGTCGTGCAGCGCCGGTGCACGGCTGGTGCAGGTTACACCCGGCGTGTTCGAGTTCCGGATGACCGAAACGGAGGCGATGGCAGCCATACCGCCGGGTAAAATCCTCGGCAGGACTGCTGAGCCGCAGGCTTCCGGCAGATTTTCCGGCGAGGACATCCGCATCGAGGTCTCGAATGGCAATGGCGTGCCCGGCATGGCCAGACAGGTGTCGGATTTTTTGCAGCAGAACGGGTTCGCCACGGCGCGGCTCACCGACCGGCAACCGTATCAGCAGGCCCTGACAGAAATACACTATCGGCGGGGTCATTCCGGCGTGGCCGAGGAGATCAGCCGGCTGATGGCAGTGGGGGTTCCAGTGGTGGAGAGCTACAACCTCCGCAGGGATATTCACGTGCGGGTGAGGCTGGGCAAGGATGCTGCGCGCCAGGTGGCTTACCTGGAGAATCCGGGCAGAGTGCAGATAACGCAAGGAACTGCCGCCCAAGGAATTGTCACTCAAGGAACTGTCGAGTAAAACGGCGAATCCAAAGCGGGTGTTCCGGAGCGCTGATGCGAGGAGCACAGATGCGGCGATTACCTCCTGCGCGCCGGGGCTCTGCCATGAGCGCTTCGTTACATCTCCAACGCTTCGTCACATCTCCACGAAATAGCTCACTGCGGCCAGGTCCACAGTCTCGGGGGTCAGTTCTGGACGTCGCCGCATGAAGCGCGCCCGATCCACGATATGCTCCACCAGATCTCGCGGATGGCTACCGGTTAGCGGCCGTCCGGCCTTGCGGTAATAATTATCCAGCAGATATTCAGCCGCTTCGGCATCGTAAGCGATTCCCTGGCCGTCGCACACGCGCCGCAGGATTTCCCTGAACTCGTCTTCGGTCTGGTACTGCACCTGTATCTTGTGGCGGATACGGCGCAGGAACGCCTCGTCGACCAGATCCCCCGGGCGCAGGTTGGTGCAGAAAACCGTGATCTGGTCGAACGGTATCTCGAATTTCAGGCCGGTGTGCAGCGTGGGGAAATCAGTGCCGCGCTCGAGGGGTATGATCCAGCGATTGAGCAGCTGGCGCGGTTCCACCTGCTGGCGGCCAAAGTCGTCAAGGATGAATACGCCGTTGCCGGCTTTCATCTGGATCGGCGCTTCGTAGAATTTGCTGCTGGCGTCGTAACGCAGGTCGAGCATGTCCAGGGTCAGTTCTCCGCCTACCATCACTACCGGGCGCCTACATTTTTTCCAGCGGGGGTCATGCTTCACGCTCCGGCTCAGGTCAAGCCCGGCATCTTCCGAAGATTCATCTTCCAAGCTGAAGTGAATCGACGGATCGAACAGACGAATCACCTGGCCGCTCACCTCTAGCGCCTGCGGGATATAGATATGTCCCGGCAGCGCGCGTCCCAGTATTTCGGTAATGCTTGTTTTTCCTGTGCCGGGCGGGCCATAGAAGAAGATGGAACGCCCCGAAGCAAATGCCGGCCCCAACTGGCTGAGCATTCTCTCGCCGATGACCATGTGCTTGAGGGAGTGCCGTATCCATTCATCGTCTACTTCCACCTGGCGGACGCATTGCCGCACCAGGGCGCGGCAGTAGTCGCGCAGAGGGACCGGCGCCGCGCCCACATAACCGCTCATGGCAAGGGCAGCTTCCGCCCTTTCCCGCCCGCGCTGGGTCAACTCGAAAACATGCGATGCGCGGCTGTATCCTCCAGCGGAGCGGATGGCCACCAGTTGATCCACCTTCATCAGTTCCGCCAGCTCATCGACGACACTGAACGGGAGTGAGAGCGTGTCGGATATCTGCTGCAAGGAGAATGTGCCGGCCTCGAGATAGGCGGCCTTGAGCAGCAGGTCGGTGAGAAAAGCTTCACTCAGGCCGGTGTCAGCTATTCTTAATGGAGCCTGAGGCACAGGCTGGAAGAACTGGCGAAACTGATCTGCCGTGAGGAAGCCAAGGGAGGCGAGGATGTCCCCCAGGTGGCCATTGTCCTGCCTTTGGCGGGCAAGCGCCTGCGCCAGTTGGGTGGATGAGATCAGGCCTTCGCGAACCAGCAGTTCACCGATGGGGTTTGCCATATGGAGTCTATAAAATCGTGGTAATCGTGGTCATCCTGGTTCGCTAAAACACGAACGGCACGAGCCGGTAAGGTACCCGGAGCATGTAAGTGCGGTAGGACGGGTCCAGGGCAAGATGTCTTTCCTCGCGTTGGATCCGCACCCAGAGCAATCCCATGGTTGCCACAAAGATGAGCGCATTCGCCAGCGTCGTATGCACCAGCACGTAGCCGCCAAACACGAGGAAATAACAGGCATAGAGCGGATGGCGCACGATACCGTACATCCAGGTCGTCTTGATTTCACGTTTGGCCGCGACGAGCGCAAAACTGCGATTGAGGGACAGCAGGCTGACGATCTGTAGCAGGGTGCCGAGCGCAATGATGCTGCTTGCCCCAGGAAACACGCCCCAGGTTGCGGGACGAAGCAACAGCGGCGCGAAGGTGCCGGCAATCGCGACCAGCCAGTCGGACGGCGCCCCGGAAACCGTCTGCGGGGAGCTGCGGAAGATAAAGAATCCCGTGGTCAGGGTTTCGGAAAGGATGACCAGCAACAGCGTCCATTCCCCTGTTTCCAGGTACTTGTTGAAGTGCGCCCAGGCAAAGAATCCGAATAATCCTGCCAGCAGCATGCCGCTGTAAACGTGGAACCGTTGGGAGTGCAATATTTTTGACAATGCGCTCCTGCCTGCGTTATCCCGCTGGCGAGCGTCGATTCGAGCTGACATGGCAAATCCTTGTATTTAATGAGTTGGTTGTTCGATGTATCCAGGGGAGGAAGAGCCATGGCAAAGGCCGTATGCTCCGCCCGCAAGCGGCGCGCAGCAAAAGGCGTCCGCAAACGGCGCTTGGCAAATGGCAGAAGGCCCAGGAATCCCCGCATTCCTTCTAAATATATGCGTTCTCATTCTAGGAATCTCCCCGATGCCCTGTCCATCGTACTGAAGTACAGGGATCCGCCAGGGAAGTGATGATCAAGCAGATATTTTGTGGGGTAAGGTGAAAGGAAAGCTGGAATTTCCAATGCGGATTTGCGTAAGCGTTTATTGATCCGGCCAGAAAATACTATGAATCTCGTCATTTCGGGCTTGACTCGTAATCCAGTAAACCGGAATCCGGTCCAAACCAATAATGGCGTGCTTTGAACGTCACTGGATGCCCGTTTCCGCCGGTATGACGTTTGTACTGTTTGCTCGCTGAATTAATGGTTCCGCTGTATGGCAATACTCCATGTTGTCATACAGCGGAACAAAAACTTAGAAAACACCTAGAAGAATACCCGTTCTGCCGATCCGCGGAGGCGGGTTACAGTGTAGAAATCGCGCTGTCCGCTTATCGGCAGGACAGAGAATCTATGGAGGGTGGTGATACCAATGGTTCGTACAGGAACCGTCTGTTCCCCGGGTATCTGTATGCGAGGCAGCAAAAGACTGAAAGTAGTTCCTCCTGTATCCACCGTCATCCGGATTGTAACGCTGACAAGCGTGCCGATTTCAGTTTCCACACTTCGGATTTCATCACCGGTAAAGTCGAGCGTTTGTTGCAAATCCTGATAGCTGAAATGCGGCTTGCCGTCTATGCCGCTGGTCGAATAGGTGATATTGAGATTTTTGCCGCTCAGCTGATACAGGTTTGGTGTCTGGGCGGGCTGGTTCGTAGGCTGTGTAGCTTGCATGTCTTCCTCCTTTTACTGATGGACTGAGAGAGTCAATGTTTCGCTCCGGGAAAAGAATTGAAGGGACAGGCTGTAGGCCATTCCCATTCAATCATAGGCGAAGCCATTGGAAGGTGCGGAGAATGGAAAAAAGTTGTGGGTAAAGTCAGTCATCCACTTGAAATTCAGCGTCGCAAACCCTATTATTAGCACTCATTAGCGTTGAGTGCTAATAGTTTCGATAATGGGGTAATGGCTCGGGAAGCCGCATTCAGGCAATCCCGGAGGATTTCGTTCGTTTTTTAAAACACAGGAGAAGAAAACATGCAGATTCGTCCCTTACACGACCGCGTCATCGTCAAGCGGCTGGAAGAAGAACGCAAGACCGCATCCGGTATTGTCATTCCTGACAGTGCTGCGGAGAAGCCGGATCAGGGCGAAATTGTCGCCGTGGGCAAAGGCAAGGTCGGCGACGACGGCAATGTCCGCCCGCTGGAAGTGAAAGTCGGCGATAAGGTACTGTTCGGCAAATATTCCGGACAGACCGTGAAGATATCGGGAGAAGAACTTCTGGTGATGCGCGAAGAAGACATCATGGGCGTTGTTGAAGGTTAATGGTTAATTTTCGCAAGACGTTTTGCACAATATTTTCTGGAAATTAGGAGAAATGGATTATGGCAGCGAAAGAGGTTAAATTCGGCGATTCAGCTCGCCACAAGATGGTGAACGGAGTCAACATCCTGGCCGATGCGGTAAAAGTCACTCTCGGACCCAAGGGGCGTAATGTCGTACTGGAGCGTTCCTACGGCTCACCTACCATCACCAAGGATGGTGTTTCCGTAGCAAAGGAAATCGAACTGAAAGACAAGTTCGAGAACATGGGCGCGCAGATGGTAAAGGAAGTCGCCAGCAAGACTTCCGACGTAGCCGGCGACGGGACAACCACGGCTACTGTTCTGGCGCAATCCATTGTCAAGGAAGGCATGAAGTACGTCGCCGCAGGGATGAATCCCATGGATCTCAAGCGGGGAATCGACAAGGCGGTCGTCGCTACGGTTGAAGAATTGAAGAAACTTTCCAAGCCCTGTACAACGGGCAAGGAAATCGCGCAGGTTGGCAGCATTTCCGCCAATTCCGACCCCGAAATCGGCAAGATCATTGCCGATGCAATGGAAAAAGTGGGCAAGGAAGGTGTCATCACGGTGGAGGATGGTTCCGGACTGCAGAACGAACTGGATGTGGTCGAAGGCATGCAGTTCGATCGCGGCTACCTCTCACCCTACTTCATCAACAACGCGGACAGGCAGATCGCGCTGCTGGAAAACCCGTTCATCCTGTTGCATGACAAGAAAATCTCCAATATCCGGGACCTGCTGCCAGTACTGGAACAGGTGGCGAAGGCTGGCAAGCCGTTATTGATCATCTCCGAAGATGTTGACGGCGAGGCCCTCGCCACGCTGGTGGTCAACAATATTCGCGGCATTCTCAAGACCTGCGCAGTGAAAGCGCCAGGCTTCGGGGATCGCCGCAAAGCGATGCTCGAGGATATCGCCATTCTCACCGGCGGCACAGTGATTGCCGAAGAAGTGGGTCTCTCGCTGGAAAAGGCAACCCTTGCGGACCTGGGGCAAGCCAAGCGGGTGGAAGTCGGCAAGGAAGAAACCACTCTCATCGATGGCGCCGGGGATACCCAGAACATCGAAGGCCGTGTGAAGCAGATCCGTGCTCAGATCGAAGAAGCGACCAGCGACTACGATAAGGAGAAACTGCAGGAGCGCGTGGCGAAGCTGGCCGGCGGGGTGGCGTTGATCAAGGTCGGCGCGGCTACCGAGGTCGAGATGAAGGAGAAAAAAGCGCGGGTGGAAGATGCGCTGCATGCAACCCGGGCTGCGGTGGAGGAAGGTATCGTTCCTGGCGGCGGTGTCGCGCTCCTGCGCACCCGTGGAGCGGTGTCGAACCTGAAAGGCGACAACCACGACCAGGATGCCGGCATCAAGATCGTTCTGCGCGCCCTGGAAGAGCCGCTGCGCCAGATCGTCGCAAATTGTGGTGATGAGCCTTCCGTGGTCATCAACAAGGTTCTGGAAGGGACGGAGAACTTCGGTTATAACGCAGCCAGCAGCGAATATGGCGACATGGTTCAGATGGGCGTGCTCGACCCCACCAAGGTGACGCGTTACGCCTTGCAGCATGCCGCTTCCATCGCGGGTCTGATGCTTACCACCGATGCGCTGGTAGCAGAAACTCCTAAGGAAGAGGGTGCCGGCGGCGGTATGGGCGGCGGCATGGGCGGTATGGGCGGTATGGGTGGAATGGGCGGCATGGACATGTAAGGTTTGCCCGCACCGGCTGCACCCATTGGTGCAATAAACTGTGCAATAAAAAACCCCGCAGTCGCGGGGTTTTTTATTAGCGGAAGCCGTCGTCCGGCAGCATTCATCCATGGATATTTCTGTTACAGAATCTATCCGGGCAATCTATATCGGCTGATTGAGCAGGTTTTGTCCGGAGGAATGCAGTGATAAGTGTGATTGATGAGATAATGCACTTTTTTTTGCTTCAGCGTTGGTTCAGCGATGACAAAAATTATCGCCTTTTTAATAACTTATCATGACTCCAGACCAGTATTGCCAGGAAAAAGCTGTTCAAAGCGGTTCGAGCTTCTACTACAGCTTTCTCTATCTGCCTCCTGAGAGGCGTCGTGCCATTACTGCGCTCTACGCTTTTTGTCGAGAGGTGGATGATGTCGTGGATGAGTGTACGGATGTGTCAGTAGCGCGAGCAAAGCTTGCATGGTGGCGGCAGGAAGTCGCTGCGATCTTCGATGCGGACGGGAACAAGCCCAGCCATCCTGTGGCCCTGGCATTGGCCAGCGTGGCAAGCACGTTCAATCTGACCCCAGGCCGCCTGAACGAGATCATAGACGGCATGGAAATGGATCTTGACTATAACCGCTGCGCGGATTTCGATACGCTTCGGCACTACTGTTACCACGTGGCAAGCGTGGTGGGATTATGCTCCGCCGAGATATTCGGCTATCGCAACCCGAAAACACTCGAATATGCGCAGAATCTGGGGCTTGCATTCCAGCTCACCAATATCATACGCGACGTCGGCGAGGATGCCCGGCGCGACCGTATTTATCTGCCCCAGGACGAGCTCGCGCGCTTCGGGGTGAGCAACGAGGATATACTCCAGTCACGCGAAACGGACAATTTCAGGCGTTTGATCGAATTTCAGATCGAGCGGGCGGAAAGTTATTATGCGAGCGCTTTTGCGGCACTGCCGGAGGAGGATCGCAAAAGCCAGCACTCGGGGATCATCATGGCCGCAATCTATCAGGCCTTGCTGAAGGAGATCAAGGCTGATGGATGTCATGTGATGCGGCAGCGTATAAGCCTGACACCGCTGCGTAAGCTCTGGGTAGCGTGGAAAACCTGGATGAAAGGGTAAAGTGCGTTGCTCCATCGCTACCCAAAGGCTGCTACCCAAAGGCACTTTCCCCGGAGCCTGCGTCGCTATAAACCGGGAACAATCATCTTAACGGAAATTCGTTTCCAGCCGTAGCATCTTTTATGAACGATTTGAAAAACTACATTGCACCGAACGACCTGCTCAAGGGCCGCGTGATTCTAGTTACCGGGGCCGGCCAAGGTATTGGTCGAACTGCCGCGCTGACATATGCTGCCCATGGCGCCACGGTTATCCTGCATGGACGGAACGTGAAGAAACTGGAAAGCGTCTACGACGAAATCGAGGCGGGAGGCGGGGCTCAGCCGTCAATTTTTCCGCTGGATCTGGAAAAAGCGGGGGACAAGGATTTTGCCGCTATTGCCCATGCCATTAAATTGCAATTGGGCAGGCTGGATGGCATTCTGCATAATGCGGCGCTATTATTCAACCTGACACCGCTGGAGGCCCAGACGCTGGAAGAATGGCTCGCCCTGCTGCGCGTCAACCTCATTGCGCCGTTTGCCCTGACCCGTGCCTGCCTTCCGCTGCTGAAGGCTTCTCCTGATGCGAGTGTCATTATGACATCCGATGTGCACGGGCATGTTCCCGCCGCGTACTGGGGTGGTTTTGCCGTAGCCAAAGCCGGAGTGGAGGCGCTGGTCAAGATCCAGGCGCAGGAGTGGGAGATCCTTCCCGCTCTGCGTATCAATGCCTTGATTCCGGGACCTGTACACACACCGCAGCGAACCAGAACGCATCCAGGTGAAGTCAAGCAGCGTTTGCGCCAGCCGCAGGATCTGATGTCCTGCTATTTGTATCTCATGGGTCCTGACAGCAAAGAGGTCAGTGGCAAAACGATACTCTGCTAGTTCACACTGCACATCGCGGCGCTGTCCTTCACGGCGGTCGAACTTGCCGTAGGCGCATGGCTGCTGTCGCTGGGAGAAACGAGTATAATCGTGGTCAAGTCTGGAATGAAAAGCCTTGCGAAAGTGGCGGAATTGGTAGACGCACCAGATTTAGGTTCTGGCGCCGAAAGGTGTGGGGGTTCGAGTCCCCCCTTTCGCACCAGGGAGGGTGAACAGGTCTGAGCGATGCGTGTTGATCGCCATCGGGTTTTCCTGGCCCCTTCATGGTAAATAATGTTGTCAACCCTCAGGAAATTTAATGCAGACAAATGTTGAAAACCTTGGTGCGCTCGAGCGCCGCCTTAACGTTTCAGTTCCCCAGGAGAAAATCGAAACGGAAGTCGAAAACCGCTTGAAGCGACTGGCGCGAACAGCGAAATTTCATGGGTTTCGACCGGGCAAGGTGCCCTTGAAAATTGTCGCCCAGCAATATGGTCCGCAGGTTCGCCAGGAGGTCATGGAAGATGTGCTGAAAAAGAATTTCAGCGAGGTCGTGCGCGAGAATAACCTGCGGGTAGCGGGCCATCCCCGCTTCGAACACAAGATGGCAGAAAGCGATACCGCTCAGGTTGAATTCAGTGCGACATTTGAGGTCTATCCAGATATCGCGCTCGGCGATCTTGGCAGCGCGCATATTGAACGTCCGGTAGTCGAGGTTACTCCTGCCGACGTGGACAAAACCCTGGAGGTATTGCGCAAGCAGCGGGTTGAGTTTGAACCTGCGGACCGGCCGGCCCAGGTGGGCGATCGAATCAATATCGACTATCGTGGCTTGATCGACGGCGCCGAGTTTACGGGCGGCAAAGCTGAAGATTTCAGCCTGGTGCTGGGCGAAGGAAGGCTTCTCAAGGACTTCGAAGAACCTTTGCCCGGTATGAGCCCGGGTCAGAGTAAAACATTTGAAGTTGCCTTTCCATCAGACTATCATGGAAAGGAGGTCGCAGGAAAAACGGCCGTATTCGAAGTGAAGCTCAATGGAGTGGAATCTTCGAAACTGCCGGAAGTGAATGCCGATTTCGCCGCTTCGCTCGGGATTGCCGGGGGCGATGTTGAAAAGATGCGCAGTGAAATCCAGGCGAATCTCGAGCGGGAGGCAGCCAAACGCGTAAACGCGAGACTCAAGGAGCAGGTAATGCAGGTCCTTCTCGATACGACCAGTAACGTTGAACCTCCTAAAGCGCTGGTGGAAATGGAACTGGACCGCCTGATGGAGGATACCCGCAATGATTTTGCTTCACGCGGCATGGATACAAAGAACTTCTCCCTGCCGCACGATACGCTTCAGGAGCGGGCGCAACATCGGGTAAAGCTGGGCCTGATTCTGGGAGAACTGGTAAAAATGCATAGCCTGCACCCCAAACCGGAGCAGGTGCGTGCGGTGGTGGAAGATCTCGCGCAAGCCTACGAAAATCCGGCCGAAGTAGTCAGCTGGCACTATGCCGCCCCGGAACGGCTGAGGGAGGCTGAATCGGCGGCGCTGGAGGATAACGTGGTGACATGGGTACTGGAGAAGGCGGTCGTGACCGGCAAGCCGATGCCGCTGGATGAATTGATGGGAAGATCATAAACATGCAACGATTCGAGTGGAAGCAGCGTAATTCCGAACCACAGGGTTTGGGCCTGATCCCGATGGTGATCGAAACCAGCGGACGGGGAGAGCGTGCCTACGATATTTATTCCCGGCTGCTGCGGGAGCGGGTCATATTTCTTGTGGGACCCGTTACCGAAGCATCTGCCAACCTGATTGTCGCGCAACTCCTGTTTCTCGAATCGGAAAATGCCGACAAGGATATTCATTTTTACATAAATTCGCCCGGTGGACTGGTTTCCGCCGGAATGGCGGTTTACGATACCATGCAGTTTATCAAGCCCGACGTCAGCACGCTTTGCATAGGACAGGCGGCCAGCATGGGATCGCTGCTTCTGGCAGCCGGAGCGAAAGGGAAACGGTTTTGCCTGCCCAACTCGCGTGTGATGATTCACCAACCGCTGGGAGGGTTTCAGGGGCAGGCATCCGATATCGAGATCCATGCCCGGGAAATCCTGTATCTGAAGAACCGATTGAATGAGCTACTGTCAAAACACACCGGTCAGAGTATGGAAACTATTGAAAGAGATACCGACCGGGATAACTTTCTGGGTGCGGAGGACTCGGTGAAATATGGCCTGGTGGACGCTGTGCTGACTTCGAGGGGAGAGGGTGCCGGTTGAAGTTTGACTCGGGAGAGCTTGTAATCAGTCACGAGCTATTCAGCTCGGATAATGCGGGATAAAACTATGTCAGAGAAAACTGGCGGAGAAAAACTGCTTTATTGTTCCTTTTGTGGCAAGAGTCAGCATGAGGTAAAGAAGCTGATCGCCGGTCCTTCGGTGTTCATATGCGACGAATGTATCGAGTTGTGCAACGATATCATTCGGGAGGAAATACAAGGCTTGGAGGCGGCCAAGCTCGCAAGGTCGGACCTCCCTGTTCCCCATG
Organism: Nitrosospira multiformis; assembly: GCF_003050865.1. Classification (GTDB taxonomy): domain Bacteria; phylum Pseudomonadota; class Gammaproteobacteria; order Burkholderiales; family Nitrosomonadaceae; genus Nitrosospira; species Nitrosospira multiformis_E. Next base: position 21,176 of record NZ_QAOK01000010.1, on the reverse strand, counting down.
AAATTCGACAGATCCTGGATCAATACGTGATCGGCCAGGAGCAGGCAAAGAAAATTCTGTCGGTAGCGGTTTATAATCACTACAAGCGCCTGAGAACCCTCGCAAAATCTACCGACCCGGATGAGATCGAGCTGGCGAAGAGCAACATCCTGCTGATCGGCCCCACGGGCTCCGGCAAGACGCTGCTCGCCCAGACGCTGGCGCGTTTGCTGGATGTGCCCTTTGTCATGGCGGACGCGACAACGCTGACCGAGGCGGGTTATGTCGGCGAGGATGTTGAAAACATCATCCAGAAACTGCTTCAGAAATGTAACTACGACGCGGAAAAGGCGCAGCAAGGCATTGTCTACATAGACGAAATCGACAAGATTTCGCGCAAATCGGATAATCCGTCCATCACGCGCGATGTCTCGGGTGAGGGTGTGCAGCAGGCACTGCTCAAGCTGATCGAGGGCACGGTTGCGTCTGTGCCGCCGCAGGGAGGGAGAAAGCATCCCAACCAGGAGTTCGTGCAGGTAGATACCACCAATATTCTTTTCATTTGCGGGGGCGCTTTTGATGGCCTGGAGAAGATCATCCGGGCTCGTTCGGAGAAGGGCGGGATAGGTTTCAGCGCCAGTGTAAGAAGCCAGGATAACCGCAAGGATTTTGGCGCCGTGCTGCGCGGTGTCGAGCCCGAGGATCTGGTCAAATATGGCCTGATTCCGGAATTCGTCGGCCGATTACCTGTCGTTGCAACCCTTGAGGAACTCGATGAGGCCGCGTTGATTCAAATCCTGACCGAACCCAAGAATGCGCTCATCAAGCAGTATCAGAAAATGTTTCACATGGAAGGAGGCATCGATCTCGAGTTCCGGGAGCAGGCCCTCAAAGCGATTGCCCGCAAGGCGCTGGTGCGAAAGACCGGAGCGCGAGGTTTACGCTCCATTCTTGAGGCTGCGCTGCTGGATACGATGTTTGATCTGCCGTCACTGGAGAATGTTGCCAAAGTGGTGATTGACCACAGTTCCGTCAATGGGGATATCAAACCCATTCTGATCTATTCGGACAAACCGAAAGTGGCGAAGAGCTGCTAGTCCGGGTTACGTGTTTCGACATTGCCGTTGTTGCCTTGAATTTCTTTACGGCGTCCCCATAACTATCGTTTGTTTCTTATAGGTGAGCCGATATGTCCTCTCCCATGAACGATCAAAATCAGATTTCATTACCTTTGTTGCCATTGCGCGATGTGGTGGTTTTTCCGCACATGGTGATTCCCCTGTTTGTCGGCCGGCCCAAGTCCATCAAGGCGCTGGAAATCGCGATGGAATCCGGCAAGAGCATTTTGCTTGTGGCGCAGAAATTTGCAGCCAAGGACGAGCCCGCGCCCGAAGATCTGTACGGGGTGTGCAGCGTCGCAAACCTGCTGCAAATGCTCAAGCTGCCGGATGGTACCGTGAAAGTACTGGTGGAAGGCGGTCGCCGCGCGCGCATCATGAAAGTGGTTGATGATGGTACGTACTTTGCCGGTGAGGCAGCATTGCTGCCGCCCGATGCCGTGGATAACCATGAGGTCGAGGCGATGCGCCGCGCCATGCTGGCCCAGTTCGATCAGTACGTGAAGCTGAACAAGAAGATTCCTCCGGAGATCCTGACTTCGCTCAGTGGGATAGATGAAGCAGGCCGTCTGGCTGATACCATCGCCGCGCACCTGCCTTTGAAGCTTGAGCAGAAGCAGGAAGTGCTGGAAATTTTCGATGTGCCGAAGCGGCTGGAGCACCTGCTTGGTCTGCTGGAAACCGAGCTTGACATACTTCAGGTGGAAAAGCGTATTCGTGGCCGTGTAAAGCGGCAGATGGAAAAAAGCCAGCGGGACTACTATCTCAATGAGCAGGTGAAGGCCATCCAGAAGGAACTGGGTGAAGGCGAGGAAGGCGCTGATCTGGAAGAGATGGACAAGAAGATCAAAAGTGCCCAGATGTCCAAGGAGGCGCGCGTCAAGGCGGAATCGGAGTTGAAAAAACTGCGGTTGATGTCGCCCATGTCGGCTGAAGCCACCGTGGTGCGTAATTATATTGATGCGCTGGTGGCCCTGCCATGGAAGAAAAAAAGCAAGATAAGCAAGGACCTCAGCGTTGCGGAAGCCGTGCTCGAGCAGGATCACTACGGCCTGGAAAAGGTCAAGGAACGGATTGTCGAGTATCTGGCGGTACAGCAGCGCGTGGATAAGTTGAAAGCACCCATCCTCTGCCTGGTGGGGCCACCCGGGGTAGGAAAGACTTCATTGGGGCAATCGATTGCCCGCGCCACCAACCGGAAGTTCGTCCGCATGTCGCTCGGCGGCGTTCGCGACGAAGCGGAGGTACGTGGTCATCGCCGCACCTATATCGGTTCCATGCCGGGCAAGATCCTGCAGAACATGGCGAAGGTGGGCGTGAAGAATCCCTTGTTCCTGCTCGACGAGGTGGACAAGATGGGCATGGATTTTCGGGGCGATCCGTCATCCGCACTCCTGGAAGTGCTGGATCCCGAGCAGAATAATTCGTTCGTCGATCACTATGTCGAGGTTGAGTATGATCTGTCGGACGTGATGTTCGTCGCGACCGCGAATACGTTGAACATCCCTGCGCCGCTGCTGGATCGCATGGAAGTAATCCGGCTCTCAGGTTACACCGAGGACGAAAAACTCAACATCGCGACACGCTATCTGTTGCCAAAACAAATGAAAAATCACGGCTTGAAGGAGAATGAGCTGACCGTCTCGGAGTCGGCCTTGCGGGATATCACGCGCTATTACACCCGCGAAGCAGGTGTGCGGGCGATGGAGCGCGAAATTTCCAAAATATGCCGCAAAGTGGTAAAGGCCTTACTGCTGAAGGGCGGCCAGAAGCGGATTACCGTCACTGGGAGGAACCTCGACAAATACCTCGGCGTAAGGCGTTACACCTATGGCGTCGCGGAGGAAAAGAACCAGATCGGGCAGGTGACAGGCTTGGCCTGGACCGAGGTCGGGGGAGAATTGCTGACGATCGAGGCTGTGGTATTGCCAGGCAAGGGTAAATCCATCACGACCGGAAAACTGGGCGAGGTCATGCAGGAATCGGTCCAGGCTGCCCTGTCGGTGGTTCGCAGCCGGTCGAGGGCTCTGGGTATTGCGGATGATTTTTACCAGAAGAACGACATCCATATCCATCTGCCGGAAGGTGCGACACCGAAAGACGGCCCCAGTGCCGGTATAGGTATCTGCGTGGCGATGGTATCGGCGTTGACCAACATTCCGGCACGCGCAACTGTCGCGATGACTGGTGAGATCACACTTCGCGGCGAGGTGCTGGCAATTGGCGGGCTCAAGGAAAAACTGCTGGCAGCGCACCGCGGCGGCATAAAGACCGTGCTGATTCCCGAGGATAACGTTAAAGATCTGAACGAAATCCCGGAGAACATCAAAAACAGGCTGGATATCCATCCGGTCAAATGGATAGATCAGGTGCTGGATCTGGCCCTGGAATCCAAACCCGAACCGCTTCCGCCTGCTCCTTCATCCGTTCCCGCTCCTGTTGCGGTGGAAGGCGATGTGACGCCGGCGGTCATCAAGCACTAGATTGTTAAAGAGTCTGTATAACAGGAGTGATAGGGGGCTAATAACCTGCAAAGGTCTTATAAAGGCGAAGCGGAAATATTTTTACAATGGCTTGACCAGGCACAAATCGCTTGATATAAAACGTTTGCAGGGTTTTTACTCTCTTAACAATAATGAAAGGGGAATCACGTGAATAAAGCTGAACTCATCGATGCCATCGCGAAATCATCGGACATTTCCAAAGCTTCGGCGGGAAATGCGCTGGACGGCGCGCTGGAAGCGATCAAAGCCGCTCTTAAGAAAGGCCAGACTGTAACACTGGTAGGATTTGGGACATTCAAGGTAGGCACGCGTGCAGCCCGCTCCGGCCGCAATCCCCGTACAGGCGACGCCATCACGATTGAAGCCACCAAGGTTCCTAAATTCATTGCTGGCAAGGCGCTCAAGGATGCAGTAAACTAGCGGCTTATCGGCGGGGGTGCTTAGCTCAGTTGGTAGAGCGTCGCCCTTACAAGGCGAATGTCGGCGGTTCGACCCCGTCAGCACCCACCAGAGTCAGATTTACTGGAGTGGTAGTTCAGTTGGTTAGAATACCGGCCTGTCACGCCGGGGGTCGCGGGTTCGAGTCCCGTCCACTCCGCCATATCTGTTTATATGAGGGCGAACGCGAGTTCGCCTTTTTTATTCGTTTTCCGTCATTCAATGTTTGATTTCGTCAACAAGAAAAGACGCATCGTTCAGATCATCCTGGGACTTGCCACCTTACCGTTCGTTTTCTGGGGCGTGGAATCCTATCGCAGTGACGGTGCGGGTGACCACGTTGCGCTCGCCGCAGGAGAAAAAATTTCACGCCAGGAATTTGAGCAGGCGCTGCGCAATCAGCAGGAGAATATGCGCGCCACGATGGGAGAGAATTTCAGCCCGGCGCTGCTGGAGAGACCGGAAGTGAGGGTGGCCATCCTGGAAGGATTGATCCAGCAGCGCTTGCTGCGAGAGGAGGCATTTCGCGTTGGACTAGGAGTATCCGACGTGCAACTGGTCGAGATGATCCAGAACATCGATTTATTTCAGGAAGACGGAAATTTTTCGAAGCAGCGCTATGAAGAATGGCTGCGGAGCCAGGGAATGGGCGCGCGCGCTTTTGAAGCACGCCTGCGTCAGGATTTGATGCGACAGCAACTGGTTGATCCTTTCTCCAAAAATGCGTTTATTTCCCATTCCGTGGCGGAAAGAATCCTGCGCCTGGGTGACGAAAAGCGTGAGGTGAGTATCGTTCAAATCCAGCCGGAGCAGTTTGTGGCGAACGTCAAACCAGGTGATGACGCCATCAGAGCCTACTACGAGGCGCACAAGGCCGAATTCCGGTTGCCGGAGCAGGCGCAGGTCGAATATGTGGTGTTATCGATGGATGCGCTGGCCGAGAAGGCGCAGGTAACCGCCGATGAAGCGCTGGCATATTACGAGGAACACAAGCCCGAATTCGGACAACCCGAAGAACGCCGCGCGAGTCATATCCTCATAAGCGCACCTGCCTCGGCCTCCGCTTCTGATCGGGCGGCAGCGCGCGCCAAAGCTGAGGAACTGCTGGCCGAAGTCAGAAAATCCCCACAGCGTTTTGCGGAGCTTGCGAAACAGCATTCCCAGGATCCGGGCTCAGCGCAGACGGGCGGAGATCTCGGTTTTTTCGCACGCAACATGATGACGAAATCATTCGAGGACGTGGTTTTCCGGATGAAGCCGGGTGAAATCAGCGATATCGTCGAAACTGAGCATGGATTTCATATCATCCTGCTGGCAGAGACAAGAGGCGGAAAGCAGGCGAGTTTCGAGGAAGTGAAGAAACAGGTTGAACAGGACGTCAAGAAACAGAAAGCTGCAAGGACGTTTGGTGAAATGGCGGACAGCTTCAGTAACATGGTGTATGAGCAGAGCGATAGCCTGAAACCAGCTGCGGAAAGTCTTGGCCTGAGCATACAGCAGAGCGGCTGGGTTCGGATGAACTCGGATGAGCCGCCCTATTTCAACAATGAAAGGCTGCTTCAGGCAATATTTTCGGAAGACGCGATCAAGGATAAACGCAACACGGAGGCGATCGAAGTTTCTCCCAACACGCTTGTTTCAGCCAGAGTGCTGGACTACAGGCCGGCCACTACCCCTTCTGTAGAGGAGTTGAGAGATAAGATTGCGGTGTTGATCGCCCGGGAGGAGGCTTCCAAGGCAGCGGTAAATGAAGGGAAGGAGCAGCTTGCACAGTTGCAGCAGGGAAAGACTGCCGCAATCAAGTGGACTCCCCGCCAGCAGGTTTCCAGAAGGGAGCGCCAGGGTTTTGACAATGAGACGGTACAGGCAATTTTCAGGGCTGAAACAGATCACCTCCCGGCCTATTCAGGCCTGCCGAATGCTCGGGGTGGTTTTACCCTGATTCGCGTTGACCGTGTCATCGAGCCGCCGGCGCCCAGCGCAGAGGAGCGAAAAAGTTTTGCAGGCCAACTAAGCCAGTTGTTCGCCCAGGAAGAATTTTCATCCTATCTGGATGGAATCAAGAAAAGGTATGATGTATCGGTCAGTGAGAACTTCGAGAAGTAGTCATGCTCCGGGATTAGAGGGTGTCGAAGGCAATCGTGTTGAATCCGGCATCGACATGGGTAATTTCACCTGTTATGCCGCCTGCCAGATCACTGCATAGAAAGGCGGCGACGTTGCCCACATCCATGATCGATACATTACGCCGCAGCGGCGCGACCTTCTCCGTGTAGCTCAGCAGCTTTCCGAAATTGCCGATTCCTGCCGCAGCCAGCGTTTTGATCGGCCCTGCCGAAATCGCATTGACGCGTATTCCCTTGGGACCCAGGCTGGACGCCATGAAGCGGACATTTGCTTCGAGACTTGCCTTGGCCAGTCCCATAACGTTGTAATTCGGCATCACCCTTGTTGCACCCAGATAGGAAAGCGTTAGAAGCGCGCCATTTCGCCCCTGCATCAGCGGAAGGGCGGCTTTTGCCAGCGCAGCGAAACTGTAGGAACTGACATCGTGGGCAATACGAAAAGCCTCACGGTTTACGGTTTCAAGATAATCTCCGCTGAGTGCATCGCGTGGAGCAAAGGCAATGGAATGAACAATGCCATCGAGACCGTCCCAGCGCTTTGCCAGATCATCGAAACATCGGTCGATTTCCTCATCCTTTGAAACATCGCAGGGAAACAGCAAATCGCTGTCAAATTCCTTAATGACTTTTTCGACCCGTTCACGCACACCTTCCCCTTGATAAGTAAAGGCAAGTTGGGCGCCCTCGCGATGCATCGCCTTTGCGATGCCATATGCAATCGAACGGTTGGTCAGAAGGCCCGTGATGAGAATGCGCTTGCTGGCGAGAAATGTCATGTCATATCCTTGCGGCGTTGGAGTAATGATGTGAAATATGGAAATACGGCGTCCCTGTTCGTCCGGATATCCCGAAGTCATGCGGTCGGCTTGAACTCCTGAAGAAACTGCGGGTCAAGATACACGGGCAAATAACGTGATGTATAGCGTCGAACTGAAGTATACGCTGAACCTGGCCAACTCCCGGCATTATAGCTTCAACTGTTGCATGCTTGTAGAATCACAAGGTTTGCCGAAAATCTGCTCATGAGGAATCAAGAATTGCCGCTGTACCATCAAGCCTGTGTTTACCCGATTTTTGAATAAGACCGCAACCTTGCCAGCGACGCATTTCCTTCCCGCATTCCTTGTTGTTCTGATGTGCGCCTGCAGCGGCAACCCGTGGAACAGTCCATATCCTGCCGTGGATGCGGAAAAAAATATACTTTATGCTGCTTTTGCCGAGCGTCCCAAGCACCTGGACCCGGTGCAGTCATACAGCTCCAATGAGATTCTTTTTACGGCGCAGATATATGAACCGCCGCTGCAATACCATTACCTGAAACGTCCCTACGAATTGATTCCCGCTACCGCGACGAAAATGCCCGAGGTGCATTATTTTGACGAAAAAGGCGCGCGCCTGAGCGACAATGTGGACTCCGCCGAGATCGCCTTTACCGTTTATGAAATTTCAATCAAGTCCGGTATACGTTATCAACCTCATCCGGCCTTTGCCAGGGACTCACAGGGAGAGTTCCTTTATCACAGGCTTGGCGAGGAGGATGTACGTGGCATATACAGGTTGAGCGATTTTCCGCAAACCGGCTCACGGGAACTCACTGCTGCGGATTACGTTTTTCAGATTAAGCGGCTGGCTCATCCCCGGCTGCACTCTCCTATTTTCGGCCTGATGTCCGATTACATCGTGGGCCTCAAGGAATATGCGGCAACGCTCGAGATGGCGGCCAAAGAACGCTCCAGGGAGCAGGGGGAGCAGAGCGGTCGCGAACAGGACAGTGAGGATTACCTGGATCTTGCGCGTTATCCCCTGGAGGGAGCAGAGGTGATGGACCGGTATACCTATCGCATCAAGATCAAGGGCAAATATCCGCAGTTCAGGTACTGGCTGGCAATGCCTTTTTTTGCACCTATTCCTTGGGAGGCGGAGCGCTTCTACAGCCAGAAAGGCTTGTCGGAAAAAAATATCAACCTCGACTGGTATCCCGTCGGGACCGGCCCTTACATGCTTTCGGAAAACAATCCGAACCGAATAATGGTGCTGGAAAAGAACCCCAATTTTCATGGCGAAACTTACCCTTCCGAGGGAATGCCGGGGGATGCGGAAGGGGGGCTGCTGAAAGACGCCGGCAAACCGCTGCCTTTCATAGAAAAGGTCATATACAGCCGGGAGAAGGAAAGTATTCCACGCTGGAACAAGTTTCTGCAGGGTTATTATGATGCATCCAATATCGGTTCCGACAGCTTCGACCAGGCCGTGCAATTGACAGGACAGGGAGAGGCTACCGTAACCGAGGCAATGAAGGAACAGGGTATTCGGCTGGAAACGGCTGTTGCGACTTCCACGAATTATGTCGGCTTCAATATGTTCGACCCGATAGTCGGCGGTGTAGGGAAACGTGGCCGCGAATCGGCCAGGAAGTTGCGCCAGGCGATTTCCATTGCAGTGGATTACGAGGAGTATGTCTCCATCTTCGCCAACGGACGCGGTATTCCGGCGCAAGGCCCGATTGCTCCAGGCATCGCCGGTCATCGCGAGGGCAAAGAAGGCATCAACCCCGTGGTCTATGAGTGGGTAGACGGGCGGCCCCGCCGCAAGCCGATCGAGGTGGCCAAGGCATTACTAGCTGAAGCAGGCTATCCCAACGGCATCAACGCCAGAACCGGTGAGCCGCTCGTACTTTATTTCGACGTAACGGCTCGCGGCGCGGAGGATAAATCCAGCCTCGACTGGATGCGCAAGCAATTTCAGAAACTCAATATCCAGCTGGTGGTCCGCAGCACGGACTACAACCGCTTTCAGGACAAGATTCGCAAGGGCAATGCCCAGATTTTCGAGTGGGGCTGGAACGCTGATTATCCAGATCCGGAGAACTTCCTGTTCCTGCTACATGGTCCGCAGCAAAAGGTAGGCAATGAAGGCGAGAATGCTTCCAATTACTCCAATTCCGAATATAACCGGCTGTTCGAACAAATGAAGAATATGGAGAACGGTCCTGTGCGCCAGAAGATCATCGATAGAATGGTCAATATCCTTCGCCATGATGCACCCTGGCTGTGGGGCTATCATCCCAAGGATTATGGCCTGTATCACTCATGGTATGGCAACGTCAAACCGAACAGACTGTCAAACAACAATGTCAAATATCTGCGCATAGACGGAGTCTTGCGCGAGCAGAAGCGGCGCGAATGGAATGAACCGATTGTCTGGCCTGCTATCGCAGGATTGATTGCGCTGGCCGGGAGCCTGCTTCCCGCCGTGCTTGTTTACCGGCGTAGGGAACGAGGAACAGGAATATCGGATGCCGCGCTGAAAATGGAAGCTCAGGGGTGAAGGGTGGGTGATGCTTAATTACATCATCCGGCGCATCCTGTATGCGCTCCCCATTCTGGTGGGCGTGAACCTGATTACTTTCACCTTGTTTTTCGTCGTGAACACGCCCGACGACATGGCGCGCATGCAGCTTGGCATCAAGCGTGTTACACCGGAGGCCATCGCCAAGTGGAAACAGGAGCGCGGCTACGATCAGCCGCTGATGTTCAACAATGCCGAGGAGGGCCTCGAAAAACTTACCCGCACCATATTTTTCGAGAAATCCGTCGCCATGTTCGCGTTCCGCTTCGGTCACGCCGATGACGGACGCGACATCGCCTACGAAATCAGGACGCGCATGCTGCCCAGTCTCGCCATTGCACTTCCGGTATTCGTGCTGGGACTCATCGTCTATATCACCTTTGCATTGACAATGGTGTTTTTTCGGGCTACCTACGTGGATTTTTGGGGTGTGGTACTATGCGTCGCGCTAATGTCCATCTCAAGCCTGTTCTATATTATAGGGGGGCAATTTCTGATCAGCAAATTGTGGCATCTCGTGCCCATATCAGGTTATGGCCAGGGGCTGGATTCGGCCAAGTTCCTGGTGCTGCCGGTGATTATCGGCGTCATCAGCGCGGCCGGTGCAAACACGCGCTGGTATCGAACACTTTTTCTGGAGGAAATGGGCAAGGACTACGTGCGTACTGCCCGGGCCAAGGGCCTGCCGGAAAGTGCCGTGCTGTTTCGGCATGTGCTGCAGAATGCCCTGATTCCGATTCTTACAGGAGCCGTTGTGGTAATTCCCCTGCTGTTTCTGGGAAGCCTGATCGTGGAATCATTTTTCGGCATTCCGGGATTGGGCAGCTATACCATCGATGCGATCAACTCTCAGGATTTTGCCGTGGTGCGCGTGATGGTGTTCCTGGGATCGCTGCTCTATATCGTCGGCCTGATACTGACTGACATTTCCTATACGCTGGTGGATCCGAGGATAAGGCTGGAATGACAATATTCCGGCAAGGTTGACATGTCTTTCAAGCCTGTAATCCTGTGGACCGATGCGCTCGTCTACGTTCTGGTTGCCGTAATCGTTATCTTTGCCTGGCAGGTGCGGCGCCATGAACATCTTCTCGCGCCCTGGCGGCGCGTCGGACATAGCGCAAGCGGCATGGCGGCACTCACCATACTGATGTTCTTTATCGTTATCGGGTTGCTCGATACGATACATTTGCGTCCCGCCATCGAAAACGGCAATGGCGGCAGCGAAGCTGCTTACGGGGTCGAAGTGTTGAGCCTGCTCGACCTGCTTGCAACGCCTCTGCGCACACAGGTGGAAACGACCTACTCGGCGCCTTTCGCCACGCATCTCTACGCTCGGGAAACGGTGGAGTTGCCGGGTGGAGGGCAGGTACGCGAATTTCCCCGCCTGAAATTCGGCGGAGCGCACCTGCAGGACCCGGAAACTCAGCTTTTCGGCGATATCGCCACCAGAGCTGGAACAGGCGCGGGCCTTGCCCTGCTGCTCTGGTTCTTGATCGCGACATCGGTGACAGCGATCGTGGCGCACTGCAGGGGTGAAAGGTTTGTTTCCACGCTTTCCACAATCTGGCAGGGTATTACTCCGGTGCCATGGAGAGCGGTATTTGTGACGCTCGCCCTGATACTGCTGCTTGGCGGTGCCGCTCTTGCATTGTGCAGTGATTACCACATTCTTGGCACGGACAAGGTGGGTCAGGACGTATTTTACCAGTCCCTCAAGAGTATCCGCACCGGACTTCTCATAGGAACCCTCACGACACTGATGATGCTTCCTTTTGCATTGCTTCTCGGAGTTGCCGCAGGTTATTTCCGGGGTTGGGTAGATGACTTGATTCAATACCTGTACACCACGCTCAGTTCGATTCCGGGTGTTCTGCTGATCGCTGCCACTGTGCTGATGATGCAGGTTTATATGGAGACTCATCCCGAGCTGTTCGATACAATCGCTGCGCGCGCTGATCTCCGATTGCTGTTTCTCTGTGTCATATTGGGGGTTACAAGCTGGACTGGCCTCTGCCGGCTCCTGCGGGGCGAGACCCTGAAGCTGCGCGAAATGGAATATATCCAGGCAGCCCATGCGTTCGGCGTTTCCCACTGGCGCATCATCAGCCGCCATATTATCCCCAACGTGATGCACATCGTGCTGATCACTACCGTGATGGATTTCAGCGGGCTGGTGCTGGCAGAGGCTGTACTGTCCTACGTGGGAGTGGGTGTCGATCCTTCAACCATCAGCTTTGGCACCATGATCAACGCTGCGCGCCTGGAAATGGCGCGGGAACCGATGGTATGGTGGGCGTTGTTTGCCGCCTTCACCTTCATGTTTGCGCTGGTCCTGAGCGCGAATCTCTTTGCCGATGCGGTACAGAGTGCGTTCGATCCAAGGATGAAGACTCTGTCTGCGCTGGCGAGAACATGGCGCCGGAAAAGCATCGGGAAGAGTGCGTAACCAGTTCCCTTCTTCCGCAGAGGATTCTCTCCCGTCATGAATTCAGTTCTTGAAATCCAAAATCTCGAAACCGTTCTGCATACGGAGCTACGGCCCGTCTGGGCGGTTGATGGGCTTACGCTGCAGATCATGAAGGGTGAAACATTTGCACTCCTGGGGGAATCCGGGTGTGGCAAATCCATCACTGCGCTTTCGATAATGCGGCTATTGCCGGAAGCTGGCGAAATCGTGGGCGGTTCTATCCGTCTGGGCGGCGAAGACCTGCTGCTGCTTCCGGAGGCAGCCATGCGCAATGTGCGCGGGAAGCGCATTGGCATGATTTTTCAGGAGCCGATGCTAAGCCTCAATCCGGTGATGACCGTGGCCCAGCAAATTGGCGAGGTATTGCAGCGCCATTTCGACTTGCGTGGACAAGCGGCGGAAAAACGCATCGTGCAAATTCTGGATCAGGTGGGAATACCGGATGCAGCAAGCCGCATGAACGAATATCCTTTCCAGTTTTCCGGCGGAATGAAGCAACGGATAATGATCGCCATGGCCCTGGCCGGAGAGCCTGAACTCCTGATTGCCGATGAGCCCACTACCGCGCTGGATGTGACCATCCAGGCGCAGGTGCTGGAGCTCATGCGCGGCTTGCAGCAGCAGGGTGGCATGGCAATCTTGCTGATTACCCACGATCTCGGCGTGGCTTCGGAGATGGCGCATCGAGTGGGAATAATGTATGCAGGGGAAATCGTGGAAACGGCGAGCCGTGAGGCATTTTTTCGTGGTCCGGCACATCCCTATTCCCGCAAGCTCCTTGCTGCCTTACCCGGCAGAGACAGGCGCAAGCAGGGTCATCGGCTGGATGCGATCAGGGGCAACGTTCCCTCCCTGTCACGGGAATTCGTTGGCTGCCGTTTTGCGGACCGGTGCGACCAAGCTTGGGAATTGTGTCATCAGGTGGCACCGGGATGGACCGCGCTGACCGGAGAGCAACAGGTAAGATGCCACCTCTTTAATCAGAATTTTGGATCAAAGATCGTCAAACCGGCGGTTTCGGGGCAAGCTGGCGCGCCAGCAACGCTGGATGCGGAAAGCTGGGAATTTGAATCGTTCCCCAGTGCTGGAACGGAGCAATCAACGCCTGATGGTTCCCTGTTATCCGTTACTGATCTGAAGGTTTATTTCCCTATCCACAAGGGCTTGATGAGGCGTGTAGCGGGATACGTCAAGGCAGTCGACGGAATCTCGCTCAGGATTGACCGGGGCAAAACGCTGGCGCTGGTGGGAGAATCCGGCTGCGGAAAGACGACGGCAGGAAAAGCCATGCTGCAACTCATCCCCCCCACGGGGGGTAGCGTGCGCTACAACGGGGTGGAACTGGTAGGTCTGGAGCGCAACCGGTTAAGGAGACTGCGCGGCGAATTCCAGCTTATATTCCAGGACCCGTATTCGTCACTCAATCCCAGAATGCGCATTATCGATATTATCGAAGAGGGAATGAACGCCCTCGGGGTCGAAGATGACGGAAAAGAGCCCAAGGAAAAAAGAGTGGATGAGTTACTCGAAAGTGTCGGCCTGCCAGCAGAGACCAAATGGCGTTACCCTCATGAGTTCTCCGGCGGACAGCGTCAGCGGATAGCCATTGCCCGCGCATTGGCCGTCAACCCGAAGTTGATCGTATGTGACGAGCCCACCAGCGCACTGGATGTGTCGGTGCAGGCCCAGATTTTAAATCTGTTGAGGGAACTGCAGCGCAATCTGGGCTTGGGCTATCTATTCATTACCCATAATATTTCAGTAGTCGAATACATTGCGGATGAGATCGCGGTCATGTATCTGGGAAGGATAGTGGAACGGGGGACCGTGGACGAAGTTCTGGGCAGCCCCCGTCATCCCTATACCCAGGCACTGTTATCCGCTGTTCCCGTTATCGAACTGGAGTCGAAGCGAAAGGTTATTCGCCTGCACGGCGACCTTCCGTCGCCCGCCAACCCGCCGCAAGGCTGCCATTTTCATCCCCGTTGCTCCCACGTCATGCCGGTCTGCCGTAAAAACTACCCGGGAGCAAGCATATTCAGTTCAACGCATACGGCACACTGCTATCTTTATCCTCAAGACGAGGAGCAGTCAGACCGTAAAACACAGGCATAAGATAAGGAATACCTCGAATGGTTGGTCAGGAAGTGGCGCGCAGGCGCACGTTTGCCATAATTTCTCACCCGGATGCCGGTAAAACGACACTCACGGAAAAATTACTGTTATTCGCCGGCGCCATCCATATCGCCGGCAGCGTCAAGGCGCGGAAGGCAAGCCGTCATGCCACCTCCGACTGGATGGAGATCGAGAAGCAGCGGGGCATTTCGGTTGCCAGCTCGGTCATGCAGATGGAGTATGGAGATTGTGTCATCAATCTGCTCGATACGCCGGGGCACCAGGATTTCTCGGAGGACACTTACCGGGTGCTGACCGCAGTGGATGCCGCCCTCATGGTGATCGATGCCGGCAATGGCGTGGAAGCCCAGACATTACGCTTGCTGGAGGTGTGCCGTGCACGTAATACCCCCATTATCACTTTTGTAAACAAGATGGACCGGGAAGTGCGCGAGCCGCTCGATCTCATCGATGAGATCGAGCGAACACTGCGCATGGCAGCGGTGCCGTTCACATGGCCGATGGGGATGGGACGCAGTTTTCAAGGCGTCTTCGATCTGCGGCACAATCACATGCGTGTTTTTCATCCCGGTTCTGACAGGCTGGACGATGAAGATGAAATCATCAAAGGCCTGGATAATCCGCTGTTGGCAGAACGTTTTGGACACCAGGCTGCGAATCTGCAGCAGGAGATCGAGCTGATACGTGGCGCTTCGCCGGAATTCGACCAGGAAGCGTTTCTCGCAGGCCGCCAGACTCCGGTTTTTTTTGGTTCGGCCATTAATAACTTCGGCGTGCGTGAAGTGCTGGATGCCCTGGTAGGTCTTGCCCCGCCACCTGGTTCACGCAGCGCATTGCAGCGTCACGTGCAGCCGAACGAACCGCGGTTTACGGGAGTAGTGTTCAAGATTCAGGCCAACATGAATCCGGCACACCGCGATCGTATCGCCTTCGTCCGCATCTGTTCCGGCCGGTTCGAACGCGGCATGAACCTGAGAATCACGCGTAACGACAAGGATATTCGTACCAACGGGGTCGTATCTTTCCTCTCCCAGCGCCGCGATTTGCTCGACGTTGCCTATCCCGGAGATATCATCGGCATTCCCAACCATGGGACATTGCAACTCGGGGATACGCTGACAGAAGGAGAGCGCTTGCAGTTTACCGGCCTGCCATTTTTCGCGCCGGAAATCTTTCAGACGGTGGAGATTGCCGATCCCATGCGCAGCAAGCAGCTCAAACTGGGGCTGGCGCAATTGGGCGAAGAGGGTGCGATCCAGGTTTTCAGGCCTCACCTGGGCAGTGCGCTGCTGCTCGGCGCGGTCGGGGCTTTGCAGTTCGACGTCGTCGCGCATCGCCTCAAGCATGAATACAGCGTGGAAGCTCGACTTGCCCCGGCAAAATACCAGCTGGCGCGATGGGTTACCGCTGAGGATGCACGTGAACTCAAACGCTTCATCGATACCAACGCCCACCGCATTGCCTACGATGCCGTAGGCGCGCCGACATTCCTGGCTTCCTTCGGCGCGGAACTCAGCGTGGCCGAAGAAAACTGGAAACACATTCGTTTCTACAAAATGCGCGAGCACGCCGGACTTGTGTTTCAGGAGGCTGTCGATGTCTGACAGCCTCGAAGCGAACCTCAGCGGATTTCCCCGAGCAGCCTGCCTATCATCTGTTCCGCCTGGCTGAGATATCCTCGGCCGAACAGGTTGAGATGGTTCAGTATGTGATACAGGTTATAGAGGGTTTTGCGGGTTGCATAACCCGCATCCAGCGGATAGGCCGCCCGGTAAGCCGCATAAAAACTGCCGGGAAAGCCGCCAAACAGTTCAGTCATCGCAATATCGGTTTCGCGGTCACCGTAATAGAGGGCAGGATCAAATATGACGGGTTGCCCCGTTTCATCGAAATTGTAGTTACCGCTCCAGAGGTCGCCGTGCAGGAGCGACACGGCAGGTTGTCCGTCAGGAAAGAAGCGATCCAGTTCCCCCATCAATCGCTCCCCCTGCGTCTGCAGCCGCCCCGAGTAGCCATTGGCCTTCGCCAATTGCAATTGATACCCTAAACGGTGCTTGCGCCAGAAATCGATCCAGTTGGACGAAGGCGCGTTGACTTGCGGGGTCGCTCCAATGGTGTTATTGCGTATCCATCCGTATCCCCCGGAAGAGACATGGTGCATTGCAGCCAGCCCTTCTCCCAACGCACTGGCGCCGCTATTGGAGCCGCCGGAGCCACCACCCATCTCCACATATTCCAGCACCAGCCACGCCGCAGAAGTATTTCCGCTCCAGCATATTGGCGCAGGCGCACGCAGGGTGCGGGAATTACGAATTTCCTGAAGACCCGCAGCCTCTGCCTCAAACATCGAAAGACATTCCGGACTGTTCAGTTTGACGAAGAACCGTTGGCCGTTCCCTTCGATTCGATATGCCTGATTGATGCAACCCCCACCCAGGGGGGAAGTGGTTTGTACGGTAAAAGGAGCACCGGTGGAATGGGAAATTTGCGCTGCGATCTCTGGCCAGGATTGCATAAGATTGCTTCAGGCAATTTCCCGGCTAGCGGTTGCGGAGTAGCCATTCCCTTGCCCGCCGTATGGCGGCGGCAACCTGTACCGGCGCAGTTCCCCCAATGTGGTTACGGCTATTTAACGACCCTTCCAGAGTCAGCACAGTGAAGATGTCGTCCTCGATCAACGGAGAGAATTGCTGCAGTTCCGGCAGGGTGAGCGCACTTAAATCCCGGTTGTTTTTTTCGGCAAAGCGCACTGCTTGCGCCACTGCTTCGTGCGCTTCACGGAAAGGCAATCCCTTTTTTGTCAGATAATCGGCGAGATCGGTCGCAGTGGCGTAGCCGCGCGTCGTTGCTTCCCGCATGGCAGCATGCTTGACGCGTATACCAGCCAGCATGTCGGCATAGATGCGCAGCGTATCCGTCACGGTGTCTACTGCGTCGAAGAGAGGCTCCTTGTCTTCCTGGTTATCCTTGTTGTACGCGAGCGGCTGGGCCTTCATCAGGGTCAGCAATGCGACCAGATGGCCGTTCACGCGCCCGGTCTTGCCGCGCACCAGCTCGGGCACGTCCGGATTTTTCTTTTGCGGCATGATGGATGAGCCGGTACAGAAGCGGTCAGCCAGGTCGATAAATCCGAAAGATGGGCTCATCCACAAGATGAGTTCCTCGGACAAGCGCGACAGATGCGTCATGATCAGCGCTGCTGCCGCACAGAATTCAATGGCAAAATCACGGTCGGAAACGGCATCCAGAGAATTTTCGCAGACACCCTCAAAACCCAGTTCCCGAGCTACCATCGCGCGATCAACGGGATAGCTTGTTCCTGCCAGCGCGGCGGCTCCCAGCGGGAGTTTGTTCACGCGCTTTCTGCAATCGGACAAACGCTCCACATCGCGTTTCAGCATTTCGAAATAGGCCATGAGGTGGTGTCCGAAGACGATGGGTTGCGCCACCTGCAAGTGCGTGAAGCCGGGCATCACCGTATCGAGATGCTGCTCGGCCAGATGCAGCAACGCGTTCTGCATGACATGGATTAGGTCGATGATCCGATCGATCGAGGCGCGCAAATAGAGCCGTATGTCCGTCGCTACCTGGTCGTTGCGGGAACGTGCCGTGTGCAGCCGTTTCCCGGCGTCACCAATCAGCGCGGTCAGGCGCTTCTCGATATTGAGATGAACGTCCTCCAAGGCCAACTGCCAGACAAATTCGCCACCCTGGATTTCCTGCCGGATCTGGCTCAGGCCCCGTTCGATGGCGGCGAGGTCATGATGACCGATAATGCCACCCGCAGCGAGCATGCGCGCATGTGCGAGGGATCCCTGGATATCGTACTCTGCCAGTCGCTTGTCGAAACCCACCGACGCGGTATAACGCTGAACCAGTTCCGAAACTGGCTCATCAAAGCGTCCTGACCATGTGTTTGTGTTATCGCCGGGCAGCGCTTCCGTGCTTTTTGAGGCCGTCATAATGTTTCCGGTGGAATGGCTGACAAAGGTGGAGTCCTTTGAAACCACTTTCTATCGTTGTTTCAGAAAAGAAAGTAACGAGTATAAATCAAATCATCTGTCACAATGCCGCAGCCCTGGGTCAGGAATGTTCCAGAGGAATTTATGCGCCGGATATTCCTAGAATTCCAGCGGGTCGATGTCCAGCGTCCAGCGCACTTTATGGCTGGGAAGGCTGTCGAGCTTCGTGCGCCAGCTCCCGAGGAATTCCTGGAGCTTCTTCCTGGACCTCGACTGCACCAGCAGATAAGCGCGCTCCATTCCCTTCAGCCGCGCCATTTGTGCCGGAACCGGATCAAATACCTCAATCTGGTGTGGCGCTTTTGCCATGGTTGCCGCATTGGCAAGAAAGGCAAGTGCGGTAGCAATTGCCGGGGCGTCGGCCCGTAATAGAGCCTGATGGACGAATGGCGGGAAGCGCGCGGTTTTCCTTTCTTCCAGCAGCATCCGGGCAAGCGTGTCGTAATCGTGCTGGCGCAGTGCGCGGTAGAGCGGGTGATCGGGGAACTCGGTTTGAATCAAAACTTCGCCGAGAGTACCTGAACGCCCGGCGCGCCCGGCTACCTGCATCAGTTGGGCAAACAATCGCTCCGATGCACGGAAATCGGTGCTGAACAGGGAGGCATCCGGGTTCAGGATACTGACCAGCGACAGATTTGGAAAATCGTGTCCTTTCGCGAGAATCTGCGTGCCCACGAGCATGTCCACGCGCTGCTCGCGAATATCTTTCAATATCCGCTGCCAGGAATTTTTCCGCCTCGTGCTGTCGCGATCTATCCGGGCGATACGGGCATGGGGGAAAAGCCGGGTCAACGCAGCTTCGATTCGTTGTGTGCCGTGACCAAAAGGAGCAATATCCTGATTCCCGCATTCCGGGCAGAGGCTGGGAAATCCCGCTTGATGGCCGCAATGGTGACAGCGCAGTTTTTTTTCGCGCAAGTGGACGACCAGACGGCTGGCGCAGCGGTGACAGACAGCTGTCCACCCGCATGCTCTGCATAGCAGAATTGGCGCGTAGCCACGGCGGTTTATAAAAACCAGGCTTTGCTGGTTTGATGCCAGGCATTTTTCCAGTGCGGTAATGACTGGAGGCGAAAAGCCCTCCTGAGTTTTTATTTTACCGATATCGATACAATGCACGGTTGGCAGGGAGGCATTGTCGGCGGCGCGCGAGGGCAGGCGCAAGAGGAGATAGCGTCTCGTAATGGCGTTGTAATAGGTTTCAAGCGACGGAGTGGCCGAGCCCAATACTATGGGTATCCCGGCGCGCTTTGCACGAAAGACAGCGACATCCCGGGCCGAGTAGCGCAAGCCCTCCTGCTGTTTGAATGAGAGATCGTGCTCCTCATCCACGATGATCATTCCCAGCCTTGGCAGTGGAGTAAATACAGCGAGCCGGGTGCCCAGTATTATTTCGGCTTCTCCAAGTTGTGCCTGGACCCACCCCTCGGCGCGTTCGGTGGGATTCAACCCGCTATGGAGGCTGGCCAGCCGTACGCCGGGAAAGCGCGCGCGGAAGATGGCCTCCAGTTGAGGCGTCAGGTTGATCTCCGGGACGAGGACGAGCGTCTGCCGTGCCTGGCGCAGCAGCAGTGAAATCAACCGCAGGTATATCTCCGTTTTTCCGCTGCCGGTTACCCCATGCAGCAGCCATGTATTGAATTCCCCCATTTTCGGGACTATCGCATCGATCGCGTTTTTCTGCGCAGTGGTCAGGACGGGAAGCGCCTGTGTTTCTTGAGGCGAAGAAGCCGGAACGACGGGAGGTGCAACAGGTATTTCTTCCACCCATTGCAAAGCGACAAACTCCTTCATGACTTCAGAAGTCCGCCTGGAAAATTGTTTTGCCTCCCCATCTTCGATCATCCCGGATTCCTTCAGCTTTACCAGAAGCTTGCGTCCGGCAATGCTGCGACCTGGAATGGCCGATATATCGACAGCGCGGCCCTTCGCCGTAAGGCGGTATTGAAAAATGGCCGGCGCCGTGCGAATGAAAAAAGGTTGACTGCTGCGCAATCTGGCCGGAAGGCCATTCATTACCACTTCTCCCAGTGGGTGGTGGTAATACTCGCTGCAAAAACGGAATAAATCGAGCAACTCCGGTGGCAGGGGTGGAACATCGCGAAATACTTGGTCGGCTTGCTTGATCTTATCCGGGGAAATGTCGGAGTGAGAGGCCACTTCCATGATAACCCCCGCCATCCGGCCTTTTCCAAAGGGAACGAATACGCGGCAACCGATATCCTGTTTCGTTACTCCTGCCGGGGCGAGATAATCGAAAAGTATATTCAAAGGCTTATCAAGCGCAACGCGAATGATGGACATGCCAGGCCGAGCGGTGATCGGGGGTGGAAAGGGGGTATGATAAACGCGGCGGGGATGAAATACGAATCCTGTCGGTCAGGCAAGAATGACTCGCTTCCCAGCTGATGTCTCCCCTATCCGGGTTCTCTGGGCCCCGGGAGATGTCGAGTTTTCTTACATCCGGTATAATAAAAATATAATGAGAATGCACAACCCTTTGAATTTTATATAAATAATATTTCTGGCATGAGATATGCTGGAGCCTTTGGAATGCCTGGTATGACTAAGGATCAATAAATTATCGCGCATTTTGCCCTATTTGCCCACTGACAAACTGCTTGACTTAAGTGTATGGCGGGGAGTAGTCTTTACGGGCTTATGGGTATGTAAAGTACTGGTAGCGGGAATATGGGTGGTACCAGGGATGGGGTGGTATGGTCTGGTTGCCGATATTTGGTGGTACCGGTATGGGTAAGTAAGCGACAGTTTGTTCTTGCAAGCCGGTTTTTGGGTAGTGGAAGCGGCAGCAGGCGGACATCGGAAGTTGGAAGTATCAGGCAGCATGAAGGGCAGGCGCTTCTGCCGGGTTAGAGAGGGAGGAAGCGGCTGCTGGAAGCAAGGCAGTACTTGATTAACAAGATAGCAGGAGGAAGCAAAATGGCAACAACGATGGGAACGTCGAGCCAGGCCAAGACGAGTGGCCGGGACTACGACATGTCGCTGTGGTATGACTCGAAGTGGTACAAGTTTGG
>NZ_QAOK01000009.1 GCF_003050865.1 Nitrosospira multiformis | reverse complement strand
CTGGCGGCGGGACTACAACGAGAGTCGGCCTCACTCGACTCTCAATGACCTGTCGCCGGCTGAATTTGTACGCCGGGCGGGGCTTCCAAGTCCCGTCCCAGCTTAACCAACGCCGAAAACTAACTCTCGGAATGGTCCTGGAAACCCAAGCGGATCAATCCGGGGAGGTACCCCTGGAAAAGCTGTCCTTGATATCGGGGATGGGACTGTAGGTGAGTTTGAAAAAAGCCTCTTCAGGATTTCCGGTTCGATTAATGATGAGCGGTTGATCATCAAAGCTGAAGGACTCGCACCGCTCCATCACCCCCTCACAGATGGGCGCAAGAAAATGCCATACCTCCGGCCAACACTCCGAAACGGGTTGTCCCAATCCATCCGGATGTTTGGCAGCCATCAGATTGCGATAACTATCGTTATAGATCTGTATCAGTTTCGGTCCCCACAGTAACAGGACAGCCGAAGGCATCAGCAACATCATGCTGACTGTGAATTGAAGAGCAGGCGACCATGCCGATATAGGTCCAAGACCCGAATCGATCCAATCATAGGCAAAAATAAGTTCACCCATTTCGCTCCCTCGAAGCCACTCGGGCAGTTCCGCTGAGTTTGTGGTTTCCCGCTCGTTCATCCCTTCCTCTTTCTGACACAATATTGATATTACGCATTGCAGAGAATACTGTTCAAAGCCTAGCATAACTCATGCTCCGGAACCTGAACGAAGCTCTCCAAATTTCCGACTCCGACTGACTTCAATATGCTCTGGAGACCTCCGCTCTAATGCGGATGCCCGCTAAAATGCTCCAATTCTCGCCCCAGACACAAGGAACACATTTCCCCTCCTTGCTGCCGCACAACCACGACATCAACAAGGCAGAGTCTCCCTCAAGTCCTGTTTGAATCACCCATGACGGCCGGCTGCCAGAGGCAGTCTCGAGTTTGCAGAGACCCAATAAGTAAAACCTCCTCTATATATGAATGTCAAAACTCTTGAACAGAACAGTTTACACGTGTGTCTGCTGCCGGTGATTACCGCTTGCTGTAAAGCCCCTGGCTTGGACAAACCTCATAAAGGGGAATGAAACAGATAATGGATAATAATGATGAAAACCTGCCGCACTCAGTTGCCTTGCATACAAACGCCGTACTGCAGGCCGGCCAACGGGTCGAGCATGAGCTCCAGCAGGTTAAAAGGGCCCTTGAGGACAAGACGAAGCAGCTTGATGAATCGCTATCTATCCTGCGAGCAACCATAGAATCCACTGCCGATGGAATTCTGGTTACCGATGAGTATGGCCATATGCTTCGCTACAACGAACGGTATCTGCAGATGTGGCAGATTCAACTCCCTGATCTCGTTGAAGTGCGTCAGCACAGGCAACTGCAGAAGCTCAGCTGCAGGTACTTGGCGGACCCGAAGCAATACTTTGAAAGAATAGAAGAAATATACGCAACCTGGCCTGCGGAAACCTATGATTTGCTGGAACTGACCGATGGCAGGATGTTTGAACGGTTTTCCAAGATTCAGTATTTGGAGGGTTTATGCGTAGGCCGTGTATGGAGCTTTAGAGATATCACGGCGCGCAAGCATGCCGAAGAAGCGCTGCAGGAAAGTACCGAGCGTTTGCGCTTCATGGCTGAGGCTATGCCGCAGAAAATATTTACTGCGCGAGCGGATGGGGCGGTGGATTATTTCAATCAGCAATGGAAGGATTATACCGGTCTTGCCCCTGAGAAAATGCAGGGCTGGGAATGGACCAAGCTCATCCATGCTGACGACGTGGCGGAGGGCGTGCAGCGCTGGCAACACTCGCTCAACACCGGCGAGCCCCTCCACATGGAATGCCGTTTCCGCCAGGCAAATGGCGCTTATCGCTGGCACCTGCTTCAGGCACAGGCTCGGCGCGATGCAAAAGGGTATATATCCATGTGGGTCGGTTCAAACACGGATATCGATACGCTTAAGCGCGCGAACGACGAAAAGAAACAGCTTCTTGAAAACGAACGGATTGCACGAAGCGAAGCTGAGCGCGCGAACCGCATCAAGGATGATTTCCTTGCAACTCTGTCCCACGAACTCAGAACACCGCTTAATGCCATCCTCGGGTGGTCGCAGCTCATCTTGCAGGGAACAATGAAAAAGGAAGACATTCAGCGTGGTCTGGAGGCCATCGAGCGAAACGCGCGGGCACAGAACAAGCTTATCGAAGATCTTCTCGAAATGAGTAGCATCATCTCTGGCAAGATTCGATTGGATGTACAGGAACTGGACCTAGGTGCAATAATCGAAGCAGCAGTCGAATCCGTTGCACCCGCAGCCGAAGCTAAAGGAATATGTATCCGAGAAACGATCGATGCCACTGCAGGACGAGTTCTAGGTGACAACCATCGTCTTCAGCAGATAATCTGGAACCTTCTTTCCAATGCTGTCAAATTTACGCCTAAAGGCGGCACTATAGAGGTTACCGTACAACCTGCCGCGTCGCAGCTTGAGATTACCGTAAAAGATTCCGGAGTGGGTATCAAAACCGAATTCCTTGCTTACGTTTTTGATCGTTTTCGGCAGGCTGACTCTTCCATCACGCGAAATCATGGAGGTCTGGGCTTGGGACTGGCCATCGTGAAGCAGCTTGTGGAACTGCATGGCGGAACAGTTCGCGCAGAGAGCGAGGGAGAAGGTCACGGAGCCTCATTTATCGTCACGTTGCCGCTTGCCCCGGTCGAGGACGACAAAGAGAAACAACAGCTGCCTGCCGCCACACTTTCCCCCAAGAGGGATGGCAGTTCCCTCCTCTCCGGCATGAGGATTCTCGTCATTGACGACGATCGGGACGCGCGTGAGCTCATCCATAAGGTGCTCGCGCAGCACCAGGCTGAGATCATCACCGCAGCAAACGCCATGGAAGGACTGTTGATACTGAAGAGCCAGATGCCGGATGTGATGATCAGCGATATCGGCATGCCGGGAAAAGACGGCTACCAGTTTATTCGCGAAGTGAGAAAGCTTCCCGCAATCCAAGGAGGGGAGACACCGGCGATTGCACTGAGCGCGTTTGCGCATTCGGAAGATCGTGCCCGTGCAAGGATGGCGGGTTATCAAGTGCACCTCTCCAAACCTGTGGAATCAAAAGAACTGATCGCTTCCATCGGAAGTCTGATGGCGCGAGCAAAACAGCGAGTAGCTAGCGGGGAGGGTAAATAAATACTTAGTCATGCGAGTTGACGCGGAAGGGATATGGCTCTGGGTCTAATATCCCAGACCAACTCCGATTATATCGGCGTGGCGACTTCTACAGTATTTTCACGTTTGCCCGCTTGACGTGGTACAGTACATGTTATGCAACTGAATCTGCCTGCATTGCAAGAACAGTCTGCAACAGCTTCCTCTTTGCTCAGTAGCATTGCACCCCATTTCATTTCGCTTGAACCGTTACACCCGTTCTGTTCAATCTCCCGCCGCCGTACCTCGAAGCCGGGGCCTGTAGCTTCTTTAGCGATTCCCGATCGTAGTGCGATCAGCATCTCTAGGAAAGGATAGCCGATGTTAAAAAAAGATAATGAAGACGCTTTGCTGCGCTCGGTTGCTTTGCAAACTGCTCAGACAATTCTGAGAGCTCGTCTCCAGGCCGAGCGAGTTCTTGAACAAGCAAAATTAGATTTGCAAGATAAAACTAGACAATTGGATCATTCGCTCACCATTCTTCGTGCTACAAGTACCATCGAAAAGGAGAGGTTGGAGTTCAGGAAAATGCCTGTACACCTATACCAGGAAGCATACAAGCGGAAAGCCGCATGTCGGACGTGCGTTGTCGCTGAAAAAACTCCTCTAAAAATATTCACTGCGCGGGTAGATGGCACCAAGGATTACTTTAACGAGAGCTGGTTCGAATATGCGGGGGTTGGCCTGGGGAAGTTGGTAGGCTGGGCATGGGTTGATCTTATTCACACCGAGGACAGAGAAGAGAATTTAAAACGGTGGAAGCAATCCCTACGAACCGGCGAGCCATTCTCGGTAGAAAGTCGGCTCAGACACGTAACGGGCAGCTATCGCTGGCACTCATCCTACGTCGTACCGATTCGTGATGCTGTCGGCAGGATCTGGATGTGGACAGGATATTGTATGGACATCCACGAAACAAAGATGAAAACCGAAGAACTGGAGCGCTCTCTTGCAAAAGAGCGGGAAACGCGTAAAGACGCGGAGCGAGTCAATCACTCCAAAGATGAGTTTTTCGCAATGCTGTCACATGAATTGAGGAACCCGCTCAATGCCATTCTCGGGTGGTCCCAGCTTATTTTACAGGGAACAATGAATAGCGAGAGTGTTCGTAAAGGAATTGAGACCATCGAGCGAAACGCTAGGATCCAAAACAAGCTTATCGAGGATCTTTTCGAAATGAGCAGGATCAATGCCGGAAAGGTTACCTTGGAACTGCTGAGAATTGATCTTTCAAGTCTTACAGAAGTCGTTGTAGACTCGGCGGCGCCAGTGGCGGAGGCAAAAAAAGTTCGGCTACGAAAAATAATCGATTCTGAGGTAGGAGTTGTCCTGGCCGACCAAAACCGATTTCAGCAAGTCCTGTGGAATTTATTGTCTAATGCCATAAAATTTACCCCGGAGGAAGGGGAAGTAGAAATCCATGTTCAGAGGGTGGGTTCTCGCGCTGAAGTAAAGGTAAAGGATTCGGGAATCGGCATCAAACGAGAGTTTCTGCCCCACGTTTTTGATCGCTTCCGGCAGGCTGATTCTCCTGCCAGTCGGCAACAGATCGGGCTCGGTCTGGGACTTGCCATTGTGAAGGAACTGGTCTTGCTTCACAGAGGCACCGTGATTGCCGAAAGCGACGGAGAAGGTAAAGGTTCAGTTTTTACTGTCAGCCTTCCTTTGATTCAGCATCGCGATACTGGGACTGGAATCGAGAATCAAACCGGTATTCTATTAGAGCGTGACGACACACCCCTCCCGCTCACTGGCCTCACACTTCTGGTCATCGACGATGAGAGAGATTCTCTTGAATTTGCGAAAAAGGCCCTTACAAAGCAAGGTGGCACAGTAATCATTGCGGGGGGCGCCGCAGAAGGCCTGGAAATTCTAAAAGCAAAGAGACCGGATGTGATAATTTGCGATATCAGCATGCCAGGCAAAAATGGATATCAGTTTATCCGGGAAGTAAGAAGCATGCCAAAAAATGCCGGCTCATCCACACCAGCAATTGCGCTTACCGGCTTTGCACGTCCCGAAGACCGGACAAAAGCGCTGATTGCAGGCTACCAGAAACATATCATCAAGCCCCTGGACACGCTCAAATTGATTGCAGCTGTCACAGCCCTCGTGCCAGGCCAATCCCTCTCATAACGCATCTCTCATGGAAGTGGAAGCTCAATAAGTTTTTTTGCTTCTATATAAGAAAGAATTCTCTCCTTTATCACCAAGGGGGACGTAATTCCGTTTACGCCGCTTGAACGGACTCTTCTCCCATTGACTCTTCTCCGCATTTCCTGACATTCCCAGGCGCTTTTCTGCCTAATCCCCTATCGTATATAGCTCAATCTCCAGGTCTGCGGGGACTTGAAAAATACGCCAGAACCCCAAATAATAATAAGTGTATGGCATAACTTCAGGCTTCGCGCGCCAGCGTAAAGCCAGAAGGAGTCAGAAAAACTCAATTTAATGGATTTTTGAAAAACACAGCTATAACGGGACTTGAAATATATCATGTTGACAATACCGACCGAGCCGATCGGAAGCATCCCCCGCCCTCTCGAGCTCATCCGGACCATTGAGAGCAAGGATTGGCACCCGGGGATGGATTCCGCACTTGATCACCTATATGAAGCAGCAATAATAGAAACTATCAGAGGATTTGAAGCGACGGGTTCCCCTGTTATAACCGATGGCGAACAGCGTAAATATCACAACTTTTGGACGTATTGCGTCGATGGACTGGAAAATACGACGCCGGAAGGCTTTGTTATCCCCTTCTCCGCGGGACATAGTCGAAGGATGCCGATGTTGAAAAAAGGACCATTCCGGTATCGCATATATGCAGATTATTATCTCGAAACAGCTATGCGTTACACAAATCTACCTGTAAAACAGGCTGTTATTTCCCCTTCTGCATTAAGTTTAATGTACCCCGCCCAAGAAATTGAGGGATACTCCCGGGATCAGTTTATCGAGGATTTATTGAATGAACACGAAACCGAGGTGCGACGCTGCCTCCATAAAGGTGCGCACAAAGTCCAGATCGATTTTACTGAGGGGCGACTGGCACTGAAAATTGATCCCACAGGAAGACTTCTGGACAGTTTTATTGATCTTAATAATATGGCGCTATCCCGATTTAATTCAGATGAGCTTTCCAGAATAGGCGTGCACACATGTCCTGGAGGCGACCGCGATTCTACGCACAGTGCCGATATCGACTATTCTCAACTCTTGCCAAAGTTGTTTCAGTTGAAGGCAAAAAACTTTTATATAGCCTTTTCTGGTGAGAAAGACCGTCTACGTATCCTTAATATGATTCGGGCCCATCTAAAGCCGGATCAAAAAATTTTTATTGGAGTAACTTCCCCAATTAACCCGGAGGTGGAGAGGCCCGAACACATCTGTGACCTTATCGTGGAAGCAGCGGAGTTCATACCGGTTGAGCAGCTAGGAACAACTGACGATTGCGGTTTTTCACCTTTTTGTGATGATATCTCTACCACCAGGGAGACAGCATTTGCGAAAATTGCAGCAAGAGTGCAAGGTACGATACTTGCATCCAGCATACTCGGTGGAATTGCACAATCCTGCACGTCTTGAAATAGATTCTCGAAGAGCATGTATTAGGCTAGATCCTGCCATTAAATATGTTGATTTTGGCACCGGGCTTAACCTCCTGGTGCCACCCTCTCTCATTAATCAAGCTTAATGGACGGAAGAGGCAAGTCTTGTATAGGACACTTATAGCAAGCCCGGACACAGCCGCATCCCCCTGTCTGAGACAGATCCATTATTTTCTTATAAGATGCGCCGCTGGATTCTGATCGGGATTTTTTTCTTTTCCTCCTGCATTGCTGTCATCTTGCTGGCAGCGCTTGGAGTGGGCGAACTCCTGTCCGGAGCAGTACCCACCGCGGTGAATACGCTCTCGATCGACCTGCCAGTCGAACCGGTGGAGATTCCCGTCTACACTGATGCCCACGAAGCAAGCTCAAACGTGCATGGATGGCTGGTGCACGGAGTACGCGGACGCGGCGTGGTACTGCTGGTTCATTCTCTCAGGAGCAATCGGGTGGAAATGCTGAGCCGCGCCCGGTTTTTGAACCGGCAGGGATATGGCGCTCTCCTCATCGATCTTCGGGCGCACGGTGAAACGCCGGGAGAACGCATCACCTTCGGCGTCCAGGAAGCTGAAGATGTGGAAGCGGCTATCGTCTGGCTGCGTAATACTTTTCCGGGCGAACGAATCGGCGCGATTGGCGTCTCGCTTGGTGCAGCCGCGATTGTACTCGCGAAAAATCCACCGCGGCTCGATGCCATGGTGCTTGAATCCCTCCATCCCACCATCGATGAAGCAGTGGACAACCGCCTCAGACTTCACCTTGGAAACTTCGGGCCGGTTTTCTCCCCCTTGCTGCTATGGCAGCTCTCCTTTCGTCTCGATGTAAATTCCGACGAGTTGAATCCGATCGACCGCATGGGTAATCTCAGTTCGCCTCTTCTGCTGATTTCAGGGACTGACGATCGACATACGACAGTAGCAGAAACCGAAAGGCTGTTTGCTGCTGCCCGTCAACCAAAAGAATTATGGATTGTTCCGGGTGGAGGACATTTCAATATGCACACCTACGCAGGCAGGGAATACGAAAATCGCATACTGGATTTTCTGGATCGGTACTTGCCCAGGCGAAACTGATGCTCTGATCTGACTGTTAATTGTGCGATCGTCCCTGGTCGTCCATAGCAAATGACGTTAGCGATAAAGCGATAAAGCGATAAAAGAAGTGCCCATTGCCGCAAAGGAACTCGCGGCGCTGGCAGCAGTTTTTAAAATGGAGTCAGGAAAGATACGCCGTTCGCGCCGACGGCGGAACCATCCTGGAGCCGATGTGCGAAAAGATTCCCTTGGGCTTCCCTGCCATCCCCCATTACGCGAGCAACCCTGCTCTTATGGAAGCTCGAAAGCTGTTTCCGGAACGGGATGACAAACGGCAACCGGCTCTCATACTGCGCCCCATATAGCGCTCTGTGCAGCTTCGGCAACTCGTGCCAGGGTGTGGTCGGCCGGCTGTGGTGGGCGTTATGATAGCCAAAATTCAGGGTAATGAGATTCAACCATGGATGCCTGATCGAAACCGGATTGCTGAATGTGTGAGTCTGCTCATAATCCCGGTCACCCCGGTATTTCACCAATTCCGCATCGTTATCGAACCCTATAATAGTGTCATAATTATGCTGAAGCGCATCCATGAAGCGCAGGATTGTCAGAAATATGACATAGGCAGTCAGGTAGCACAGATAGGCAAGTGGCGAATACACGAATAGCGTCGCAAGCAGACCGAACCGGACAAGAATAACCTTCGCTGTCCGAAGCCGTTGATCTTTCTTCTCCTCGAAGATGAACGGTGCAAAAATGAGCACACCGTGCATAAGAAGCTCTATAGCGGGCACATACAGCCACTCCAGCACTTCAACAAGTTTACGCTGGACGGGATGGCGGGCAAGATAACCCCTGTAGTCGAACTCGATGACATCCGCATTATCGACATGATGCCGCATATGCTTCTCCCGCAGATCAGCGAAAGTGCCGTAGCAACCCCCCGTCAACCAGTTCAACATGCTACCCAGCAGCGCATTATGCTGCGGTGATTTGAACAGCGTATTGTGCCCGCACTCATGAATCAGGTACGAGGCAATCACCATACCGTGAGCCACGGCAAACGTGCCAATCACCATAAGAACCGGGTGCAGGGACAGGATAAGCCCAAATCCCCCCAGATAGCTCAAATGACAATAAAGCAAGGCTGAAACGCTCGGAAGCAAGCCCCCTTTACAGCGAAAGTATGTTTCCTCGATTTTCGTGAACATGGTTTTATAGCTCGCAACAGTTTACGTCTTCGCGTCCCCGTCAGCCGGAAACCACAGGCTCCCACCATAGAGGCAAGTCAAATCTGATATGGTAATTATACATGTAAAAGTGCATGTATATGTATACTATTCTGCCGATATAATAAAGCCTACGGTTCCAAAACAAAGGGAAGGAAGAGAAAGGAAAAATGACCGGACTTTATGAGCAGTCAAACGCCCGGCGCCGCCAGTTCGTTCAACTGCTGACAGATCTCGATCAATACTGGATAGAGATGCTGGGGAACAAGCTTTTCCATGACCTGAATTACTACGACCTTTTCACGCAGATGTGGCTCAAGATTAACAGTTCAGAGGACGATACCTTCCGAAAATCCGAGTTATATAAGCTCATGCCGCACATCAGCCAGCGGACAGCAATCAAATATATCCAGACAGCCATTGATCACGGTTTGCTCATCGAACGAATGGACCCACAGGATCAGCGATCCCGGCGAATCACGATGTCAGCTGATCTCAAGCGAAAAATCGAACTTTTCCTGGACCGCTCCATCTCGATGCTTCAGGAGGCATCCTGGCAGACCGGTTGAACAAAGCGTAAAGTCAGGTAACTGAATCAAGTGCCTGCGCGATATCCTCGATGATATCGTCAATATGCTCAATCCCAACCGATATCCTCACAAGACCCGGTGAAACCCCCGCAGCCTTTAATTCTTCAGGGCTCAACTGCCTGTGGGTGGTTGATGCAGGATGACAGGCGAGCGATTTGGCATCGCCGATATTGACCAGCCGCAGGATCATCTTCAGCGCATCGCTAAACTCGCTGCCGGCAACCGCTCCACCCTTGATCTCAAAACTCAGCAGGCCGGATGCTTTCCCCTTGCTGATCCTGTTACAGAGGTCATAATATTTACTGCTGGGCAAACCTGCGTAATTAACACGCTCTACCAAGGGATGCGCTTCCAGATACTGCGCCACCTTCAAGGCATTCTCACAGTGCCGCTCCATTCTCAAACCCAGTGTTTCCAGCCCCTGCAGTATCAAAAATGCACTATGGGGCGCCAGCGCTGCCCCCGTGTTGCGCAATGGCACAACCCTACAGCGACCGATAAAAGCCGCGGCTTCAAATGCTTCTGTATAAACAACGTCGTGATATGAAGGGTCAGGCTCGTTCAGCAAGGGGAAGCGGTCCTTATGCTTTATCCAGTCGAATTGCCCTGAATCGATAATCATTCCTCCGACCGTCGTACCATGTCCACCGATATATTTCGTCAGCGAATGCACGACGATATCCGCTCCGAGCTTGAAAGGCTGACATAGATAAGGGGTGGAAACCGTACTGTCAACAATGAGGGGCACCCCGTGCCCGTGGGCAATCTCGGCGATCTTCTCGATATCGACAACATTTCCCGAGGGGTTTCCGATGGATTCACAAAAAACTGCCCGGGTTTTATCGTCTATGCATCGCTCGATTCCATCAAAATCATCGTGCGATACCATGTGCGCCTCGATTCCCTGCCTGGGAAAAGTGTGCGCAAACAGATTGTACGTACCCCCATACAGTTGGCTGGTGCTCACAATATTGTCGCCGGCATTAGCGATGCACTGGACGGCATAAGTGATTGCCGCCATCCCTGACGCAACCGCCAGTCCACCCACTCCACCCTCCATCTCTGCCAGACGCTGCTCCAGCACCGCATTGGTCGGGTTCATTATCCGTGTATAAATATTTCCCGGCACCTTCAAGTCAAACAGGTCAGCTCCATGCTGTGTGTTGTCAAATGTATAGGAAGTCGTCTGATAAATCGGTACTGCCGCAGCCTTCGTCGAAGCTTCTGATTTATATCCGTAATGCAATGCCAGAGATTCCAGTTTCATACCGTTCTTTTCCATTCAGATTAAATAGATACCTTCTCTTTCGCTAGACGATCTGCCAGAAGAGATTCTCGACTCGATGCCCGGGTGTGTCACTCCGCTTCCACTCCTTTGGAGGAGAACTCTCAATCAAACTCCCGCTTCCTGGAAAGGACTGGAGAGAGCCTCGATGAGAGGAAGTTTACAAGCCGATCAAACTCGAAACCTATCCTTTACCAAAAAACATATAACATATTTGTCCCAACGTAATAACAATGAGCGATCAGAACGATAATGACCCCATCCCAACCCCAATAAATATCTTCGGCAAGCTTCTCATGACACCCGATGATCTCATAAAACGGCATGATCAGCAGCAGCATGAAGCTGCACAGGCAGCCATGGCTCGAAAACTGCCCGCGAACCCGAATATTTCCGACTTCGCCGATTTTTCCAGGGATACGATGGCGGCGGTGATCAAGGGGTTCGGAACGATTGCCAACGAAACGGGAAGCTGGATCGACTCCCTTCCGCTCCCGCTACAACTGATGACTCAGTCGAAACTGACAGTCGATCTTACGCTGGAAACCCTGAAATCCCCCGCGCCTTTCGGTCTATCCCTATCCTCGCTATGCAAGCTGGCACGGAAAGGATTCATTTACCTGAATCTGCGGGATTACGATTCCGACCTGCAGAATGACCTCGCTGGCCATATGGCCTATCAAGCCAGGCTTGAACAGATTTTTACCGAAGCCCCGAACGCGGTGTATTTCGGCAGCGCGATACGCAAAAGTATCTTCGACGCGGCGATTACCAAAACCGGCCAACGTATCGGCTCTGGCAACAAAACCAGCCAGCCGTTGCAATACGAAAACTATCATGCCGAGGCAGCGCAAACACTCAAGCACGTCTGCCTGGACTATTCAAGATTGCCGGATAACGACCGGCGGGTGCAGGAAAGCTATTTTCGGGGCAGGCGCTCGAGCCCGGATGCCACTTTCTGGCACTACGCATACCTGCGCTCGGTGGAAGGTTATCTCCCTTATCAGGTCAATCAGCAGCTTACGGAAGCGTATGGACGTGCGCGGCACTCGGTCGGGGATATGGCAAAATTCATGCACCTGGCACGCATATGTCATCTCAATTTCACCGCGCCGATTACAGCCTCATTCGGCACCACTTACAATATTATGCCAGACGAATACAAGGAGCTGATGCGGCTGCACGTCTACCCCTCGGACCCTGTTCACGATGACCCGCAATATGATGAACTCATCGACCAGCTGCTTTATTGCCTGTTCGACAAAAATTCGCCTCTGAACCCGGACAGTATCGCATCCCTGAAAATACGCCTCAACCAGGACCCGGCACAGATTGTCTTCACCGATGAAAGGATCGATTCACTCATCGATGTTCTGGAGCGCAACCATTCCAGGCTCAAAGCAGCAGCGAAAATCCTGCGCCAATTTGGCTCTGCTTCGCATGTGGATGGCAGGAAGCCAGAACTCCAGGACTTGATCAGCCAATACAATGCTATTGAGTCCGAATCCTTTGATCTTATCGCAAAGGAGAAAAAACTGGCAAAACTGTTCACTGTCGGCACGAGCGCACTCGCTGCCCTACCAGGGGTGGGAATTTACTTTGGGTTGGGCATTAGCATGCCCTGGCTTGCCGCAGCAGCCGCCGCAGGACCTCTCGCTGCATTGTTGGCCAATCAATTTACCCCTGCCATTGCCGAGTCACTGATACAAAAAATCAAACTGCCGCATAAACTCGACAAAATGCTCTACAGAGTACACAAGGTCATCAACTAATTGTTTAGTCCGGTGTAATCAATGGGGCCGGAGTACTCCGGCCCCATTGATTTCCGGCAGGCGCTTTGTGCCGTAGCGTACAGAAAAACCCCAGCAAATCATTAATGCTAACGATCAATCTTCCACATCTATTATTCCGTGGAAGAGAGCTTTTAAAAGCCGCTGCCAATGCTTTAGCGAGTTGAGCACGGGGTGGGGTAATTCCTTGAAGCCGATACCCCATAACTTGAAAATGTCGAATAAAAAAGGATACATGATGGACACAACTTCTGTCTGGCGTGCCACAGCACACTCTGCCGGTTTTCCGATACTGCAGGAAGAGATCACCACGGATGTCGTGATTGTAGGCGGCGGGATAACCGGCGTATCCCTGGCCTTGAATCTGGCTGAGCAAGGCATCGGAGCAGTATTGCTGGAAGCTCGGGACTGCGGTTTCGGCAGCACAGGAAACTCCACTGGCAACCTTTACGAAACCTTAAGCCGTGGTATTCATCCCATTGTCGAGAGATGGGGTAGGGATGTCGCCCACGCCGTCACCACTGCCCGGCGCCAGGCAGTGGATCAGATCGAGGAGCGGGTGCGAAAATACAATATCGCCTGCGGATTCCGGCGTTGCCCATTACACCGCTACGCTACCTCAGCAGGTGGAAAGGATCGCGTGCAACAGGAGTACGAAGGTTCGCTCAATGCAGGATTATCGGTGCGTCTGGAAGACAAGCTTCCGCATCCTTTTCCCACCCCACATGGACGAGTGCTGGTTCTGGATAACCAGGCTCAGTTCCATCCGCAGACATATGTCCGCGAACTCGCGCAGCAGGCGGCAAAACAGGGTTGCCGCATCTTCGAAAATTCGATGGTCCTGGAAGTGGATGCAGATCAGCATGTCGTACGTACCGCTAACGGCACGGTAACTGCCAGGGAAATCGTGCTTGCAACTCACTCGCCCAAAGGTATTCACCTCGTGCAGACCGAAATGGTAGTGAACCGGGAATACGGACTTGCCAAGCGAATCACCAGGGATACATATCCCGCAGGAATCTTCTGGAGCAGCGGCCTGGAGAGGCTTTCGGTTCGTACCCTAGATGTCGAGGATGCGACATACCTCATCTGTGTCGGCGAAGAGCATAAAACCGGGCAGCAGGATACCAGGACCAGCATCGACCGGCTGGAAACGGCAGCAAGCGAATATCTTGGCATGAAGGAAATTGATTACCGATGGTCAGCCCAGAATTACAGCGCTGCCGATGGTCTGCCATATATCGGCCGCGACGCAACGGATTGCTTCATCGCGACCGGATTTGAAACCGATGGCCTCACCTATGGAACTCTTGCGGCCTCACTCATTGCTGACCAGATTGCGGGGCGTGACAACGCTTTTGCTCCCCTTGTCAAGGCAAGCCGCTTTGAACCAGTGAAAGGCATAAAGGGGATGGTCGAGGAAAATATCACGGTAATGAAGTCCTTCATCAAGGACTACATCACCGATCGGGAGGCTATACCACTGTCTCAACTCATGCCGGGCAAGGCTGCGATCGTCAAATTCGAAAGTGAATCGCTTGCTGCTTACAGAGATGCCGAGGGAACATTGTTTGCCGTTTCGCCTGTTTGCACTCATATGAAGTGCAGGGTGCACTGGAATGCGGTGGAAAAAAGCTGGGACTGCCCCTGTCACGGAAGCCGCTTCGCCCCTGATGGCTCGGTAATCGAGGGGCCGGCTACCGAGCCGCTCCGAAGACATATTCTGCCGGGGCACTAAGCCAATACCTATGCGTCGTTTCTCCCGATAAAACGACGACCGGCAAACTCAACCATGTAAGCTCTCCACTTTGCTGCATCTCCACCAGCGCCTGCAGAATCATCTGTTCCAGCACTTTTCCGAAGGCCTGGTCCTGAGGAAAAGTAGGCACATTCTCCGGTATGCTCATATTGCCAATCGCGGTATGGACAGCCTGCTTTATTCCTGTCCGGCTGATCATCCCCTCCTTGGTCGTGATGAACATGGATAATTCATATGCATCAGTAATGGTCTTGCCAATCACCCACAAGGGGTATCCCGTGCGGGCAGCCTCCGATGCGACCGTTCCGCTATCAGCGATGTTGTTCAAGACCACTCTGACCTCTCCCTCCGCCCGATCAATTACTGGCACCACTACCCGCGTATCCCTGAGTATTGCATTTGCATAATCCTTCAGGGGGATATCGCCTTTGGGAAAATGTTTGCCATTGCGCTGAAATTCGACATTAAGCTTTAACCGAAGCGGTACATTCCGCTCCGCGATGTCCCTATAGGTAACTCTTGGAAAAGACGCCCCCAGAAAAGACTTTTTTGGCGAAGTGCAGCCAGCCAGTGCAAAAGAAGCAATAACAGAGCCGAGTACTATTCCACGGCTGATATTCATAAAAAACTCCAGAAGGGCGCGTTTGGCTCCTGGCCAAGCAAGGGGACCAATAGTAAGAATAGCAATGAGGGAGAATAATGCGTTATCCTTTATGTCGCAACCGCTCAGCCACGGATTTTCTCGCACCCAACCGTCCGCGAATAAGTGAATACCGAAGCAACGCCGCATTGTGCAACGCTCGGGTTCGACAAAGACCGAATCCAGCAGACGCTTTCCTTGCTGGGACTGGACGCGGCTCATGAAAAAGTAGCCGCAAGCAGCCTGCTGCCCGAAGTCATTCCTGAAAGAGTCGATGAAATAATCAATTCCTGCTTTGCCGTAATGATGGACAGTGATAGTTTTGAACTGATCGAGAAGGATATCGGTACCGAAGCCTTCAGGCAGGAATGGAAATATCGCTTGCAATCCTTTGGCAAAAATTTTGCTACGCCAGGTTATTTTGAAGAGCGGCTGGCGCTGGCTGCAGCTTTCGCGCATGCAAACATCCCACTGGGAGCCTTGCAGCTTCCTTCCTTTCTGATACAGCAGGCGCTGATAGACAGTCTGTCGGACAAAGCTGATCTTAATGCGGATAAAAATAGAGCGCTTCTGAACATCATCCTCAATCTCACTGCACTTGACTTGTACCTTTCCGCCGAAGGTTACCGTCTTCCGGAGCTCTACGAGCTGGAAGAAAAACTGGACACACTGCGGGCGGAAGCATCGCGCTTGCAGCAAAAAGCCTGGACCGACGAGCTGACAGGCACGATGAGCTACAGAAAGCTCATGGAGTCTCTCGAACACCACATCAAACGAGCGGTGCGTAGAGGGCATGAACGCAGCCCTTTGTGCCTCATCATGTCGGATCTCGATTTCTTCAAGAAAATCAATGATACCTACGGCCACATGGTCGGTGATCTGGTGCTGCGGCATTTGGCGGGGCGTATAAAATCTGCGACGCGCGACTTCGACATGATCGGCCGGTTCGGCGGGGAGGAATTCGTCGTCATTATGGCGGACACCGACCTCGAATTGGCGAAGGTAATTGCCGAACGCATACGCCTGGGAGTCATGAGGACGCCATTTCACATAAAAAAATTTAACATCCACATTACCATCAGCCTGGGCGTGGCAATGCTGAAACCTGGGGAATCCAGAGAATCACTGCTTGAGCGGGCAGATGCGGCAATGTATGAGGCAAAAAGAAGAGGCCGGAATTGCGTGGTGACTACCAAGGAAATGTAGGAGTCCAACAGTCACCCGTTCAGTACTGTCCGAACATATGAGCCACTCTGATACCAAGGCAATGGGCACAGCGAGAAGTGAGGGACGTGGGCTACAAGCTCGGCAAAACAAGATCGCTTCGCTGATTTCCAGTACCTTCAGTCGGAACTGGCTCGTCTGGGTTTTGCTAGGGAATAGGTGAGTCTGGATTGAAGAAAATTTCCTCCATCCCCGTCAATTCACCTTCTCCCTCAGCATTCCACCACCCCCCTCCCAAGGCGACAAATAATCCCGAAGTATCCTGGAAGCGCTGACCCAATGTCCCTATATAGCCGAGCCTGGCCTGGAGATACTGACTGTTCGTGATCAGTACTTGCAGGTCATTGACGAGCCCCGCCTGATGGTTGATTCGGACAAGGCGCAATGCTTCACGGGCTGAACTGAGCTGTTGCAGCTGGCTCTGCAGAGTCTCCGCGTCGTGCTCCAGCGCGAGAAGCAGATCTGCGACCTGCGCGAGGGCGTTGAGGGCCGTTTGACGATAATTGGCAAGCGACTGCTTGTAAGCCTCAATGGCAGCCTTTCGCTGCTGCCATAACGTGCCGCCATGGAATATCGGGGCGGCAAAGGCGGCTCCTGCACTCCAGAAGTTTCCACTGCTCATGAAAACATCCATGAGGTTCCGGGCGTTTTGTCCATAGGTGCCGCTCAAGGTGAAGCTTGGAAGCATATTGGCCGTCGCGACGCCTATGTTCGCCGTAAATTGATGAACCTGGGCTTCGGCAGCGAGAATGTCAGGACGCTGGCGCACGAGCGTGGAAGGCAGTGCAACAGGCAGATCTTGGGGCAATGAAAGATCGGCGAGGCTGATCTGAGCCGTCAGCCCCTCCCCTGGCGCATAATTCATCAGCGTGTCGAGCAAATGCTCCGCCTGGTCGCGCCCCTGCTCCAGCGCGGGAAGTGTGGCTTCAAGAGATGCGAGCTGGGTTTGCAGCGTGACCCCACTGACGTACGGAACTGTTCCAGCCCGGATTTGCGCCTGGGTGATCTCGATTTGCTCCCGCTGCAGCGCGATAAGCTCTTTTGTTGCCTCGATCTGCGCGTCGTATGCCGCCCTGGCAATTACAGTATTGACGATATTGGCGGTTAGCGTGAGGTAAGTGGCCAATACCGTATAGCGCTGAAAATCCCTTTGCGCCCTGAGACTCTCCACGGCACGCCGCTGGCCGCCGAATATATCGAGCGCATAGGTGACCGTCGTCGACAACGTGAACAAGTTGAATGTTGCACTGGTACTGCCCCCGAAGCGCGCTGACGAGAACCGCTGCCGGACGGCCGAACCGCCCGCGTCCGCCTGGGGGAAAAATACGCCATAACCAGCGAGAAGATTATGCTGGCTTTGCCGCAATGCCGCCTGCGCTGCCCTGAGACTCTGGTTATTGTTGATCCCCTCCGTGACGAGCGCATTCAACTTGGGCGATTTGAACAACCGCCACCAGTCAGCTATGAGGTCAGCTCCTGCATCAAAATATTGTGCCTGATCCTTTACAGGAATTGCTCCTTCCAGCGGCTCCCCGGGCAGGTAACGCGCTGTCTCGGGTGGATTCGGCCGTACAAAATCGGGCCCCACCATACAGCCGCCCAGTACCAGCATCAAGCTGGTATAAATTCCGCCTCTTATAGCGCCCATCGCATTCATCATGTCCGCCTTCGGTTTGATGCTGCTGGCTACTTAGACTGCTATGGCTTGCTTCCTGTTCTTTCCTGCTCCTTCTCTTTCATGGCAGCATCTGCCTGCGTCTCCCCCGAGAACGCTTTTTCCCCGGCGGGCGCCTCTTCCCCGATGTAAACATCCACCAGCTGACCGGGGTAGAGCTGGATATCCTTTGGTTTCTGAAACCGGAAAAGCACCGGCAAAACCCGGACGTCGACGCGCTCTGTCCGCCGGTTCGATAACTGAATCTTCGGCGAGATGTAGGGTTGCACACGGACATATTCAAGCGGAATGCGGATCTTCGTGCCGCGAATGAACATCTGCGCGCGCATTTTCGCCGGATCGGGCAAGCGATGGACCAGGATTTCGTCAACGTAGCATCGTACCGCCAGTTCGTTTTCCGGCTTTCCCATGACCAATACCGGATCCATCCCTGAAGTGTACGTTCCATAGATACCTTGGGGGGAAACGTAACTGCCTATGGCAGCGCCGATCGACAAAATGACGCCGTCAGCAGGCGCGTAAACCGTATATTTTTTCAGCAACGCAAGCCCAGCCTGATAGGTGTTCGACAAGGCGGCATACTGCCGCTCCTGATTGCGGATGTCGTAGCTCCACGCCCCGGCCTTCGTCAACTGATAGTTGCGGCTGGCGACCTCCAGATTTGCCCGGGCGGCATTCACTGCATTGATCGCATTGTCGAGAGTATCCTTGCTAACCGAGCGCGGGTCGAGGTCATATGAAGCCTGCTGCTTCTGCAGTTGCGTTTCCGCCGTTTGAAGATTAGCGGCTGCATAATCGAGCTGTGCCAGGGAAACATCCAGAACTTCCTTGCGGGGCTGGGCTTTCAGCTCTTCCAGAAGTGCCAGCGCAGCTTCGGCCTGGGAACGCTGCTGCTCCACGGTTGCCCTCTGAATCGAATCATCCATTTTCAGCAACGGCTGCCCCTGCATTACGGTTTGCCCCTCCGCCACCATGATTTGCGTGACCACCCCCGCGACCTCGGGGTACAGATTGATGTTTTCCCCCGTGGCTTGGTAGCTCTCTATGATTCCGTTCGAATAAATTCCTTTCTCATAAGGATTCTGTGCGGGATTGAAGACAGGAGGTTGGGGCTTCTTCTGCTGGACAGCCAGAAATGCGTTCACGGCCCCGACCAGAATACCGAGGGCGGCAATGGCGATCAGCATCTGATTTCTCAATGATCTGCCCTTTTTTCAATCCCGACGGTCTTGCCATCCTCCATCCTCATTATTCTGTCGGCGTATTCGAAGATGCGGCTGTCGTGCGTGACGATCAGGATGCACCGGGAATCATTGAGTATGCGGTTCTTCACGAATTCCATAATGCGCCGCCCGGTGTCTCCATCCAGCGAAGCGGTAGGCTCATCGAAAATCAGCAAATCGGGCTGGGCGACCAGGGCCCGGGCAATGGCGACCCGCTGCTGCTCGCCTCCACTCAATTTCACCGGTGCGAGCTGGGCTTTGTTTTTGAGCCCGACGACATCAAGGTAATGTTCAGCGTCGCGGATGGATTCATTCCAGTCCTTTTTCTTCAGGATAAGGGGAATGGCAACGTTCTCAGCCGTGGTAAGGCGTGGAAACAGGTGGTAGTCCTGGAATACGAACCCAACCTTGTTCAGGCGGAATTCGGCGATCTGATCCGGCGTGAGACTCCAGATATCGACGTGATCAACATTCACTGTTCCTGAATCCGGCCGCAGGATGCCGGAAATCATGCTCAACAACGTGGTTTTCCCGCTCCCCGACGGCCCAACCACAAAAAGGATCTCGCCAAAATAGGCATCGAAACTGACTTCTTTGACAGCGTAAGTCCGAAGATCGCCTTCGCCGAACCATTTGGTCAGTTCTTTGGCTGAAATTGCAGTATCCACAGCGCCCCACCTCTACCGTAGGCTGGAGACTACCGGGAACGCAACCGGCGGCCTAGGCCGCGTTCAACCCCGGAAGATATCGAAAGGCTCGATCTTCAGCACCTTTCTTATCCCAATATAGCTCGAAATCGCCGCAATGATCAGGACCATGACAAATGCAAAGGCAAGGGTGGTAAAAGTGACGGTAGCTGAAT
Organism: Nitrosospira multiformis; assembly: GCF_003050865.1. Classification (GTDB taxonomy): domain Bacteria; phylum Pseudomonadota; class Gammaproteobacteria; order Burkholderiales; family Nitrosomonadaceae; genus Nitrosospira; species Nitrosospira multiformis_E. The sequence continues at coordinate 85,309 of NZ_QAOK01000009.1, read as the reverse complement.
ATTCCGGAACCCTGATCTTTGCCAGTACGATAATCAGGACACATAGACCGACTCCCAGCCCGTACCCTACCAACGCAGTGAACGCTGCCTGAAAAAGGATCATGTATATAAGCTCTCTCCCCTTGGCCCCGATGGCTTTCAGTGCGCCAAATTTTTCAAGGTTCTCAAGGATGAAGGTATAAAACGTCTGGCCGGAAATGGAGAGGCCAACCAGGAAACTCACGGCCGTCATGATAAGGATATTGGTGCCCAGACCCGTCTGATATTTATAGAAATTCGCGATCTTCTCCATGAATTCATCCTTTGTCAGCGCGAGATAGCCGAGGCGGCGGACTTCGCTTTCAATATGCGTAACCGCCTCGGGACTCTTCGGCTCGACAAGGATGTACGAAATTGTGAATCGTGGAGACGGAATGTACTGGATTGCCTTGCTGTAAGTCGTATAGAGAGTCGGAAGGCCGAACAGTCCGCTTGCCCCGACCTTTGCAATTCCCACGATAACCCCACGGTGGTCATTGAGCTCGAACTCGGTTCCCACCGTTGGGTGCCCAAGCTTGCGCACCTCGGCATCCTGGACAACAATGAAGGCGTTCTCGGCATAGATGTCTTCAATTTCACCTTCGATCAACTCTGGACGGCCGAAAAGGCTGTGGTCATCCAGCCCCAGGATGGTTACCGGCTGGAAAATGCCGTTCCTCAGCTTGACCAGCGCAGCGCCTGAATACAGAGGGACGGCATAATTGACGCCCTCGATGCTTCTCACCGCATCGAGAACGTAGTCGGGGAGAGGGATGCTGCTGGCAACGTTATTAACAGCGGGATCCATGACCCACATATCTGCTCCCAGATTGATGACGGTCGATGAGGATTTGATAAGAATGCCCGAGAATATGGAGATCATCTGCACCATCAGGAAAACCGCGAAGGTGATCCCGACCAGCAAGGCCGCATATTTTCCTTTGTCATTGACAAGGAGTTTGAAGGCAATTTTCAGGATTCCTTTCACGCTTCTCTCGCCGCACGCTGCCTCTGCTATTTTCCCTCGTACAGTGGAACAACTTATTTCATTTTAGTTCGCCTAGCGATAGTCAACGGGATGCCGCGAAGATTCTTTCGGCCTTGATCTGTTTCCTCTTTCAGGAGTCGCTAAAAATTGATTCCATTTCTAGCTATATTACGTACTATAGGACTATTTACGTTGAGGCATACGGGCTGGATTTATGCCTTCACAATGCACTTGTGAGTATCTGCTGCTCATGACTGAATTGTAGGGCTGGGTGTTGACGTTTCCAGGCAAACCTCTCTGGTGTCTCTGGACAGGCGAGAAGAGAACCAAGCCAGAGATATTCCTGCTTCCACAAAGATAAATCGTGACGGACCGTTCCGAAGCGACGCAAACACCGAGAACTGGGCGGTCAGGAAGCCAGTTGAACGATCTGCAAGGTATCGAGTTTTCCGTCAATCATCTGTGATGCGGTCAGAAGAACGACTTCGTCCCCTGGCCGCGCCAATCCTTGTGCCAGCAACCAGGCCTGCGCCTTCGTTATCAAACTTCGAGGCTCGGCAGTAGCGTTGCATTCGTCGCATAAAAGCGGTGCAATCGCATGAGCCAGCGCCAGGCTGCGATATAGCGTGGCAGAACCGGTGATCGCAACAACGGGCACCTGCGGGCGGAAACGCGCGACTTCCAGCGCTGCTGCCACGGATTGAACGAAAACAACCACCGCCCGCGCGCCCATACGAACTGCAAGTTCACATGCGGAAAAGCCAAGATTATCCTGTTTCCAGCCCGATATGCTCACAGACTGCATCTCATTCAGCGTGCGCTTGTCATACCAGGTCGCCTCTTCGAGTTTGGTGGATCTGTTACCCCTTGCTTCGGTAGCGGCAATCACCCGGTGAAGAATCCTCACAGCCGCGACGGGAAACTGTCCGATTGCCGTTTCAGCGGAAAGCATTACCGCGTCTGTGCCATCCAGCACCGCATTCGCCACATCGGTTACCTCGGCACGTGTCGGATGCTCGTACGCCACCATGGATTCGAGCATCTGGGTAGCGGTAATTACGGGACGTGCCCGAGCGTTCGCCACCGATATAATTCGCTTCTGTACCAGCGCGATTTCGGCGAGATCGGTTTCCACCCCCAGGTCTCCCCGCGCCACCATTACCCCATCGGCTGCCTCCACAATCTCCTCCAGATTGACGAGTGCCTGGCGTTTTTCTATCTTTGCCATCACGAGCGGCCCCCCAGTGGAAGGAAGCAACGCACGCACGCGGTGGATATCATCAACTGACTGAACAAAGGAAATTCCTATCCACTCCACCTGCCGGGAAAGCGCAAAGGCAAGATGTTGCCGGTCATCGTCAGTCGGAACGAGCTCAAGCAGTGCCGATTCAGGAATATTGATGCCGGACCCGGAGCGCACGACGCCGCCGATAAGGACTTCACATCGGACTCGGGAGGCGTCGAATCCGGACTGAGCCGTCGCACTGCTCTCTACACAAAGCTCGACCGATCCGTCAGCCAGAAATACCCGCTCCCCTGCGCGCAGCGCCTGGAGTAATTCGGGGTTGCGCACTGGCAACCGGCTGGCGTCCCTATCATCAGTACCCGCCTCTAGCGCCCTGCCCTCTTCCACAAGCGTAACGATAGCGCCTTCAGCCAGCCTGCAACAATCATCGGGCAGATTGTCAAGACGAAACTTTGGACCGGGTAGATCGACAAGAATAGCTACCGGTTGCCCAGCCTCACTTGCCGCCCGGCGAACTTGTTCGACGCGACGCGAATGCGTGATGTGATCACTATGCGAGGCATTGATGCGAGCGACATCCATTCCTCCGCTGATCAGACCTTCGATAACTCCGGGCGCATCCGTTGCAGGACCCAACGTACAAACAATTTTGGTTCGATGCCATGGGGTCATAGCTGGTATTCCAATCGATCTGGTTCCACTCGGTCACCTAATGCAGTGTGCCTTTTGGCAGGATTTTAGGCACGAGATGTAAAATGACAAATGCAAGAAAAGCGCTGAGAACAGCCGAACCCTCGCGCCCTAAACCTGCCGCGATACCCACCGCGGCTGTCAACCATAAGCCTGCCGCCGTAGTCAGTCCTTTTACTGTTTCCTCGCTGGTGCTTTTAAGAATGGTCCCAGCCCCCAGAAATCCGACACCCGTAATGACGCCTTGAATTACACGCGACACCTCCGCATCAGGCATTTGCATTTGCTGCGGGACGAGCACGAAGATAGCCGCGCCGACGGCGACCAACATGTGGGTGCGCACGCCCGCCGCCTTGCCGCTATGTTCCCGCTCCAGGCCGAGCAACGCACCCAATATTGCAGCTATCGCGAGGCGCAAGATGACACGGGTAAATTCGACAGCAGTGGGCAGATCGGAGAACTCCACTATTATCGTTTTATATATTTCGTGCCACCATCCGTCCATAACAACTCCAAAGAGGATACATAACGCTATCGCCCCAGCATTTCACCTATAGGCTTGAGCGATTCGATGCCGTCGCAAACCACTTTTGCAACGGCCAATAGCGGCGCCCCCAGAAGCAAGCCAGCCACGCCCCACAGCCAGCCAAAAAATAACAGCACGATGAACAGCACAGCCTCATTCACCCGCGCGAATCTTCCCTGCAACCAGGTGCCGAACAACATTCCAATGGAGCCGGAAATGAAAACTGTTGTCGCCGCTATCGCGAGGGCAAGCGGAAGGGAACCAAATTGCAGCAAACCTGCTATGCCGCTTGCCAGCAGGATAATCATCGTCCCGAGATAAGGAACAAAACGTAATATCCCGGCAGCGACCCCCCACACTCCGGCGTGTTCCAATCCATACAATTCAAGTGCCCACCAAGTGAGTACGGCGATCAAAGTATTCGATATGATCAAGACAAGCAGATAGCGCTGGACCTGTAAATGCACCTCCTCCAGTATTCGAACCGCATCCTTCTTGCGTGTCAGCGATGGCCCGACCAGTTTTATGAGCTTACGGCGAAAATGTGTTCCTGCCGCCAGCAGGAAATAGGTCAGCAGCAACACGACCGGCATTTGCGCGGCAAACGAGACCAACAACGCGGACTGCTTGAGTAGAAAATCCTTGACCCATGCGCCATCTTCCGGCTGGCTTGTAATAACCACCGCCGCCGCGGGCGATTTCAATCCTGCATCTACCGCCGCTTTCTCAAGCTCTTTCGCCGCTTTCTCGACCTGCTGCAATACGGTTGGACCGTCGGCTCGCAGGGTTCTCAGACTATGCCGCAACTTGTGCGCAACCTCAGGAAGTTTTTCCACTATGAGGGCTGCATCACCGCTCAAGGATAAGGCTACCCATGAAACGCTGCCAAGCAGGACAACAAGCACAAGCGCAGCCCCGAGTACGCGAGGGATGCGGCAGCGCTCGAGCCAACCAACTACAGGACTTAACGCGTTACTCACGAGAATGCCGAACAGCAAGGGAATAAAAAAGGTCTGCGCGAAATGCAGACCTCCTAGCAGCGCAACCAGTGCGATTATCCAGAGTGCGATAGCTGTCCCAAAACGAGGTAAAGCGCGAAGCGCCGCAGCTTCCTCATCTATCGCCTGAGTGGAAGCGCCGGGAGAACCTTCCTCTGATCCCCCTTCCAGTCTTTCAGGAAGCAGCTTTTCGGGCACAGCACTCATGATCTAGTCGTTATTTATTTCAGATGAGAGGAACGTTAGCACCGGATATTGAGCAGGTATGGAAACTGATCTTGCCAATCTTGCCACATCACAAGCTTCCCGCTGGTTTTCGTGCTTTTTAAAAAAAGAAGTGCAAATGCTCGCAGTGCACATGTCCTTCTTTCCACTGCAACTCCCGGTCCTACATCAGAAACACGTCGCCATCCAATAAACGTGCTCAGGAACTGCACGACAAAGCGGAGCAGCCGGGCTTGTTACGCGCCCACTCCGGACGTCTTGCCGTAAGGTCCTCGTACTCAGGCTGTTCGTCATAGGGGTGCTTCAGCACTTCCATCAACCGCGTTATCACAGAGTCGTCCCGCCGTTCCAGTGCTTCTATCGCCTGCTGTGCGAGATAGTTGCGTAGCACATATTTGGGATTTGCACGGCTCATGCGATGGTAACGCATATCTGCGGGCTCCCCTTCCTGGCGGGCTCTTGCGATATAGCGTCGCAACCACCCGGCCAGTCGTGTGAGGTGCACATGAGAAAATGCCTGGTGCTCGTCGTAAAACGCCGGGCGGAATAGCTCGACCAGTCCATGGTCGTTCATTTGATCCACGCTTTCCAGGCTCTCTGGAGCATGGAGGGTTGCTGCCCTGTCTCCGGAGATCGGATTCAGAGGAATGTTCATCAGGCAACGAAAGAACAACGTCATATCCGTCTCAACCTGTTGCAGCGTTTCGAATAGGTCGCTCAAAAGCGAGTCATCGTCGGAGTGTTTGAGTGAGGCCAACCCCAGCTTGGCGGCCAGCATGCCACTCCATGTGTTATTGAATGTTTCACCAAAGACTGCCAACCCCTGCTCCAGCGCAGCGTCATCCTCGATCAGTGACGTCAACGCGCCGGCCAGGCGAGTCAGATTCCATTGCGCGATCTTGGGCTGGTTACCATAGCAATAGCGCCGCCCCTGTGCATCAGTGGTATTAGGCGTCCAGTGCAGATCGAAACCTTCGAGCCACCCATAAGGACCATAGTCTATCGTCAGCCCCAATATGGACATATTATCGGTATTCATCACACCGTGGACGAAACCGACGCGCATCCAGTGCGCGATGAGGATACCTGTGCGGCGACAAACCTCCTCGAACCATTTCGCATAAACTTCAGGTGCCCGATAGGATGAGGCCAGTTCTGGAAAATGTTCGCCTATCACGAAGTCGGCGAGCTGCCTGAGAAGTTCTGGCTCCTTCTGGGCAGCAAGTATCTCGAAATTGCCAAAGCGCAGGAACGAGGGCGAGACGCGGCAGACGATCGCGCCGGGTTCCGCCTCCGGATGCCCGTCGTAAAACATATCTCGTATCACCGGTTCCCCTGTCGCAACCAGGCTTAATGCCCGCGTAGTAGGCACCCCAAGGGAGTGCATCGCCTCACTGCACAGAAACTCGCGCACGGAAGAACGCAGGACCGCACGTCCATCCGCGGTGCGCGAATAGGGTGTTTTCCCTGCACCCTTGAGTTGCAGCTCGTAGCGCTTATCGTTTGGGCTGATCAATTCCCCCAAAGTGATGGCACGCCCGTCGCCAAGCTGCCCTGCCCAGTGTCCGAACTGGTGTCCGCCATAACGTGCTGCATAAGGCTGCATGGACGAAAGGATTCTGTTACCGGCAAGCACTTCCACTGCTGGCGAAACTGGAGATGCCGGCCGGGCAATACCCAGCATTTCGCCGACTGCATCCGCCCAGGCGAGGAGTCGCGGTGAGCGAACAGGCGTAGGACTCACACGTGTATAACCGGCATTGAGCACCTGACGGGGAACATTCCGCGTTTCCGGATCGCCCGGCAGCTCGCGCACAAAGCGGTTATCGAACCGTGCATCGGACAGATCTGACAGCGTGACGATCGGCATACTCCTCTGAAGATTGCTTTGGCTCATTTATTTCCTTATGCTGTAAGCAGATTGATATCGAACGATTTGGCGACTTCACAAGCAAGCTGTACAAACTGGCTCATTGCTATTACAGCATCCCCCTTGTAAGCTTGCCGGGAATAAAGCCCTTTCATCCTGATTAGAACATCGAACTGTCCAAGTGTTCTGGGTGTAGATCGCTATCCTTCGGAGGACTGCCATGCCAACGCCGTTGTACGTAAAATATTCCTCGATCCGCGACCGGACTTTAAGTCTGATCGAGCCACTGATCGACGAGGACTGCTGTGTACAATCCATGCCCGAGACAAGCCCGGTAAAGTGGCATCTGGGGCATGCTTCATGGTTTTTTGAGAAGTTTGTATTGCAGCACTACGAAAAGTCCTTCACGCCTTTTCACCCGGCTTTTCTCACGATGTTCAGCTCGTACAATAAATCCGGTCAGACCCACCCTGATCCGAAACGCGGGCTGTTCACCCGCCCCTCCTTGTCCTTGACTCGAGAATACCGCAATAACATCAACGAACGTATGGAGCAGGTCCTGAAACGCTCGGAAGGAGACGAAATGCTGCGCATGCTCGCGGTGCTGGGAATGCATCATGAGCAGCAGCACCAGGAACTTATGCTGGCCGACGTCAAGCATCTGCTTTCCCAAAGCCCTTTGAACCCTTCCTATAATAGGAATCCGCTCATTGATTCCCCTGTCCCCCCACCCCTCGAATGGTGTCGTTTTGACGGGGGTCTCGTTGAAATAGGCTATAAGGGAGACGAGTTCAGCTACGACAATGAATCGCCCCGTCACAAGCAATACCTTGAACCCTACCAGCTCGCATCCCGGCTTGTCACCAATCGCGAATACCTCGAATTCATGAAGGCCGGCGGATATGACAATCCTGAGCTGTGGCTTTCCGAAGGATGGGACTGGATGAAAGCCAACCGCCGGTCGCATCCTCTTTACTGGCGGGAAAGCGATCAGGGATGGGAGGAATTCACCCTCAGTGGTGCCATGCCACTGGACCTGAATCTGCCGGTCATTCATGTGTCCTTCTACGAAGCCGATGCCTTTGGCCGATGGGCAGGCGCCAGGCTCCCCACGGAAGCCGAATGGGAAAATGCTGCTTCTCAACAGGAAATAGAAGGTTGTTTCGCTGATAACAATCGTTTTCATCCCTCCTCCGCAGGCGAGGCTACGCCATCTGCAAATACCGGAGGCCTTGCTCAACTCTATGGTGATGCCTGGGAATGGACGCAGTCGAGCTACTCCCCTTATCCGGGTTACAATCCTGCAAAGCCCAACGAGAACGAACCGATGTCCTTTGTCTGGGATGAGGCGGTAGGCGAATATAACAGCCGGTCTATGGTGAACCAGTATGTGCTGCGCGGCGGGTCATGCGCGATTCCAAAAGAGCGGATACGGGCAAGTTTTCGTAATTTTTTCCCCGCGGATACATGCTGGCAGTTTTCCGGAATTCGTCTTGCGAGAGATTTGAGAGATTCTTAAATCAGCGCCGTTTATGAAATTCGACTCCCGCATCGATTACGTCGCGCGCAGCAAGGCCGACCGCAAGCGCAGCGAAAATTGCGGTTAAAGATTTTCCTGAAACACGCTTTTCGAATCCTGGCGTAAACCGCTTTGGAATGAGGTAATAATCAATAATGTAAGCCGCAACTGCTACTGCGGCTCCGCGGCAAACGGGTTTGACAAGAGACACCGGTTCAGGGGATATAGTGAAAGGAAATCTTCGCATGCGCTGCCTGGCACCGTGGCTGCCAGACAGTTTCTCGTAAAATGACGCCCAGAAAATGGTGGATGCGTGATTCAAGAGAAAACCCGTCAGGGTATATTTTAGCGATGGGCGGTCATGGTAGGCAGCCTCCTCCCCCCAGATAATATGGCTCGTTGCGTTTAGAGGTGCCGCATAAGAGCCATTTTCATATTTTCCGGCGAACGAAGCGACACCTGCTGTTGCAAGACCGCTCACCGTTCCGGATATTACGGCCCGCCCCAGGATACCCCTATTATTTTTCATGTAATCCCTCACTATTTACTGCTGCAAGTAAAGAGCAAACGCTGCCAGAATTTCCCTCATCCAACGCGCTGATTATCATAATATGCGTTAATCTGGCTGTTCCATGATTCATCAGCCATATCCGGCCAGTTGTCCTTGTCGAAACCGGGTGCTGATTCCAGACGTTCCTTCTCCACGTCGAGTATGAAACGCTTGTCCAGCGTTTCCAGCTTCAATGTCAGGACATTCCAGGGCACGGCGAAGAGCTTATCGCCGACTCCGAGGAATCCTCCGAAAGATAATACAGCGTAGGCCACACGGCCCTCTTCCACGTCCAGCATGACTTCCTTGATGTCACCCAGTTTCTCGCCTTTGTTATTGTAGACGTCCTCTCCTATTGGCCATGTCGCACCCATAAACCGGGGCATAGGGCCCGTGCCATCTATAACTTTGTCCAACCCCTGCGTGTTATGTTCATACCGTTCATAGCTCATGCTATTCTCCTGCTAGATTGATATCTCTCTCGCATCTTTCCCAACTTAATCAATTTAGAAGTTATTTTAAAAACAACAGGCATTCCTCTCTGTTCGGTAACGCACTCCTGCTGAACTATCCCTTGCTTGCCCTGCCCCTTCCTTGGAAGGATTCCCTTTGTTCTCTTTATTTCCATGCAATCATTCTAAAATTGAAAGCAATCGAATGTTTACGGGGTTTGAATGCTGGGCTTATATGGCTCGCTACCAACTTGGATTTCGTTACTCTCCATCACTACCTGCCGTTTCTGAGGATTGACGAACCGGATGTTCGATTCACGGAAACGCTCCAGAATCCGTAAGTTGAAGCCACGCTGTACTGGCCATCGGCCTTTATCCAGAGTCCGTATCTGTCCAAGAATGGTAATCATGAACCCATCCATCTGGTCGACGCCCCAGATATCAGCTTCCGACAGGATGAGGTCCTTGAAACGTGGATCGGCTCGCATATCATCGACCACACTCTTGATAGCAGCAAATACCTTCTCGACATCCGAATCAGCGGTCACGCTGACCCTGATCGAAGCATTCCCAATACCGCGATTGGTGTTGGTGACGGTTGAAACCGAGCTGAACGGAACCACATGCAGTGACCCGTCCGGGGCGCGCAACCAGACAGTGCGAATCGACAAATGCTCGACCGATCCTGAAAGATCAGCCACTGTGATGAAGTCGCCAACCTGGATGGCATTTTCCATGAGCAGGAAAATTCCGGTGATGAAATCCTGCACCAGCTTCTGTGAACCAAAACCCAATGCAACTCCGATGATACTGGCACCGGCCAACAGAGGCGCAATGGTAATACCGAGCTCATCCAGTGCTGCAAGCAGCACTATCATGATAAAGACAGCGGACATGGTCGTGCGCAGCATAGGCAGGAGGGTGCGCAGGCGGGCGGCACGAGCAATATCGCCAGCCTTCCCCCAACGATCGATGCGTCGGCAGATCGCAGTATTCAATGACTCCCATGCCGCCAGTGCCAAAGCACAGGTAACTGTGATTGTAACAACAGCCGAAGCCACTCGTCGGCCAACTGATCCGCTTTCAAACCAGGATAAAGTATCCACCCCCCAAACCCGAAGCAATACGAGCCCGGTAACAACAGCGATCAACAATGAGACCGCACGATGTATCAGCAGATGATAGGGGCTTTTTGTTCCAGCTTCGGCTGATCCTTCGAACAACTGCTGTCCTTGCTGCTCCGGCGTATTTTTCCGGTCGGCAATGAATGCGCGGTCAATTGCGCCAAGAACAAAAATCGACGCAAGGCTCGCGCTGATAATAACCACGGCTGATAGCGCAAAGATGTGGAGCATATGCTGAAACCCATTTTCCGTTCCCATCGACCCCAACAGCCAGGCACCTACGATAAGAAATGTTGCCACGAAAAGCCAACTATCAGCCAGCAGTCTCCGCAACCCGGCCAGGACTTGACTGTTTTCGGCGGAACCACGGATCGCGGCTGCCACTTCCTTGCGGCTGCGAAAAATCATTATCAGCAGCATGATATGGACAACGAGAGCCACCAGTTTGGAAAGCGCGTCATGAGTGTCGAGGGTCGCTCCGGTTTCAAGGGCGATATCGGCAATAGCAGTACCAAAAACAGCAGCGATAACAATGCGCCGCAACCAGAGGTTCAGGAAATTTGCCGCCTCGTCACTGATATGCATCAGCCGCAAGCGCTGCCCGATTGGCGATGCCATGAGGTGACCGATACTCAGTGCGATTCGCGTATTAGCATAAGCGCTGATGAGCGGAATCGTGGTTGTGTAGAATATTGACGATCTTCCGCCGAAGACAGTCAAGAGCAGAGTGGCTCCCGCCACGAACCCCCCCACTGGAACCAATTCGAGCAACCAGTAACCCAGAGCAAATGGAAAGCGACGCAACAGGCTCCAATGCCTGTCGACAGCCGTTGCCCTGCCCGTACCAGGGCCAGGGGCAACATGCATGCTCGTTGCAGATTGAAGATGAGGAGCAGCCTGGTTCACCTCCTTCTCCGGCCCTGCTTTTTCTTTCGCCCTTTCCTCGTGGTCCTTTTGGCGATCACTCGCGTTTTGGCGAACTGCCGCACGGTCTTCAATCATTCTCCGCGGGTGCCGCAGGGCCCGTCTCAGTACCCATTCGGTAAATAACGCCCCGCCAAGTATGAGAGCAAGCTCCAATAATGCCTCCAGGACAATGGCACGGCGTTCCGGCACACCCAGATTGTTCTGCCACCAATCGCCCACCGTTCTTATCTGGAGAAGTGTTTGAACGGCTGCCCGTAACTGATTCACAACGATGTGCAGTCGCTCGCCGATGAGATCGAATATCTGGGCGACAAGTCCACCCTTCGCGATTTCGATAGGAACACCCGCTGCCGGTGGAGCGCCGGATGACGAGGGTCCATTGGTTTGTACGGCAGCAGGAGATTGGTCAGAATCAGAAGTTGCAGCGGGCGCGGAAACTTCGTCTGACGTGTTTGCCAGTGGCGCTTCCGCCGTCGCTTGTGCGATTGCCCTTAACGTCTGTTCGAGCTCTGCACGCTTTGCATCATCCTGAAGAATCGATAAGGTCCGCCTGGCTTGAGCGGGAGTAAGTGGGGATTGGGTTGCTTGTTCTTCCGCCCCAGCCTGACTTACTGAAATAATCGGCAACAGCATACCGATTGCCACAAAGGTAAGGATTTTGTTCAGTGACATGGTAAAACGGTGTTGGTTTGCGACGTCGATCAAGTCGATCGAACATTGGTCGGCTATGGATACAATTGGTGATGCAGGGAGGCAGGAACAACAATTCGAATTGCTTGTTCCGACGACGACATTCTATAAAGCTACAAGACTTGCCGTAATAATCCAAGGATTTCGGCCTTCCCGGCCGAAATAAAATAAATAAGCGCTCTAAACAGGCGAAGGGTCCATTTCCCTTTCAAAATGACGATGCGCTGCTATAGCCTCAATGAAGCGGGTTGACGCGTTTCCAATATCTTCATCTTCGAAGTGGAGAAGTCCACTATCCTGTCCGCCTGACGGCAATGTCCATTTTATACCGGAAGCTTCAATCAGTTTCCTGCCATCGCCCAGCACCAGTATGGGTTTACAATGGCGATATTGCTCCTTGACGAATTCCAGCGCCTGACCCAGACGAGTGAGCGCGTCTATACCCTCGCTCCCACCGGGCACTACCAAAGCGTCGAAAAGGACTGACGGCATGGCCTCCAGCGTTACATCCACCTCGATTTTTCCCTCTGTGGTCCGGATTGAACCCAGCCGTACCCCAACGAAGCGCGGCACCGCTTGTTCTCCCAGCAGTCCGGCACGCAATGTCGCAATCCTTCCATCTATGCCATCCGCAACGAGAATCGCTATTCTTCTCATACGGATGCCACCATCGCCGGGACGAGCAAAAAGTGACAGACCGGGAGATGAAGAAACCTCAGGCATAACATCTTTCTCCAGGGCTTTGGGTAGGGGAGGCGGCAAAGCATCCATGCCCAACCCCCGAGCAACAGACTCGGCCAGATCGTTTGCAACATTTTCGAGCATTGCCACCACCCGCTGCCTTATGGCGGGGGATTGGACGCGAGTGAGTTCGAAACGAAAGGCACGAATGATATGCGCCTTTTCCACAGCGCTTTGGCTGTTCCAGAACAGGGTCGCCTGCGTGTAGTGATCTGCAAACCGCTCAGGTTTACCGCGTACCTTATCTCCCTTCACAGGTTCGGAAAATGACCTGAAGCCCGCCGCACCCGCTTGAAAGGGGCAACCTCCCGCAAGGGAATTCGGCTCGTATGAAACCCGACCTCTATTGATGCTCTGGCGATGCATCCCGTCCCGCTGGTTATTGTGAACTTGTGCAATGGGCGAATTGATTGGAATCTCGTGAAAATTCGGCCCGCCCAAGCGTGTCAATTGGGTGTCGACATAGGAATGAATGCGTCCCGCAAGGAGGGGGTCATTACTGAAATCCAGCCCGGGAACGACATGCGCCGCGCAAAAGGCTACCTGCTCCGTTTCTGCAAAAAAATTGTCGGGATTTCGATTGAGAATCATACGTCCCACCGGCTTGACCGGGACCAGTTCCTCCGGAACAATCTTCGTCGCATCGAGTACGTCAAAGCTGAATTGTTCCGCTTGTTCCTCGGTAAAAATCTGCATGCCCAACTCGTATTCAGGGTATGCGCCACACTCTATTGCTTCCCATAAGTCGCGTCGGTGAAAATCAGGATCGGCGCCCGATATTTTAACCGCCTCATCCCAATCCAAAGAATGGGTTCCTGCGAGTGGCTGCCAGTGAAACTTGACGAATCGCGACTCGCCCTCCGCTGTTACCAAGCGAAATGTATTGACGCCAAAACCCTGCATTGTTCGGAAACTACGCGGAATAGCCCGATCGGACATTAACCACATCAGCATGTGCGTGGATTCGGGCATGAGCGAGACAAAATCCCAGAATGTGTCATGCGCGGTGGAAGCCTGCGGAACTGCAAAATGCGGTTCAGGTTTGGCTGCGTGCACCAGATCGGGAAACTTGATGGCATCTTGTATAAAAAATACGGGAATGTTATTTCCTACCAGATCCCAGTTGCCTTCGTCTGTATAAAACTTGGTTGCGAAGCCGCGGGCATCGCGCGCAGTGTCTGCAGAGCCCCGCTCCCCGATCACTGTGGAGAAACGGACGAAAACAGGAGTGCGCTTCCCCGCCTCGGCAAACAGGGAAGCACACGTATACTGGGCAAGTGATTCGTAACATTCGAAATAACCGTGCGCAGCAGATCCGCGGGCGTGAACCACACGCTCAGGTATGCGTTCATGGTCGAAATGCGTGATCTTTTCACGCAGAATAAAATCTTCCAGCAGCGCCGGACCACGATAACCCGCCTTCAACGAGTTCTGGTTATCACCGACAGGAACACCTTGGTTAGTGGTAAGAGTCTGATTACTCGAATCCGCTCTTACACGGTCCAACGGTTCGTTGCCAGCATTGAAACGTAGCCGAGGTTCACCCGACCCGACTTTCGGTGACGCAACTGTTTCAGTTAACGTACTCCCAGTAACAAAGGGATCGGAAGGCGCTACCGTTTGGCCTTCCTCGGGAGAAGTGGAAGCCTCTCCATATTCTCCGGCCTTGTTGGCGTTATAAGGTATTGCCGCTGCGAGCTCGTCATTAGCGGAGAGCTTTCTGGTGAAATCGTTCGCCGGTGAACCAGTCGGGTTAGCGGGTCCCCCAATGGTAGATTTATTGTCCTTTTCGTTACCCGTTCCCATCACTAGTCCCCCTGAATTAGACTGATGATTCATAGTGAGGCCTCAGGAGGCTTTTTTCGGTACGCCATCATACATAAGCTAATTTTTCTTCCACTGCAGAATGTCGCAGCAAGGGTCACGCCCCTTCGAATGTCGCAGCATGGATCAAGCCCCTTCATTTGCATCCGCTATGTGTTGTCACGAACCGAACCGAAAAGAATCCAGGGGTACTGTTTTGAAAGTATTGAAATGGTGTTCTTCTTCTCCACACCCATAAATAAATAGCGGTCTGAGTTTCCGCTAAAACGTGCCATGGAGTTTAGCAACCTGAAATCACCTGGAGTAGTCGATTGCTTGATCATCGGGGCTGGTCCGGGTGGACTTACCGCAGCAATTTATCTCGCTCGCTTTCGGCGCAATATTGCAATTGTTGACAGTGGATTCAGCCGTGCAGCGCTCATCCCTACCACCCATAACTGCCCCGGCTTTCCCATGGGTATCTCGGGAAAGGAATTTCTGAATCGGCTGCGTTTACAGGCGGCGCGGTACGGAGTTGAAGTACAGGCCGGTGAGGTCATGCGACTCAAGCAGGTTGAAAATTTTTTTGAGGCCCACGTCAGCAATAGTGCCGGCAGCGGAACTAGCCGTCATAGGGGTGGGGATGGGGGCGGAGGTGGCGGAATGTCAATAATTCGTGCCATTACGATATTGCTGGCAACGGGAACTGCCGACTTGAGACTGGATACGAAGCACTGGAAAACGTGCATACAAAAAGGGCTTATTCGCCTGTGCCCCGTTTGTGACGCTTATGAAGCGAAGGATCAGAACATCGCCCTGATATCCTCTTCCCCTCGGGAGGGTGTAAAGCACGCGCTGTTTCTGCGAACATACAGCCGGAACGTGACACTGATCTATCAAGCCAAGGCTGAACTGACGAGTGCCGAAAAAAGAAGGCTTCTTAAGGTCAATGTCGAGGTGATTGAGGACGCGCTCGGCAGCCTCCATATAACGGGAGAATCGAAACCTTCGATACGCCTTTCAAATTGAGAAGAGCTTCAGTTCGATGTAATCTACCCGATGCTGGGCGAGAGCCCCAGATCCCAGCTCGCGGTTCAGCTTGGGGCGCACTGCAACAGGCAAGGAAAACTGATTGTCGACCGGCACCATCGTACCACTGTGGCCGGGGTATATGCGGTGGGAGATGTGGTTGATGAACTGAACCAGATCAGTGTTGCTGCGGCACATGCCGCCATTGCCTCTACCGACATTCAGAACCGCTTGAACAAACTAGGTTATAGGCTTTGCCCGTAGCTTCTGCCGTTCATGGGTTAAGGGGTGTACTCTCCAGGATCCTTGGTGATAAATCTCTAATGGCATCCTCTGAACTTACCATTACCTGTCTTCCTCATTCCCGGGAGCAGGCCATAGCAACATTATTTTGTTGCTGCCCCCTTTCCCTATGCTCACATCACGATGAAGCGTCTTCGATTCATACGAAGCATCGATCGAATATTTTCCGGGTACGAGCCTGACAAGCAGAAAGGGACCTTCGGTAACTGTATCCAGAATCATAGTGCCAGACCCATCCTTGATCGTAACGCGAACATCGCTGATGTAGGCAGCACGAGTCGGGCCATTCTGGGTAAGCTCAAGCACCAGGGGCCAGGTGCGTGCTTCCTGCAATATTGCCTCCGACTCATCCGCTCCGATCCCTCCTGTCAGATATTCGGTCTGGCCTTGTGATTGCACAGGGGGGAGCGCAGCAGGAGTAGAGGATGAATCTGATCCTGCTTGAGCAAAGCCAGGACTTGAAACAATACTTGCGAGCACAAATACAATTGCAGCTGCGAGAATGTGTTTAACAATTTTCATTAAGCTGCCTCAGGCTTGGCTTCAGCTTGTCTGGGTGAGAACGCTGAAATGATAGCTTTTTGTCTTTCCTGTTCTGCTCATCTGCTGTTGCATGAGCACAAAATGCAAGCATATTAATGTTTCTCAATGTTTCTTTACGTTTCTGTCGGGGGAGACTCCGGGAATATCATCTGCAGCCGGGATATCAGAATGAACTATATCGGATGGTATTCCACGCCGGTCTGTGTCCTTCAGACCCTGCTTCGTATCTTCATGTGCCTGTCCGATTACTTCGCGTGTATGCTCGTTCCCCCGGTGGCTCGTGCCGGTTGGCCGAGTTGTCTCGTCGCGCTCATGCGGCAACAGGGGCTGATGCTCTGCCTTATCCTTGGCACCTGGTTTCGAATTGGGCAAATCCGCCCGTTCCGTCAGTATCCCGGTTTCCTCGCATTCTATTCGCTTGGAAGGAGACTTGTTCTCTATAGTCATCATATCACCCGTAGCGTCAATATATCGAAAGATATTCTTACTGAAAGGCGGAAATCGCAACGCTGCTTCAAACTGCATAAATTATCCTTACCTTATCGCATCTACCATACCTCCGGCTGTGTCCCAACGCACATAACCTCACAGATTTATTCTTGTACCCGTTCGTCTTATGTCGGTTAACGCACGGCAAAAGCAATTGACTGCATCCATGATGGCAATCATACGAAAACGGCGGTCGTCATCCATTAGGGTGACTTTCGAAACTGGATGAAATCCGGTAACGAAGTAAGTCTCTAATACGTCCAATCGCCGGGTTCCACCCTTCACAACATCACTCGAAAAAGAGAGGTGATATCATGAATGAACTACTTTCGAAATCCTGGCGCTCTCTGGCGCTACGCGGCTTCATATCATTAGTGTTTGGTATACTCGCCGCATTCTGGCCGGGAATAACGCTCCTGTGGCTGCTCGTCATGTTCGCTGCTTATGCCCTCATACAGGGCGTAGCATCCGCTGTGGCAGCGGTACAAAACCGAAAAACCAATGGGGACTGGTGGTTGATGCTCCTTTGGGGACTGGTAGGGATCGGAGCAGGCGTGATTGCCTTCATGCTTCCCAATCTGACAGCTGTAGTGCTTGTGCTTGTGATCGGCGCAACCGCACTGGGAAGCGGTATCGTGGATATGGTAATGTCTGTCCGCTTACGCAAGGTCATTCGGGGTGAAGTGCTGCTGTTCCTCAACGGCCTCATCTCGGTCGCGTTCGGCGTATTTGTCTTTTTCTTCCCGGGAGCGGGTGCATTAGCCCTGGTATGGCTGATCGCGATGTACGCTATCGTTTCGGGATTATTACTCCTGGCGCTCGCCTGGCGCGCCAAAAAATGGGGCACTGATTATGAAGAATGGCCTCATGGGTTAACCCACAAGTCTTTATAACAGGATATGAGACGACGAGGCGCTCCAGATGCCTGCTCCAACGTGCCCGATACCGCGTCGGCATCAGCAGGCTGCGCTACGTCTGGTGGTTGCTTAACTGCATCGGCAACGTCGACCTTGCTCGTGATCCTGCTTCAGGCCGCTACAGGTTGCTATTAAACAAACCTTTCGGCTAAAGTTTGGTACGGCAGTAGTTACATTCTCCTGCGGGATTGGCTATGCTTGAAATCTCAATCCCATAACGGTCTCTTTCCACTGTAATCGCAATGGAATTCAAGGATTACTACAAAATCATGGGCATCCCCCGAGATGCCTCTCAGGATGACATCAAGCGCGCCTACCGGAAACTGGCACGCAAATATCATCCGGATGTCAGCAAGGATCCGCAGGCAGAAGCGCGCTTCAAGGAATTGGGTGAGGCCTATGAGGTGCTCAAGGATCCGGAGAAGCGCGTAGCGTATGACCGCCTTGGCACAAACTGGAAAGCCGATCAGGAATTTAGTCCTCCACCGGATTGGAACGCCGGCTTCGAGTTTTCGCAACAGGGATTTACAGGAGCGGATGCTTCCCAGTTCAGCGAATTTTTCGAGTCCCTGTTTGGACGCAGTTTTCGTGCAGAGCAAGCGGGACGCGGAGGAGAAACCCACGGAGGGTCTGGTGGAGCTTTCTTTCATGCCCCTGGCGAGAATCGGTACGCCAAGATAATGATCGATCTGGAAGATTCATATCACGGCGCTACCCGCACTATTTCGCTGCAAGTGCCGGAGGTCGATGCAGAAGGACATGTATCAACCCGCGAACATAAGTTGAATGTGGCTATTCCTCGCGGTATTCGGCCCAGGCAATACATTCGCCTTACGGGTAAAGGCGCACCCGGGCACGGTCAGGGAAAAGCGGGCGACCTGTATCTGGAAGTCGAGTTTCGCTCACATCCCATCTATCGAGTGGATGAGTACGACGTCTATCTTGACCTGCCGGTGGCGCCATGGGAAGCGACCCTGGGCGCAACGGTCACTGTCCCCACTCCGGAAGGAATGGTTGACTTGAAAATACCTGCCGATTCCACTACCGGACGGAAGCTGCGATTGAGAGGACGCGGTATTCCCGGTAAAACGCCGGGGGATTTCTACGTCGTATTGCGCATTGCACCGCCCCCTGCCACCGATGAAAGAGACAAGGCCTTTTACCGCAGCATGGCGGAGCAATTCAAATCGTTCAACCCGCGAGCCAAACTGGGAGTGATATGAGCGACGAAAACGGTCATCGAAACAACGCACCTTCGCCACCACCGAAACTATCGGTAACTCTTGTCGATGAACAGAACGCGTTGACACTGACGGAGTTCAGTCACGCATGCTCGGTACAAAGTGGCTATATCATCGAATTGGTAGATGAAGGGTTGATCACCCCACAGATTATGGCGGAAGAGCATGAACCGCATTGCTGGCGCTTCACGGGGACACAGATGCGTCGCGCCAGAATGGCACTCCGGCTGCAAAGCGATCTTGGCATCAATCTTGCGGGAGTTGCGCTTGCCCTGCAGTTACTGGATGAAATTGAGACCTTGCAAATGCGATTGAATGTACTGGATAACTGGTAGCTGTTACCCGGCTTGCACCTTTTGAACCCTCGAATCGTGCGGGAGCTTCCACCCGATATACTGAAGCCCCATCTTTACGCATCAAACCCGTAGCCCCTCTCTCCTCATCCGGTTCACTCCAAGCGCTTCGCTCCCCGTTCACGTCGAGAGCGCTTCCTCCTCCATTATCAAGCCCGCGCCCTTTATGTACGAAAACGAACGGAACGCGAAGCGATAGCTCAGGCATTATCGCCTTTATCGCCCATAGTATAACCCCGGCATTCCAGAGCCGACTCATCCGCAACCCCATCGGGGCCCTCGCCGTGCGCAGCAAACGGGCCATAACAGGATGCTCCAGTAGACCGCAGGTCACGCCTGGTGCGAGTTATTTTTAAGGGCGAAGCAGCTTCTCAGCCATAGGATAACTTTGAAATGGAAAAAGAACCGCTGATCAAATTGCCCTGGCGTGGGCGTGAAACGATTGAATCAATACCTCTGTTACTGGAAGGGGCGCAGCGAATAGAAATAACCCTCCCCTCCAACTACAACCACGCTCTGTTTGAAACGCTCCATCCCGGAGAACCCCCAGCTCAACTTGAAGAGATTGACGCAGCAGGTGGACCGGAATTACTTGCCCATATTGCAGCCGTCAGCGGTCTGGAGGAATTCCGCTTGCTCACAGGACCTCTAACCGCCGCCCGTGCGAGAGTGCGGGTTTCAAGCCCTGCAAAAGTCTTTATCATACTTCCCGGTGCAAATCTCAAAAGCAATGAACGGATCATCCATCCTGAAGCCGGGGAATAACTGCTGGCGCATCGAGCACGCGGACAAGGCTGCTTTTATCGTTGATGGAGCGGATTTTTTTCGTGCTTTCCGGGAAACGGTAAAACACGCCCGCCGTTCCGTATTGATCATGGCCTGGGACATCGACAGCAGATTGAAACTGGTACGGGATGAGGAACCCGATGGCTGGCCGATCACCCTCGGTGATTTCCTCAACAGCCTGGTCAAGCGTAACAGAAATCTCCATGTTCATGTCCTCGACTGGGATTTCGTCATGCTGTTTGCATCTGACCGCGAATGGCTTCCTCTCTATAAACAGCGATGGAACGGCCACCGACGGTTGCATTTTCATCTTGATGATCATCACCCCACCGGAGGCTCTCATCACCAGAAAGTCGTGGTGGTTGACGACCAGGTGGCGTTTGTGGGTGGGCTGGACCTGACGCTGGGTCGCTGGGACACTACTGAGCACGCGGCGTGTGACGAGCGCCGCAGGGATTTGCTGACAGAATCCATACCGCAGCCTTATCACGACATCCAGATGATGGTTTCCGGCCCGATCGCAACCGCACTGGGAGAATTGGCGCGTGAGCGGTGGTTTCTTGCAACGGGACAGAAACTTTCTGCTCCCAGGGTCAGGGGGGAGCCAAACTACTGGCCGGATTATCTTGCACCCGACGTTGAGAACATTGAGGTTGCGATCGCCCGCACTGTTCCCGAATATGAAAACCAGAAAGAAGTGCGTGAGGTGGAACGGCTGGTGCTGGATCTGATCACTTCCGCGCGCGATAGCATCTACATCGAAGCGCAGTATTTTACTACCCACATCGTAGCGGATGCACTGGTCCGGCGACTGGAGGAAGAGCACGGACCGGAAGTCGTCATGCTGCTGGCGGAACAGACAGTCGGCTGGCTATCGCAATACACGATGGATGTGCTGCGCGAGCGCTTGCTCAAGCGCCTGGTCGCCGCAGATCGTTACCACCGCCTGGCCCTTTATGAGCCATGCATACCCCGGCTTGTCAACGAATGCGTCAACGTCCACTCCAAGATCATCATTATTGACGATGAGCGGCTGCGTATCGGATCAGCCAATCTCAATAATCGCTCCATGGGACTGGATACCGAATGCGATCTTATGCTTGAAGCGAATGGCAGAGAGGATATAGGCCGGGCAATAGCTGGTTTTAGAACCCGCCTGCTTGCCGAACATTTAGACATGGACGCCAACAAAATCGAGGAGCGTCTCGCGCAGGAAGGGTCGCTGATACATACGATTGAAGCGTTGCGAGGTCATGGGCGTACCTTACGTCCGTGGCAGTTTCGAGTCGATGCCGATGTGGATGCCCTGGTGCCGGACGAGGATATCGTGGACCCGGACAAACCGCTCGATGCGAGTCTGCTGATGGCGAAGCTTATTCCCGAGGGAGCGCGCGCCCCTGCGCGAAGTCACATTGGTCTTATCGTATCGATACTGGTCAGTGTATTGGCGCTCGCAGCCGCATGGCGCTGGTCGCCACTCAAGGAATGGATAGACGTCAGGACCCTGGTAACGCTTGCGGCCGAATTCGAGCGCTCTCCAGCTGCTCCATTCATTACGCTCGCTATATTCCTTCTCGGTGGTCTGGTTGCATTTCCCCTCACTGTGCTTATTGTGGTATGCGCGCTGGTATTTGGCCCCTGGTACGGTTTTTTCTATTCGATGGCGGGTGCGCTATTGAGTGCAGCCTCCAGCTATAGTATCGGCCACCTGATAGGGCGCCATACAGTTTGGCGCTTTGCCGGGAAAAAAATCAGGGAACTGAACAAACGCCTTGCCCGACGCGGTCTGATGACTATCATCGCTCTCAGGATTATACCGCTCGCTCCATTCACGGTCATCAATCTCGTTGCAGGAGCGTCGCGGATCCGTTTCCGGGATTTCATGCTGGGAAGCGCAGTAGGCTTGCTGCCAGGGATAACCGGCATATCCGTTTTTACGGATCAGCTGGCTGCCACTATCCAGAAGCCTGATCTGCCCGCGTTTGCCGCATTGGTTGCCGTTGCTGCGATCATGATCGTTATCGCATGGACATGCTGGAGATGGATGAACCACCGGCGTGAGACGATGAACGCTTCGCCAGTTACTCAATCTGACTGAAGCCTAGCCAGGCGCTGGCTCCCTGCTTTCAGCCCGGCAGCTTTCAGTTTAAACACCTGTTCGGGCATGAAAACGGGAATTCATGAAATTATATGCAGATGACATTGGCCACCTACAATATACACGGTTGTATCGGCGCCGACGGACGCTTTAAACCTGATCGCATCATAAACGTTCTGCAGGAGATGAATGCGGATGTAGTTGCTCTGCAGGAAGTAGAGCATCGCCAGATTGAAGGTTATGACCTGCTGGATTATTTCGCAGCGAAGACCGGACTTACCGCCATTGCCGGACCAACCCTGGTGCGCCGTACACATCACTATGGAAACGCCCTGTTAACGAGGCTTCCGGTCGTGGCAGTAAATCGGATAGATCTCACCCTGCCCGGGCGGGAGCCGCGCGGGGCGCTCGATGTCACTCTTGCGTGGAACGAGCGACAGGTCCATGTGGTTGCAACCCACCTCGGCCTGCGACCTTGGGAACGACGGCAACAGGTGCGCCACCTGCTTAAGCTGTTTGAAATCCGTCTTACGGAGACCTATGTGTTAATGGGCGACCTCAATGAATGGTTCCTGTGGGGGCGCCCTCTTCGCTGGTTGCACGCTCACTTCAAGCGTCCCCCTCATTGCGCCACATTTCCCGCGCGAAAACCTTTCATGGCGCTGGACCGTCTGTGGGTGCATCCGCGCCGCCGACTGAAAAGCCTCGAAGCTCATACCAGCGGCCTCGCACGGATTGCATCGGATCACCTGCCTTTGAAAGCCATAATAGAAATCTGACCGGTTGCTTCTTGAGGATCTCCGCAATCGGGATTTATGGCAGGCCACCTATCCTTATCCAGGAATTATCTTTTTAATTCAGTTACTTTGACCGTTATGGGCAAACAGCGTTCCGGGGAATGCACAGCGTACACTCGCCGTTTTCACCCCACTCGCAGCATTTATTCGGGAAACAGGTCCCTCCGGCAGGAGGCCCTCCCCCGCCGCTACCGCCACCACTACCATTACTATTCTCTGGTATATCGATAAAGTCCAGACAATTACGGCAATAGGCGAACATCGAGCCCATGCAGGCCGCATAGCATGCAATCATGCCGGGAACTGACGGAAAAAATGCAGTGCACCCGATGCAACCCAGAATCCAGCCGTTACAAAGAATGTTTCTACCAAAACTGCATGCTTGAGGGGAAATGACAAGGCTATTGTTGAGGCCCGATCCGGGGTGGCGGGCCATATAGCTGGCAGTATATTGTGAACTCGTTCTATATATTGCTGCTTCGGCAGTAAACCCTGGCATATTCATTTTTCAATCGCTCAATCGTCTTTGAGGAGAGGATTTTCCTGCAATCTGCTTTTTGCATATTTCAGCTGGCAGTTGATCGAATGATATTTGGCCGATATTTGGTTATCAGTGCGATAGTGCACCTTGGATAACGTTGTCCTTGGATACATGCAGCCTCTGCAGTTGCTTCGTCGCGCAATTGCGATTACGTGCACAACCGCACAGAATTCCAGCCCGAAAAACCTATTATTGAGAATATCAGTAAATTTTTCATGAAACTGAGAGGCTTCCCGCTTGGAAAAATACGGGGCTCGTGCCAATGAAATCAAGTCTACAGGGGGTAAAAATGCTAGGAAGAATAGTGGCACTCGCCGCAGTTGCTGCAGGGGGACTGATGTTATCGAAAACATTCCGGAAATCGAGGGAGGCGGGATACACATCGACGGTGGAGAACTCTATCGAAGTCAATGTGCCAGTTAGTACTGCATATAATCAATGGACTCAATTTGAAGAATTTCCCAGGTTCATGAAAGGTGTGCGCGAAGTACGACAGATCGATGATACCCACTCGCATTGGCGGGCAGAGATCGCAGGCAAGGAAGAAGAATGGGATGCCGAGATTACGGAACAGATTCCCGATCAGCGGATCGCCTGGCATAGCACGAGTGGTGCCAAAAATTCGGGTGTTGTAAGCTTCTACGGAATCTCAGACTCAAAAACCCGAGTGGTGCTGAAGATGGATTATGGACCCCAGGGCTTCCTTGAAGGACTGGGGGACGCTCTGGGGGCAGTAAAGGCGCGTACGAGCGAAAATCTCCAGTGCTTCAAGGAATTTCTCGAAAGCCACGGAAAGGAAACCGGAGCGTGGCGCGGTTCGGTCGGACAACATTAGCTGTAGTAGTTCTCAAACTCAAAGATCGTACCAACTCCTCCCCCTGGTACGATCAAAACACTCTGCTGCCATATTGGCAAACCACTTTCTTCAAAGAAATTCGAAAAGCTTGTCGATGTATAGAGATCTCATCCCTGGAACACCGGTCCACCGATCTTTTGTTAGCTATCTATGTAACTCCTGCTTCTGCTACCCTGTTATTTTTTCCAGCCTATCTTCAGTACAAGAATCTCTTGAACAGTCCTCTGGATGAGTGAATTGCAGTTAAAATCGATCGTTCCAACGCACAGTGCCGATTATCACTGCCTTTTCGCCAGTATCCAGTATCCGGTTGCGCCAGCAAGTATCTGTTCAAGGCCCCTTATGTTAAGGAACGAATAAGGAAAACAAGAAGCAGGCAGATGAACATTGCATACATCCGAGCAAAATAAAAAAGACTCATATCAGCAATCCATTCAAGAACTGGCCTCCGCCTACGAAACGAATACCCAGCTTGGCTTGAGCGATACAGAAGCGCTGGCCCGGCTGGATAGATACGGCAGAAATGAACTGCCAGCCGGAAAAGTTGTTCCCCGCTGGCAAAAGTTTCTCGCTCAGTTCCAGAATGTACTGGTTATCCTTCTGCTGATTGCAACGGCAATTTCGGCAGGCCTGTGGCTTTATGAACGCGAATCCGCTTTACCTTATGAGGCAATCGCTATCTTTGCAGTAGTGCTGCTCAACGCGATCATGGGTTACATTCAGGAATCCAGAGCGGAAGAAGCAGTCGCTGCCTTACGCCAGATGTCGGCAGCACGTGCCAAGGTCATCCGCGGCGGAGTACAGCGCTCTGTTGTTGCAACAGAACTGGTGCCTGGCGATATCATTCTCGTTGAAGAAGGCGATACCATCCCTGCGGACGCACGGCTTATTCAAACCACCGCACTACAAACGACTGAAGCGGCACTCACTGGCGAGAGTCTACCGGTGTCCAAGGATACTGAGCTCATCATGGAACAGGCCGAGCTTGGAGATCGCCATAATATGATCTTTAGTGGAACCGCCGTTACTTTCGGCCATGCGCATGCACTGGTGGTGGCAATCGGCGAGCAAACCCAGATGGGGCATATCGCAGGAATGTTGGCAACGGTGCCGCCAGAGACAACGTTGTTGCAAAAAGAACTTGCGCACGTCGGCAAACTACTGGGAATAATCGTGATGGCAATTGCCGTCATCATGATTACCACGATTATTCTCGTAGGGAATGTAAGCAGTCTGGCTGTACTTATAGACGTTCTCATACTGGGAGTAGCTCTTGCTGTTGCCGCCATACCCGAAGGTTTGCCTGCCGTGGTAACAGCTGTACTTGCCTTAGGCGTCCAACGCATGGCGCGCAGAAATGCAATAGTACGTCATCTCCCTGCAGTCGAAACGCTTGGTTCCGCAACCATTATCGCTTCCGATAAAACAGGCACTCTGACAAAAAATGAAATGACAGTCCGGGTAGTTGTTACGGCAAGTGGACGCATCGAAATGACAGGTACCGGCTATTCACCCAAAGGCGAGGTGCGCCGCTATAGTCCTGTGGATAATAAAGAATATCCGGATAATTTGCTTCAAACTGATCCAGTTGTCATAGAGGAAGATAAAGCGGGTGGCAGAATTGAAGGCGCGTTGCGTCATGAGCTTGAGCGCGCTTTGACCATCGCCGACAGGGCCAGTAACGCTGTATTGCAGCATGATGTGGATGGATGGAGGGTACAGGGCGATCCAACCGAAGGGGCACTTATCGTCGCGGCGCGCAAGGCAGGAGTGGAGGCTGATGCACTGGATGAACAATTCGAGCGTGTGAGCGAGCTTCCCTTCTCCTCGGAGCGTAAATTGATGACGACGCTACATGTCGATGCAAAAAAACGTGAGTGCCTGCTTGTTTTTACAAAGGGAGCGCCCGATGCATTGCTCGCCCACTGCTCCTTTGAACTGGTGGGGGAAGAAACCAGGTCTCTAACTCCGGAGCGCCGCGGCGAGATCCTGAAGCTGAATGAGGAATTGGCAACTGAGGCATTACGTTCTCTCGGTGTCGCGTTCCGGTCCGTCCCCTCTGATGCGTTCAAAGCCAATGGAACGGATGAAAGCATCGAGTACAACCTGGTATTCGTAGGGCTGATCGGCATGATCGACCCTCCACGCGAGGAAGCGAAAAACGCCGTCAGCCAGGCAAAGGCTGCAGGTATCAGGCCGATAATGATCACAGGCGATCATCCTGTAACCGCAACCGTTATCGCCGCGCAACTGGGAATAGCTGGAGATAAACAGGTTGTTACGGGTGCAAAACTTGAGCAACTCTCGGATGAGGAGCTTGATCGCACCGTACAGGAAGTTTCCGTGTATGCGCGCGTGAACCCGGAACACAAGCTCTGGATTGTCAAAGCGCTACAGAGAGGGGGTGAAGTCATTGCGATGACCGGCGATGGCGTAAACGACGCGCCCGCCCTGAAAACTTCGGATATTGGAGTGGCCATGGGAATCACAGGGACGGACGTCTCCAGGGAAGCGGCTGACATGGTTCTCACGGATGACAATTTTGCGTCGATCGTGGCAGCGGTGGAAGAAGGTCGCACCATCTTCTCCAATATTCGAAAATTTTTACGCTATCTGCTCTCGTCCAACATAGGAGAAGTGCTCGTGATGTTTTTCGGCGTGCTACTCGCAAATATCATTGGATTGCAGACGGGGGACGGACTTATTGTGCTGCCCCTGCTGGCAACGCAACTGCTGTGGGTTAATCTTGTAACCGATGGAGCTCCCGCCCTCGCGCTAGGCGTCGATCCGGCAGGAGCGCATGTCATGCGCAGACCTCCCCGGGCAAAGGGAGAACGTGTGATAACATCTGAAATGTGGTTCGGCATCGCCTTTGTAGGTGTAATCACGGCAGTGGGAACGCTGCTGGTGATCGACGCCTGCCTTCCGCAAGGCCTTATAGAAGGCTCGGGCAGCACACACTATGCACAAACAATGGCTTTCAATACTCTGGTATTGTTTTCCCTCTTTAATGTGCTGAATGCGCGTTCTGATAAACAGAGCGCATTCGTCGGCTTATTCTCCAATAAATGGCTGTGGGGCGCGATTCTGCTGTCGCTCCTGCTGCAGATCGCCGTAATTTACGTGCCATTTCTACAGCACGCATTCTCCACCGTCAGTCTGAGTCTGCGGGACTGGCTGCTTTGCGCAGGAGTAGCCAGTTGCGTGCTGTGGTTGCGTGAATTGAGCAAATTGATACAACGTGCTGCGAGCCAGGCTTCACGTTCCCCAGTAGCTCAGCAGCCGTAACGCAGGGTCCGCCAGCCTAAATTACTTCGTATTTTACTTTACGTGGCGGGAAGGCAGCATTCTCCTGTTCGTTCTTAATTTCCGATAGATGGCTCAGTTCGGACACCTTCGTCTGGCGTAGCCCACTTAGTTGTTGCTTTAATATTATTTTCAGCACGGCTCGCATTGACACAATCGGGCGTTGCATCCAACGTGCGCGGATTGGTCATGCAATCTTTTAGCTTTTCAGTTCGTTCCGTTGCATGCGACTCATACCAGTCAATGGATCTGACGTCTTCCTGCGCGGGGCGGGTACCGCATCCCGCAAGCATTGCTATTACGAGTCCGCTCACTCCTACTGAAACGATAGTTGTCTTCTCTCTCATAGGTAAGTTCTTCGAGGGTAGATTATCTGTGATAAAACAGGCCCGGTACTCCCGTTCTGTCTGTGTTCATACCATTTGAGTTGAGAATTGCATAAACCAACGGGCGAATTCTGTGCGGTGGCGTACCCAACCGAAAGAAAGCAGAATCGTTACAGAACCCCTTCTGAACCGGGGAGGCACCAGGATCGAGCCGGGGCAAGATGTTTACGGCGCACTCAGCTCGATCTTCTTCTGGTCTGATCTAATTACGCCATTTCACTGACCACCGGACTCCGCAGCAGACCACGGCTTTCCATCTCCCTTTGCAGTATATCCATCGCCTGATCATGAATCAGATCGAGTGCGTCATAACCACGATTACGCAATGAGGCCGCCTTGAGCATTCCACAAGCCATAGTTTTCCTGATTTCACGCAACCCGATCTTTTGGCCACAGTAGGCGCGAATTATCTGCTCGATACCCCTGCGGTTGTGGATTCCCGTCCCAAAATTTGCAGCGAGGTGCCGGCTGAGCAGACCGAACCCGCTCGCCTCCCGGCCGAATTGAACATTTATGTACGCAATATGCAGATCAGATAGTATGCGATTGCATAAGCTTAGAATCAGCGCGGCCTGCGCGTGAAGATCGTGCGCGGTCAATTCACCATTTGCGCCGCCCTCCCCTGCTCTGTCAGGTCCACGCATTGCGTTAACGGATGAGATTTTTACGATCGGACGGCTAGTGGTTTCATACGCCCAGCTCAATGCATGCTGCGGATCATTAAACTTCATTTTTCATATTCCCTTTTTTGAAAAAATGTACAACGAACGCCGTGTTTTCGCCCTTTTTCACAGAACTCCAGGTTATTCCACCCCATCTGGATTTTCGACTCATACCGGCAGCCGTGGCATGATCGAGGCTGCCTGCGCTCTGCAACCGCTTCTGGATTTCCGTACTCCCAACGCTCAAGAGGCAAGCGCATATCGTGCTTTTCGATGTCTGCTCTTCTGATACCTGTTCTCATTGGTTACGCTCCGATTCCTTCCTTGTGTGAATGCCTGTGCCACAGGCTGTTGCTGATAGTTACCCGATACATCTGTAGTCATTCAGGGTGCAGAGCCATTTGTTCGACGATAAGTGGTATTGCTTTGTGGTCCCCTGTGAGGTGAACCTTTCTTGCTTGAAGATTTCCAATAAGAGATATTGTTACAAGTTTTACTTGTATATGTCAAGGGAAACTTGTAAGCGGGGTGCAAGAATTACTTGTATTATGATGGCATGGACATTGCGCGGATAATTCGCGAGGGGCGCGAAAAGCTTAAATTGAACCAGTCGGAGCTGGCCGAGCTCGTGGGCGTATCTCCACAAGCGGTTCAGCAGTGGGAATCTGGTGCTACGCAACCTCGCGGAAAAAGACTGAACAGGATCGCGGAAGTGCTCAAGCTGCCCCCAGCGATGATGCATTTCGGGATACCACTGGAAGTTCCGGCTGCGCCTGATACTACTGTATCGCCTCAGCCGGAGAAGCGGGCACGTGGAACCCGAGGCACTTCTCCCCGCGTCGCTGAGAAACCGGTTTCGGAGAACGATGCACTTATCAATCAGGTTATCGAAGCAATGCGGCGCATGTCTAAAGAAGATGCAGCGCGCCTGGTAACAATAAGCAAGGCCCTGGTCGGCGAATCATCTGCCGAAGTGGCTGAGGCGGTTCCTTCGGTAGATCTGAAACCGTTGCCGGTACCGGATCTGCCTCCTCATCCACCTCCAGCTTTTCCTCCGCGTCGGATGCCCGAGAGTAGAACAAAGGTCAGGGGAAAGACGGCAATCAGATAGACGACAGTTTTCCAGGCACGGACCGGATCGCCGCAAAAATGACAGGCGCCGAGGCTGACCCTGTTGTAGCAGTATGTTTATAAAAAGAAAAGATACGTACGGAAATACGGACCATATTCGCGTCACTCATTCGTGAATATCATCGGGATAATAGAAGAGTTGGTGCGCCTTGCAATAAATAATCTGGACCAGTGATACGCCAGTAACACTCCTGCCATCATGAGACCATTAGCAAATAGACTGCCGTATGACAGCACGGAGATGCTGCTCGCTTTTCATGTTTCAGAAAAGGCACGTGCAAAACGTGACAAATATATTATGCAATTCCCCGAGGAGTTGCGGGAACTCGAAAAAAGGAGGTATACACTTGAGCAGGCAGTAAAGGAGGTGCTGGGTGAAGTAGCGGAAGTTGCATTGCTTATCCGGGAACTGGAGAGCTGATTTGTCCGGAAGGCGGAAATTTAGCGCGAAATAACACATTTATTTTTTATAATTTTTATATATTCTTCCCTTTTTTCGCCTTTTTTATCGATCTGGAGTTCATATGAAAAATCTTATTGCTGCCTTGCTCAGTATGCTGGTGCTTTCTTCGTGTGTTATCACAGGAAAAATGTCAGGCGTCCGGGAAGGCATGACAAAAGCCCAAGTAATAAGCATTGCGGGTAATCCGGATGGCTATCAGCGCAATGGCGATTATGAGGCATTGCTCTATATCGATCGCCGGCACTCCTGGTCCTTATTCGGCGGACCCTATCGGGATGCTGTCGATTATTCGGTCATCCTTCGTGATGATCATGTGATGGAGTTTGGCCCTGGCAGAACGCACGAGCGCCAGGCTGAAGTTCCTTTTGTCAGGGTTCCCGGCCGTTAACTTGCATTTATCCGTATTTCCCAAGGCTTCCAGCGATTGCCCCATCCTGATCCTTTCAAAACTCAACCCCTCCTTCCATTCGATACTTGTAAACAGGCTTACAAGTTTACTTTTCACAAGTTTGTCTTGACAATTACAAGTTATACTTGTATTATGCTCTCCATGTTGCAACACCACAGTTAATCGGTCCTGGTGTTGCAACATCCGTGAAACAGACGTGCAGCCTGCCTCAGGCATAGCCTCGATCGAGTAAGACCCTCAGGGCGTCGAAAGACAAGCGGTCAGGGAAGGGAAAGGCACAAAGAAATATCCAGGCCGTGCCTGGCGCGGAACTTGAGCCCGATTTGAAAGGGCAAACTATGGTAGAGCGAGGGAGAGCGTGATGGGAAACGGGGTAGGACGATGGATGAGCTGGATGGCAGCGTGGACCGAACATCGTCCTGCCCCCCTTGATCTCTCAGATGCCGAGATACTTGACTGGTTAAGCGAATACTGCGACCAGGCGGTTTATACGCGCCCTACTCAGCAATGTCGCGGCGGATTCACCTTGTATTGCGATGAAATCAGAAGCAGCGCCGTCACCCTGCGTGAAGCGGTTTGTTTGGCAGCTGCTAAATGGAAGGAGGTTAATGAATAGGTCGCGACGATAACGAGCTACGGCTGCTGAGACAAAATTTCCGGTTTTCCGGAAGCGGATATCAATGGCGGAAGGCTTCCGAACCTCTTCCTTCGAGCTCCCCGTTCCACTACTGTGATGAAGACGTAATCTGGCTTGAAGCTGTTCACCAACCGGGCAAACAACTCTGGGTTTGCTGCGTCATAGTGAAGTTGCAGCGTTTCGCTGAAAGTGACAGCCATAAACGGCGCCATTGCGGTTCCAAAAGAGTCACGCAGCCATAGGACTCGCTTCTGATTCAAGGCCTGTTCAGATTTGACAAGCAACGGGCGTTGTGCAGTATGAACTTGAGGATTCCCGCCAGATCGCTTGAGCCGGCCTGTTTCAAAGTCGTACTGCTTCGTTTCGATAGGGCGGTCGCTGATGATATCGATGACGACCTCGTTATCTCGCAGTGTTTCCTTCAATCTCAGAAATTTCGCCAGATCACCCCCCTGGCGCTGGTTAACCCCCAAAACACGCACGTCTTTCTCCGATAGCAGACGGAGCCCCGGTTCAGCGCGGGCAATGTCCATTTCAAAAGCCTGAAAAGCCACCCAGGCTCCAAGGCTATTCCAATGGGTATCCGTTTTGTAGTAGAGCGATTCTGAAAATTTAGATTTTGCCGTTCTCAGAGCTGGACGAGTGTCAACGTAAAGTCCCCGTTTAACATTAGCCAGTAACGTATCCGTTGCTGTCGCGGCAGCAGGCTGCGCCCAATCGGGGAGAAATTCGGGATAGATGGTAGCCTTATCAGGGCCCAGCATGACTCGAAACATACTAATGCCGTTATGATTCAACCACCGATTCCATGACGCAGTCGCACGACCGATTACCCCGGCAACTCTTTCATCCTCAACAGTTGCGCCACGGCGTACACCGGTGATTGTTTTTCCATATTCCTCCCCTAGATAGAGCCAGTCTTCCTTTCCAATAAACACTTGGTCGGGATTAGTCGAAATCCCATGGGGATAAAAGAACCGGCTCAGGAAGGGCAATGCAAAGTCAAAGTTGTAGAGTACGGATTCGCTCCACCATTCCTGCCCGTCGTTCTTTTGCCAGATTCCTGCATTCAGATTGATAGCCGGCACCACGGCCAATACAAGCAGGACCGCGCCAACAAACATAAAAACTGTTCTTTTCACGCCCAGGTTCGCTTAGAAATTGAAATAAAGGAATATCGAACTCGTTGTTACCATCGTGAAATACATCGCGATGCAGAATAACAGAAGCGCTCCCGAGAGCTTTATCGCGCCCTGACCGCCCATCATCAGCTCAAACGAATTCTTCTGACCGATGATTCCCAACGTGAGCAGGATCATGGTGAAGCAGAACAGGTTTGAGGCAAGACCAACGGGCAGCCATCTCAGGAGATGATCCGAAAACCACCCACCCCAAACCAGGCTACTTGTTGGCACCTGAAGCAGTGGCAAATTAATGACCGAGTTGATATCCATCATTCCCCATATCACTCTCAGCGCATCGTCAAGGGTGCTGGCGCGAAAGAAAACCCAGGAAATGTTGATGAAGTTGAACGTCAGCAGCCATGCCATAGCTTTGGGCATGCGCAAACCTGATCCACTCCATGCCCGATATGCAACGAGCGCGATACCGTGCAGCGCGCCCCATATGATGAACATCCAGCTTGCGCCATGCCAGAGTCCGCCTAATATAAAGGTTGCCATGAGATTGAAACAGACTCGCGGGGTAGAACACCTGCTACCGCCCAAGGGAATATAGAGGTAATCACGCAGGTAGCGGCTGAGTGTTATGTGCCACCTTCGCCAGAAATCCTGAATATTCAGCGCCTGATAGGGAGAATTGAAATTGATGGGCAACCAGATATTGAACAGAAGCGCTGCCCCAATTGCCATGTCACAGTAACCGCTGAAATCGAAATAAAGTTGAAAGGTATATGAAAGGCTCGCTGCCCAGGCACTGAAAAAATCAAGGCTTGATCCCTCATCCGCGACATCGAAGCCGGCATTTGCCCAGATCGCAAAGGTATCTGCAATAACTACCTTCTTGAACAGGCCGATACTGAAAATAAACAGCCCCAGGGCGATATTCCGATAGCGTATCGCCAGCGTCCAGCGCGATTTGAATTGCGACATCATCTCACGGTGATGCAGGATCGGACCTGCTATCAGGTGAGGAAAGAAAGTTACAAACAGGGCATAGTTGAGGAAATCATATTCTCCCGTCTCTCCCCGGTAACTATCCACCAGGTAGGCTATCTGAGTGAACGTAAAGAAACTGATGCCCAATGGCAGAAGAATGTGTGGCGAAATAAGGCCAGCGTTAAAAACGCTATTAATGTTATCTACCAGGAAGTCTGCATACTTGAAATAGCCAAGCAACGCAAGATTCGCAGCAATACCCCCCGCCAGAACAAAACGGGAAGAAAACCATAAACGCCCCGAGGTCGAACAGGCGGAATTCCGCGAAAGCATCATGCCGATCGCGAAGTTAAATAATATGGACCCAAGAAGAAGCGGCAGGTAAGCGATATTCCAGTACGCGTAAAAGAACAGGCTCACAATTACCAGCCAAGCCTTGCCCGCCAGGATGAGCCGATTTCGATTCAGGAAAAAGTACCCGAGAAACGCAATGGGTAGAAATAACAGGATGAACTTTGGAGAGCTGAAAATCATCTGTGTACGACTTTATTATCTAAAGTTAGACCGACGCCTTGTCCGGAAAAAAATGTTCCGGCCGCTTATTATTCCAACCATTAACGTACAACTTGCTGATCAGCCGAAGTTCCCGGCTCCGAGCGATTTGCGTCCGGATGAGAAGTCAGGTATTACTTCACAGGCTCAAAGAATATGCTGGTTGAGCAATGTCCGTTTTATATTGGAGGCTGATATGAAAGACTAACTGACCTCCGGCCGTGGTGGTGTTGATCCCATCGGATAAACTCCCGCACTTGAGCCGATCTGTCGCAGGCAATTCACCAGTTTAACGAGGAATCCGAGCGAACAGTCGGAGCGAAACCAGCATACTGGTGCGTGACTTGTGACGTAATTAATTAGGTAGCTTTAGCTTATTCTTATTATTGGCTATCCTGCTGGTTTCTTTGGTTCCAGCGGTGGATGAGGCCACGAACGAGTCCTGCAAGAGCGACAACCATCACTAGAAATCCCCAGCCGGTGTCCTTGCTATCGTTCGATGAGCGCGACCCACGGCGATTCATCCCCGCGCATGCGGGGAACACGCCTCTTTCCGGTATGCCGATGGCCGCACTTTGCATGTGCGCAAGCCTACACGTCCGGAGTCAGAACTGGCCGCTATCTCCAGATGCCATCTTCACCTTCTTTCAGGCATGATCCATTAGCATCCAGTCCGTATGCATACTCTATTATTCCACCTGCAATAATTTTTTCATAATTCTCCCTTTCTCTTTCATTAATCGGCACCGAAGGACGACCACACGGCTATCAGCATAACTGACAGAGCAATAGTAACTGCATTAATAATATGCTTCATAAAATAACTCCCTAAAACTTTATAATAACCTTACCGTGGGAGTGGAATTATCCACTGCTTTTTATATAGAATAAAGGCTATTTTTTGGATAACATTGCTCTACATTTGGAGCAATTAGTATGGAATTTTTGAATGACATGGCCTTGTTCGTGGAAGTTGTCAAGGCCAAGGGCTTTCGCGGTGCTGCCGATACTATCGGAATGCCGAACTCAACTCTGTCCCGAAGGATCAGTGGGTTGGAGAAGGCAATTGGACTGCGCCTTTTGCATCGTACAACCCGCAAGATTGAGCTAACCGAGGCTGGTCAGATCTATTACGAGCGCTGTAAGCGCATCGTCGATGAAGCCAGGCTTGCCCATGAACAACTCGGCAAAATGCTCGCACAGCCCAGCGGAGTGCTACGCGCTTCACTACCTGTGGATTTTACCGTAGCCTACTTGGCGCCTTTGGTTGCCGAATTTGCAGACCTCTATCCCGGCATCACTTTCGATTTCGATCTCACATCACGGCGGGTCGATCTGGTGAGCGAGCCTTTCGATGTGGCGATCCGCCTGGGAGAACCAGAGAATTCGCAGTTGATCGCGCGTCCACTGGCCGTGCTCCCTACGTACCTTTACGCTTCACCCCGTTATCTCGACCGCTCGGGAGAACCTGTCGAGCCTGCCGATCTGGAGCACCATGAGTGTCTGAGCCTCCTGAAGACCGGTACGTGGACACTGCATGATGGGGCGCACACCCTCAAAGTTTCTATCAGTAGCCGGTTCACGCTCAACAGCGTCGCCATGATTCTCCGCTTGGGAACACTCGATATGGGCATTATCATGATGCTGGAGGAAATTGTCACCGATGATCTTGCCAGCGGGCGGTTGCGTCGCGTACTGCCTCAATGGCATGGCACTCCGGTATCAGTCTATGCCGTCACTGAGACCCGATTTCTGCCTGCAAAGACACAGTGCTTCATCGAGTTCTTACAGGAGCGCCTGCCACGGGGTTTAAAACACGGGGTTTAAAACACGGGGTTTAAAAAGATGCTGGAATTGTCATAAACGTATGCCCGTCGGCCAATCTTGCCGCAACTGGACAGTTGGCGAGCGACGCGTGTAGGGGGCAATGATCTTGCGGATGGACACCTCATGCCCGCCTGCAAGCAAGAAGGTGGATACTGCTACAGATAATCCACATTCAGGAATAGGAAAAAGACTCAAGCAAATCCATGCAAAGCTCGCGTTCACCTGCAAATTCCACTATGAGTGCTCCCTACATAACGTCCATCGACCTCATGCGTGGGCTGGTGATGGTGCTCATGGCGCTTGACCATGTGCGGGGATTTTTCACCGATGCGGATTTTAGCTCCACTGATCTTGCGCGTACCACTCCCGCTATCTTCCTGACCCGCTGGATCACCAACCTGTGCGCACCGGTATTTGTCTTTCTGGCGGGCACGAGCGCCTATCTGTCTGCATCCAGAGGCATGAGGCGCTCACAACTGGCGAAACGGTTACTCCTGCGGGGATTGTGGCTGGTATTTCTTGAGCTGACGGTTGTGCGTTTTGCCTGGTTCTTCAACCTGGATTACAGCTTGATGGATCTGCAGGTAATCTGGGCGCTGGGCTGGTCGATGATTGCTCTCGCGGCACTCGTCTATCTGCCGCTATGGGCGATAGCCGGCTTTGGCATCGGCATGATCTTGACTCACAACCTGCTCGACGGCATACGGCTTGAGGATTTTCAGGCAGCGAGCGGCTCACTCACCTGGAAAGGATGGCTATTGAGTGCGCTCCATATCCCCCACTTCCCGGTAGTGTATCCCCTCATCCCCTGGATCGGGGTAATGGCCGCAGGCTATGCATTTGGTCCTCTCATGCTGCTGCCATCAAAGGCAAGAATAAAGGCGGTGCTTGAATGCGGGGTTATTCTTGTCGCAGGCTTCCTCATTCTCCGAGCCTTGAATATCTATGGCGATCCGGATTCATGGGTTGTGCAGGAAACCTCGGTGTTTACCCTGCTATCCTTCCTGAATACGACAAAATATCCGCCGTCACTGCTCTATCTCCTGATGACGCTCGGACTCATGTTACTGCTGATATCTGCATTTGAATGGTGGCATGAGGCGCATGGGCCGCATGGCGGCGCGGGGCGTTTTCTTATCACTTTTGGACGCGTGCCCCTGTTTTTCTATCTCATTCATCTGTATTTTATTCACGGGCTCGCCCTGCTCATTGCGTTTGCAATGGGAGCCGATATCAGCTCATTCATGACTTCTTCGTGGGAATTTCCGCCCTGGTGGGGATTCAGCCTTCCAGTTGTTTACCTTGTTTGGGTGATAGTCACCGCAGTGCTCTATCCCATCTGCCGGCGGTTCGCGGCATTAAAGTCCCGGCGCCGCGGCAGCTGGTGGACGCCTTATATCTAAGGAAGCCGTAAGTCTGAGGGGTAAATTCCAGAGGAGACGGGAAACAGGTCACGTTGCACGCCAAATGTTCCTATATGTGCGCTATCCAACGAAAAAAAATCGTTCCTTTTGTTAGGCTTCGGGTTTCAGAGAATGACAGGAGTTGCTGTAATGGGTGACGATCTTTTTCAATTCCCCATCACCGGATGGGAAATAAAAACAGAACCTATCGATGGATTGCTCTCGGTCCGGTTTCCATTTTTATCTCACGAGCAGCAAAAGCTTGCGGAGGCAGATCCTGGCAGGCCCTACGTAATGCAGGCTGAACAGGCTCGAGAGCTTCGAGACGCATTGTCGAGAGCAATCGAACGCCTTGAGGACCAAGAGCTCGCGACCCCCGTGCTGGCGGAAACATACAACCCGTTTCTCATCTATTAAGCGAAGTGCAGCAGTTCGCTTTGCAGTCCCAATTCACCGAGCAGGATAGATAGCAAAAAGCAGTAAACCCTCGGCGCCATTGCCAGGAGTGAGCGAATATATTTGATACGCTCGATCTCTGATGAATCCTGAACCGCCACCAAATCGCCTCGACAGGCCGGTCGACGAAGCGTATGACCATACATTGGGACCAGCGGATGCCGAAATTACCCTGGTCGAGTATGGTAGTTACGCCGATGCGCCCTCACGCTCTGCACACGAGCGCGTTGCCGAGCTGCGAAGCCGGTTTGGCAACCGCATGCGCTATGTATTTCGCCATCGCCCGTTGGCAGGAAGCAAAATTGCGCGACGTGCAGCTGAACTGGTGGAATCATACGATGATCCCGCTCGATTCTGGAATCTGCATGTCGCACTGATGAGCCGATCTGACAAGCTGAACGCAGACGATCTGCGCACCATTATTTCTGATTTGAAGCTGGATGGGAATAAAGGAGCCGAACAGGAAGAAGCAGCAGCAAGAGCAAGAGATCGCGTAGATGCGGATATAGGCAGCGCAGATGCCAGCGGTGTCACCGTCACGCCGACATTCTTCATCAATGATCGACGTTACGATGGCCCCTGGGATGTGCGTTCACTCTCTGAAGCAATGCTTGGCTCGCTTGGCCACGTTATGCATTCTGCCGCGCTGGATTTCGCCAAATGGGCGCCTTCGACTGGAATCATGCTGCTGCTTGCCACCGGACTCGCGGTTATTCTGAGCAACTCCGCTTTCGGTCCTGATTTCAATGAAATGTGGGAACAACGCCTCGGGGTTACTTTCCAGCATAGCACTTTTGAGCTTTCATTGCGTCATTGGATAAATGACGGATTGCTGGTGATCTTTTTCCTGGTTGTCGGTCTCGAAATCAAGCGCGAGTTCACCGTGGGACATCTTGCAGACCGGCGATCCGCAATGTTGCCAATCGCCGCAGCGACTGGAGGCATGGCTGCTCCCGCCTTGCTTTATCTGATTCTGGTGCCGTCAGGACCGCCAATCGCTCCGGGATCGGAGGGGGCTGATGGCACATGGTCATATGGATGGGGTATCCCAATGGCAACGGATACGGCGTTTGCGGTTGCGCTGATTGCCATGATGGGCAGGCGCGTTCCTGTCGAGCTACGTGTCTTCCTTACCGCGGCTGCCATTGTCGATGATATTGGGGCAATCATTGTCGTTGCAATTTTTTATTCAGGTGAACTGCATATCGGTTATCTGGGCAGCGCAGCCGCGATTGCGGGATTACTGGCGCTGCTCAATAAGGGCAGCGTGTATCGTGCGTCTCCGTATGTGATTCTCGGAATCGCCCTATGGGCTTGTGTGTACGCAAGCGGGATACATGCTACGCTGGCAGGCATCATTCTCGCATTGTTCATTCCTACACGCCCGCCGCCCAATCTTCGCGCACTCATGCTTCAGGCGGATGCCATTCTGACCGCCGAAACCCGGCGCGGGAGGGAGGTCATGCATTACGGCCCTTCCGAACCTGCGCTGGAGGCGTTGGATGCCATTCATGACCGTTTGGAATCTCCCGCTGATCGCATGCTCCGGCACCTGGCGCCAAGATCGAGCTTTCTGGTATTGCCGGTGTTTGCGTTCGCGAATGCAGGAATGGTTGTAGAGACAAGCGTATTCAGCGAGCACGTACCGTTAATACTTGGCACCGCAACAGCATTGGTCATCGGCAAACCTCTCGGATTTATCACTGCCACCGTAACCGCTGTTCAACTGGGCTTTGCCACCAAACCAGATGCCTATTCCTGGCGACAGCTTGGGGGAGCAGGAGCCCTCGCCGGAATCGGTTTTACCATGTCACTTTTCATAGCCGGCCAGGCCTTCTCCGAGGTAAGCGATTATGCGGCCGCCAAAATCGCAATTTTCGGAGGATCGATCCTCTCGGCAGTCATCGGTGTCGCCATACTCTGGAATGCACAGGCAGAGGAAGAAAAAATCCATGAGCGTGAGTAGAAACGGTCCAGGTCGAAATAGCAAGGGGACGCGCTGGAAGCGAAGGTAAAAATGAAGCAGATATCCGGGCGGTAAAACCATTTTCTGAAACAACTGGTGATAATCAAGCTATACGATGAAAGTAAACGATAACTTTTCCATATGAGGAGGAAATATGACTACAAAGAAGGCGTGGGCAGTTTGGAAAGGTGGAATCAAGGACGGGGGCGGAACGATTTCCACCGAAACGGGTGTACTGAGCGAAGCACCTTACGGTTTCAAATCGAGATTTGAAAATGGCAAGGGCACCAATCCGGAAGAACTCATCGGCGCCGCACACGCAGGCTGTTTCTCGATGGCGCTCTCCCTGATGCTCGGAGAAGCTGGTTTGACGCCGGAGAAAATCGAGACGCACGCTGCTGTCACGCTCGATAAAGTTGGAGAAGGCTTCGAGATTACCACTATCCACCTTGACGTTGCCGCCAAAATACCGGGGACAGATCAGGCGAAATTCGAAGAGATCGCGAGCAAGGCAAAGGAAGGCTGCCCCGTATCCAAACTATTCAAGGCAAAAATAACAATGGATGCAAGGCTGAAAACATAGTTATTGCCCGATAAAGCGATCGGAGCGCCATTCGCCGACATATTACACGGCGAATAACCGGATTTACCCGGAACTTGCCAGATAGCTGGAAGAAAGCATATCAACCTTCGCTCCGAGATACCTGGCGGCAGCACCGATGATACCGCCAGATCGTTGGAGCAAAGCCCGAGACCTCAACACATGAGGCTTGCTGCAACGCTCATGCGGCTGGATCGGACCCACCGAGTACGAATCAGACATACAGCTACACGGGCAATAGCAACCGAAGGTGATTACTTCAACTGCTCATATAGCAGCTTCAATATGCGCTTTGCGTCGCCGGAATCCTCCGCCACGCCATCCTTGTTCAACACGGTGACGTCGGTATTGGCCCCCGCTTCGCTTAACTGGATGCGGTATTGATCCGGCTTATCGCTATCCTCGCCACGCCAGAATGCAAGCTTCGAAAGCAAACCGGTCCCTGCGCCGTTTTCTGCATCCGGATTTACATAGCGCACAAAGTAAACTCCCTGAGAGCGGTTTCGGTCTTCGACGGTAAATCCGATACGATCCAGCGCCAGTCCGACGCGTCGCCACGATCGGTCGAAAGCTTCGGTTACGGTCAGTATCCCGCCTTTTTCGCCATTGAGGCGCGCACGCTCCTGAACGCCCATGCTCGCCACTGCGCTTCTGGCGCGCTCCTCCGTCACGCCAAAGCGCATCATCAGGCGGGAAAGCATCTCCGCTTCCAGGTCAGGATCAGAGGGGCGCGGTTGCCATACAGTCCGTACGTTGGCGCCCTCGATCACCTCGTCCATGCCGCGATGGCTGATATAGATCTCCGTAGTACCGCTCTCACCGCGCTCCAGACGCGTGCGAAACTTGTCACGCTCACCCGTTGAATACATGCTGTCCAGAAGCTTGCCAAGCGTATTCCGAATAATATCTTCGGGAATTTTCGCGCGATTTTCCGCCCAATCCGTTTCCATCACGCCGGCTTCAGGCATTTCAATCTTGATGAGAAAGCCCAGTTCCTGCCAGAAATCCCTGACGATCGGCCATATTTCCTCCGGCTCGCCATTTACAACAAGCCAGCGCTGCGTGCCCGAACGTTCCATCCGTACTCCGGCCTCATCCATCGAGGGCAGGATGGAAGCTCCTCCGGTGGTGATACCTGCCGTCTTGCTGCGCTCCTTGTCGTAGGAGGAAAAAGTCGCAACTCCGGTGGGACTGATATCCGGAACATGATAACGCTCGTCCGAACCCGGTGCGGTCAGATCAGGTGGAATCTCCAGAGGTGGAAGTTTGCCCGCCGATTTATAATTGATCTTTTTAGCTTCCGGCAAAATGTCCGAGAAAACACTGCATCCTGCAACGGCCGCGGCCAGACACAGCGCAACCATTATCTGCGATCTCATGTGCAATACTTGATTCCTGAAAATCCTGCCCCAGGCTCTCGAATTCGGGCAGTCATTTAAACAGATATCGCCACATCGATTCCTGCCTCGCTCATCGCTTTCCTGACAGTCTGATGATATCGATCTGACAATGGTGTCAGTGGCAACCGCAGTCCCTCGCCGATCAATCCCATTTGCGCAACAGCCCATTTCACAGGAATAGGATTGGCTTCTATGAATAAATCCAGATGCAACCTCAAAAGCTTTCTGTTCGCAGCGCGGGCAGCAGCCAGGTCGCCCGCAAACGCCGCTGTGCACATCTCATGCATGAGCTTCGGCGCCACGTTGGCGGTGACGGAGATAACGCCATGCCCGCCGAGCAACAACAAAGCCAGGGCACTGGCATCATCGCCGCTATAGATTGCAAAATCTTCGGGAGCACGGCACAACAGATCGAACCCCCGACCGATATCACCCGTTGCATCCTTGATTCCGACAATGTTGGGAATTTGCGCGAGACGAAGAATCGTATCGTTGGCGATATCTGCCACCGTCCTGCCGGGCACGTTGTATAGTATCTGCGGGATATCCACCGCCTCGGCCACCGCTCTGAAATGCTGGTATAAACCCTCCTGGGTGGGCTTGTTGTAATACGGTACGACTGACAGGCTTGCATCCGCTCCCGCATTCTTCGCATAAATGGAAAGGTCAATTGCCTCGCGCGTGGAATTGGCTCCAGTTCCCGCAACTACCGGTACCCGTCCGGCTGCCTGTTCCACTGCGGTTTTGATCAGCAAATGGTGCTCTTCGAAATCCACGGTCGGTGATTCGCCGGTGGTTCCTACCACCACGATACCATCAGTTCCTTCCGTCACATGAAAGTCGATCAAGGATTGGAAACGCTCCAGATCCAGTTCGCCATTTTCATGCATCGGAGTGACAATGGCGACCAGACT
Organism: Nitrosospira multiformis; assembly: GCF_003050865.1. GTDB lineage: Bacteria > Pseudomonadota > Gammaproteobacteria > Burkholderiales > Nitrosomonadaceae > Nitrosospira > Nitrosospira multiformis_E. The sequence continues at coordinate 42,759 of NZ_QAOK01000009.1, read as the reverse complement.
GCCTTTTATTGCGACGTTATCCATGAAGGTAGATTCGAAAAAAACGGCTATTTTACCTGAATCCGGCAGCGGCAAAGCATATTCGCGAAGGTACAGGTCGCGTTGTCAGACAACACCAGGAGGAGCGGGTTCCCGACATCTTAGATGAATCCGATGAGAGTCATGAAAACCAAAACACCCTGGATGAATCTGCTGTCAGCTGGTGGTTGTCCTCCCACGCATAAGAAGGGGAGGCTGCGCGCAATGCTCAAGTAACTTGAGATGAGTAATAATTGGCTATGGGAAAAGTCCTGTAATTCAGTTATTTCCCTAAAAGTGATGAGCTCAAGGAATGGAGAATCTAAAAACCTGATCCTCTCGCTCGGACTCTCCTCGCTCCGCCTTGGGGCGGCGGCGGTGGGGAGGCCTTTTCCATCACGGGAAAGGGCTGGGAATGGGTGGGGTGAATAGCAGGCAATAGCGGACTATTGTTTCCCGCGTATTCTTTTATCCCCCCAGCAAGTCCCCCTCACAAAGGAATGGGGGCGCTTGCCTGGGGGGATTGGCGCGGGAAGCACTGGGTCCATGCCGGCGGAAAGGGGGTTCAAGGGAATTCAAGTGCAACTGCGTCCGCAAAGCTTTGCGGATCACAGGCCATGACAGGCGAAGCGCACCGCCTCAGGCCTTGGGCGGCTGGCGTGGCCTGTGACAGCAGCAAACGGGAAAAAGTGGGGAAGATTTTCTCCGGCGAGAAAATATCCGATTGATTTGAAAAAGAGATCGTTACCGGGTGGCCGAAACGACAGCTTCAGGCGGAATGGCGGACTTGACGTACCTCATCAGGGTTATTTTCCCAACCGATTGTGGTTTACATCGTTAATTACGGCTTGCGTACCAGACCCCATCAATTTGTTCAAATCCGCCTTGCTCCTCCAGGTATGAGTCGAAATTCTCATGGCCGACAGACAGCAGGATCAAATCACCGTTCACATGGCCTTCGGTTTGGACGATCATATTTTTTACTGCCTCTGGTGAGAGCCCGCCGATGTTTCCACGCTCATCCACCATCCATCTTGTAGCATTCATGAATGCCTCGTTGCGGGTAAATCCTGCGCCGAAAACGTAGTAACCCGATTGAACAACCGCAAATCTGATTGGCAAGCGGCCTCCTGTCGCCCACTCCCGGTATTCAGGATAGGCCTCAACCAGGGCAAGTCCATCTTCGGTAGCTTTCACCGTCCAATGCTCTTCAGGGTATGGAATTCCGTTAGCTTCATTTATGGGACGGCTAATTGCTATTAGCCCTTCTGCCTCCAATTCCGCCAGATCGTCGGCGTTATAGATCTCCGTAAAGTGCTTTCCCGCCTTGTCGTGGGTAGTAATTTTCGAGAGGATTCGCACTTGCTCTGCTGTGTTCATTTTCTGCTCCGTGGTTAATGTCTTGCTCCTTGTTGCTCAGGTTGCTTCCTCAGCCATCCACTGCACGCTCAGTCATGCTGCCGGGGTAGGCCCGCCCATCTTTGTCATACTCATTACTTGGACCCCAGTGCGGCTATTCCAGTTAAAAACTGTGTACCTGGATAATGAGCAGTTTCTTTACGAAATTTGTCTACAAGGTCCTTCTCCATAACTTGTACGCCATTCGCCCCTCGAAACATCGCCTTGAATGCCTGCGGATATTTCGACCTCATCAGGCTGGTAACAAGGTCGAGTGCTTCAACTGAATCTGTATTTTCATAGAGAATGGAATCGGCAGCTTCAGGGTTATAGTAGATCTCTGACATTGGTTTTTGCTTTTCCGTTGGCCTTAATCCGGCAAGCGGCAAATTAGACCACTTCAGCCTGGCAAGAAGCTTCAACTTGCAATCGCCTTTACCCCGCTGTCCTCCAAGTCCTTTCGGAATGATGAACGCCCAAATATAATCAGGGTGGCGGTCTTTCAGCTTTTCAAGTTGCTCCCTGCTGGAAACGAATCGGCCCAACATATCTTCTTTGACATTGTTCTCAAATTCTTTCCAGTAGTAAAAAACGTCCAATATTATTTCTCCTTATTTGAACCCAATTTTTCTTATTTTCGCACGTGCAAAAATTCTTCCCCTATTAATCAACCTTGAGAGCTTCCGATAGGAAAGCTCTTCCTCGCACATCAGCGTAACAACGCAAAAACGGAGACATCAAACCATGAACAAAAACGAACTCATTGAGGCGATTGGAGTTGGAGTTGACCCACTTTCGTGGACGATTATGAGCTTGATTCCCAAGCGTTATTGACGTTTCCCCGAAAACCGGACGGTTTAAAACTACAGGCGGACCGCTTCGTTGGTTTGATCTGACCTCTTTTTGACGAACTCGCTCGGGGTCAGGTGGCCGAGTGAGCCATGGGGACGGTGGTGATTGTAATCGTCCTGCCAGGCCTTCAGTTTCTCACGGGCATCGTGCAATGTAACGAATTCGTGGACATTGAGGAACTCATCGCGCAATCGGCCGTTGAAGGATTCGATCAACCCATTATCCGTGGGTTTGCCCGGCCGCGTGTAATCGAGCTTGATCCCCCGGCGATATGCCCACTCGTCCAGAGCCCTGGACGTGAACTCCGTGCCGTTGTCCACGGTGATTGCCCTGGGCCATCCACGCTGCGCTGCAAGCCGGTCCAGGGCTTGGCCCACGCATCGCCCGGACAGCCTGAAGTTGGCCTCCAGGCACACACTCTCGCGACTCCACTGATCAATGACAGCGAGGATGCGAAATGCCCGGCCGTCTTGCATCTGATCGTGGACAAAATCCATGCTCCAATGCTGGTCCGGGCCGGTGGGTGCCTGAGGCCTGCCTCGCAACAGCGCAATGCGCTTGCGGCGCTTGACCTTCATGCGCAGTTGCAGACCCTGCTGGCGATACAGCCGATACACACGCTTCTTCCCCACCTGCCAGCCTTCGCGCTTGAGCATCACCAGCACCCGCAGGTAGCCGAACCTGGGACGGCTCATGGCGATATCGCGAATGCGCTGGCATAGCGCACTTTGATCACGCGCCCTGCTTCTGGCATACCAAACCGAGCGCGCTAGCTGCGCCAGGCGGCATGATCGCTGCACACTGATCTTGAAACGCTCCTGCATCCAGGCTGCTAGCTCGCGCCGCTTGGCAGCCTTCAGAGCTTTTTTCTCACCACCTCCTGCAGAATCTGCTTGTCCAGCGTCAGGTCCGCCACGATACGTCGCAGCCGAACATTCTCATCCTCGATCTGCTTGAGCCTGCGCAGCTCGCTCACACCCAAATCCGCATACTTCTTCTTCCACGTATAGAACGTGGCCTCAGACACACCGATCTGCCGGCACACATCCACCACCGGCTGACCGCTATCGGCCAGTCGCAGCGCATAAATGATTTGCTCCTCTGTGAATCTCGACTTCTTCATCGCTTCTCCTTTGCCTCTCATGAGGCCTTGGAAGCAATCCTACCTCCAGTTTTAACCTGTACCGATTTTCAGGGGAAACGTCAGCTCCTTTGACAGCATGAACTCCATTATCTACATTGAAGTAATGGATTGCCAAACCCTGCTGGAGAATGCCGTGACGCTACTCAGCCACTCCTTCAAAGTTCGCCATCTTATCCTGGCCGCAGCCTTAACTACCGGCCTTGGTTTTGTCAATCCTGCAAACGCCGAAATAGTCCTCCTTGTTGACCTTAACAGCAGGAAAGCAATTAGCCTGGGCACTTTGGGCGGGAGCTGGAGCAATGCCTCCGGCATCAACGATGCTGGGCAGGTAGCTGGATACTCTCACACGGCTGAAGGTGGTCAGCATGCCTTCATCACCGGTCCTGATGGGGTGGAGATGAGAGACCTGGGCACTTTGGAGGGGGGTGAGAGCTATGCGTACGGCATCAACGATGCCGGACAGGTAGTGGGAGGCTCTGGCACTGTTGGAGGCTATGCCCATGCTTTCATCACTGGTCCGAATGGCATGGGGATGAGAGACCTGGGCACTTTAGGCGGGCACTGGAGCTATGCCTTCGGCATCAACGATGCCAGACAGGTGGCTGGATACTCTCTCACGGCTGATAGTAATCGTCATGCCTTCATCACCGGTCCTGATGGCATGGGGATGAGAGACCTGGGCAGTTTGGGCGGGAGCTTGAGCGAGGCTTTCGGCATCAACGATGCCGGACAGGTGGTAGGAATGTCTGGCACAGTTGATGGTAATCTTCATGCCTTCATCACCGGTCCTGATGGGGTGGGGATGAGAGACCTGGGCACTTTGGGTGGGCGATGGAGCTATGCCTACGGTATCAACGATGCCGGACAAGTGGTTGGAAACTCTTCCACGGCTGATGGTAGTCTCCATGCCTTCATCACCGGTCCTGATGGGGTGGGGATGAGAGACCTGGGCACTTTATTAGGTGGGAACGGGAGCCAGGCCAACGACATCAACGATATCGGACAGGTAGTGGGATACTCTTACACGGCTGAAGGTTATTACCATGCCTTCATCACCGGTCCTGATGGTGAAGGAATGACGGACCTCAATTCGTTGGTTGACCTCCCTCAAGGGATGGTTCTAGTCCAGGCAATGGATATCAATAACAGGGGTCAAGTCATTGCTATTGCTATTCCTACTACTATCCCGAACCTGAAGCCTATGCCTTAATGCTCGCCGGGTTGGGTTTGATCGGGTTTATGGCGAGACGAAAGAAGATGGAAAATTTAAAACGTTATTGAACGCTCATCTCTTGTTCTGCAATATTGCCCTTTTTGGCGAGTCGATAAGTAGCATAAAGACTCCCTTTTGCTACATCTTTACATCCTGCCCTTTCAATTTTTCAATATTTCCTCTTTCAACGAGATAGATCGCTTTCAATGTATCTCGTGTCATTGAGCAGTAGCGCACATACTTTAGGTTGTGGAATGCCCCTCCCGGGACGCAATCCGCTACCTGGCCAGTCTTTCCACAGGCACAAGGGCAAGCGGTTAATAGATCCGCCAGTAAGCTGGTTTACGCCGTAATCTCACTAAATGAATCCGTTCAATAAATTGTTTTCCCTCCACCTCTCCCTCTACCACATGCGACAGTTCTCCGTATTGCCTGGAAGCCTTGCTACCCCATCGACGCATAAGAACCCAATCGCCTAGTAGGTCAAGAACAAGCTCAGCCTCATACCAACGCTGCGCCGTTTCCCAACGGGCACGGATAGAACCTGTGGCCAAAAGCCCTACTTCTGATCTCTTTTCTGTTCCTTTCCTGCTTTCAGAACTACTTTGAAGATTGGCTTTGGCGCTTTTATTTTCCCAATTCTTTCCCGAAATCTTCACTGGCCTCCTGGGGCCGGATGCGGTTGGACAATCTGGTTGACGATAATGGTATCGGCGCGTGCCTCGACTTGGGCAAGATCGAAAATCATCTGCAGCCGCATCCAGAAAGCAGGAGCGCTTCCCATGGACTTTGATAGCCTTACCGCCATCCCCGGCGATATGCCGGCTTTTTCGTTGATGAGACTGGACAGGGTAGGTCGTGACACGTTTAACACCTTGGCAGCCTCGGTAACGCTTAAATCCAGCTCTTCGATCGTGCTTTTTACAATCCGACCAGGATGAACAGGATTCTTCATGCCCATTTTCAGCTCCTTCAGTGGTAATCGGTTAAGTCCAGGTCCTGCGCCGCTCCGTTCTCGAAGCGGAAAATAATTCGCCAGTTTCCGGTAACGCGAACACTCCAGAATCTTTCTCTGCTGGCCACTTCGAGATTCTCAGCTGTCTTTGCCGATGGTTTAGCATCATGCACACTCCCCTTAAGTCAAATAAGCGCGTCAGCCGATCTGGAATCGACCATCTACGTTCGTAGCCGCTCCCGCTTCAATGGCGACCGTTTTCAATTCCTCGCCGGTCGTCTTTTTTTGAGGGTTGCCGCAATCCTGAGCAATGCCGGAAACCCAGGCTGGACAGGCGCTTTGGAAGTCATCAACAGACCTATCCCCGCCAATGGGGGAAAACTCCATTAGTTGATTTCCCCCTGCTCAGTGAGCGAACTTCTTATGCCTTCGGGGGTACAAGATAATCTTTCACAACTGCACCGCGTTTTGAATCAGCATTGATCATCGAAGGCCGTACCCACACTACTTTCTTTTCAAGTCGCCGGAGATGTCCGCGCCTCAAATGCATGTGAGGACTGTCATGCTTCCCGCCCGATCCAGCCCCGCTTCGCGGCCTCTTATCCTCTGAAAGCTGCAAGATTTTGTAGGAAAAAAGGGTTGTTTGTCTTTTGCCATGCGTTTTTTATTAAGCGCGGCTGGTGCTGGATTTCACTGGTTGTCACGTTTGGACAGTTCATAACGCTACAAGCCTGAACCAATGCCATCACTTCATCGTGCGAATCGAGTTTCAACCTTACCCACTCCCTCTCCCTTGCAAGGAGAGGGTTGGGGAGAGCGCGCTTGGCTTCCGGGAATTTCCTCAAGCCGGTACGGATTCCCTTGTCTTCGAGAAGGTGATCACGCCATTTTTCGAATCGACTGTGATGGTATCCTTCGCAGCGAAGTGACCTTCGAGTATTTCCTTTGCCAGCGGGTTCTCGATCTGGGCCTGTATCGCGCGCTTGAGCGGTCGGGCCCCGAACACCGGATCGAATCCCGCCTGGGCCACTTCTGCAAGCGCAGCATCCGTCACCTTGAGGTGCATTTCAAGTTTCGCCAGACGCTTTTCCAGTTGCTGAAGCTGTATCCGCGCGATGGATTTGATATGCCTCTCATCCAGCGCATGGAATACCACCACCTCGTCAATCCGGTTGATGAACTCCGGGCGGAAATAGGCCTTCACCTCGCCCATGACCGCCAGCTTGATGACCTGGTAATCATCCCCTGCCATCTGCTGGATCATTTGCGAACCGAGGTTTGAAGTCATGACGACAACAGTATTCTTGAAATCCACCGTGCGGCCCTGTCCATCAGTCATGCGTCCGTCATCCAGCACCTGTAGCAGAACGTTGAACACGTCAGGATGTGCCTTTTCCACCTCATCCAGCAGAATTACCGAATAAGGTTTTCTGCGTACCGCTTCGGTCAAATAACCACCTTCCTCGTATCCGATGTATCCGGGCGGTGCGCCGATCAAGCGCGCAACAGAATGTTTTTCCATGAACTCGGACATATCGATGCGAATCAGATGCTCTTCGGAATCGAACAAAAAACCAGCCAACGCCTTGCATAGCTCTGTTTTACCCACCCCCGTCGGTCCGAGGAACAAAAAGGAACCATAGGGGCGGTTGGGGTCCGCCAGTCCCGCGCGTGAGCGGCGGATAGCATCGGATACCAGGCGTACCGCCTCATCCTGTCCCACTACGCGCTCGTGCAGCTTCTGTTCCATATTCAGGAGTTTTTCCCGTTCGCCCTGCATCATCTTGGAAACAGGAATGCCAGTAGCACGCGAAACCACTTCTGCGATTTCTTCCGCTCCAACCTGGGTTCGGAGCAGCTTCGGCTTGTTTTGCTCCATGGTCTCTTTCTCAGCCTGCCGATCCTGCACCTGAAGTTGCGCCTCCAGTTGCGGAATGCGTCCATATTGCAGTTCGGAAACTTTCTGCCAATCTCCTTTGCGCGTCGCCGCCTCGATTTCGAGCTTGACCTTTTCCATTTCTTCCTTGATATGCTGCGTACCCTGCACCTGGGATTTTTCAGCTTTCCAGATTTCTTCCAGGTCGGCGTATTCGCGCTCGAGTTTGGCTATCTCATCTTCCAGTAGTGCAAGACGCTTCTGGGACGCTTCATCCTTTTCCTTCTTCACCGCCTCGCGCTCGATCTTGAGCTGTATCAGACGCCGGTCGAGCCTGTCCATCGCCTCCGGCTTGGAATCGATTTCCATCCGGATACGTGCCGCGGCCTCATCGATCAGATCGATGGCCTTATCGGGCAGAAAGCGGTCGGTAATGTAACGATGCGACAGTTCAGCCGCTGCAACGATGGCCGGGTCGGTGATATCCACGCCATGATGCAGCTCATATCTTTCCTGCAAGCCACGCAGGATGGCGATGGTAGCTTCCACCGTCGGTTCATCCACCAGCACCTTCTGGAAACGCCGCTCCAGCGCGGCATCTTTCTCGATGTACTTGCGGTACTCATCCAGGGTAGTGGCGCCCACGCAATGCAATTCACCCCGCGCCAGTGCCGGTTTAAGCATGTTGCCCGCATCGATTGCGCCCTCAGCCTTGCCCGCGCCCACCATGGTATGAAGCTCGTCGATGAAGACGATAACGCTCCCGCTGGCCTGCGCAATCTCTTTAAGAACAGATTTGAGGCGCTCCTCGAATTCGCCCCTGTATTTGGCTCCGGCGAGCAGCGCGGCCATATCCAGCGAGAGCACTCTCTTGTCCTTGAGGGTTTCCGGCACCTCATTATTGACGATACGCTGAGCCAAACCTTCGACAATAGCAGTCTTGCCCACACCCGGTTCGCCGATCAACACCGGATTGTTCTTGGTACGGCGCTGCAATACCTGGACAGTACGTCGAATTTCATCATCACGCCCGATAACCGGATCAAGTTTTCCCGCCCGCGCACGTTCGGTCAGATCGAGCGTATATTTTTTCAGAGCTTCACGACTGGCTTCGGCCTCAGGATTGCTGACATTCTCGCCACCGCGCACCTCGTTGATTGCCTGTTCCAGCGCATTGCGACTGGCTCCGTTCTGCCTCAGCAGATTCCCAGTCTCGCCTTTGTCCTGAAGCGCGGCCACCAGGAACATTTCCGACGCAATGAACTGATCACCCCGTTTCTGCGCCTCCTTGTCGGCCAGGTTGAGCAGATTACCCAAATCACGCGAGACATTGATCTCTCCCCCCGTACCCTCTACTTTAGGAAGACGCTCAATCGACTTTTTCAGTGCTTCCCGGAGGGGCGGCACATTCGCACCTGCCCGCTGCAACAATGAAACCGTGCCCGTATCTTGCTGCTGCAAGAGTGCTAGCAGCAAATGCTGCGGTTCAATATAAGGGTTGTCCTGCCCCACGGCAATGCTCTGCGCATCGGACAACGCCTGCTGGAATTTTGTGGTTAATTTGTCGAAACGCATGAGAAGCCCTTTATGGGTAGTGAATGATTATTATATATGTGGGATACGGGAGAATTTTCAAGATATCCCTTACGGCCCCAATCCTCAGGCGAGATGGAGGATGCAACAGGCAAAGCTATTGCTGTATCGGATTCCAGTACCGCATGCCAGTCAAAGCGAAGGTATTTCCGGATATGGATACAAAATGTTGAGAGCCACACTTTTGCCCGCCGTCTCCACGATGCGCACATGCTCGCGCTTCAATTGACGGGCGTGGCGCAAGCCGCAGGAGTAGGCAATCATATCGATTTCCCTGTTCATGTTTTTGGCATAATTGGCAACGCGCTGGTATTTCTCCTGCACCACCAGGCCACGCTGCAAACGCCGATTATGGGTGGTGATACCGGTAGGGCAGGTATTCAGGTGACATCGCATGGCCTGGATACAGCCGAGTGAAAACATGAAACCGCGCGCGGTGTTGACGAAGTCCGCACCCACGCACAGCGCCCACGCCGCCCGTGCCGGTGTCACCAGCTTACCTGCTGCAACCACACGTATGCGGTCTCTCAAGCCGGATTCCAGTAATGCATCCACCACCCGTGGTAACGCTTCCGCAATGGGCAGGCTCATGTGGTCGAACAGAGTCTGGGGCGCAGCCCCGCTGCCACCTTCGCCCCCATCGATGTTGAGAAAATCCGGTGCGTATTCGGAACCCCTGCGATTCACTGCGTCGCACAGTTCGTTAATAAAGCGCCACCCGCCGATGGCAGCCTTGACACCCACAGGCCGCCCGGTGAGATCGCGGATATGAGCGATCTTGTCGAGCAGTTCATCCACATTTCCGATATCGCGATGACGATTAGGGCTGATTGAATCACGATGGGCAGGAATACCGCGAATAGCCGAGATTTCATTGGTTACCTTGGTTCCGGGCAGCAACCCTCCCTTACCCGGCTTCGCACCCTGAGAGAGCTTTATTTCAAATGCCTTGACCACCTTCGCAAGTTCCTTTGCCCGCTCCGGTGAAAAATTACCCTCCTGGTCGCGAATACCATACTTTGCAGTACCGATTTGCATGACAATATCGCCACCACCTTCGAGATGATAAGGTGAGAGCCCGCCTTCCCCCGTGTTCAGCCAGCATCCCGCCTCCGCCGCTCCAAGTGACAATGCGCGGACTGCGGGCGCCGAGATCGCGCCATAGCTCATTCCACTGATATTGATAATGGATTTCGCATGAAAAGGATGCTCGCAATAGCCCTCGCCAATTATCAGCGGCGGAGTGGGCAACCGGTCGCTCTCCAATACGGGGAAAGCGACATTGACGAAAAAAATAGAGCCTGGCTCGCGCAGATCATTGGTCGAGCCGAAACCGACGATACCGCCCTCATTCTTTGCATTCCTGTACACCCATGAGCGAGTAGCGCGATTAAAGGGCATTTCGCTCCGATCACTGGAAAAGAAGTATTGCCGGAAATACTCTCCCTGCTTCTCCAGGAAAAATCGCAGGCGCCCGATTACTGGATAGTTACGCAGGATGGAATGCTTCTTCTGGGTTATATCCTGAATGAACCAGAATACGACTATCCCTATCACGATCAGACCGACAATCGTGCCGAAACCGTATGAGATTACTTTCAATGCATCAGACATGACGCCTCCGTATTGCATTCAGCTAAAATACTCCATTCGTTCCGGTAAACATAATAAAAATGTTTTACGATCATTTCACATATCTGGAAACCGAAATCAAGAATAACGTCAGCCAGGCGCTGCTCGAAGATGTCGGTGCTGGCGACCTCACCGCTGGCCTTGTTCCTTGTGACGAAACTGCGACCGCTACTGTGATCAGCCGTGAAGAGGCTGTGATGTGTGGAAGCCAATGGTTTGCCGAATGCTTTCGGCAACTGGAATCGCAAATCGAAGTGCGCTGGCATGCGCAGGACGGCGAAACAGTCGGCGCCGGACAGAAACTCTGTGAAGTGAAGGGTGATGCCAGAGCACTGCTGACAGGTGAACGGACAGCCCTCAATTTTCTGCAACTGCTCTCGGCTGTCGCCACCCAGACCCGATGTTACGTGAATGCAATTTCCGGAACCGGTGCAGTCATTGTCGACACCCGCAAGACCTTGCCTGGATTACGGCTGGCCCAAAAATATGCCGTTAAATGCGGCGGGGGAACAAACCACCGGATCGGTTTATATGATGGCATTCTAATCAAGGAAAACCATATCATGGCTGCCGGCGGTATTGAACCGGCACTGCATGCCGCGAGGAAAATTGCCGCCCGGGGGATATTCATCCAGATCGAAGTGGAAACACTGGAAGGCCTCCGCACTGCTTTGAATGCCGGAGCGACACTGATTCTGCTGGATAACTTCGATCTGGAAGAACTGAGGAAAGCAGTAGTATTGAACGCGCGGCTAACCAATAAAGGCGCAGTGCTGGAAGCTTCCGGCGGAATTACCCTTGACAATGTCCGCGCAGTAGCCAAAACCGGTGTGAACCGCATTTCCATTGGCGGCCTTACCAAGGATATAAAGGCCATAGACTTGTCGATGCGGTTTTCTTCCCGTACCTGACATGCCACTCAAAAAATGCAGTCGCGTCTGGTTTTTTGAGGATCTTTAAGCGACAGATTAGCAGGCATCCGTCCCAACCCGTTGCGAACAATTGCCTTTTTTGGTTTTTGTGGTAACAGCAACTTTGACAACCATCGCTGACGCTTCGCCATCTCCCACAGGAGCAAAGACATCCCGATACTCCATGCAAGACTCACAATGCTGTTTAGATACACATAAGGGCTTATGTAGTGCAGCGCGTCAAACGCCAGTGTTTGCAGGAAGTCATGAAAGATCAGGATAAAAAGAGTCCCTGATCCCAGGTATGCCAGCGGTTTTCTGAAGGATGAAAAATTTTGCAGTAACGAAGCGATACTGAGCGTTATATATATCCCTGTCGCCGCCTCCACGGTCGATACAACTGCACTATCGTATACCCTTTCATTAAGATCAATAGTGTCATCAAAATAAAAGTGCAGAGCAACAAACACTACGGCAGATACAAACAAGCCGGGCAGGCTGAATTTCATTGATTTCACGGGTGTAGCGAGCAGATACCCGAAGATAATGAAGGAAGATGTTATCGGAATAAGATCAATGCCCCAGGGGAGTCCCAGGAATCGTCCTGGTCCCATAAGGCTGGCGGCTATTGCCGTAGGGTGACGATAGGCATCGATAGAACCTATGCCAATCCCTAAGAGCATGAGGGCAACTGACGCTATCCATACCTTGTTGTCCGTGCAAGCTTCAACCGCCCTCAAAATGATCAGGGACGCGATCAATGAGATAAAAAGATGCGGTAAGAACCATAGGGTAATCCACGCAATTGTGTCGCCGGTACCGTAAAGCAAGCCTATAAAATACCTGGTGCCGCTGATGTCGGCATCTCCATCCAGTGTCGCCCACACTATCTTGAGTATACCGAGGGCTGTCAGGACAATGAAATAGGGTTTCAGTAGCGATCCTGTCCGCCCTATTGCAAAACGCAGGAGTCCGTGTGGTGCTCTCAAAAATATTCCTGCCAGGAAGAAAAACAAAGGCATGTGAAAGGAGAAAATAACTCTTGTGAGTTCGCTTTTCTCGTGAGTCGACAGCCAGTTGTGCCCAAGCACAACAAAAAAAATGCCCATCCCTTTTGCCAGGTCAATTGTGCTATTACGGGTCGTCATAAAAAATAGCCGGTCTGGAATAATATGCATCGGTATGAAATAGTTCCGGCAGGCGGGGTAATGCATTGCACCTGAATCGTTGTTGCTTTCAGATAAAGAATTGCGGGAACAGGTTCGAGATTGAAATACATGTCAGCAATTGTTGAAAACTTTAGCGCTGGTTACAGCGCGTCCGAAATCAATAGGGTCAGAGTCGATTGATCCCATTTAGGATCAATCGACTCTGACCCTATTGAAATCCATATTATTAAAGCAAGATAATATTGTCCAGCAGGGGCAATACAACCGATCCTTGCCCTTCTCTCTCATCGGTGCTCAAGGTATCAAGGGGCCATGTGGGAAGATGCACCAGAGGCACGACAAATTCAGGAGGCTGGCCGCCTTCAGACTCGCTGAGACCAAACAGAAACAGGCGCGCGGGCACCCAGGCGTCGTCACCCTTGATACTTAACCTGATCGAGTCGGCGTTCAGTTGAGCCCTTGTAAAAGGAATATCGACCGGGGCGAAGTAAAGATTTGCCTGGGCGCGCTCCAGGTCATCCTGAGAAGTGTCGGGAAAAACGTGATCTACGACCACGCGGCCATCAGCAGCGGTAATCTGAAGCGCGATGTCGTTGTCGGTGCCGGCATTATCTACATCAGCGGTAGTCAAGAGCAGGAGCAATCGTCGAATAACTACCGTTTGGTCTCCCAGTTGAACGCGTGCAGGAGCAAAGGAAAGCTTGCCTTCACCAGAGTCCGTGCTGAGGGCCACACCCACCAACTGGCCCGCAATTCCCACATCCCCTTGCAACTCGGTATTGAGGGCAAGTGGAACGATTAATCCATCTTTTTGTTCCCCCCAGACGAATACGCTCTTGGGCCGCCACATATCATTACCGCGAATGCCGATCCGGATGGAGGAAGCATTCAGGTCCTGAGGATCGACCGTAGAGCCGACAAAGGGTTGCGGCTCGAAGTCATCCTCCGTTATTTCATAGAGATTCGCTTGTCCTTGTTCCTGGTCGTTCTGCTCCGTGTCAGGAAATGTGCGGTGCAAGACATCGAACCTGCCACCTCTTACATTGATAATTAATACAATGGAACTGTCGGTACCGGAATCATCCGAATCGTCAGTCAACATTCCGAACCATACGGTTTTAAGATCTGACATGATTGCTCCTCACCTTATATATAGATATCAGGATCTATTTTTAATATAGCGCATCAGTTCATCTTGAGAAGCTTCAATCCAAAGCTGGATTGATTTTTGACTTACGGCCGGCTAATGGGTAGATGATCCATTGAAATCCAGTACCATCAAGCCAGGGTTGCCGCCAGCAGCAGCGGTATTCACGCTAACCACCCGCTCAGCCGTCAAACGGTATAAAGGGAAATCGGTACCGGAGGCAGTAATGAATGCGACTAGAGCACCTTCGCGTCCCGCCAGCTCGTTTCGGAGCCGGTAGGCCTCATCTTCAGAGCCTGAATAGAGAACCGCAGAAACCGGTGCGTGGACCCAGTCCCGCTCGACATGCAATCGATCCCGCACTTGCGGCGGCAGCTTATCCAGTAACGCGTGCAAAGGCGGGTTATCAGCCAAAATAATCTGGTTACCGGTCGCCAGCGCCGCGGCCATCTGCTCAAGCAGCGCATCTTCGTCTACGGCAATACAGGCTACCGCTCCCCGTGGGGCGAATCTTAATGTATTGCTCTCCCCTGTCGGTCCCGGTAGCGGAATGCTGAATGCGAGGGGTGTGCGTTTGGCATAATCCTTGCACAACGAGGCGAGTACGTCCCGTCCGGCTTCCCGGGCCCAATCGGCAAGAGTTTGCAGCTCAGCAGGCGCATTATTTACCTGGAGGCCGCCGTTATCCGCCAGCAAGAGGGGCGTCTGAGGCATCAGCCGATGCAGGTAGAGCGGCCCTCCTGCCTTGGGGCCGGTACCCGATTTGCCCTCCCCGCCAAAGGGTTGCACACCGACCACGGCCCCGATCATATTACGATTGACATAGATGTTACCGGCATGCACACGCTTGGTAATGAAATCAATGGTCTCATCCACCCGACTGTGAATACCATGCGTCAGACCGTAGCCAGTCGCATTGATCTGGCCAACAAGCTCGTCCAGCCGTTCCCGGGTAAAACGCACGACATGCAGCACCGGTCCGAACACCTCACGTTTGAGCTCATCTATATGATCAATCTCGATCAGGGTGGGTGCAAGGAAAGTGCCGTTCACACAAACCGACGGCAGCGCCGGTTGGAAAACGGTATGACCTGCCGCGCGCATTTTTTCGATATGAGCGAGCAAGGCGTGTTGAGCATCTGCATCAATTACCGGGCCGACATCGGTAGCAAGCCGCCGGGGATCACCCACGGTGAGTTCCACCATTGCGCCTCTCAGAACCTCCAGCACCTGTTCAGCGATATCTTCCTGCAAGCACAATATCCGCAGCGCCGAGCAACGCTGCCCCGCGCTATCGAACGCCGACGTCAGCGCATCCTGCACCACCTGCTCGATACGAGCGGATGAATCGACGATCATCGCATTCTGACCTCCGGTCTCGGCGATGAAGAGGATCTCACCTTTCTGGGAACGAAGAGCGAGTGTACGGCAAATGAGTTGCGCGACTTCGGTAGAGCCGGTGAAAATAACTCCATGCACACGGACATCTTTGACAAGCTGCTCTCCAACCCTCTCACCCCGTCCGGGCAAAAGCTGCAACGCTGGCCGTGGAATGCCAGCCTCATGCAGCAGCCTGACAGCAACGGCGGCAATCAAGGGCGTCTGCTCGGCTGGCTTCGCGAGTACGAGATTGCCCGCAGCAAGCGCGGCACTTACCTGGCCAATGAATATTGCCAGCGGGAAATTCCAGGGACTGATGCAGACCACGGGGCCGAGCGCTGAAGACGGACTCGCATTGGACCAGCCGCGTATCTGTTGCCCGTAATAACGGCAGAAATCAACCGCTTCACGCACTTCCGCAACCGCATCGGGTAACGACTTGCCGGCTTCGCGTATCGCCAGTCCCATCAGTTCCGTACGGTGCGCTTCCAATGCATCCGCTGCCCGTTCAAGCATCGCAGCTCTGGCTTCATGCGATACATTTTGCCATTCGGCCACGAATGCGTGCGCGGCAGCGATCGCCACTCCGACATCATGCTCGGTCGCCTCTATCACAATGCCGAGGGAATCATTGCGATCAGCCGGATTGAGAACCCGTGAACCTGCATTACCGGCATTCCCACCGTCTGCAAGCACAGGCTCAGCCCGCCATTCACGCCTTTCCATTCCAGCCAATTCGGCAGCCAATGTAGCCAGTACCTGCTCATCGCTGAAATCAATGCCTGCCGAATTCCTGCGCTTGTGACCGTACAAATCACAGGGCAAGGGAATCGCAGGATGAGGATGCACCCCTTTCTGCTCGATCTGGCTGATGGGATCCGCAACCAGCTCTTCTATACTGATATCGTCGTCGAGAATGCGGTTGACAAATGACGAATTTGCGCCATTTTCAAGCAGGCGGCGCACGAGGTAAGAAAGCAGCGTCTCATAGCTGCCTACGGGGGCATAGATGCGGCATGGCTTTGCGAGTCGATCCTCCTCCAGGAGTTCGACCTGGTCGTACAGCGTCTCGCCCATCCCATGCAGGTACTGGAACTCGTAATCTTCGATACCCGCATCCTGTGCTGTTTGGCATACGGCTGATAATGTGTATGCATTATGGGTAGCGAACTGGGGATAGATCGTCTCCGCTGCGCGGAGGAGCTTCTGCGCGCAAACCATATAGCATATGTCGGTATGAATCTTGCGCGTATAAACGGGATAGCCATCCAGTCCCTCTACCTGTGCACGCTTGATTTCCGCATCCCAGTACGCGCCCTTCACAAGCCGAACCATGATGCGATGACCGCTGCGGCGCGCAAGATCGATGAGCCAATCGACAATGAACGAACATCGCTTCTGATAGGCCTGGACGACAAAGCCGATGCCATCCCAACCCGCAAGATCCGGGTCGAACACGAGCGCTTCCAGGAGATCGAGCGAGAGATCGAGTCGATCGGCTTCCTCCGCATCCATGTTGAAGCCCATGTCATAGTGCCTGGCAAGCAGCAGCAGTGATTTAAGACGTGGCAACAGCTCAGCCATCACACGCTCGCGCTGGGAGCGCACATAGCGGGGATGCAGCGCGGAGAGCTTTACTGAAATTCCCGGTCCCTTGTAAATACCGCTCTTAATACCACTCTTGCCACGCGACTTGCCGATAGCATGGATGGCCGAGGTGTAGGAAGCCCAGTAGCGCTGGGCGTCAGCCTCCGTTATTGCCGCCTCCCCCAGCATATCGTATGAATAGCGATATCCCCGCATCTCGCGCTCCCGGCTACGCTCCAGCGCTTCCTCGATGGTTTCGCCAATCACGAACTGGTGGCCCAGCATACGCATTGCCAGATCCATTCCTTTTCGAATCAGCGGCTCGCCCCCCTTTTCCATCAATCCGGATAACGCAGCTGACAGCCCATCTTCTCCGTGGGTCGAAACCAGCTTGCGAGAGATCAGAAGGCCCCAAGCCGTCGCATTTACGAAAAGCGAAGGGCTATGTCCCACATGCGCGCGCCAATCACCCCTGCTGATCTTGTCCCGTATGAGGCGATCGGCGGTTTCCCGATCCGGGATGCGCAGCAGCGCCTCGGCCAGGCACATCAGAGCTATACCCTCCTGGCTCGACAGGGAAAATTCGTGCATCAGCGCATCCACGCCTCCCCTATGGCTGTGTTTGCCTTGCATCGCGGAGACCAGTTTACGGGCGAGTTCCTCTACTCGCATGCGGCTGCTCGGCGGCCAATCGAGCTGGCTCAATAAACCATTCACGCTCTCGGTCTCGTTGCGCCGATACGCACTGGTAATTGCAGCGCGCAAAAATCGGGGATGGATAACCGTTTTTCCCACGTTTTTTCCGTGTGAGCGAAACAATTTACTTGATCTGCCGATTACCTTCATTCCCGGACTCCATGTCTCTATCTCACCCATTTTGGGAAACAGGTTGAGGTCGTAGCCCTCCAGCCTGTGATTTTCGAAGAGAAGGCTGGTTAAGGTAAAAAGGTATAAAAGCAGAGCAAATTTTCGGACCGTTGTTTCAAAACCACTCCTGAGAGCCTGGTCCCTTTCTGCACCTCCTCCTGCTGAAGAATAGCGTGGAAATTATTGAACACTGAACCGGAGCCTGTCTGTTGGCCCCGTCACATAACCAGATTGCTGCGCAACTGAAAATTCCCTGAGGGTCACTATCATGAGAAAAACTGCGGTCTGCCCCATATTCGTCAGCTTCGAAGAGTTATCCCTGTTTCGATTCATGGTTTATAATCCGGGCATCTCTCCCAATACTGACTCAATACCTCATTCATAATCCCGCAAAAGCAGTAAAAAATACAACGCTTTCTGGAGTCAGTTTCGAGTCTGGCCGGTTTTTAACGGATGAACAGATCCAATATCCGCATTTGTCTGAAGGAGGCACCGATGTATCTTACAGTAACGTTTACAACGGTCGAATGAGTCTCATGCCGGTTCTTCATTCTCAGAAGTACTTGATCATAAATGCATGACCTGGTCTGATTATCTTCCAGCCTGGCCGCTTCAAATCAGTCCAGCGCTGTGGCTGGCGCTCACACTCGTTGTCGCTGTGCTTCTGGGCGAAGCGCTGGTACGTCATCTGAGGCTGCCCCGGATAGTTGGCTATATCGGCATTGGCGCACTATTGGGGCCAGGTGGACTGGGTCTTATCCCTCAGCTCCCCGTGAACGAGTGGCGCCTGGTGGTTGATCTCGCACTTGGGATTCTCCTGTTTGAATTGGGTAGCAAGGTCAATCTGCGCTGGCTGAAAGCCAACCCGTGGCTTGCAGGCACCAGTCTTCTCGAAGCCATCACTACTTTTGGGGCTGTCTTCTCGGTGCTGGTATGGTTTGATGTTACCAGCACTGCCGCTGCCGTCGTTGCAACCATCGCCATCGCAACCTCGCCCGCTATCATAGTACGCACCGTAACGGAATCCCGCGCTCAGGGTCAGGTAACCGATCGGCTCCTGCTCATGACAGCGCTCAACACCATCTATGCGGTGATTTTCCACAAGCTGACGGTTGCCGTCATGCACGGTCAGGCGGGTACAAGCTTCGTGCATACCATATTCCCCCCACTCTATCTCCTCGGGGGGTCCGCGTTGCTGGCATGGTTGTTCGGCGTTACCTTCGAACGCATCCATCACCACCTAGGGCAGCACGAGGAAACTTTTTCCTTCATCCTGTTCGGCATGATCGCCTTTGCCACCATCATGGCTTCGACACTCAGGCTCAGCCCGATCCTAGTCCTGCTTGCTGCCGGATTGATCACCCGCTACCAGCGCAAACACACCCGCACGTTCCCGCCGCACTTCGGCTCCGCGGGGGCTGTTCTGGTGGTATTGATGTTTATTGCGAATGGTCTGGCAGCAGATCTCAGAGGCTTGCAGGATGGTTTTTTACTGGTTCTGCTGCTTATCGTCGTACGAATCATAGCAAAGCTCTCAGCCGTGCTACCGCTGGCTACCCACAGCGGCATTGGCTGGCGTCAGGCGATATCACTCGGTATTGCACTGGTCCCCATGTCAAGCGTGGCGCTTCTGCTGACACTGGATACTGCAATCGATTTTCCCGAATTCGCGTTCGGCCTTGGAATGGTGCTGATGAGCTGGATCGTCATACTTGAATTGGCCGGGCCCATTCTGGTGCAAGTTGCCCTGCGCAGAGCCGGAGAAACACCGGAAAAAAAAGCATGAGCCTGATGCCCTTCGCGCCCTCCCGTCCCCTGAGCATAGGGGTGGAGCTTGAGCTGCAGTTGCTCAGCTGTAACGATTACAACCTCGCCTCCTCTGCACCCGAGATTTTGCGCCGCGTAGCAAAACGCACGCACCCCGGAGAAATCAAGCCGGAAATGACGCGCAGCATGATAGAGATCAATACCTCGGTGCAACAGGACTATGCGGGGCTGGTGGCGGAGCTGCGCGCCCTGCGGGATGTTGTTTCTGATGCCGGACGTTTTCTCAACGTTGCTGTTGCAGGCGGAGGCACTCACCCGTTCCAGCATTGGAGCGAGCAGAAGATTTCCGATGCGCCGCGATTTCATTACCTCTCGGAACTGTATGGCTATCTGGCTAAACAATTCACGATATTCGGACAGCACGTACACCTCGGCTGTCCCGGTCCGGACGAAGCGCTGCATCTGATGCATATGCTCTCGCGCTACATTCCGCATTTTATTGCCCTGTCAGCCAGTTCGCCGTTTGTGCAGGGGCATGATACTGGTTTTGCCTCTGCGCGGCTGAACTCCGTTTTTTCCTTTCCGTTAAGTGGAAGAGCGCCTTTTGTATTGCGCTGGAACGATTTCGAAAAATTCTTCGCCAAGATGGCGGGAACGGGAGTGGTCGAATCGATGAAAGATTTTTACTGGGATATACGGCCAAAGCCCGAATTCGGCACCATCGAGGTGAGAGTGTGCGATACGCCCCTTACAGTCGAGATTGCCGCTGCCATTGCCTGCTATATCCAGGCAATGTCCAGATACATCATGGTGGAACAGCGCATGGCGCCCGAAGAGGATGACTATCTGGTGTATACGTTCAATCGCTTCCAGGCATGCCGCTTTGGCCTGGAAGGCGTCTTTATCGATCCTCGTACCCACCAGCAGCGCAGTATCCGGGAAGATATAATGGAGATGCTTGAACACATTTCCGACCACGCAAGAGAACTGCACGCGGTGGAAGCGATGGAACGCATCCGCGAAATACTCATCGTCGGCAATGGCACAAGCTGGCAGCGCAGGGCTTATGCGAGCGAGCACAACCTTGCCGACGTCATGCAATTGCAAGCCGAATTATGGATGGGAAACTGATTCTCGTGAGGAGTGTCAAAACTGCCAGGTAGATACGGATCGATGAGAAAAACCAGCGCAACAAAGTAGCGCAACGTCGGCTCGATTGCCGCCAGACCACTGTAAGGAGGGCGCAAAGTTATCCAGGGCGTATTAACCACACCGACACTGGCTAGCTATATGTAACGAAGAACACCGCGGAAATTCCAAAATCTAATTACATTCATATTTCTGAGGACTCATCCGTTACCTGAGATGCCCCGCCCGTTACGTATCGGCCTGTCACCCCGTATCCTGCATCAACCGCCCCCTGAACTGGGTTTTCGCAATAAAACCCTGCAATACCTTGAACAGACTGTCGCCCACTGGATCATGCGCCGACGAGCGCTGGCATTCATGTTGCCGGCAATAGAAACCGGCGGCGTCGAGCGTTCTCATGTGCGTATAAGCGACTATGTCCGGGAAATCGACGGCCTGGTGCTGCAAGGTGGCGCAGATGTATCTCCCGTTTCCTACGGTGAAACACCTCACCGGCCGGAGTGGTCCGGCGACCGGGTGCGTGATCTTTACGAAATGGAGCTTTTCTGGGAATGTGTGGTACAAAGAAAACCGGTATTGGGTATCTGCCGCGGACTCCAGCTCATCAATGTAGCGTTGGGTGGAAGCCTATACCAGGATATCGCGACGGATCGCCCGGAATGCCTCATTCACGTAGATGCCGTGTTGTATGACCAGCATCGGCATGCGTTGTTGATTGAAGAAAATTCCCGGTTGGCGAGGCTCTACGGCAATCGCTACCAACACCTTGTCAACAGCATACATCATCAGGCAATCAAGGAACTGGGACGGGATTCCATGGTCGAGGCAGTATCCGAGTCTGACGGCATCATCGAAGCAATACGCATGCACGGAGACAACTACGTGACGGGATTCCAGTGGCATCCCGAATTCCATGGCCCCGCCACAGACCTGCTCGATTCCGGTCCCATACTGGATGATTTTCTTGCTGCCGCTGAAAAGCAGCGCGAATAATAAAGTGACAGGTCCTTCCTGTCGCTGTTCGTCCTGAATCTGTCGAAGCGAGGCGGAATAGAAGGCGATGCTGCCGCCCGCGCTTATATTTACTGGCGCTCCACCTTCCGTCTCATCGCCAGCCTATACCGCAGCCGCGGTTTGGGCCTGCCCCGCCTGCTCCACAATAAACGCCTTGACCGCCCCTGCATCAGCATCCATGACTACATAGCGCTGCGCTTTTTCTTCAATATTCTCATATCCGGCCGGGCGCAGAGGCTCATGTCCGATTGCCTCGACAATACTTGCCGAGAATTTGACGGGCAATGCGGTTTCAAGGCAGATCAGGGGTATATTGGGCTCACGCTGCTCCAATCCCGCTTTTACACCGTCAGCGGTATGCGGATCTATCACCAAACCATACCGATCATGCACCTTGCGAATGGTCGCGATTCGATCTGCATGACTGCTGGTTCCTGACACAAGACCGAAGTCTTCGATTTTCTCCCACAGAGGCGTATTGACGAGATCAAAGGCGCCTCCCTCATCTACTGCCTGCCATAATTCCTTCACTTTGGCGGCATCCCTTCCAACCAAGTCGAAAATGAAGCGCTCGAAGTTCGAGGCCTTGGAGATATCCATTGAGGGGCTACTGGTCTGGACAGTCTCAACGGTTGTGCGCGGGCGATAATGTCCCGTCCGGAAAAATTCATCCAGCACATCATTTTCATTGGTGGCAAGTATCAGTTTTTTGATAGGCAGGCCCATCATGCGCGCCACATGCCCTGCGCAAATGTTGCCGAAATTTCCCGATGGCACGGCGAAAGATACCTGCTCCGTATTCGAGCGGGTGGCGGCAAAATAACCTTTGAAGTAATAAACGATCTGGGCGGCAATACGCGCCCAGTTTATGGAATTAACCGTGCCGATGCGATATTTCTGCTTGAACGCATAGTCATTGCTGACAGCCTTGACAATGTCCTGGCAATCGTCGAACACGCCACGGATCGCGATATTGAAAATATTCGGATCATGCAGGGAAAACATTTGAGCTGTCTGGAACGGGCTCATTTTCCCATGCGGCGAAAGCATGAACACACGAATGCCACGCTTGCCTCGCATGGCATACTCTGCGCTTGGCCCGGTATCGCCGGAAGTTGCACCGAGGACATTCAGTTGCTCGCCACTCTTGTCCAACGCGTACTCGAACAGGTTGCCCAGTAATTGCAGGGCGATATCCTTGAAGGCCAGCGTCGGCCCATTCGACAAACCGAGTATGTGCAGCCCCGGTTCCAGGGTTTTAAGCGGTGTGATCTCATCGTTTTGAAACGACTGGGCGGTATAGGCTCGCGCAATGATGCCATGTAGGTCCGGGGCAGGAATGTCATCCGCAAAACGTGAAAGGATCTCGAACGCGAGTTCCCGGTAATCCATGCCACGCAGTTCCTGCAGTTGTGCGCTATCGAATCTCGGATATGTTTCCGGCATCGTCAGCCCCCCATCCGGAGCAAGGCCGCCGAGAAGAATCCTGGAGAATTTTTTAGGCGGCATGCCGCCACGAGTGGAAATGTAGAGCATTATCCTAAATCCGCCTTGTACAAATTCGCAAAAAGGTAAAAGTGACGCGATGCATAAAATATGAAAGCGGGATGAGGAATTTTCGCAATAGGCTCCTCAAGTCTCGTCATACCCGCGAAGCAGTATGGATTGTAGATTGCAACCGGTTCTGTAAATTATTTGCTGCCCAGATGCTCCAGTCGGATGCGGGTCACCTTGCCCGTTGTTATGGGCAATCGCTTTATTCGAGCGATAGCGTCGTTAACGTTCCTTTCCACTGCCAAATGGGTGATCATAATGATATCCACCTGGTCTTCGCCTTCGCTTGGCTCTTTCTGCATCATGGCTTCGATGGAAATGCCGAGGTCGGCAAGCACACGCGTGATATCGGCCAGGGCGCCAGGTTTGTCCATGACTCGCAGCCGCAGGTAATAAGACGTTTCCACCTCGTCCATCGCGATGATCGGCGTATCTGACAGGCGTTCGGGCTGGAAGGCAAGATGAGGAACGCGATGCTTGGGATCGGCAGTGTGCATGCGGGTTACATCCACCAGGTCTGCCACGACTGAACTCCCTGTAGGTTCAGCGCCCGCGCCCGGACCATAATAGAGGGTAGAGCCTACCGCATCGCCTCTCACCACGATGGCATTCATGACCCCCTCGACATTGGCAATCAGCCTGCGAGCAGGGATGAGTGTCGGATGCACACGCAACTCGATTCCTCCGGGTGTACGTTTCGTAATGCCCAGCAGCTTGATGCGATAGCCCAGTTCCTCTGCATACCGGATATCCTCGCGGGTCAATTTCGTTATGCCTTCGGTATATACCTTGTCAAATTGCATCGGAATGCCAAAGGCAATCGAGGCCATGATCGTGAGTTTATGCGCCGCATCGATACCTTCGATGTCAAAAGTGGGATCGGCCTCGGCATAGCCCAGTTTTTGCGCCTGCTTCAATACGGTTTCAAACGTCAACCCCTTATCTCGCATTTCCGAAAGGATGAAGTTGCTCGTGCCATTGATAATGCCGGCAATCCACTCGATGCGGTTGGCAGTCAACCCCTCACGCAAGGCCTTGATGATAGGAATGCCTCCGGCCACCGCCGCTTCGAATGCCACCATCACGCCTTTTTTCTGCGCCGCAGCAAAGATTTCGGTCCCATGTGAAGCAAGCAATGCCTTGTTGGCGGTAATGACATGCTTGCCATTCTCGATGGCCTTCAGTATCAAATCCTTGGCCACGGTGTAGCCACCGATCAGTTCGACCACGATATCGATATCGGGATTCATCACCACTTCATTCGCGTCGTCCGTGACAATGACATCATCGTCGCCTGCAATCCGGCGGGCTTTCTCTTCCTCTCGATCAGCAATCATGCGAACGACGATACTGCGACCGGCGCGCCGTGTAATCTCTTCCTGGTTGCGTTTGAGCACGGCGAACGTGCCGCTGCCGACAGTGCCTGCCCCCAACAGGCCCACGTTGATAGGTTTCATATCTTCGGTAATGATGAATTTTTCGGACATATTTGCCATATTTGCTGAAAGAGACTTTTATTCGTATGCGGCGTTCTCGTTTACAGAGGTTAAGTTTGCCTCACCCGGTTCCGTGCTGCCTGCGATAGCGAGCCAAAAAGCCTCCAACGCGGCTAATGGCTTCGGTCAGGTCGTCACTGTTAGGTAGAAATACAACACGGAAATGATCAGGATACGGCCAGTTGAAACCGCTACCCTGCACCAGCAGCACCTTCTCTTCCAGCAGCAAATCCAGCACAAATTGCTCGTCGTCCTCGATCGGATAGATTGCGGGGTCCAGGCGCGGGAACAGATACATTGCGGCCCGTGGCTTATAGCACGATACACCCGGAATCTCCGTCAACAGTTTCCAGGCGAGATCGCGTTGCCGCATAAGCCGCCCCATGGGCATGACCAGATCCTTGATGCTTTGATAACCCCCCAACGCCGTTTGAATACCAAACTGCGAAGGAACATTCGCACACAGCCGCATGGAGGCCAGCATGGTCAGACCAGCGATATAGTCACTGGCATAGTGTTTTGTTCCGGAAACCACTGCCCATCCCGAGCGAAATCCCGCAGCACGATAATTCTTGGACAATCCGTTCAATGTAACGAACAGGACGTCATCCGCCAGGGAAGCAATCGAAGTGTGAGTCGCATCGTCGTACAAGACTTTGTCGTAAATTTCGTCCGCATAGACGATAAGTTGATGCTGACGTGCAATCTCGATGATTTCACGCAACACTTCGTCCGGATAAAGCGCACCTGTCGGATTATTCGGATTGATGACAACGATCGCACGGGTGTTTGAGGTAACCTTCGAGCGGATATCCTCCAGATCAGGCAACCAGCCCGATTGCTCGTCACACACATAATGGCGCGGAGTCCCGCCTGCCAACACCACCGCTGCTGTCCACAACGGGTAATCGGGTGAAGGAATCAGAACCTCATCGCCCGTATTCAACAGCGCCTGCATCGCCATCACGATCAGTTCGGAAACGCCGTTGCCGATGTAGATATCCTCCAGCCGGACATCCTCGATACGCTTCTCCTGCGTGTAATGCATGATGGCCTTGCGTGCCGCAAACAATCCTTTCGAATCGCAATAACCGGATGCAGCGGAAAGGTTATGCATCACATCCTGCAGGATTTCTTCGGGAGCTTCGAAACCGAATGATGCCGGATTCCCGATATTGAGCTTGATGATGCGGTGCCCTTCCTCTTCCATTTGCCGCGCCCGGTCAAGCACCGGTCCGCGAATGTCATAGCATACGTTGGCCAACTTGCTGGATTTGAGAATGGGCTGCATCAGATATGGGATGGATGGGTGGCAAAAGCCTTACGGCAAAGGCAAAGGTCAGCGAAGGCTCTGTGCAAGGCCGGGTTCAGATGGAAGTACGTAACCGGGAGTGCCTGCGAGTGTTGGGCATTGAAAATCAAGAGATTCTGTCGTTTCAGCTTTATTCGGCGCAAAACCTTTATCGCGACGGGAAAAAGATGTAATGTTACCCGACCCGCTAAACTGCCGCAAATGGAGTCTCGTGTGAAACTGCATCTTTCCGGTCCTACCGCACACAACCTGTTTACCGGTTACGGAACCGACTACGTCATGATCAATCACGTACGCTACGATCATAGCCTGATCGTGTTGCCCGATCGCCTGATCGAGGAGTGGGAGGCAAAAACGTTCGAGGAACTCAACACTGAACACTTTCAGTTCATCCTCTCGCTGCGGCCAGAAATGGTCCTCTTCGGAACCGGCGCCACATTGCGTTTTCCCCATCCGCAACTTACCAGAAGCCTGATCGAGTCCGGCATTGGCATAGAAGTGATGGATACCGCCGCTGCCTGCCGCACTTACAACATATTATCGGCGGAAGAACGACGGGTAGCGGCTGCACTATTGATTTAACCGGATGATAAACATTGAGGAGCAACGCCATGAAATCCAATCCAGTCGTCTGGTTTGAAATTTATGTACAGGACATGGAACGCGCAAAAACGTTCTACGAAGGGGTTCTGCAAGGGAAGCTCGAACAGATACCAAGCCCCGATATAGAACTATGGGCCTTCCCCATGTCGGAGGAAGGCTATGGCGCGGCCGGCGCACTGGCAAAAATGGAGGGCTGCCCGTCCGGCGGAAGCAGCACCCTGGTTTATTTCAAGTGTGAAGACTGTGCGGTAGAGGCCGCTCGTGCTGCCGAGCATGGGGGGCGCCTTTTCAAGGAAAAAATGTCCATCGGCCAATATGGTTTCATCGCCTTGGTCCTCGATACCGAGGGCAATATGATCGGATTACATTCCATGCACTAAACTCATCCATCCGCCTCATCCAGAAAGCGAACTGTCTCGTATTCATACTAAATCCCGCTATCTCCTCGCACAGCCCCCAACTTGCGTAAAAAAGCCCCTTCAGCGGGCGTAGAGATTGTTGCCAGGGCCGAACAGACGGACCCGAAGGACAGAGCAAATGGCGTGAAAGACTCGAAAACTGCAAACGCTCCCGTCATTCCCGAAGAAATCGCTCCTGCCCTGCCGCTCTGCCGGTTATTCCTTTATATCTTCCGTCGGAAAAAGTTCGTTTCGAACCCGCTCCCGCCACAGTTCTATCCAGCCCGGTATCTCTTCCGGCAGCAGGGGACGCGAAACAAAAGTTCCTTGTGCAAGATCGCACCCGGTACGGAGCAGGAGGTCCCAGTCCTCCCGGTCCTGCACGCCTTCCGCCACGACTTCCATATTCAACTGTCGAGCCAAAGACAAGCTCGCGTCGTAAATTGCGCGCAGGGTTTCATCCATCGATGCGCGGTGTACGAAACCTTGATCTATCTTGAGTTCGTCGAAGGGAATGTCGCGTAACTGGGCCAGTGATGAATGTCCTGTACCAAAATCATCAATGGAAAGGCGGAAACGCTTCAACCGCAGCCGCGTCAGAATCTCAAGTGGCGCCCGTGTATCCTGCATCAGTCGACTTTCAGTTACCTCCAGCACCACATTTTGGGGCGCTATCCCCTCCTTTGCCGCCGCTTCCGCAACAAAGTTCAGAAAATCGATCGACGCGAGGTTATCCATGGAAACATTGACAGCAATCCGCAGCGAAAGTCTGGCTTCCTGCCAGGCTTTCGCCTGGATCATAGCGGCAGTAAATACGGCCTGAGTCAAATCATCGATCAAACCCGAAGCTTCCGCCACTCCAATGAACTGATCCGGAAATACTATTCCATCTGTCGGATGACGCCATCTTACAAGCGTCTCTACGCCGACCACTTCACCGCCCGCCACTGCGACTTTGGGTTGATAATAGTTGATCAGTTCACCCCCTTTTATGGCGGTACGAAGCTCATTCGCGCTGTAGACTTTCTTCGCTGTACCAGGGACACTGGCGGAAGGCGGCCCCCACTTTCCCAGCATGGCGGCCAGAGCGTCAGATGTCACTGGTTTATGCAGGTAACCCAGTATGGGAATCTTGTGAGCGCGCACAAGTTTTTCAGTCGTCTGAAGTATGCGTTCATCCTCACCGCTGACCAATATAAGGCTGCCGGGATAGTGAAGATCCACGAGATGCCGCACGAACTCAATCCCATCCATTTCGGGCATGTTGAGATCCAGCAGAATCACATTGGGTACTGTATCAGCGTCTGCATTGGCTATTTTTTCCAGCGCTACACGCCCGCTGTCACAAAGTGTGATCGAGCCATATCCGAGGTTGGATAAAACGCGATTCAACAGCTTGAGCATGAAAGACTCGTCATCAAGCACCAGAATCTTCACTGCCGATCGTTCGACCATAACGTTTATCTTTTCAGTTATTATTCAGGCCGGTTTCTGAATCCGGACGTCGCTGGAGGCAACTTGTCTGTCAGACGACAACATTATGCCAATGACCGGATGTACTTATCCACAACAGCAGATTCCGATTCGAAAGATGGCAATAGCTCATTCAATCGGGTCATGTCACCCGCCTTGCCCGCCTGTTCCATTTGAGCGCACAACTCACCCAATTGCAATGCGCCTACTGAGCGAGCCGAGGACTTAAGCTTGTGTGCAATACTACCGGCTGTTTTCGCATCACCTGCCTGGCACGCTGCTCGCAACTCGTCTGCTGTTTTTCGTGCGCTCGCCCGGAAATCCTGGAGGAATTCACTGATCACGGCAGGGTCGTTACCTACGAGCTGTTCAAGGATACGGACATCGACAGGTTTTGCCGCAACTGTGGATAGAGCGGGGGCGCCGGTTGTAGCAGTTTCCCTGGGCGTAGCGGGAGCAACGGGTGTGGCCGTGGCGGAAGGTGCAGGCGCAGTAGAGTCTGATGGAGCCAGTTCGAGCAATTCGGTGCTGGCGGGGGAAGGCAACCACTTCTGTAGTACCGCTTTCAAATGCGAGAGCTGCACGGGCTTGCTCAAATAGTCATCCATTCCCACGGCACGGCAATGTTCAGCCTCACCCTTGAGCGCATTGGCCGTAATGGCAATAATGGGCTTGCGCGCAGCACCTTGCTCCCCCTCTTTGACGCGAATTGCCGCAGTCAATTGATAACCGTCGATTTCCGGCATGTGCAAATCTGTCAGCAGCAATGCGTAGTTACCGCTTTCCCAGCGATTGAGCGCCTCCCGTCCATCCTTCGCAATATCCGCCGCATAACCCAGCAGAGAAAGCTGCTGCCGGATCACTTTCTGGTTGATTTCGCTGTCTTCGGCGACAAGGATAAGGCGGCTTTCACTTAGCGCCTTTTCTCGCGACGGCAATTCCACCGCCTTCACTTCCTCTGATGGCGGCGCGGGTAATTCTTCCTGCAGTCTTCCGGCAGCGAGCGCGACCGCCCGCAGGAAGGCGTCACGATGCATGACATCGCCATCCAGCGTAACGGTATCGACCTCTTCGGTACGCTCATGTCGCCTGCGCCCGCGACGGATGACGACAAAGCGGGGTTCAATATCAGGCTCGTGATGACCGTGCTCGAGGACTACGAAATGAGGATCCAGGTCGGGGCGGGAACGGAAGGCAGCACGCAATTCTTCAAGCGGGGGTGTTTCATGTCCGGCGTCCATGACCAGCAGCCATAGGCCCGGCGGAAGCGTCTCGATCCGCTTGAGCGCGGCTGGCAAATCGATCATTCGCTCTGCAGCCGCACCGCTGTATCTCAGATATACCGCCAGATCGTCCGCCAAACCTTTTTCAGCACCGATTACAAGGCAGGAGACGCCGGTGAGATCGATAACCTTATCTTCCAGGTGCGAGGAAGGAATGAGGTCAAACGTTAAACGCACAGTGAAAACCGAACCTTCACCCGGGGCGCTCTGCACCCCGATACTGCCTCCCATCAATTGAACAAGGTGATGAGTAATCGCAAGACCCAGCCCGGTTCCGCCGTATCGCCGGGTAGTTGATGTATCGCCTTGAGTAAAAGAGGTGAAAAGTCGCGATTGCACCTCCTCGTTCATGCCTATGCCATTATCGGTTATATCGAACTCCACTGTTACCCCATCCTCGCTGCGCTCAACAAGCAGCGCGCGCACTGACACCCGACCCGGCTCCTGTAATCCACTGGAAAACTTGATGGCGTTATTGGCAAGATTAACGAGCACTTGGCGCAGCCGCAGTGCATCACCGAGGACTTCATCAGGTATCGCCGGGTCGAGAAACAGGGTAAGTTCCACAGCCTTCCTGGCAGCCAGGCTTTCGAGCATGGCACATGCTTTTTCCACAACCTTTTCCACGGACATCGGCGCCTGCTCGATTTCCAGTCTTCCTGCTTCGATCTTTGAAAAATCCAGGATATCCTCGATGATTTCCAGCAGGGCAAAAGCCGATTCACGGATGAGATCGACCATCTCCATCTGATAACCGCTCAGGCTGGTCTGCTGCAATACGTCGGCCATGCCGATCACACCGTTCATGGGAGTGCGTATCTCGTGGCTCATGGCCGCAAGAAAGATTGATTTTGCCTCGTTGGCCTGCTCGGCATCATGCCGGGCCTGTTCGAGGTCCTTGAGAATCCGGATTCTCTCACTGATGTCAATGCCGGACGGAATCAGCTTGATTACCCTGCCTTTATCATCCCGCACTGGCACCAGCATGAAATCGATTGTCATCAGATCGCCATTGGCGATATGTATCTCGACGTCATGACGCACGATCTCGCCCGCCAGTGCGCGCCGGATATCCTCGCGGATCTGTTGCTGTACCTCCGGCTTATAGGAAAACCAACTGGTCTCCGACAGGCACTTTCCTATAACATCTTCGCTGCGCAGGCCGCCCACCTCGAGCGCGGTGCGATTGATCTCCACGAGCACTCCGTCGGGCGTCATTTCCCCAACAATCGCAGCCAGGTTATCCACGATGGCGCGAAAGCGCTGTTCGCTGTTGCGCAAAGCCTGCTCGACTCGTTTGCGTTCGCGGATATCGCGCAGCACACCGGTAAAATAACGTTTCCCCCCCACGAAATACTCGCTCACGGCCACATACAGGTCGACGAGTTCACCATTCTTGTGGCGGCCTTCGACTTCGCGGCCCATGCCGATGTTATGCACACCCTCGACTTCCAGCGACAGAATGTGATCGAATTCACACCGCCCCCTTCCGGTCCGGTAGTATCTCTCAACATATCCCTCATGACCGCTGCGGAAAGGTTCGGGCATCAGAATGGAAATGGGTTGACCGATTACTTCCTCCCGGGTGTAACCGAAGAGTTTTTCGATAACGGGATTGACCGAGCGTATTATGCTTTTGTCGTCGATCGTAATGATGCAGTCCACCATGTGCTCCACGATCGAACGCATTTCTTCTTCTTTGCTGACAAGCACCGCATTCGCCTGCTCCAGGTCAGCTGTGCGTTTGGCAACACGGTTTTCGAGGTTCTGGTTGAGCTGGCGCAAATCTTTTTCGGCTACGTCACGCTGACGATCGCTGGCGGTCAGGCGCTCAGTCATCGTATTGAAGGTGCTGGCCAGCTGACCGATTTCATCCCATCCGGCAACGGGAACACGCTGCTTTAGGTTTCCGCCGGCGATGTGCTGCGCGCTGTGACTGAGGTTTGTCAGTGTGGTGACCACGCGGCGGCTGAACAACAAAGCACCCAGCATGGCAGCAATCAGGGTGAGCCCCAGGATTATCAAACTGTAGTTGCGCACGCGGGGAACGAAAGCAAACACTTCCTCCGCATCCATCTTGACCTCGATACCCCAGTTCATGCGCGGCAGGTAGCGCCAGGCGGCCACGACCTCCTTGGCCCGATAGTCCGTTTTCACTCCGCCCCCGCGCTCCCCATGCAATCCGCTCTGGACCGCAATGGAAAATGGGGAAGTACCGAGAGGTATCTTGTATTGCAGCGCCGCATCCGGCTCATGCTTGAGTGGCGCGATGACCAATGCGGTGCGATCGTTGAGAAGGCGCGTCACGACCGTTTCACCGCTTGCTCCTAGTCCCACGTTGTCGGTCACTACCTCAAACACGCGTTCACTGTAGATCTGCAGCGCCAGCACGCCTTCCAGCTTTCCCTGAACAATAATAGGCAATGCCATGAAGGCCGCAATTGCGCCTTTCGAGGGCGGGTAGTATTCGAAATCCGAGACGCCGCTCTGCAAGATATTGAGTGCAGCACGCACAACCCAGGCAAAACCGCTGTTTCGATACGGACCCGTGATCAAGCTCGTCGCAAAATCTGATTCATGGGCCTGGCTGTAGACGATTTCGCCTTGGGGGGAGATGAGGAACAGATCGTAATACCCGGCATCCTCCACGAAGCGCTTGAAGTGTTCGCGATAAAATGCATCCAGTTGACGATAGGCATCAGAGTCCACTCCACTCTTCGTATATATACGGCTGAAGTCCCGCATGGCCATGCGTGTCGTACTGGTCGTCTGGATCACCCTCGCGTCCAGCAAACGCTCGCGCAGATAGCTGTCGATCTGTTCCGCTTTCATGTCAGCGATCGCTGACACCTGTTGAATTGCGGCCTTTTCCGCCTCGGTCTCAAAGGTACGCAACAGAGCATAACCAATGATCAGGATAGGCAGCACGGAAACGGCTACAAACCAGACAGCAAAACGCTGCGTAAGTGAGGTAAAGCGTATCATCGCTTCAACCCTTCGGCCCTCTGGAGTTGCCCCGGGGGTTTTTCCATGAACTGCGTTGTCTGCATCATCAGAGATTTGTTCAGCACCTCCTCCAGCAGGACGTTCCACTCTTCACGCGACCGATAGGACGGGAACGGCGATGGTTCCAGCGGGCGCG
This sequence comes from Nitrosospira multiformis, assembly GCF_003050865.1. Classification (GTDB taxonomy): domain Bacteria; phylum Pseudomonadota; class Gammaproteobacteria; order Burkholderiales; family Nitrosomonadaceae; genus Nitrosospira; species Nitrosospira multiformis_E. Next base: position 9,826 of record NZ_QAOK01000009.1, on the reverse strand, counting down.
TGGAATCCCACACGATATCGAATTGTCCGTCTTCCCGCACTTTGCCAACCCGAGCCACTTTCCATACGTGGCGAGTAATCGGATCAAGCGACACGATCCCCTCTGGAGCAGGAAGGCTCTGACGCAAAATCAATCTTTGTACCTTTGCCAGATTACCCGAGCCTGCTTCTGAGGCAGCCTGAATCCACATGCGCACGTTGACGTAGGAGGCTTCTGCCGGGCTGTCAATAACAGCTTTCTCCCCATAGCGGTCGCGGAACCGCTGGACGAATGCCTGATTCTCCGGCGAAGGAATGGTCTGGAAATAATTCCGGGCAGCGAAGTGTCCCGCCATCGGTATCTTGTCCTGTACGGACAGCACGAGCTCGGTAACACTGAACGATAATACCGGGATGCTCTCCGCTGTGATTCCCCTCCTGTTCAACGTTTGAAAGAACCCCGCATTATAGGCGCCCGCAATCGTGCTCAATATTAGATCGGGCTGTTGATCCACGATATCCTCTACGAGAGGATCCATGTCTTGGGAACCGAGAGGCAGATAATATTCCCCCGATACAAATCCACCGTTTGCTGCCAGAACATCCTTGATAAGAATATTCAGGACTCGCGAAAAAATGTTATCCGACCCTGCTAGATAGACCCGTTTGCCGCTATGACGTGCATGTTTTCGGTTACCAAGATTTTCCAGGGCCCAGTGCACGGCAGGCATCACCAACTGGTTTGGTACCGCACCTCCATAGATAATATTTGGCGACTGCTCCATGCCCTCATACCGCAACGCATAAAACAGCAAGTGATCATGCCGTTCCACAACCGGTTTCACAGCGTTCCGGCAGGTAGAAGTCCAGCAACCGAACAACGCCTCTACTCTCTCTTCGAGAATCAGGCGTTCGGCCTCCCGCGCGCAATGAGCCGCGTCTGACCTGCAATCCGCTACCACCGCTTCAATTTTGTGACCCTTGATGCCTCCTGCGGCATTGGCCTCCTCAACGGCCAACTGTATGGCATCGACCAGCGGCTTCTCGCTTGCAGCAAGGACCCCGGAGAGGGAGTGGAGCACACCTATCCTGATGTTCGGCTTACTTCCGGCCAAGTATTGCCATACAACCCCCGCCATGATCGTGAGAACGATTAACAGAATCAGGGGAACGCCCAGTTTATGGTTGCCCTTCAATGCCACCCTCTCGGTATGAGCCGGAAAATACCGCGTCTGATCCCTTCATTGCTATTTCCATCATAGACTTGATAGGAGAATAGCGAAACGTCTTCGGGGAAATTCTATCGAACACAAGGTTTGGTTTCCTGTTTTCAACCTGACTCTCCACCTTTTGACCTGTATCCCTCTTCTCCGTTCGCTCTGAGTCCTTCGGTGTCTCAAGGCATGCTTGTAAAGTGCGAACGGAGCTCAGGATAGGCCCGGCTCAGGACATTCCCCATTCCCTTTGGCAGGCTCAAGATATGCTTGAGGAAGGACTCTCAGGTAAACCGGAAGGGTCAAAGAGGTACCTGGAATATAGGTGTTGGGGGGGCACGTTTTGAGCTGTCAGCACTCCATAAGGACTTTTATATGTGCTGCCACGCTTCGTCCCAGCGCAGCCAACGCATACCCGCCTTCCAGCACCGATATGATACGTTTCCCGGCATAAACGCGGGCAACCTCTTTGATTTTTTCAGTTACCCACGCATAATCGTCTTCCACCAGATTCAGAGAAGCAAGCTCATCATCGGCATGAGCATCGAAACCAGCGGAAACAAACAACATTTGCGGTTCGAATCTTTCCAGCGCCGGCAGCCAGAATTCATCCACTGCTTTCCGAAATACCTTGCCGTTGCTCCCTGCCGGCAGCGGGATATTGACCATCCGCTCTGAACGGCCTGCGATGCCGCTATAAGGATAGAACGGGTGCTGGAATGTCGAGACCATCATGACGCGCGGATCGTGCTGAAAGATATCTTCCGTACCATTGCCGTGATGCACGTCGAAATCCACCACCGCGACCCGTTCCAGAGCATGTGCTTCAAGCGCGTGAGCAACCGCTACGGCAATATTGTTGAAGAGGCAGAAACCCATCGGGTGGTCGCGTTCGGCATGGTGGCCCGGAGGGCGAATACTGCAAAACGCATTTTCCACCACTCCTCCAATCACGAGATCAGCAGCGAAGGCAGCTGCCCCTGCGGCCCGATAAGCCGCTTGCAGGCTGTGGCGGTTCATGGCGGTATCCGGATCGAGGTACGTGAAACCTCCCGAAGCTGCGCGGGAGGCTGCTGCCTGCAACCTTGCAACATGTTCCTGTGTATGCACACGCTCCAGTTGGCCAATAGTCACCAATGGCGCCGGATAATATCTCAGCTTCTCCATCAGTCCTGAAGCAGATAGCTCATCCTCGATCGCCTTCAGTCGTGCTGGACTTTCAGGATGATAAAAATCCATTTCGTGCAACAGACAATCCGGATGGGAAATGAAGGCAGTATGGGAAGTGGGTGGCATGGGTTATCTCTCTTGATGTCGTCTCGTTGCTTCTCAGGATGTGTTTTCTGCAAATTGAACCCCTGTCCACTCCGTGCTAATCTCATAACTCAGGAATCCACCGCAGGTTGATAATTCCTTGATGAAACCGTCATCGCGCCCGCGGAGGACATTGTCCTGAAGACGCTGTCTAAAACAATAAGGCGTTCAATGTCTCTCTTTCGACAACTATGGTTAGCCGTTATCCTGGTGACCATCACAAGTTTTACCGGTAGCCTTTTTGTAAGTCTGCTTGGCACACGAAGCTATCTGGAGCAACAGCTTCACCGCAAAAACATCGATAGCGCGAATTCTCTCGCATATTCGATTTCCCAACTCCGCAAGGACCCTATCACCATCGGTCTTCAAATCGCGGCATTTTTTGATAGTGGCCAATACCAGGTCATTTCCATCACCTCCGCCGATGGCAAGCTGATCACAGAACGCGTGCAGAACAAGATAGAAACGACTGTTCCCGGATGGTTCACTCGTCTCTTTCCAATCAGTGCAACACCGGGTCAAGCCCAGATATCGGACGCCTTACTGCACTTTGGCGTGATCAAGGTGATCAGCCAGGCTCAGCTCGCGCATCAGGCGCTCTGGGAGCAGGCAAAAACCCTGGTGCTCTGGTTTCTGGGTGCATCGATCGTATGTGTGCTGATCGGGGCGATGATATTGCAGCGTATCCACAAACCGCTGGCGGAGATGGTCGAGCAGGCCGATGAGATCATGGAACGCCGCTTTCTCACTATTTCAGAACCTCGCATACCGGAACTGCGCAGCCTGGCGCGTGCCACGAATGACATGATCAGACGCCTGCATAACCGCGGCATCGAAGAAACCAAGCGCCTGGAAGCTTTGCACAAGCAGATAAACTTTGACCCGATCACAGGCTTAGCCAGGCGGGAGTACTTCATGAACCAGCTTAGCCAGATTTTAATTGGCAGGGAAGAAGGTCATGAAGTAGAACAGAAACCGGTGGCTGCCAGCGAAGTACAGGACATGCCCCAGGATGAGGCCAGCGAGGGAAAATATCACCCTATGGGTGGACATGGTGAAGTTGTCCTGCACGAGGGAAAGACCCTTGCTTCAACTGCAACTGTTGCAGATGCGGCGACAGGACAGATACAAGGCAGGCGTGGAATTTTTTTCCTCATACGCATCAATAATCTGGAAGAGATCAACCGCAAACTCGGCAGAACTGGCGCAAACGAACTGCTTCATCGGGTCGGTTCACTGATTGGCGGCATCACCGAGGAATTCGAGGAGATCGCATCTTCTCCGCCGCTCGCTGCGCGCCTGAATGGCTCGGATTTTGCGCTTCTCGCTCCTGATGTCAGTAATGCGGCCAAATTTGCCAGGCGATTGTCTGAGAAACTCGCAGCACTCCCGCTGCGTGACGGTGACAGGATCACCGACTTCTGCCATATCGGGGCCGTGCCCTATCAACGCGGCGATACGCTCAGCGAGCTTCTTTCCAGAGCAGACGCAGCACTGGCCACGGCGGAGCAGACCGGAGCAAACGCCTGGCATCTCGCTGCCCGGCCATCAGGACAGGCTTCTCCAGTCTCCCTCAATATCGCCGACTGGCGCCACATTTTCAGTGATGCTTTGACTGCCAACCGCTTCATGCTGGCTTTCCATCCTGTTGTCGATCCCACTGGTGCGGTGCTGCACCAGGAAGGCGTTGCACACATGCAAGCTCAAGCGGAAGGCGGCTGGCTGGATGCGTCCGACTTTATCAACATCGCCGCTCGCCTGAACATCACGGGTCCCATTGACGTAGCAGTATTGCGCCACGCACTGGAATTCCTGCGATCGAATGCTGGCGAGGTCGCAGTTGATTTATCGATTGAAACAGTCGCGAATCATCGTTTTCGCAATAAGCTTGACGCACTGCTGCGCCCGCATCCCGAACTGTGCCGCCGACTCTGGATCGAAGTGCCGGAGTACGGCGCTTTTCGCAAGTTCGAAGTCTTTCGCGATTTTTGCCATATTTTCGGGCAGCTGGGTTGCCACCTTGGTATCAGGGATTTCGGGCGCCATCTCGACAGCATTCAAAGTCTCGCCGGGGCCGGGCTAAGCTATCTTAAAGTAACCGATAGTTTCATTCACCGCATTAACCAGAATAAAGCGAACCAGAAATTCCTGAAAAATCTGTGCGGGCAAGCTCACACCTTGGGAATGAAAGCGATCGCGCTGGGCGTCCAAAGTGAAGCCGAGCAAAAGGCATTGATAAAACTGGGTTTCGACGGCATGGCCGGCAGGGCCATAAAATAGCTTTTGATTCAAAAGGATGACGTCGTGGACGGGGACATTGGGCCTTGCAGCGTCTAATGTGAAGTAATCCTTTCCCTGGATGCGGCGTTGTCCCTGCAGTCGCCGCAAATTTCATCTTTGGAATGCTTTCCAGTTTCAACGCCATCCGTTCACATATCTTGTAATGCAAACATGCTATGCCTATAAATTCTGTATAAGGACGTAGTCGGGAATAAAACCAAAAAATAAAGGAGACACAATGGCTACCACGCACCAATGGAAATTTTTCCGGGCAGGCGGTTTTGATCAGGTACAAATTGATACCGGAGCCGACCTGCTGGCATTAAAAGACCTGGATCAGAAATTGTGGGTAGCGTTGAGCTGCCCCACACGCGGCATAGAATTTGACACGAAAACACTCGACCTGATCGACCATGACGATGACGGGCGTGTGCATGCAAACGAGGTGCTCGCCGCGATCGCGTGGACAGGCAAGCTGCTGAGGAATCCGGATCTGCTGATCAATGGCTCCGGCAGTGTTGCCCTTGCCGATATTGACAACAGCACCGATGAGGGGCAGCAGGTGCTGGCATCGGCACAATACATCTTGAGCAGTCTCGGAAAGCCCGATGCACCTGAAATTTCTCTTGCCGATATGGCTGACATCGAGAAGTTTGTCGCAGGACTGGATTTCAACGGCGATGGGGTAATCACCGCAAGCCAGATTTCCGATGCAGCACTGCGCGCAACCGTGGAAGACATCATGAAGTGCCGTGGATCAGCAACCGATGTGAGCGGGAAGCCAGGCATCGATCAGGAAATCAGCGACGCGTTCTTTGCCGAAGTTGCGGGCTATTCCGCCTGGCAAGCCAGGGGCGAAAGTGACGACGGTATCCGGTTCCTGGGAGACAAAACGCGGGCAGCGGCAGAGGCCTTCCACACGGTCAAAGAAAAAATCGATGATTACTTCACGCGCTGCCGGCTGGCTGCCTATGACATACGCTCAGCCGTGCCCTTGAGCCGCTCTGCTGACGACTACAAAGGCATTGCCGCGCAAACATTGTCGGCAAAAAGCGGGGATATCGCCAGCTTTCCTCTGGCCACCGTGGAGCCGGAAAAACCTCTGCCATTAATGGCAGGAATCAATCCTGCCTGGCAGGAAGAAATCGATGCATTCCGCGGCCTGGTGGTCGTACCATCACTCGGCGAGAAAGAAAACTTATCGGCTTCGGAATGGAAAGCGCTATGCGACAAGTTTGCGGCATTTGAAGCCTGGCAGGCAAACAAGCCTGCCTGCTCTGTCGAACCTCTTGGAGGCGAACGCTTGCGCGAAATTTCCACCGGCAGGCACAAAGAGGAGATCGACAGGCTGATCAGCCGGGACAAAGCGGTAGAAGAAGAAGTAAAGGCAATCCATTCGGTGGAAAAACTGCTGCGCTACAACCGTGACCTGTTCAATCTGGTCAATAATTTCGTATCCTTCCGCAGCTTTTATACAGGCAGGGATAGAGCGCTCTTCCAGTTGGGGACACTGTATCTCGACGGGCGAAGTTGTGATCTGTGCGTAACAGTGGACGACATTGCCAAGCATGCGGAGTTTGCCAGCATGAGCGGAATCTATCTGGCATATTGCGACTGTATACGTAAGGGTGGCACCGAGAAAATGAGTATCGCAGCCGCTTTTACCGCCGGCGATTCCGATTTCCTGATGGTCGGGCGGAACGGCATTTTCTATGATCGAAAAGGCCAGGATTGGGATGCCACGATCGTGCGAATCATCGACCACCCTATCAGCATTCGTCAGGCTTTCTGGTCCCCCTACAAAAAGCTGGTGAAATTCATCAATGAGCAACTGGAAAAAATGGCTAGCCGGAAAGCCGCCGAGTCAGATGAAAAACTGACCGCCGCGGCGGCCGGGATCGGTGCCCCCACGCCCTCCGGCACTCCTCCTCCGCCCTCAACGCCACCATTCGATGTAGGCAAATTCGCCGGGATATTTGCAGCAATAGGACTGGCTCTTGGCGCAATCGGGGGTGTGGTTGCTTCCATTGTCACGGGTATACTGGGACTTGAATTCTGGCAGATACCGCTTGCGATCATCGGCCTGATATTGCTGATTTCCGGTCCCGCTATGCTGATCGCATGGTTCAAGCTGAAAAAACGCAACCTCGGTCCGGTTCTGGACGCAAATGGATGGGCCATCAATGCGCGTGCACGCATCAATATTCCGTTTGGAACATCACTTACCAAGCTCGCCCGCTTGCCGGAAGGGGCGCGCCGCTCGCTGGCGGATCCATACGAGGATAAAAAAACCGTGTGGCCATTCTATCTTTTGACTATCGGAATCCTCATTCTCTTGCTCATCATGTGGCAACTGGGTGTTTTTGGACCACCGCCTATTCGATAATCCGGCAATGAGGGTGAAAAATCGCATATCCGGCTACTTGTCCTGAATCTGTGCTTGTTTAAGGAGGATAAAAGCTCATGAACATCGATGAACTCAAGTCAGTGGCGGAGGCCATTGTTGCCAGGCAGAAAGGGATTCTGGCAGCGGATGAAAGCAACCCCACCATAAAAAAACGTTTTGCTCCGATCAACGTTGAATCCACCGAGGAAAACCGGCGCCGCTACCGGGAGCTACTTTTCACTGCCGAGGGGATCGAACGCCACATCAGCGGCGTCATCCTGTATGATGAAACGATACGACAGAGTTCGAAGCACGGGATACCGTTTCCACAGGTACTGTCGGAGCGGGGAATCATACCGGGCATTAAGGTGGATAAAGGTGCGAAGCCGCTGGCGCTGCAACCTGGGAACAAAATCACTGAAGGTTTGGACGGCTTGCGCGACCGGCTGGCGGAATACAAACAGTTGGGTGCAAAATTTGCCAAATGGCGGGCAGTCATGGAAATCGATGAGCAATCCCTTCCTTCTGCCTATGCCATCCGGGCAAACTGTCACGCCCTGGCTCGCTATGCAGCCCTCTGCCAGGAAGCCGGCCTCGTGCCCATTGTGGAACCGGAAGTTCTGATGGATGGAGCGCACGATATCGGACGGTGCGAAAGCATCACCTCCGCCATGCTCGAAACTTTGTTCGGGGAGCTCGATGCCCATGGCGTAGTGTTCGAGGGGATACTGCTCAAGCCCAATATGGTCGTTCCGGGAAAGAAATGCGCGCTCCAGGTCAGTTCTCAGCAGGTTGCGGAAGCAACAATCCGCTGCCTGCGCCGTTATGTCCCGACAGCAGTGCCGGGAGTCGTGTTTCTCTCGGGCGGGCAAAACCCCGAGGAAGCAACCGATAACCTGAATGCCATGAACATCATGAGGGGAAATTGCCCCTGGCAACTCAGCTTTTCTTATGGTCGGGCGCTCCAGGAACCGGTTCTTGCTGCCTGGAAGGGAGAGGAAAAAAATGTGACTGAAGCACAGCGCGCGTTTTCCAAACGTTGCCAGTTAAATGGCCTGGCGCGGGAAGGACTTTACAACCGCTCGATGGAAGATAGCTGAACTTGCGGACACGGGTGTAAGCAATGGGCGTCTATGCATTAACGGCGGTAGGCGCAGGTGCGGCGCTGGGCGCCTGGTTACGCTGGTGGTTTGGGATGACATTAAACCCGCTGTTTCCGACCCTTCCCCTGGGTACTCTCGCCGCCAACCTGACCGGAGGTTATCTTATCGGCGTCGCAATCGAGTATTTTCATCACAACAGCTTTCTCCCGCCCGAGGCAAGGTTGTTTGCCATCACCGGCTTTCTCGGCGGATTGACAACCTTCTCCACCTTTTCAGCCGAAACCGTTACGCTGCTCTTGCGTGGACAATATACCTGGACGTTTGTCATCATATTTTCACACCTTGCTGGCTCTCTCGTGATGACTATACTGGGAATAATGACCATCAAATGGCTGGCCCAGCATTGAAACGGGACTGTCCAAATCCGGGAAAGAATGATACAGGGAATGAGAGGGGCAAACGGAGCAGGAGATGCAAGGAGTCTTTCTCAAATTCTACGTAAGCGAATACCGCGAGCATAATGGCATACTGCTGTACGAGTGGCTGCTGGAGCACGCAAAAAAAAGCGGCTTTAATGGCGGTACCGCAACCCGCGCCCTGGCTGGCTTTGGTCGCCATGGCATATTGCATACGGAAACTTTTCTTGAACTGGCGCCCGACTTGCCCGTGGAAGTCAGTTTTGTTCTCAGTAAAGAAGAAGCCGAAGGTTTCATGCATCTGCTGCAAGCAGAAAACATCGACCTTTTTTATGTCAATTTTCCGGTCGAGTTCGGTTTTTTGCCGGAATGATAGATTAAGCCCAAGCCCTTAGGGGGAACAGTTGTGTCAGATTAGGGCGTAGTGCTTCCCGCTCTGACCGGGCGTTTTTTCCATTCATTCTGACCTCTCTCTGTTCGCCCTGAGCTGAATCTGTCGAAGGATCGAAGGTGAATGGGGCTCAGGCCAAGCCCTTCGACAGGCGCAGGATAGGGCTGCAGAAGAGTCGAATCTAACAACTCCCAGCAATGGATGGAACTAGGTGTTTAGCCCCACAGTGTGGTGGTGCGGGTTAATAATAAACCTGTCTGGATCTTCAGACCATATTTTGCAAATGTGTTCATAGGGTGTCAGACCCTTGAGGGTCTTTAGCCGTCTGGCGAAGTTATAGGCCATCAGGAAGGTTTGCATATGCGCCTTGAGCTCGTCATGTGAACTGTAGCGATAGCGCTTGACGGTAGCTTCCTTGATTGTCCGGTTCATGCGTTCGACCTGGCCGTTCGTCCAGGGATGGTTGACCTTTGTCGTACGGTGCTCGATGCCATGCTCACGGCAACATAGATCGAACATGTGGGTGATGTATCTGGCTGTCGGGCCGTTGCGATAGCGTGGCGGATGACAGAACTGCACCCCATTGTCGGTCAGGATGGTGTGTATTTTGTAAGGAGTAGCTTTTATCAGGCTGCACAGGAATGCCGTTGCCACTGTTCGGTCCGATTGTGTTTGCAGCTCGGCATAGGCGAACTTGCTGGTACGGTCAATCGCAACAAAGAGATAGAGCTTGCCTTCTTCCGT
>NZ_QAOK01000008.1 GCF_003050865.1 Nitrosospira multiformis | reverse complement strand
ACTTCGTGCTCGATGCCCTGGAGCAGGCGTTGTATGCCCGCCAGCCGGAGAAAACCGATGGCCTGGTGCATCATAGCGACAGGGGCTCTCAATACGTCTCTATCCGTTATACAGAGCGCCTCGCCGAGGCCGGTCTTGAGCCCTCCGTGGGTAGTCGTGGAGACAGCTATGACAATGCCTTGGCTGAAACCATCAACGGGTTGTACAAGGCCGAAGTAATTCACCGTCGCGGCCCCTGGAAAACCCGGGCATCGGTCGAACTGGCTACGCTGGAATGGGTTTCGTGGTTTAACCATCACCGGTTACTCGAACCTGTCGGTTACATTCCGCCAGCCGAAGCAGAAGCAAACTATTATCAGCAATTGGTCCAAAAGGCCACGGTAGAAGTTTAACTTAAACCAAAAAGCCTCCACGAAAACCGGGGCGATTCAGGAAACTCAATCGTTGGACTTACATTGAGCTCTGCGCTATCCACATGTCTCACCAGTGTAATATCTATTGCTATTCCCCCCGCACTGGATGACATAGCCGAGTTTGCACTTAAACTTTTGCAGCTTTATGTAAAGGAACTTGGAGTTGTTGCATGCAAGCGAGCAGAGTGTGAGGTTGCGATCATTGGCTTCTGTCCGGTGGAACATAAGCTGAAGATGTACTACCTCACCCCCTCAATCAATCAGGGCGAACTGGAATATAAATTAGAAAAACACCCAGACGATCAAGGGGATGACTTTGTCTTCCTGTTAGGCGCTGATAAGTCGAGGATAAGGAAAAACATCGAAGCCTTTCGAAGAGAGAGGTTGAAGGATATATCGTGGTGGAGGGCACCTAAGAATGTGATATCAGATGAAGTCGAGAATTCCGATAACCCTACAATTGGCGGACATCTGCAGCTAGGCATTTGCAATCAACTTGGCTTCCAAGTCTACTCGGTGTGCCGTCCTTATAGCCTTGGGGGCGCAGCATATCTAAGCTACCTTGGCCTGAATGTGTCCAGTGACTTTGGGCAGATTGGGTCATGCAGGATTGGAATGCCGGTATGCTATGACTCGAGTCACTACGCGAAAGCACAAAGAGGTAACCCCATGAGAGGTAACCCCATGAGTAGTGTTCAACAAAATTAAATACAAGGTAGGACTGCTTAATCTGGTAGCCGAACTTGCAGTGTGTCGCTTTGCAAATTGATGAGCTTTTCCCGTGATACCTTTTACCTATTAATCGGCGATGCATCGGGGCTACCTGACTCATACCTTTAGTGCAGACAATACTGTCTAATTCCCGCGCAGTGAGGCATCCAATCCCTGGTTCACGAGAGGGCAAGATAAATGGAGGGCATCAAGTTCGGTCAGGAAATGAACTATATTGATATGGGTAATGCCTTGCCGTGCGGAAAAGAAATTTATGACATTTCTTCCATCGTAGCTAAAAACATCGGTTAAGCACTGAGGAAGCAGAAATGCCGCTGAACCCATCCCTGATCCCTCATTCGTCAGAGCAGCACTCTGACTGGGAGAAAGCGCTGCATGGCGGCAACGATGCGCTGCTAACGCGACTTGCAGCCGATGATGATCCCGCTGCTGCTCTTCTGGAACTTGAAAGCTACATCAATGGGATCTACCGCGGCAGCCCGTCTCCCTTATCCAAACCGCTGCCGGATATCCGCTTGGAGGTGCGACGGGCGCTACCCTATGTGGATGAAATTCGGGATCGCCTGGGATGGCAGGTGCGGGATTTCGATCTCGGGCTGCTGCGCTTGATTCGTGGCTCGAGCACGTTATCGCTCGTGCTGGGGGCAGGGGTCTCGATGGACGCAGGGGCGCCCTCCTGGCCCGAACTGGTGCGTTTGATGCTGGAGGAAACGCTCGACAAGGGTCTGGAGTTCTACGAGTCCGTTCCCGCCGCTGACAATCCGGCTCAGCCGCCTATCGAGTTTCTTCCCGACGGCACGGTGCGCACGGGCGGAACGGGAACCTGGCGTTTCGAGCAACGCGTCAGCGAAGTGAAGCGCTATACGGCTGAGCAGGAACAAACCGCGAGGAACGTCCTTGCCGAGGTCAAGGCCAAAGATTCTTCAACCGATGTCGAGACGCTCATGCACGGGGCGCAGGTCTGCTACGATCTTTGCGGCCAGCACCTTTTTCGCTTGCTCACGAAAATCATCTATACACGTGCGAAAGAGCCAAGCGAAGTCCATCGGGTTATTGCCGAACTGGCGCAGGCGCAAGAGGTACGCGTGCGCGGTCCTGGTTTGTTTCCCGGATGGGATTCAATTATCACCTACAATATCGATGCACTGATGTCGGAAGCGCTCGCGGAGCAGAAAATCCCGCACGCCGCCTGGGCGATGAAGGGTGACAAGCTGCGGGGCAATCCGGATGAACTCGCTCAGAAGAGTTCATGGCATGAGCCTATCTTTCATCTTCACGGTTTTACGCCGCGGCGGCTGTTCATGATCACGAATGTGCGCTTTGTATTTTCCACTTCCCAGTACCTCACGACGTACAAAGGGCCGCGATCAAGGATATTGGAAGCGGTCTACGACGGATTCCTGGCGAATCCTGTGCGCATTGCGCTTTATATAGGATGTTCGTTTGCCGATGAAGCGATGAACGGCCTCCTGCGTGAGGCCTTCGCGGAATACCCGGGGCGCTATCACTATGCATTGCTGAAATGGCCGCGAGACCGGAAAGGAAAGGAGCCGGACAGGAGCGAGATCGAAGCCGAGTCCGCCAAATATCTTGAGTTTGGTGTGCGACCGGTTTGGTTCGATGATTTCGCCGAATTACCCGGATTGATCCGGCAGCTGCAATGACGTGCACCGCGATTTGCGATAACTATGCTGGAATCATTGGTGTCCTATTCTATTAATAGGCGCCCAGCCCTCGGATTTTCCGGCTTTCTGCGATATTAACGCCCGGGAGGTTGAACGCTTCTCAGTATCTTCCCTGGCGGTGGCGGGGGAGGAACGCCGGGCGGTGGCGGAGGTATGCTCACTGTTCCCTGCGGCCCGGGCGGCGGAGGCGGGTAGGAAGAGGAATAAGGCGAATAAGAAGGGGAGGTGTAACGACCTCCTGGATAGCTGTTCGTGACCTGGCCGTATACCGGCACCTGATGTCCCTTGGCATACATGCACTGCACGTAGGCGGCGTCATAACGATCCTGGGAAATCGAACCCGAGGCTCCCGCACTACCGATGCCAGCCAGGCTTCCTGCCAACGCGCCGGTACCGGCCCCGATCGCTGCGCCGCGCCCACCGCCCAGAGCAGCGCCAGCCGCAGCGCCTACTCCAGCACCTACGGCGGCGCTTCCCACTCCACTGGATATCGAAGCGCGACTCGGTGTATTTCCTCTAACCTGGTCATAAGCAAACTGCCGGCAGAGGTAGTCGTCGTAGCGGAACTCGTCGAAGCTTCTTCCTGTGCCCGGCAGGGCCATCATGCTGGGACCTGTTGGCATACCGACACAGGCGGTGAGCGAAGCGAGCACGAGCAGCGGGAGGCACAACCTCGGGGACAACTCCGGGAATAACTCCGCCCACCGGACTTTATCTGAAACCAGGGATTTCCTGAATATGGATTGGATCATGATGGTTCCGCTCATTGATCAGGTTGAGGCGCTACCTGCAGCCAGCCTTCAGTGCAATTTTTGACATAGGGATAATAGCCTTCGGGATTGCGGCAATAATGCCAGTAACTGATCGCCGGCGGTTGGTGTTGGGATTGGATCCCCGGTGGCTGCTGGATGTAAACAGGGGGCTGTGCCGGCGTTACGACCAGTGGCGCCATAGGTGGATACGCGTAGCCGGGGGTGTAGCCATACCAGGGGGAAAACCCGTAAGCCGGATAGCCGTAGGGCGCGTAACCGTAAGGTGGTCCGTAGCGGTAATAAGGCGGATAGTAGGGCGCTCTTCCGTAATAACCCAGACCATAGCCGCCCCATACTCCCAGTCCGAAAGCCAATCCGGGGTTGCCCCAATGGCCCCCATGGTGGTGACCCCCGTAGGGACCCCCGTAGTGACCCCCGTAGTGACCCCCATAGTGACCCCCGTAGTGACCCCCCTTGTCTGCCCATGCCGCGGGTGCCGAAAACAATCCGAGTAAAATGAGGAAAGCGTACATGAATCCCATTTTTTTCATGCCAGTCTCCACTTTGCGATTCCAGCCATTGAAATCACTCCTCTCTTTCTATGTATGACTTGGACCGTTCCATGAGCAAAAAAAATTCTGGCTGGATCGATGTTAATGCGGATATAACGCATCACCGGCGCTTTGGTTGTCATGCTGGAATAATTCAACGTCAAGAAGGAAGAGCAGCTTCTTCTTTCGCCGCACAGACTCTTCTTGTTGGAGGCGCAGGCTCCTCTATAATATGTGCCCATGTCATCCGCGTCCTTCAACATCCGTCCCCAACCTGACCAGGTTCTGGTCGACATTGCAGATTACGTCGTAGGGCGGGATATCCAAAGCGATCTGGCTTACGCTACCGCCCGCCACTGCCTGATGGATTCTCTGGGGTGCGCCATGGAAGCGCTTGCGTATCCGGCCTGCACCAAGCTGCTTGGGCCGCTTGTGCCCGGTGCCGCCGAATCTAAGGGTGGCGCGAGGATTCCGGGTACACGGTTTCAGCTCGATCCGGTGGAAGCGGCCTTCAATATCGGCACGATGATTCGTTGGCTCGATTTCAACGATACCTGGCTGGCTGCGGAATGGGGCCATCCATCGGATAATCTTGGCGCCATACTGGCTGTAGCCGACTGGCTTTCGCGCAGTGCCACGAGCGGGAGGCAGCGACCGCTCATGCGCGATGTATTGACCGCGATGATAAAAGCATACGAGATTCAGGGTTGCCTCGCTTTGGAAAACAGCTTCAACAAGGTGGGACTGGATCATGTGGTGCTGGTTAAAGCCGCATCCACTGCCGTCGTAACGCATCTGTTAGGCGGCAGCCGCGACCAGATCATCGACGCGCTTTCCCAGGCGTGGGTGGATGGGCAGGCGCTGCGCACGTATCGTCATGCGCCCAACACCGGCTCGCGCAAATCCTGGGCCGCGGGGGATGCCACCAGCCGCGCAGTATGGCTCGCGCTGATCACCCTCAAGGGGGAGACAGGCTATCCTTCAGCACTTACTGCGAAAACCTGGGGGTTCTACGACGTGCTGTTCAAGGGAGAGCCTTTCAAATTCCAGAGGCCCATCGAACGATGGCGTTCCTATGTGATGGAAAATGTGCTGCTCAAGATTTCGTTCCCCGCCGAATTCCACTCTCAGACGGCGGCGGAGTGTGCGATGCAACTATACCCGCGGGTGAAGGATCAGATTGCCGATATCCGGAAAATAACGATTCGTACCCACGAAGCCGCAACCCGTATCATCGACAAGAAGGGTCCGCTCAGCAGCCCAGCCGACCGCGACCATTGCATGCAGTATATCGTTGCGGTGCCGCTTATTTTCGGCAGGCTTACGTCTGCCGATTATGAGGATGCCGTGGCCGCTGACCCACGCATCGATGAATTGCGGGACAAAATAATCTGCGTCGAGGACCCGCAGTTCACAAAGGATTATTACGATCCTGAAAAACGTTCCATTGCAAACGGTCTTACACTGGAATTCAAGGACGGCAGTAAACTGGAGGAAGTGGTGGTGGAGTATCCCGTCGGCCACAGGCTGCGTCGAAGCGAAGGCATTCCGCTACTGGAAGAAAAGTTCAGAATCAATCTTGCGCGCCGTTTCCCGGCCCATCAGTGCGAGGCAATCATGAACGCCTGCCGTGATCAAAATAGACTGGAAGCGATGCCGGTTCACGAGTTTATCGATCTGTTTGTGATTTAGGTGAGCCAGTTCCTGCTTCGGGACGCGCAATATCAGGCGCTCTGTGTTCCCTTTCGGTGAGATCGTGCTTGTTCTCCTGCGGGGAAGAGTTTGTATTCAGCAGTATCCGGAGAGTATTGAGCCTCAATCTCCACGAAGCGATAGTTGCCGTGTCTGCTGACAGGGCGGCCAGCAATTGTTCCACCCCATCGGTATGTGAGGCTTCGCAGGTGGAGAAAAAACAGTGAAGCTCCTCACTGTTCGTGATGCCTGTCCGCTGCGCGAAACCGGGATAATCTTCACGCAGATGGGAGGCCAGCCAGGCCTGATCGATCCATTGCTTCAACTGGCTATAGCTGAAGCAGGTGCGTATCGCCAAGTCCACAGGGTCAGCATTGCTGAGGTTTTCGATATTATCGAATCCTTCCCGCTCCAGTCTCAATTCATGCGAGTAGCTCATTCCTGCCAGCATGGAAAGCGGCAGCGCGCGGTAGCTCATCGCGGGGATGATTTCTCTCGTCAGTTTAACGACGATCCGCTCAATTCCGAGCGCAGCCCGTTTCGGATAGAAACCGAGAAAAAAAGCAACAAGGGGCAGCAGGCTCAATCTGGCAGGAAAGGGGACTTCCTGTTTCGAAAGCAGTTTTTCGCCATTGCCTGATCCTTCAGGAGATGTGGCTTCTCTGGGCTCCTCACCGGCAGGAGGCGTTGGAGGCGCTGGCGTTCCGGCATTCACGTCGGAGGGTGCAGCAGTTGAGGGCGCAATCACGTCGAGTTCGTGTGGCAGCAGCAGATCGAACGCAAAGGAGAGTACCAGCGCCAGCAGGCTTGCGACGATCATGCGGATGGTGCCATCGACGAACGTATTGGAAGTCAGGTCCATCGTGAAGTAGGCACGGACTACGGAGCCGATGAAATAGACGTAAGCACCGAGAAATCCGAACTGGAAAGCCGTCAGGTTGCGGACGAGGTGGGAATAATAGGAATCGCGATTTGTTTCATACAGCTCCATGAAGGGGCCCATGGTCAGCATGTTTGCCCCGAGACTGAAATCCACACCGAGCTCGCAGGAGGAGGAAACGGGCTTGAACAGCAGCAGAATGGAACTGCCGAGCAGCACGACGACAGTAGTCAGCCAGACGCTTCCCCTGTAGGTGCCAAAGGAAGCCCTTCGTCCCATCCGCTGGCGGATTTCACCGCGCCGCTCAGGTGGAACGTCGCGGTACAAACGGCATTCTTTGCGGTTCGCCATCTTCATCGTGTAGCTCAAGGCGAGCGATGGCACAACCAGAACCGCCACCAGGGTCATGATAAGGTTGTACTGGAAGAAGACCGGGTCAAACCAGTGCGCGACTGCACGGAAATCGCGGTGGGCGGCTGTACCGGGACCCGGGGTTGTCCCAAACGCGGATTCCAGTCCCAGGCTCACGATGAAGATCGTTGGTACCGCAAATACCAGCCAATCGTACCAGTGCATGTCCCATTTTTTGCTCTCGTTCGGATCCATACACGTCTTTTCAACTTTCCTTACCTTCTGCTGCAGCGATTGCTTGATTCGCAGCCTCGATCCAGAATTGGCGATGATTGAAAGGCCGTGCAGATTGCCTGTCCGGCAGGGCCAGACTCCAGCCCAGAAGCTCGATATGGTCGGCGCGCAGTGTTCCCCGAAATTTTCCCCATCCGGCAGAGGCCACGGGAACCATGCCGTCGTTGTCTTCCCGCATTACCTTGCCATAGGGCCGAAGCCAGAAAGGGAGTTCCCCCAAAGGACGCCAGCTTGCATAGGAGGAATAGGCTACATCCGGCCTATCCGGGATCTGCATCGCTTCGCATGCGGCGGGAGTCAGTTCGGCGAGCGCCGGATTCCCAATGTGTCGAATCCAGGCGGGAACAGGTCCTTTGGCTTCGAGGAACCATTGTGCCAGGGGCGAACCGCGATGCGGGGTGGAAACAGTAAGCAGGCTTTTTACACGCCGGTCCGGGTCGAGGTGGCTGATGAGATACCGGGCATCGAGCCCGCCCATACTATGGGCGACCAGGGCAAAAACCGGCGCGCGTCCGCGGAAAAGTTTGTTTGCGAGTATTTCCGCGCGTTCCGCTATGGTTCCAGCCCCCGGTACTTCCGGTATAAGGGGCTTGATATCTTTGCGGGCTAAGGCCTTTTCCACGCCGCGAAATTGTTCTATGGGCCCCCGCCGCGAGAAGCCGAGAAAGCCGTGCAACAGCACCACCGTTGGAGTTGTCATGTAACCATGCTCGCAATAAATGAACGCATCCAATGAGGCTCACAGTCGCGTTGCTGCCCACGTCTGTCAATTTATCGCGCCACGATATGTGGCAACGATATCCTGCCACCTTATTTCCTATTATAGGATATTCCGCATTCTGCGTCGGGCTGTATTTATGCAACCAACATGACGTGATCTCGCCGGTCTCATCGGCCCTGAATATTTTGTGACATGCCTGCCAAATCTGACCCGGAGACACGGTTTTACCGATGTAAGTAAATCCACAATGACATGTTCAGTCACTTCCTAAGGGGAATATAATTTGATGAGGGAATTAAACTCCAATCGGAAGCCGGATCGGGACGAGGACCGGGCCTGGATTATACCTTGGAGTTCTGAACGTGATTTCGACCGCCGTGCTGTTTACCCGCTTTGAGCGGCCGTATTGAGCGAGGAGCCGCAAAATGAAAATAGCATACGATATCAGCGGAAAGACCGCTCTTGTGACAGGAGCAAATCGTGGAATAGGCAAGGCGATTGTCGAGGCGCTGCTGCATCATGGTGCGATGAAAGTCTATGCAGCGGTACGCAACCCCGATTCCGCCAATCTGCTGCTGGAACACTTTGGCGACATGGTGATTCCAGTTCATCTGGATTTGGCCATGCCGGAAAGCATCACAGCATTGGGTGACAGAGCCCCGGATGTTCAGGTGGTGGTCAACAGCGCGGCGGTTTTCAAGACCTCAACCCCGCTGGATGCCGATGCGATAGATGCGCTCGAGATGGCAATGAAGATCAATGTGTACGGACTCATTCGCATGGCTCAAACCTTCGCCCCCATACTCGCAAAAAAAAGAGGAGGCGCATTCATCCAGCTCAATTCAGTTGCATCCTTGAAGTGCGCTTCAAATTTTGCGACGCATTCGGCATCCAAGGCCGCTGCCTACTCCATTACCCAGGCATTGCGCGAGCTGCTGGCACCGCAGGGTACGGCGGTACTGAGTGTACATCCCGGCCTGATCGCAACCGACATGAGCAGTACTGCCGGATTGGCAGGTACCGCTGCGCCTCCCTCTGTCGTTGCAGAAGGTATAATCGCTGCGCTGCGATCAGGGGATTTTCACCTTTTTCCCGACCCTATGGCTCAACGTATCGGAAATGCGTACCGGAGTTTTTCTGAAAATGTCATTGAAGCGGACATTGAAGAATACAGGGCGGAAAAGCAATAAGTGCCGGCGGAAGCAGTCCGGGCAGGATCCGTCCGGCAAGATCGATGTCCATGAGCGGCATCATGAAGATGCAGAAATTTTTCAAGGAGTGTATTTATGGCCCATAACCTGTTCAATACCCTGAAAGAGCTTTCGCTGCCTGCGGGCAAAAAGGCAAAGTATTATTCCCTGCCAGCTCTGGAAGCAGCGGGACTCGGCCGAATCTCCCGGCTGCCTGTCTCCATTCGCATCGTGCTGGAGTCTGTCCTGCGCAATTGTGACAACAGGAAGGTGACCGAGGCGCACGTAAAAAGATTGGCCGATTGGCAACCGACTGCACCCCGACTGGATGAGATTCCATTTGTTGTATCCCGTATCGTGCTGCAGGACTTTACCGGGGTGCCCCTGTTGGTCGATCTGGCGGCAATGCGCAGCACCGCAAAAAAAATGGGCAAGGACCCCGAGATGGTCGAACCCCTGGTGCCGGTTGATCTGGTGGTCGATCATTCGGTGCAGGTCGATTACTACGGCACCGATGACGCGCTCAAGCTCAACATGGAAATGGAGTTTCACCGTAACCGGGAGCGTTACCAGTTCATAAAATGGGGCATGCAGGCTTTCGATACTTTCAAGGTTGTTCCGCCCGGCATCGGCATCGTGCATCAGGTCAATCTCGAGTATCTCGCGCGGGGAGTGCATGAAAAAGAAGGCATTCTTTATCCCGACACCCTGGTAGGTACGGATTCACATACCACAATGATCAACGGAATAGGTGTGGTGGGTTGGGGTGTTGGCGGGATCGAGGCGGAGGCCGGCATGCTGGGGCAACCAGTCTATTTTCTGACTCCCGATGTTGTCGGCGTGAACCTCACGGGCAAGCTTTCCACGGGTGTCACGGCAACAGATCTGGTGCTGACGGTTACTGAACTCCTGCGTAAATCCGGGGTGGTGGGCAAATTCGTGGAATTTTTTGGCGAGGGGACCGCATCGCTTACGGTTCCCGATCGCGCCACCATCGGAAATATGTCACCTGAATATGGTGCCACCATGGGTTTTTTCCCGGTCGATGACGCTACTGTGGAATATTTCCGCGGAACCGGGCGAAACGAAGAAGAGGTCGCGGCCTTCCAGTCTTATTTCAAGGCTCAGGAGTTGTACGGGGTTCCACGCAAGGGTGAGATCGACTACACGCGCGAGCTGGAGCTCGACCTCTCCACTGTCAAGCCTTCTCTTGCCGGGCCGAGGCGTCCCCAGGATCGGATCGAGCTTGGCGATGTCAAGACTCGTTTTACAGAACTCTTTTCACGGCCTGTCATGCAGGGAGGTTACGGCAGGGATGCTGCCGCACTGAAACTTCGCTACAAGGTGCATGGCAGCGAAGAGTCTGACGCCGGCGCAGAGGTGGCCGACAGCGCCAGCGCAGAGCGGAACACGGCAGCCGTGAGGCCGGGGACTGAAAGAAACATCACGGAAATGGTCAATAACAGGCCTATTCTGACTCCGGCTGAAGCTCCTGTGTATGGCGCAAACGGCCTCTTCGATCTGGCGCACGCGGATATCCTGATCGCGGCCATTACATCCTGCACCAACACCTCCAACCCCAGCGTACTGCTTGCCGCCGGCCTGCTGGCAAAGAAAGCGGTGGAAAAAGGGCTGTCGGTAAAGTGTCACATCAAGACATCGCTTGCACCCGGGTCACGTGTCGTGACGGAGTATCTCCGGGAAACGGGCCTTTTGCCCTATCTCGATAAGCTTGGCTTCAATCTTGCCGGTTATGGCTGTACCACATGTATTGGCAACTCGGGCCCGTTGTCGGTGCCGATTGAAGAAACGGTGGTATCCAATGATCTGGTTTGCGCCGCGGTCCTCTCCGGCAATCGCAATTTCGAGGCTAGAATTCACCCGAATATTCGTGCGAACTTCCTTGCTTCGCCCCCTCTGGTGGTTGCCTATGCTCTCGTGGGAACCATGCTCAAGGATCTGACAGCTGAGCCGCTCGGATATGGCGAGAATGGTCAGCCGGTATGGCTGGCTGATATCTGGCCGCGAGATGACGAAATCCAGAGCTTGATGAAATTTGCAGCAAACGGGGAAACATTCCGAAGGCTCTACAGTAATCTTACCCAGGATCATCCGTTATGGAATGATATAGCGTCTGTTTCAGGGGAAGTCTATGATTGGCCGGAATCGACCTACATAGCAGAACCACCGTTTTTCCAGGATTTCTCGCTGCAACCCCGCCCGCATAACGAGATCCGGAACGCGCGGGCACTTGCCATCTTCGGAGATTCGGTAACGACCGACCACATCAGTCCTGCCGGCAGTATCAAGGATACTTCTCCGGCGGGAAAATACCTGCTCGCAAGCGGTGTATCCAGGGCTGATTTCAATAGCTATGGAGCGCGGCGCGGCAATCATGAGGTCATGATGCGCGGAACATTCGCCAACGTGCGCATCAAAAACCTGATGATTCCCGGCAGCGAAGGAGGTATAACCCTGCATCAGCCGGATGGCGAGCAGATGAGCATCTACGATGCGGCCATGCGCTACGTTGCAGACGGCGTCCCCACGCTGGTATTCGGGGGAGAAGAATATGGCAGCGGATCGAGCCGCGACTGGGCGGCAAAGGGAACACAGCTACTGGGGGTCAGGGCAGTCGTTGCGAAAAGTTTCGAGCGCATCCATCGCAGCAACCTGATCGGCATGGGCGTACTGCCGCTACAGTTCAAAGGCGACGACAGCGTGGAATCGCTCGGTATTCAGGGAAATGAAGCATTCGACATCGAGGGGTTGAGCAGCATCCGCCCGCAGCAGGATGTAACGCTTGTTATACGCGACAATACCGGCTCACGCCGGGAAATCGACCTGCTGTGCAGGATAGATACCGGCATAGAGATCGACTACTACCAGCATGGGGGTATATTGCCTTATGTTCTTCGTGAACTCATGAAGGCGTGAATGCAAAGATGCGGCGGCAAGGCCGGGTGACTCGGCTCGAACTTGGGTCGGGGAGGAAAACCGGTTCTTGCCGAGCAACCCGGGGCTCTCCTCAGCTTACCGGCGACAACTCTTCGTTTGTATCCCTCTTTGTAAAAGTTTGAGCAGGCTCGACAATGGAGGGGTTCCATAGCAGCCGGTCATACTCGTCATTTACCACGGAATAGCATTCACATACGGAATCTTCCAGTTCTTCCCGGTCCATTACGGCTATATGTCCGCGGCTATACTGTATTGCACCGATCGTCTGCAGCTTGAGCGCGGCCTGCGTCACGCTCTCCCGCCGCACCCCCAGCATGACGGCAATCTGCTCGTGTGTCATTTGCAGTTCATGGCCGGGCAACCGGTCGAGGTTCATCAAAAGGAAGCGGCACAACTGCTGCTCTATGTTATGGTGCCGGTTGCAAACCGCATTCTGCGCCGTCTGGGTCATCAGGGCCTGGGTGAAGCGCAGTACCAGATATTGTAATTTCCCCTGCCGATCGAATTCTTTTTTCAGCACACCGGTTTTCATGCGGTAGCCACTGCCCGCACTTTGTACCACGACCCCGGCAGGCGTACTGGTGCCTCCCAGCAATGACGAGATACCTGTCAGGCCCTCGTTGCCAATGATTGAAAGACGTACCGATGCGCCGCTTTCCACGCTGTAAAGCGGTGCGACGATGCTTGTGGTGGGAAAATATGAATGAGTAATAATCGCTCCCGGTTCATAGATTGTTTGTCCCACTGGCATAGGCATGAATTCAAGATAAGGGAGCAGTCTCGCGTAGTCCTCCGGTGGCAGGGCGGCAAGAAGTCGGTTTTGCTTCGGGCTGTGCGGTGAAAGCATCACAATATTCCTCCTCATGTCAGGCTGTATCGCCAGAATATGCCTTACTCATGTCTCTGTTGACACACTGTCCGGCGCTGGGCGAATCGTTATCGGTATTCCTTGTGGATTTCTTTTCGAGCTGGATCGGTAACAGCTCCTAGCTTATTTTCAGCAGACGCAAGCTGATCTACGGTATCACCGTGAATATAAGCAGTTATCGTGCCAATATTATAATAGACATTAAAACAATGGCTTATGTGGAAAGCTGAAGAATAAAACCCTTATCGCATTGTTGCTTGCCGGCAACAGGCCTCTATTGCCTGTGATTAATCGCTTGATTTTTCAGGATTATTTGATGTCTCCAAACAGAGACGTGAAAAAGACGTTTTTAATCAATTACTTTTTCGCGCACTTATCTATGACGAATCAACGGTGCGCGAGAGCGTGAAGTAGTATAGTAAGAGTATGATATAGGGGCTTACCTCCGATATTGACGAAGATCAGCAATGAAGTTTATGGGTACGAATCCGGTCAAGCGCGCAATAGTCCTGATCAACCTAGTCGGGGGGTTGGCTGGCTGCACCGTTTTCTCTCCCCGCTATCAGATCACCCATCGGTACGAACCCCCAACCGATCCGGCAGGCATCGTTTGCCTTGAAAAATGCACGCAAAAGCTGGAGATGTGCCAGCAAAGCTGTCAATCGACATATCAGGCCTGCCTGAAGCGCATCGAACCCCTGGCTGAAGAGAGATATAGAAAAGCCGTCGAGCGTTATGACGATGAGCTTGATACATACCGCCGGCGAATGCAGTTCGGATACTCCGGCTGGGGACGCGCCACACTGGGCTGGGGGATGGGGGGGTACCCATGGGGCTGGGGTGGCTATCCCTGGGGGTGGGGTTCGCCGTGGGGCTGGGGGGGAGGACCTTATTATGGCCTGGGCTACTCGTCTCCTTTTTTCTACCAGCAGCCTCCCCTCAGGCCGAATCGTATGCGGGAATTTGATCGGCTGCGCTACCAGCAGTGTGAAGTGGAATGCGGGTGTCAGTCGGTGCAGGATGCCTGCTTTCTGGGCTGTGGGGGCAGGAAAATCATAGAAGAGAGATGTATAGCAAACTGTCCGAAGTGAAAAACTGCCTCGGGTGGAGCAGAGTTTTCAAGGTTTCAAGGGCTGGCAAAGCAGGGTGTAGCGGGAAGAACTGGGGCAGCAGCGTGCCAATCGCTGAGTCGGCTTTCAGTGCCTCTATTCCTTTTTCGGGATGATTTCCAGGTTATCGATCAGCCGGGTTTTACCCAAGCGGCCTGCTCCCAGCACTACCATATTCCCATCCCTGGGCTGGGCTGGGGCCAGGGTATCTCTCTCGCGTATCGAGACATAATCGGCGTTCCAGCCGTGGGAGATAAGAGTTTTCATCGCGTTTTCCTCCAGTCCGGCAAAATTGCGATTGCCGCCTTCGATCTCCCGCTTCACTTGCGATAGCACCTGATACAGCCGGGTTGCCTCGGCGCGCTCCTCATTGCTGAGATAGCGGTTACGCGAGCTCAATGCCAGGTTGTCCGGGGCGCGAACTGTTTCGCCTGCAACGATCTCTATGGGCAAATTAAATTGCCGCACCAGTTCGCGTACGATATGCAATTGCTGATAGTCTTTTTTTCCGAGCACCGCCGTCTGCGGCTGCACGATATTGAAGAGCTTCAGCACGACAGTTGCCACTCCCCGAAAAAAGCCGGGACGGTACTTCCCTTCCAGCATGTTTGCGATGGGGGAGGGTTCCACCGTAAACTCTTGCGGCGCGGGATAAAGCGTTCTTTCTTCCGGCGCAAACACGACGTGAACGCCCTGCTCTTCGAGAAGCGCGCAGTCCTGCTCCAGCGTGCGCGGATATCGGTCAAAATCCTCGGTGGGGGCAAACTGCAGGCGGTTTACAAAAATGCTTGCGACTACACATTCCCGATGCTGACGGGCGACGCGAATCAGGGACAAGTGCCCCTCGTGCAACCCGCCCATCGTCGGCACGAAGGCAATGGAGGACTCGTGCCTGAGGCGTGTTCGTAGCGGTGAAATATCCGTGATGACGTCCACCTCGGATCCGGGCAGTCAGAATGTATGCTCGGCGCCAGGGAACTCCCCGGCTTTGACCGCTCTGATATAGTTTTGCACGGCCTCCTCGATGCTGCCGGCGCCCGTGAGGAAATTCTTCATGAACCTCGCCTTCTTACCTGAATAAATGCCCAGCATGTCATACAGCACCAGTACCTGCGCCGAGCAATCCTTTCCAGCGCCGATACCGATGGTGGGAATGGAGAGCGTTCGGGTAACCTGCGCTGCAAGGGCGGCAGGCACCACTTCCATCAAAAGCATTCCTGCTCCGGCCTGTTCGAGCGCGACCGCATCCTCCAGCAACTGCCCGGCTTCATTGTCGGTCTTTCCCTGCACCTTATAGCCCCCCAACTGGTTTACCGATTGTGGCGTGAGGCCGATGTGCGCGCACACGGGGATGCCGCGCTGTGTCAGGAACTCCACGGTTTCGGCCATGAGGGAACCGCCTTCGATCTTGACCATGTTGGCGCCTGCCGCCATGAGTTCGGCCGCATTGCGGAGGGTTTCTTCCGGACTCACCTGTGAGGTGCCGAAAGGCATATCCGTCATGATGAAGGCCGTGCTTGAGCCGCGCTTCACGCAAAGTGTATGGTAGATCATGTCATCCAGGGTAACCGGAAGGGTAGTCTCTTCACCCTGGATCACATTCCCCAGTGAATCCCCCACCAGCAGGATATCGACGCCTGCTCTTTCCAGCAATGTAGCGAAACTTGCGTCATAGCAGGTAACGATGGCAATTTTCTCCCCATCGTCTCGCATTTTTTGAAAAACATCTTGTGTGATACGCATGGTTCAGCTCCTGGTTGCGTGTATCGGATAGGTTATCCAACTCATTTTTAGATTCCTGTTTTCCGGCTTGCTCATCTTCCGAAATTGAAATATTCCCTGGGGCCGCGCATTTGTTCGACCTGTCTCAGCAGTAATGCAAAATCTTCCTCGCTATCAACGAAATTGAGATGCTCGCTGTTGATGATCAGAAGTGGCGCATCCTCATAATGATGGAAGAAGCGCGCATAGCTGTCGGCCAACCGCCACAAATACGTTTCGGAAATGTTTTGTTCATAGGGACTGCCACGGCGCTTCACCCGCTCCACCAGCGTGGCGGGTGACGCTTGCAGATAGATCACGAGGTCGGGGGTGAAAGCTTCGGGTTGCAGATGGTGATAGATTTTCTGGTACAGATTGTATTCTGTATTGTTGAGCGTCAGCCCCGCAAACAGCGGATCCTTATCCAGCAGAAAGTCGCTTATGGTCGTTTTCGTAAACAGATCGATCTGCGGCAGATCCTGCAACTGGTTGGCGCGCTGAAACAGAAAAAACAGTTGGGTAGGGAGCGCATATCGGCGGATATCCTCGTAGAATTTGCCGAGAAACGGATTTTCCTCGGGTTTTTCCAGCAGGAGCTGTCCGCCCGCATACTCCGCCATTCGTCGTGCCAGGCTGGTTTTTCCCACGCCAATCGGGCCTTCCACCGCAATGTGGCGGTATTCCTCAAGCTTCACGTGTCCAGCCCGCGTTTCAGCCGCTGTCCTTCACAGGCAGCAAGCAATTCCCTTATGTTGTCGCGCCCCGGTATGCTGCTGATCAACGCAATTTCGAGCAGGGGCTGCAATACGAACGCCCGTTCGTGCATCCTCGGATGAGGCAGGATCAAGCCATCCTCATCCAGTTGCAGATCATCATACAGCAGCAAGTCGAGATCGAGTGTACGCGGAGCATTGAGATACTCGCGCATCCGCCCATGCTTTTGCTCGATCCCGAGCAGGGCTCGCAGCAGATCCTGAGGCGGCAGAGCGGTTTCGATATGCGCGACCGCGTTGATGAAATCAGGCTGATCCAGACGCCCGATGGGCGCGCTGCGGTAGAGCGAAGAATGCGCCAGCAAGCGCGTAAAAGGAAGCTCACCCAGCTCTTCAAACGCTTTTTGCACATGCGCTACAGGTTCGTCCAGATTGCTCCCCAGTCCGATATACGCATGCGAGGCGATTCGACCGTTATCAGCCCCGTTCATGGGGCAAAATCATCCTGCTTCCCTGATACTACGTGGCCGCCTTCTCCCGTAGGGGCAGCGCCCGATTTTTTACGACTACGGTTTCTCCTGCGTCTCTTCTGGCTCTCATCGCTGATCAGCATGGCTTCACGTTCGCGGGAACCTGCATGCTGGAATGCTTCCCACCATTTACCCAGTTCCTCATCCACTTCGCCGCTTTCGCAACGCAATAACATGAAGTCGTAGGCAGCTCGAAAGCGGGGATTTTCAAGGAGCCGGAACGGTCTGCTCCCTGAGCGGTGGCCAAAGCGCGGCTGCATCATCCAGATTTCTTTCATGATAACGTCATACCTGCGCGGAATTGCCAGGTTCTTGTCTTGTACCGCCAGCACGTCATTCATCGCCAGATGCAAGGCGGGAACAGGCCTTTCACCTGTCGCCTGGTAAGCATTCCAAGAGGCGAGCACTTCGTGCCACAACAGGGCGGCAAACAGGAATCCCGGCGATACAGGCTTTTCCTGCCGCACGCGCTCATCGGTATTTTTGAGCGCGAGCGTGATAAAGCGCCCGCCCAGCGGTTGTTCCCGTATCACATCGAGCATGGGAAGCAGGCCGTGATGCAATCCGCGGTTCTGCAAATCGGTCACGCAGGCCAGCGCGTGGCCGGATAGCAGCAATTTCAGCATTTCATCGAACAGCCGCGAGGGCGGCACATGCAGCAACAGGGGGGCCAGTTCGCTGATAGGCGCGGCCGTATCGGCATCGATTTCCATGCCGAGCTTGGCGCCCAGCCGTACCACCCGCAGCATTCGCACGGGATCTTCGCGATATCTCCGTACCGCATCTCCAATGATGCGCAGGCGTCGTGCCTTCAGGTCCTCATAGCCGTTCAGATAGTCCCAGATTTCCTCGTGGATGGGATCGAAGAACAGCGCATTCACAGTGAAATCGCGTCGCCTGGCATCCTCCTCCTGGCTGCCGAATACATTATCGCGCAAGAGGCGCCCATGCTCGTCCGCATGCTCGCCAGCACTCAGCCCCCCTGTCTCTCCGGATGGGCCGCCGCGGAAAGTCGAAACCTCTACCGTTTCTGCTCCCCACATGACATGCACCAGCCGGAAACGGCGGCCAATGATACGCGAGCGGCGGAAAACAGCGCGCACTTCTTCGGGTGTGGCATTCGTGGCAACATCGAAATCCTTTGGCTCCAGTCCCAGCACCAGGTCGCGTGCGGCTCCGCCCACGATGAAAGCGGAATACCCTGCTTCCTGCAAGCCTGAGGTCACTTTAAGCGCACCGGAACTGATGTGATCGCGCGTGATGCCGTGTTGGTCGCGTGTGATGATATGCGGCTTCGTGGAGGAAGTGCGGGCGGAAGAGATGGAAGCGGATGTATTGCGGTTGAAGACGCGATCGATAAGTTTACGAATCATTGTGAATACAGATGAACAAGCTCCGGGATTTCGTCCTCCCGCGCGGCGAACTCATCCAAAAGGGGAAGATCAAGTGAGGGCAAACAGCCACTGCCGTCCACGGCCCTTGCTGGAAAAAGTGCTGAAGAATTGCTGCTGAGAAAAAGTATGCCTGAAATTCCAGATTATACACTCGGCACCGTTTGCGGGAAGAAATGGTGCTGCCGGCCTGCGATGAACTCCCCTAGATTACAGTGATAAAGTGCTTCAAGATTATCGCGCTTGAGCACTTCGTCTATGCTGCCACTCATGGCATGGCCGTCGTCGAACAGCAGCAATGCGTGGTCGCAGAATCTGACTGCCCAGCCGATATCGTGCAGCACCATTACGATGGAACTGCCCCGCTTCGCCAGTTCGCTGAACAGGATCATGGTCCCGAGTTGATGGCGCAGATCGAGGTGTTGCAAGGGTTCATCCAGCAGATAGCATTGGGGCGACTGGGCAAGCAGCAAGGCGATACGCGCGCGCTGGCGCTCGCCGCCGGAAAGCGTAACCAGTAGACGATCGGCAAGGCCGGCCAGTCCCATCTGCTCGATAGCGCGAGATGTCATCTCGAGGTCGTCCGCCTGCCAGCCGAACATACTGGCTGCATGAGGATGTCGTCCGAGCAGCACGTATTCGTACACCGTACCCCAGAACTCGCCGGGCTCATCCTGCAACAGAATGCCGAGATTGCGGGCGAGTTCCCGCCGGGACCATTGCCCAGGCGCCATTCCCGCGATGGTTACGGATGAATCCTGTCCCTCCTTCGCCTGGTGCAGCCCAGCCAGTGCGTGTATCAAAGTCGTCTTGCCGCAGCCGTTCCGGCCCAGAATCGCCCAGCATTCCCCCGGATTGACGGTGAGGTTCAGATTGCGGCACAGCAGTTTGTCGGGATGCTGCAAGGTCAGGTTTCTGGTTTGTAGAATCATTCACGAGTACGAAAAATCCGCGATGAAGAAGGGCATCGGGTCGCTCTTTTTATGCTCTCAGGTATTCGCTTTTTCTTCCCAGCCAGCGATGGAGATGGCGTTTTGCCGCTTCCGGATGATCACGCAGCAATTCTTCGGCGACCCTCCGCGCCGTGTCGAGCAAATCTTCATCCCGTTCCAGATCAGCGAAGCGCAGCATAGGCAGGCCGCTCTGGCGCGCGCCCAGAAATTCGCCGGGACCGCGCAGCTGCAGATCGCGGCGCGCTACTTCAAAACCATCGGTGTGCTCAAAAATTATCTTGAGCCGCTCGCGTGCGGTTGTGGAGAGAGGTTGCTGATACATCAGTATGCATACACCGCCGGCTGTGCCTCGTCCGATTCGTCCGCGCAGCTGGTGCAATTGCGCAAGGCCCATGCGTTCTGCATGCTCGATCACCATCAGCGACGCATTGGGCACATCCACACCCACTTCGATCACTGTTGTCGCTACGAGGAGATGGATTTCACCTCGCGCAAATGCTTCCATTACATGGGATTTTTCCTGAAATGGAAGCCTGCCATGCACCAGGCCGATTTTTAATTCCGGAAAAGTCCCGGTCAGTCCCTGATGGGTTTCCAGAGCGGTCTTGAGCTGCAACGCTTCGGACTCTTCGATCAGTGGACATACCCAGTAAGCCTGCTTCCCATCGCGGCAGGCCTCCCGCACGCGCGCCGTTACCTCGTCACGCCGGGCGTCGGCTACAAGCTTGGTCACTACCGGTGCGCGTCCGGGAGGCATTTCGTCTATTACGGATACATCCAGATCAGCGTAATAGCTCATCGAAAGGGTACGCGGAATGGGCGTTGCACTCATCATCAACTGGTGCGGCATGGAGTACGCGCCGGCTCCTTTTTCTCGCAATGCCAGCCGCTGGTGAACGCCAAAGCGATGTTGTTCGTCAATAACCACAAGTCCCAGCCTGTCAAATTCCACCTGGTTCTGGAACAATGCGTGTGTCCCGATGGCAAGCAGGGCGCTGCCGGCAGCAATATCGGCAAGCGTGGTTTCCCGTTCCTTCTTTTTCTGATTGCCGCCGAGCCACGCGATCCGCAGCCCGCGTGGCCCCAGCAGGGGGGCAAGCCATGCCGAGAGTTTCTGATAATGCTGCTCCGCAAGAATCTCGGTCGGCGCCATCAGGGCCGCCTGAAAATTATTTTCAATCGATTGCAGCACAGCCAGCGCGGCAACGATCGTTTTGCCGCTTCCCACGTCACCCTGCAACAGACGTTGCATGGGGTGGGGCTCCGCCAGGTCGCGGCTGATTTCGGCGAAAACCTTCTTCTGGGCTTGAGTGAGATCGAAAGGCAGCAACTTCAGCAGCGCCCTGGTCAAATCGTTTTTTGCCATCAGAACAGGGGCGCTGCCGTTACGCCGCTGCTGATAATGCACCCGCATCGACAATTGCTGCGCCAGCAATTCGTCGAACTTGATCCGCTGCCAGGCGGGATGGGTGCGTTCCTGCAAAAGAACGGACGACGCATCCGGTGGGGGTTGGTGCAGGAATAGCACACTGTCCTTGAAACCCTGAAGTTGACAGCGCTCGCGTACCGCATCGGGCAGCGTTTCGGAGAGAGCAGTCCCATGGTTTCCGCCATCTCCTGTTTGCAGCACCCGGGAAATCAGTTTGCGCAGTGCTTCGGAAGGAAGTCCGGCTGTAGAGGGGTAAATCGGAGTGAGCGCCTCCGGGAGGGGCGCGTCCCCGCGCAAAATCCGGCATTTGGGATGAACCATTTCAACACCGAAAAAGCCGGGACGGACCTCTCCCAGCAGGCGCACCCGCGTACCCACTGAATACGCTTTTACCTGACTGCCGTAAAAATTCAGAAAGCGCATGAACAAAACACCTGTTCCATCCTCCACCTGGCACACCAATTGTCGCCGCGGCCGGTACATGACTTCGCTGCGGGTGATCATGCCCTCGACCTGCACTGTTCGATCGGCAGGCATGGCATTGATGGAGTAGAGGTGCGTCTCGTCCTCGTAGCGAAACGGCAAATGCAGTATCAGGCTTGAAGCATCGGTAATGCCGAGTTTGATGAGCTTGTCCCTGATTGTCCCGCTGATGGGAGAGGTGGCGAGTGACTGCATCCGTCGTGGAAGCGCATTCCCTGGGTTAGCGCGCGGTTTCCTGTATCACGCCGTCAGTCCTCACGCTGATACCACCAACACCGCATCGATCTCCACCAGCGCGTTTCGCGGTAGCGCGGATACCCCGATGGCAGCGCGCGCAGGGTAAGGAGCGCTGAAATATTCCACCATGATTTCATTCACCTTCTGGAAGTTGGAAAGGTCCGTGAGATAGACATTCAATTTGACGATATCGCCGAGGCTGCCGCCACTGGCTGCTGCAACCGCTGTCAGGTTCTGGAATACCCGATGGATTTGATTCTCGATGCCTTCCACCATTTGCATGGTAGAGGGTTCGAGACCGATCTGACCGGAAATGTAGATGGTATCGCCTCCGCTGACGCGTATCCCCTGGGAATAAGTGCCGATAGCCTGCGGCGCATCCGTTGTATGTATTGTCTTTTTTTTCATCTGATCTCCTTTGGTTGATAATACGTTGGCATAATAAGCCGAAATTTGAAACTACGGATACTGTGTTTGCGATATGATGACGGGAACCTCAGCACATTTCAACCATGCAGAAACTGATCATTCACGGAGGCGTGCGGCTTTCCGGCGATGTAACCATTTCCGGAGCCAAGAACGCAGCGCTGCCTATCCTGTGCGCCTCCCTGCTTACCGGGGAAACCCTCGTCGTCGAAAACGTTCCGCATCTGAATGATATAACCACCATGCTGGACCTGCTCCAGCAGATGGGGGTTCAGACCAATGTCGACAGCAACCGCAGGACCGAATTGACTGCGGCACATCTTTCCAATCTCGTTGCGCCGTACGAAATGGTGAAAACCATGCGGGCCGCAATTCTGGTGCTGGGCCCGATGCTTGCGCGGGCGGGAGCGGCAAAAGTGTCGCTGCCGGGTGGATGCGCCATTGGCCTGCGTCCCGTTGATCAGCATATAAAAGGATTGCAGGCAATGGGCGCGGAGATCGAGATCGAGCACGGTTATATTCATGCGAAGGCGAAACGCCTTAACGGCGCGCATATCGTGATGGATATCGTCACCGTTACCGGCACTGAAAATCTGATGATGGCGGCCACGCTGGCGGAAGGGACGACTGTGCTGGAAAATGCGGCGCGGGAACCGGAAGTGATGGATCTCGCGAACTGCCTTATCGCCATGGGGGCTAGAATTCAGGGAGTCGGAACGGACATCATCACCATTGAAGGCGTGGAAAGCCTGCATGGTGCCAATTATCGCGTCATGCCTGATCGTATCGAAAGCGGCACATTCCTGATAGCAGCCGCGGCCAGCGGGGGCGAAATCTATCTCAGGCAGACGCGCACCGATACGATGGACGCGGTGCTCGACAAGCTGATGGAAGCGGGGGCTGCCATCGAGTCAGGTGAAAACTGGATACACTTGAAAATGAATAACCCGCTGAAATCGGTAAACCTGCGGACGGCGCCTTATCCAGCCTTTCCTACCGACATGCAGGCGCAATTCATGGTATTGAATACCATCGCTACCGGAACCGCGATCATTACCGAAACCATATTCGAGAATCGCTTCATGCACGTGCAGGAGTTGGAGCGTATGAATGCCGACATCAAAGTCGAAGGCAATACCGCAGTGGTTTGTGGTGTGACCGGGCTTGATGGAGCGAATGTCATGGCGACCGATTTGCGCGCTTCGGCCTGCCTGGTTCTGGCCGGCCTGATCGCCCGGGGTGAAACAATCGTTGACCGTATTTATCATCTTGACCGTGGTTATGAACGGATCGAAGAGAAGCTGTCGGCGCTGGGTGCGCGAATCAGGCGCAGTTGAGGTATCGCAACTAAACGAATTATTTGAGCTATCCATCATGCTTAGCTCAATTTGGCCGATGTCATCACTCCTCTCTCCCACTTGTGGGAGAGAGGTCGGGGGAGAGGGAAAAAATTGGGGGAGAGGGAAAAAAGAGCGGGTGTGCTTCAGGGCAACGTCATTGCGGGTCGAAATCCCAGATAGCGCATGCGTTTGTTGGTATCGAACCAGTTGCACATACCTGCCCGCATATCCTGCGGCCGGTGGTTCCAGGAGCCTCCGCACAGGAGGCGTTTTGCACAATTCCCTTTCCGGCAGGTATCCGTCCACTGCCAGACATTACCCATCATATCGTGCAGGCCAAAGGCATTAGGTTTGAAACTGCCGACGGGAGCGGTTCTCCTGTTATCCCACTCGCTTCCGCATCCATCACAATTGGCGTTATTGCGTCCGACGTCGTTGCCCCAATAGTATTCGGTAGTCGCGCCCGCCAGGGCAGCGACTTCCCATTCCTCTTCCGTGGGCAACCGATAAGTCTTGCCCGACTTATCCGATAACCATCGCAGATAAGCCTGCGCATCATCCCAGCTTACATTCACAACCGGTCTTTTACCGCGCCCCCAGCCGTTATCGGGGGGAACATACCCACCGCAGCCGCCTCCTGCAACACACGCCTCCCAGTCGTCGAACGTTATGGCGTATTTACCCACAGCAAATTTCTTGCCTGCAATGGGTACCATTTCAGGACAGGCAGGACACGCTTTTGCGGAGTTCAAGGTATTGTTTTCGCTCGCCGTCACCGGATTGCAAAAGAGCGCGCCAATGCTTATGAATAGCGCGAAAACCGAGATGTACAGGGAGCGAAGATATACCAGTTTCATGAGTTGCATCTGAAAAAGTGAAAAGACTGATCAGCAAATTTGATAATTGTATAGAAAAGCCCTTGATATCCAAAATCTCACGAAGAATCAGATTAATGCAGGCAATATGTATGTTAGCGTACGGAATGACGTTGGAATCAGGCGTACTGTGCGGTTTCAGTCACTTTCGGTCAATCGTTGAGCTGATAAGGAGAGCAATCATGAAACGTTTTTCTTTGATATCCGGGCTCACACTGCTTCCAATTGCCGTGGCATTTGTTCTCGGTGTCAGTACATCAGGTGGAGTCTATGCTGGTGAGGATTCATATGTCTTGTCTGCACCGAGCGACAACGATATATCGGACGAGATCGGGCCAGCCGATTCTCCGGCTGTTCGGGATACGGATGATAAAGGCGGGGATGAGAGCATCAAGGAAAGATTGCACATAAAGGAAGGCACCTCGATGAAAAGAGGTCAGGATAATTCCAGATACCGTACCGACGGTACTGAAAGATATGAGCAGCAGGAGAATTACAATGGTACCGGGCCGAAGCGCGAAGGCCGCTATTAATAGAGCAGGCGCCGATATTCTCCCTGGACCGCTGTTCCATTGTGGTATAGCTGCGGGCAGGTTATACGCTCCGGTTTGGCTTGAAACCTTGAATTTTGCTCCTTCCCTTCTCTATTGCAGCTCCCTTTCCCCATTGGGGAGAGGGAGTTCCTGAGCTTGTCGAGGATCGAAGGGGGCTGAGACAGGCTTGCCGGAAAGCCAAGTGCTTAGCCGCTCACCGATTGATCGGCTTATACCTGATCCGCTTGGGCTTTGCGCCTTCCTCCCCGAGGCGTTTCCGCTTGTCGGCTTCATATTCCTGGTAATTGCCATCGAAGAATGCCACCTGCGAATTTCCCTCGAACGACAGGATATGAGTAGCGATACGATCGAGGAACCAGCGGTCATGCGAGATGACCATCACGCATCCTGCAAACTCGAGCAGCGCATCTTCCAGCGCCCGCAGCGTTTCCACATCGAGGTCGTTGGAAGGCTCATCCAGCAATAGCACGTTGCCCCCGGCGATAAGCGTTTTAGCCAGGTGAAGCCTTCCGCGTTCACCGCCGGACAAGTTGCCGACAATCTTCTGCTGGTCCGAGCCCTTGAAATTGAAGCGGCCAAGATAGGCGCGCGCCGGCGTTTCATATCTGCCTACCGTCAGGATGTCATGCCCATCCGAGATCGCATCAAATACGGTTTTTCCATCTTCCAGGGCGGCGCGTGATTGATCCACATGGGCAATTTTGACGGTTGCGCCGATTTCCATATTGCCGGAATCCGGCTGCTCCTTTCCTGCAATCATCCGGAAGAGAGTGGATTTTCCGGCTCCATTCGGACCGATGATGCCGACAATAGCTCCGGGAGGCACCTTGAAACTCAGGTTGTCGATCAGCAGGCGATCGCCATATGCCTTCGATACGTTCGTGAACTCGATGACTTCGTTGCCCAGCCTTTCAGCCACGGGAATGAATATCTCCTGCGTCTCGTTACGTTTCTGGTACTCCTGCGAATTGAGTTCATCAAAGCGCGCAATACGCGCCTTGGATTTCGCCTGGCGTCCCTTGGGGTTCTGGCTTACCCATTCCAGTTCTTTTTTCAGCGCCTTCTGGCGTGCGGATTCGGCTGATTCTTCCTGTTTCAGGCGGGTTTCTTTCTGCTCCAGCCAGGAACTGTAATTGCCCTTCCACGGTATGCCGTGCCCGCGGTCGAGTTCCAGGATCCATTCCGCGGCGTTGTCGAGAAAATAGCGATCGTGCGTTACTGCCACCACAGTGCCCGGAAACCGCGTGAGGAATTGCTCCAGCCATTCCACTGACTCCGCATCCAGGTGGTTGGTAGGTTCGTCCAGCAATAGCATGTCCGGTTTGGACAGCAGCAATTTGCATAAGGCGACGCGCCGTTTCTCGCCACCCGAGAGATTCTTCACGATGGCGTCCCATTCCGGCAAACGCAGCGCATCGGCGGCAACTTCCATCTGCTGATCGACGTTTCCGCCACTGGCGGCAATGATCGCTTCGAGCCGGCTTTGCTCGGATGCCAGGGCATCGAAGTCTGCATCCGGCTCGGCATAGGCAGCGTAAACCTCCTCCAGTTTCTGCTGCGCGCTGAATACCTCGCCGAGCCCCTCCTGTACAGCTTCGCGTACCGTGTGCTCGGCGTTGAGCTGCGGCTCCTGCGGAAGATAGCCGATATTGAGGTTGGGCATGGCGGTGACCTCGCCCTCGATATCCTTGTCCACGCCCGCCATGATTTTCAGAACGGTGGATTTGCCCGAACCGTTGAGTCCCAGCAAACCTATCTTTGCGCCAGGGAAAAAACTGATGGAAATATCCTTGAGTATCGTGCGCCGGGGTGGAACCACTTTGCCCACCCGGTTCATGGTAAGTACGTATTGGGCCATAACTAAATGAAAAATTGAAAAAATTCGAGTTTAACGCATGAGAGCGCCAGCATGAAGCACTATACGAGCAGAATGTTCTTCTGCTGTTTCGTTTATCGAAAATCACGCAATAAATGCTGAGTTAGAGTTATTTCTTTATAATCCCTCCTGCCCTTGGCAGTAGAAAGATTTCTTTACCTGAATCCATGGGCTGCTGGTTTTTTGCGCGTGGCCGGATCCCGCCCCGGCTTCGATTACGCACGTTTGGTGGTCGATTGGAGTGAAATAAATGCTGTTCTCTTTAAGAAGCGTGCCCCCTGATCCGCATCCTGCTCAACGTGATCGTGCGCATTACATAAGTTCCGGGTTCGGGAATAGCTGGGAGAGCTGGTCGCCTCCAGCTAAAAAAGCACACTATTAAGGGCTGTGTCTTGCATATTTACAACCCCAAACCCAACGGTATAGGTGCCATCGGCCGGCAAGGTATAACTGAACGACTGCCAGCCTGTATGACCGTAGTCCCCTACTTCAATACCGCCATTTTCAACGTATGCAGGGGTGATTACCTCTGCTCGAAAGAGTTGCCGCACTTCGCCCACTGCCGAAAATTCTTACACTCATTCCAAGGATTCTCGGTGTCTTTTAATACTTCCCTGTTTTATAAATCTTGGCACGGAATTTGCTTTATGATGGGGGGTTCTATGTATTGATATGTGTCAGCAAGGCTCCTCTTCAAGCCAATCCCTCAACGAACCCAATGGAGTTGCGGACTAAAGTTATTTGTTCGGGGGTCCGTTAAGTCCATCACGTGGTTAACACGTGAAAGAGTTACATGCATCACTTGATTTTGCCTCAATAAGACTAGGAAAAATGTAATGAATAAAAAATCAAGCGGGTCGGTTTTCATGCTGCTCATGATTGCCTTAATTGTCACTGGATGCGCGTCGGCAAGTTATCAACGCAAAGATGTCCAGGACGATACTGGCGATAAAGTTACTGTTGGAACGGTGCAAAAAGAACTTAGAAAGGGTATGTCTGGTGCAGAGGTTGCCGGAGCCTTAGGTTCCCCGAATATTGTTTCAACGGATGAGCAAGGGCGGGAGGTTTGGATTTATGACAAGGTCGCTACCGATCGGGTTTATTCGCATAGCGATGCGGGCATAAAGTTTATGACTTCAGGCTCTTCCGGTGCCTCATCAACATCACAAAGAACGCTAACAGTGATCGTTAAATACGACCACGAAAAGAGGGTACGCGAGTTTGCTTATCATACGACGAGATTTTAAATGAAAAAGCAAATCACATTTCTGGTACTGCTCCTCCTCTCAGGGTGCGTTAGCATTCCGCCTGATTCTTTTGTAAGTACGCCGCAGCTTTTGAAACAAAGGCAGATCGAAAGTCGGCGCTATGATGGGCTCACAGAGGCCGACTTAATTACTGCGAGCGCTAACGTGCTCCAAGATCTCGGATACAACCTTGAAAATTCGGAAACAAAACTCGGTGTTTTGACTGCGAGCAAAGAACGGGATGCTGTTAATGGCGGCGAGATAGCAGCTGCTGTCGCCGTTGCTATTCTAACTGGAGTCGCGATGCCGACAAGTAAGGATCAAACAATTCGCGTCGCTCTCGTTGTGAGGCCAGTATTAGATAGCGGCGGCAAGCAAATGATTGATAGCCATTTTGTACGAGTTACTTTTCAGCGTCTTGTGCGTAAAACCGATAACAGTGTGTATGGCGAAACTCTAAGTGACCCTCAGCTGTATCAAGATTTTTATGAGAAGGTATCGAAATCTGTCTTCCTTGAGGGGCAAAAATTATGAAATCCGTATCTCCTATACTGCTGCTATTGGCTTTATTGATCAGCGGTTGCACTACTACAAATCAGCGTGTTCTCGATATGGGTGATGAGACTCAACTCCAGAAGCGCAGTTATCAGTCTCGTACATTTGATACGGGTGATAAAGAGAAGGTGCTTAGGGCGACGATCTCCACTCTTCAAGATCTTGGTTTCGTAATTGATCGCGCGGATTTGATGCTAGGAAGCGTAAGTGCTACGAAACAAGACGCAAACAAAATTAGAATAACAGTTTCAGCTCGGGCAAAAGGCAATGATCGAATGCTGGTACGCGCAAATGCACAGTTCAACGTAACGCCAGTGGAAGATCCAATACAGTACCAAAACTTCTTTTCTTCCTTGGAAAAGTCGCTGTTTCTTACTGCTCATGCTGGTGAATAAATGCTATTGGAGGATTGCTATTTTTCCTGTAATCAGAGGAATTGACGGAATAATCGAATCCGAACACAAGCTGACATAGATTCAAAGAAAGGAGTTACTGGAACCAATGTTGCAGCGGCTCTTTTGTGGCTTCCGGGCCTGGCCTATACCTATTACGATGCCGGGGAGGCAACCCGGTTGATCAGTGACAGGAGGAGTGCGCT
Source organism: Nitrosospira multiformis (assembly GCF_003050865.1). Classification (GTDB taxonomy): domain Bacteria; phylum Pseudomonadota; class Gammaproteobacteria; order Burkholderiales; family Nitrosomonadaceae; genus Nitrosospira; species Nitrosospira multiformis_E. Next base: position 89,309 of record NZ_QAOK01000008.1, on the reverse strand, counting down.
TACGACTATCTATAACAGCAAAAACTGCCAGTAAACCGTCGCCTGGCCTGTTTGAACCGCTTGCTCTGAAAGGGGCAAGCGTTAGGGCCGCAAATTGCGCAGTGCCAGATAACATTTCTCATGCCTTTCTCATGGCTTGCGCGACGTCGCCCGGACAAGCCGCTCGGCATTATCCCTGGTGTCATACATATTGATAACAGGCTTGTCCTTTGCCGCCTTTTCCATTCGGGCCCGAATTTCGGCTGCCATTTCATTATTGCGCTGGACCGCGGGACGTGCTTCCATGCTCTCGAACCAGCGCATGAAGCTCGGGAAGGTGGTTTTGTCGATACCGCGTTCGCCGTGGCCTTTGCACCAGGGGTAGGTGGCGATATCGGCAATTGAATATTCATCGCACCCGAGCCACGCGGATTCACCCAGCCGGTTTTCCAGCACTCGATAGAGGCGAAGCGACTCATTGTTGTACCTGTCCCGCGCGTACTGATTGTCCCTGGCCTGCCGATTGAAATGGTTCGCCTGCCCGAACATGGGGCCGATATGCGCAACCTGGAAGAACAACCATTGCAGGGTGTCATAACGCTTACGCACATCCTTGGGCAGGAATCTGCCTGTTTTCTCGGCGAGATAAACGAGAATCGCGCCCGATTCCATCATTGTGTATGAACCGCCCCCTGGACCCTCCGTATCCACGATTGCGGGGATCTTGTTATTGGGATTGAGTTTCAGATGCCCGGGCTGGAATTGCTCCCCTACATTGATATCGACATCGATGTGTTTCCATTCGATTCCGATTTCTTCCAGCATGATCATCACTTTCTGGCCGTTCGGGGTTGGACTGGAATGCAGTTCGATCATGATTCCTCCTGTGTCACTTTCATGGCAGGTTCTTTCCGTCATTTACTCGTGGATGGCAAAGCCTGGTCCATTCATTGTCTGGCTTGTCTTGCTGCCTCATTGTTGTGCTCATTGTCGTGCCAGGCTGTAACGGACCGGTACTGTTCGACAGGGGAAAAAGGTTCAGCATGGCGCAGAGGCATTTACTGATATTATTTCACTCATCATTATTCTTTCCCCAGGAATAACGGCGCACCGAATCACTTTTTTGCCGTTTTCATGTCCGTCAAAGGAAGCTCGCTTGTTCAAAATAATTTTAGCCCTGTTGGGTTTTTACTTCTTCGGTATTTTCGGCGCATTTCTTGGATACATCGCTGGCAGCTTCATCGATCGTTATCGTGCGTACGGCGCAGGTGCGATCAATCCGTTTACAAGCGCCCAGCGGCAAACGGTTTTTCTCGAAACGGTTTTCATACTCATGGGAAAACTTGCCAAGGCAGACGGGCATATTTCCCAGGAGGAGATTAGCCATGTTGAAGGCTTCATACAGAAGCTGGGAATGTCGGCGGAGCATCGGCAGAGAGCGATTGCGCTTTTCAAACAGGGCACAACGCCTGATTTTGATCACGCGCCCAAGCTGAATGAGTTCATGATTGTTTGCGGGCACACCCATAACCTTGTGCAGATGCTTCTGGTTTATCTTATCGTCATGGCAGTGGCGGACGGGCGCATGGACGCAGCCGAGGAGAGCCTGTTAAGAGACGTGGCGCGCTATCTTGGCTATGATTCGTCCGCATTCCGCCAACTGCTGGACATGGTGCTGAGTCAGTCGCATTTTGCGAGGGGGCAGCCACCCTCGGCTACCACTCTTGACGATGCCTATAAAGCACTGGGGGTGACCAGGGAAAGCAGCGACCAGGAAGTCAAGCGCGCCTATCGCAAGCTGATGAGTCAGTATCATCCTGATAAATTGATAGGGCAGGGCATGCCGGAAGATATGATTGCAATGGCCACTGCTAAAGCCCAGGAAGTGCAGGCTGCCTATGATGTAATCAGGAAGAGCAGGAATATGTAGGAGGACGAAGGTTTTGAATGCTCAGAGACTCAGCGGCTCCACGTAGCCGGTCAGCTCGAGATAGCCGCGCCCTGCGGGTTTGCCGTCGCGGGTTACGGTCACAGCGCCTTCCCAATAAACTGCACCGGTGGATTGCCGCGAATCCAGTTCCTGGTCATCCATCAGGGGTGTGAGCACCCAGACGGTAGTGCTGGTCTGAATTTGTATTTGCACCGGATAGGTGGTGTTGGTGCGTGTTGAATGCCAGGTGCGTTGCGGCTCAAAGCTTACCTGATCAGGTTCAAACCGCGTGAACTGCCCTGACGGCTCTCGAATACCGGCATACGCCCAGACCTTGCTGCCGTCCTTGCCGCGAATCTGAAACGCCATCAGGGCTGATCCGTCATCAAGATTGGCGCCAACCCAATCCCATCCCACCGCTTTCGGATCGAGGTAGGCAGTAGACCACTCATGGTCGAGCCACGCGATGCCCTTCACGGCGATCTCCTCGCCATCGCGAGTTACCTTCCCGCTTACCCGCAGGTGAGGCTCGCTGTAGTAATAGCTCGCCTGCTCAGGTTGCGGCCCTTTCCTGGAAAAACCGTTGAGGTCTTGCAACATGGGGGATTGCGCGGGCGTCAGCGAAAAATCGAGCTGGAAATTGTCTGCTTTTATGCGGGTCTGGTAGCGCCCGTTTTCCTCCCGCAACATAAACCAGTCGTCCAGTTTGACGTTCGTGTTGCCCTCCGTGGTATACGCCAGACCAAAACCATCCCGTGCGCTTTTCTGGTCATGCAGGAGTTTACCCGCTGCCGGATCAGACAACGCGGCGTGTGCAATGATGAGGTCTCGGGGGGCAAAGCGGCTGGGGTTGGCGCGATCATGTTCGGTCGCCACGCGGAAAAAAGTGATCTGGAAGCCAAGCGGTTCTTTTTCGGGCGTTTCCAGCCAGCCGGTTACATACCACCACTCATTTCTGAAGCCAGGATGCGCCCCGAAATCCCGCGGGAACACAAGGGGCACGTTTCGAACTACCGGTGATAGCTGTGGCCGTTCCGCCAGAACGTAGCCGGCGGTAAAGAAAGCAAGGAACAAAGCCGCAACAAGGAAAGCGGTTCCACTCAGCCATTTGAATCCGGCGTGGCGCCCCCCTTGTTTGCAGGAACAGGCGAAATATCCGGCATTACGCTTTACGGCTCGCATTACCAGTCCTCCCTTACTGCGCGTACCGCATTACCCGAAACTGCATGGCGTCCCGATGCCACCGCCGTGAACGCAGCCAGAAACATCAGCATCAGCGCCACGCTCAAGAGACTCCTCCAGGGAAGACTCAATTGCATGGTCCAGTGGAACGATTGGGGATTCACGATAAAGACCAGGATCAGGCTGATACATCCTCCAAGCACAAAGCCGAGCAGAACGCCGAGCGCTGTCAGCAGACCCCCTTCTATTGCCAGCATGCCGAGTATCTGGCGCCGTGTCATGCCGACATGACGCAGCATTCCAAATTCCTTGATGCGCGCCAGGGCCTGCGCCGAAAAGCTCGCCGCAACACCAAGCAGGCCAATGATGATTGCCACACCTTCCAGCAGATAGGTTACGGCAAAGCTGCGGTCAAAAATATTCAGGCTGAGCGCGCGTATTTGCCCCGGATCTGAAAACTCCAGCGCATTGCCAAACGGGAGCTGCCTCATCGACTCGATTACCTGCTCCGGCGCCACCCCTTGCTCCAGCCAAAGCGCGGCATCATTCACGAGCAGGTCGTCCGTCAGCGCCTGATAATCCGCCAGGCGCATCTGTATCGCGCCGAATTGCCGCCCGTAGTCGCGCCACACTCCTGCCACGATAAACGTGCGCGCGGGCATAGCGATGGGTAGCGTGACGTGCTTGCCGGGCGTATAACCGTATAAATCCACCATGGGTTCGGAAACCCAGATCGGAATCGCACCTTTCGGAAGCTGGGCGACCGGAATCGATTCGCCTGTCAACGGCAACGTATTTCCGGGCTCGGATATATCGATGGGACGTGCGATCAGCGTGATATTGGGCCGGCTTGGATCAAGCATCAGTTTGGAGGAGCGGAAAAAGTCCACTCGCACGAGACCCGGCGTTTCTGCCAGTGCTTTCATCTCATCCGGGATGAGGCCCCGCGTATCTCCACTCGCTGCGGTTTCGACATACAGATCGGCAGGCAGGATGTGCCTCAACCAGTCATCGACCGATACGCGAAAACTTGTAACCATGATCGCCATGGCGACCATCAGGGTAAAGCTTGCCAGTATGCCCCCGAGGGCGATCGCGGCCTGATTGGGAGCATTGGCGAGCCGCGCCAATGCCGTGGTCAGCACCGGCCTGGCGTGGCTCGCATGCTGCACCATACGGAATACGGCAGTGAAAATGAGTGCAGAAAGGGGCGGCATGAGAATAATGCCGCCCGTCAGCAGTTGCGCTACGGCAAGATAACCGAAAATCGGCAAATCGAAAATTGGCGGCAATCGGGTAAACAGGATGCCCGAAGCAAGGAAAAGTAACCCCGGCCACGGATTCTCCAGCCTGGCGAGCGCCGTATCTTCGCTTCCGGATTTCAGGGCGGGCGCTGGAAGAGCCCTGGCTGCTTCCCAGGCGGGAGCAGCGCTGCCAAGCAAGGTAATGCCCACTCCCAGAATGAAAAAGACTATTGCAGCCGCAGGGTCGAAATGCATGACGGGTTTTATTCCCGGGAAAAAACCGCCTCCGAGGTCTCCGCCAAAATAATGCAACGCGCTGGTGGCCGTGGCATAGCCGAGAGCAAGGCCGAGCACCGACCCGACGAAGCCAAGAATGGCCCCCTCCCATAAAACCTGTCCCAGCATTTGTTTGCGCGTGAAGCCGAGCACCCGCAACAGGGCGAACTGATGTCTTCGCCGGACAATGGATAGCGCCTGGGTGGAGAATACCAGAAAGGTGCCGGTAAATAGCGCTACCATCGCAAGCACGTTCAGGTTTACCCGATAGGCACGCGACATGTTTGCCACCCGGGTTTCCCGGGTGGTGGGTTCGGCAACAAGGTATTGGCTTTGGGGCTCCAGTTCCTGCTCGAGTTCCGCCTTGAATGCAGCTTTATCAGTGCCGGGAAGCAGTTTCAACTCGACGCGCGATAACTGGCCGAGACGATGAAACCGCCATTGCGCCGTGGCAATATCCATTACGCCAATGCGCTGTCCCGCCCGCGCCCTGCGCAAGCCCCCGGCAACCCGCAGTGCAACTGTCTGGGTGCCTACACTCAGGTTCAGGATGTCGCCTTGCTTTACCCCTAGCCACTCCATGGCGGCAGGAGAGAGGAAAATGGCGTCATCCGCAAGGACATCGAACAGCTTGTCTTCCGCCGGAATGCCGATCAGGTCGGGCGCCATGACCGAAGCGCGAAAAATATCCAGCCCGAGAATTTTCAGGGTGGCGTCTTTGCGTTCCTTCGAATGGGTGGGGAGGGCGACGTCGAGTTCCAGTACGGGATTTGCCAGCTCGACATCCTCGTGCTCTGCCAGCAGTGGATAAATCGATTCGTCGATTGTGGCTTGCGGCCCGCGCACTTCAAGATCCGACTCGCCGGAAAGGCTGTGCGCGGCAGCGGAAAATTCGTTGAAGGCGGCTGTATTGATGAGGTGAATGGCAAACCCGAGTGCCACCCCGATCGCGATTGCGAGCACGGCGACGCCTGACTGAACCTTGTGAGCCTGCCATTCGCCTGATAGCAGCCAACGAGCGAGCATGGCCTTATTGCGCCACCTCATTTTATTTGCTTCGGCAAGTCCGCAGCCTTTTCCGCTACAAAGGGATGCAGCCCATCCTTTGTCAGCACGAGAACGCAGTCTGCTGTTGCCGCGGCGGCATGCGAATGGGTGACAATAATGCCGGAAGCGCTATTCGCCTTGATCTCCCGACGCATGAGCATGAGGATATCGTGCGCCGTATCGGGGTCCAGGTTGCCTGTGGGTTCATCAGCGAGAATCAATTTCGGTCGATGTACCAGCGCACGGGCGATTGCGATGCGCTGTAATTCTCCGCCCGACAGGTGACGGGGAAAATGGTGGCCCCGGCCAGCCAGGCCTACTGAATCCAGCATGTGTTCCGCACCTTCGACAGGAAGATCATTCAGAAGCAGGGGCAGGGCTATGTTCTGGCTCAGGGTCAGGTGCGGCAGGACGTGAAATGCCTGGAAAATGAAGCCGAATTCCCTGCGCCGCAAGCGGGTGGCGGCATCATCGTCCAGTGATGACAGAGTAATATTGTCAATCAGTATCTCGCCTGTATCGGGCGTATCCAGGCCGGCAATCAGATTCAGCAGCGTGGATTTTCCGACACCGGACTCACCCATGATCGCCACGTATTCACCCGCCCTCAAGGTATAGGACAGATCCGTCAGCACCTGTCGTCCATCCCCGGCGCTGGAGTATGCTTTGCCGATATGACGTAACTCCAGTATCGCCGGTTTCAGGTCAAGCGCGTCCTGTCGTTGTGTCGAAGATTTTCCCAAGGGTTGGCTCCTCCACGCCGCGGGCGGACGGCGCGTCCATGCTGTTCAAGAACTGTTATTGTAACCTTTTGTTTGACCGAAAGAACCTCGGACCGGGAATATGGAGAATCTGGATCAGACTCGGATTCTTAATGGTGTCCGACCTGTTTGTCGGGGGCAGGAGGAGGAAATGACTATTCGTAACGGATAAATTCTTCCGCCAGGGCGTCGGGACCATTACGTCTGATCAGCGCATCGATCTCCGCAAGCAAGGTGTCATCCTCATCATCCTCCAGAACACCGTCGCCAACCAGTTTTGCAGTAAGGCCACCGGTGATGGCGTCTCGCACTGCGCCGAGCGTGGGAGGATTTTCACGATTTTCGTCATCGACTACGGCTTCTATTGCCCGTGTAAGCGCTTCGCTCGCATCGCTTCTCACAAAATCAATGGCAAGCGCATCTCCTCCATATTCCTCGATCAGCACATCGAGTTCGTCAAGGAGTGAGGCATCCATGTCGAAATGGTGCAATCGCTCAGCCTCATCCAATGCAGAAGGCAGCAGACCGGCGATGAAAGCTCGCACTGTGGCAAGCGTAACAGGCTGCTCCGCATCGGGATCGTTGACCCGGCTGTCGATAAGCAGCGAGAGATTGGGGCTGACCCGGGTATCAACATCTACTGGATAACGTATCATGGTCTTATCCTGGATTCATGTTGGGAAGTCAAACGGCTGCAAGCACGGCGATAACCTCTTCATCCGTTATCTGTGGAAAATCCATGTAAAACTGCGCCACAGCGTAGAAGTTGATGGGACTGGAAAGACATACTACGCGGTCAGCACTGTTGCGCACTTTCTCCACCGTATCGGGTGGGGCCACGGGTACCGCGCAGATCAATTCCTCCGGTTTCTTCGCCCGGAGCGCATGCAACGCGGCTATCATGGTCGAACCGGTAGCCAGCCCATCATCGACTACGATCACTATTCGTCCGGCGGGATCGATCGGCGGCCGTACCGGGGTATATTGAGCCCGGCGCTGCCGTATCGTTTCCAGTTGCGTGGAAACTTCATCCTTGATGTATTTCTCGTCCGCGCCCACATCGCTGGCATAACTCGTAAGATAAACCCAGCCGGTTTCGTCGACGGAACCGATCGCGAATTCGGGATTGCCTGGCGCCCGTACTTTACGCACCAGCACCACGTCCAGTTCACCTTTCAGCTCATCGGCAATAATTCTGGCCATTGGCACTGCGCCTCTGGGAATAGCCAGAACCAGCGGATTTTTACCGCGGTATTCGGAAAGCGCCTCCGCAAGCTTCCTGGCTGCTGCCGCGCGATTTTCAAAATACATGGCTGCTCCCGCTCACGAGTTTATTTTCAGTATAGGTGAATTTTTTACCGGGCATTTTTACATGATCGGATTTGACGCTTGATTGACGTTTATACGGCCGTACGTGTTGGGTGCTGCATCGCGCGGGCAATGAGTATCCGCAATTCCTCAAGAGAGCGGGTGTTGAGCACATTCTGTTTTTCCAGCCACCCGCGCCTTGCCTGACCGATGCCAAAGTGCAGGTTCACGAAATCAAAAGTGCTGTGGGCATCGGAATTGACGCTGACCAGCACCCCTTCCTCCTTGGCCATCTGGCAGTAGATATCGAACAAATCCAGCCGCTCGGGTTGGGCATTGAGTTCGAGGAAGCATCCGCGGCGTCCCGCCTCCCGGATAATGCGGGGCATATCGATATCACAAGGCGGGCGTTGCGGGATGAGGCGACCGTTGGGATGCGCAAGAATGGTGAAATGGGGATGTTCCATTGCGCGCAGTATCCGCTCGGTTTGCCTCGCCCGCGGAAGCTCGAACTTGCTGTGGATCGCCCCTACAACCAGATCGAGTTGCGCCAGAACGTGATTCGGCAGATCCAGCGTGCCATCCTCCAGGATGTCCACCTCGATTCCCTTGAGCAGGGTAATCCCTTCCAGCTCTTCATTAAGCGCGTCGATTTCATCGCACTGGCGCTTCAACCGCAGAGGGTCGAGGCCGCGTGCGACTCTCAGTTCGCGTGAATGATCCGTGACAGCAATGTATTCCAGGCCATGCGATTTGCCGGCCAGCGCCATTTCGCGCAATGTGTTGTGGCCGTCCGTGGCTTTTGTGTGGACGTGCAGATCACCCCGCAAGTCGCCCAGCTCCACCAGACGTGGCAATTTCCGAACTCGCGCCATGTCTATTTCACCCCTGTTTTCGCGCAACTCTGGTGGAATAAAGGATAGCCCGACGGCACGATAGACCGATTCCTCGGTCTCGCCCGCGATACGGTTTTTACCCCGAAACACGCCGTATTCGTTGACTTTCAACCCTTTTTTCTGCGCGATATAACGTACCGCAACGTTATGGGCTTTTGATCCGGTAAAGTAGTGCAGGGCAGCACCATAGCTTTTGTCTGCGACTACGCGCAGGTCCACCTGCAAGCCGCATTTCAGGACCGCGCTGGCGCGAGTGCCTCCGGCAGCAAGTATTTCGGCGACCTCTTCGTACCCGGTGAAGCACTCCATGACAGCGTTGCCCGGTGCGGCTGTGACAACGATATCGAGGTCGCCCACTGTTTCGCGCATGCGCCTGTAGCTGCCGGCCACGGTTGCTTCCTTGACTCCGGGAACGCCCGCCAGAAACGCGCGTAGCGGCTCCGCGTATTGTGCCGCCACCGCCAGCTTGAAACGCCCTTTCTGATCGGCATGCGCCTCGATCGCCTGAAGGATGTTGAGCTCGGTTTTCTCGCCAAAACCGGGCAGTGCACGAATGCGTCCGTCGCGCGCCGCGCCGTAGAGCTGCTCGACAGTCTGGACATCGAGGTCGTGATACAGATGGCGGACCCGCTTGGGGCCAAGGCCTGGAACCTTCAGAAGTTCGGTGACCGCAGGAGGAAGCTCAGTTTGCAGCCGGTCCAGCAAGGTACAATGGCGGGTGGCAACAATTTCTTCGATCTTGCCTGCAAGATCGCGCCCTATGCCGGGAAGCTCTGTCAGGTCTTCCTTGTTTTCGAGCAGCACGTACGCTTCGGTGGAAAGGGCGCCTATTGCCTGGGCTGCGTTACGGTAGGCGCGTATCCGAAAAGGGTTTGCGCCTTCGATCTCGAGCAGATTGGCAATCTCTTCAAAGACAGCGGCGATATCGGCGTTATGGCTGGGCATGCGCTTTCCCGTTTGCTCCCGTCGACAAGCACTTTGCTGATTTTGCCGGAAAGTTGCTGGCCGAGGATTCACATGATCAGTTTAGTATATTCATGGGAACGTGCAGGCTCAGCCGGCCAGCAAGGGTTGAGGGCGCATCCGATTACCCTTGACACGGCAAAGGGGTTCTCCTATAGCTTGTAATGTGTACTCCAGTTTTAGTGCCGTTTTTAGCGCGATAAAAGCAAACGGGAGAGCGCAGATAGGAGAGCCAATGGAAAAGCAAAGGGGAAATTTTGGAGAGGCCGCTTGGGTTAGACTAAGTAATGGATCAAAGGATAATTCGTGCGTGCCAGGCCAGACTTCATCCTACTTCGAGCATGATGCGGACATCGGCATTATCGGACGCGGCGATACGCTGGAGCAGGCGTTCGAGACAGCCGCTCAAGCAGTGTTCGGTATAGTCACGCCCCTGGATAAGGTGCAGCCGCAGACTTCGGTCAAGATAGAATTCGAAGAATCAGATCACGAACTGGCGCTGGTGACATGGCTGAATCTGTTGCTGGGGAAGGCGCGTGAACTCGGCATGGTTTTCAGCTGCTTCCATGTGCAGCGCCGGGAAAATCTGTGGTCCACCGAAGCTTTTGGTGAAAAATGGCGTGAGGACCTGGAGCGGGGGGTCGAAGTCAAAGGTGCGACGCTGACCATGCTTTCAGTCAAAAAAACTGGAGCAATGTGGGAAGCGCGCTGCATAGTGGATGTGTGAATCGGCTTCGAGATGAAACGATGCAAATGAACGACAGTAACGGCAGGAGGTGACATGAATCTGGAGCGCTTGCGCCAACTGCAACCCTACCTGTGGACGCTGCCGCGCACACCGGGCGAAGAACGCGCGGAGGTCCTCCTGTATGGCGGGGCGCCCTTGCTCGTCAGCATGGACGACAAGGTACTCGAGCAGATCGCCAACGTTGCTTCCCTGCCGGGGCTGGTCGGGGCGGCAATGACCATGCCGGATGCACATTGGGGATATGGTTTTCCCATAGGGGGCGTTGCCGCTTTCGATGCTGAGCAGGGGGGCGTGATTTCCGCGGGCGGAGTCGGCTTCGATATTTCGTGCGGCATACGCTGTCTGCGCAGCAATCTCGATCTCGAGGATGCTGTAGAGCATTTTCCCGAACTCGGGAACGCCTTGTTTCGCGCCATCCCTGCCGGCGTGGGCGAGGAGGGCGAGATCAAGTTGAACCCGGAGCAACTCGACCAGGTGATGCACGGCGGTGCACACTGGGCGGTACAGCAAGGCTACGGCACCGCGGCAGATCTGGATTATATTGAAGAACATGGACGGGTTGCAGGGGCGATCCCGGATAACGTATCCGAACTTGCTAAAAAGCGCCAGCGCGGCGAGATGGGCACGCTCGGCTCAGGCAATCATTACCTGGAAGTACAGGTGGTGGACCGCATCTTCGATCCTGCTGCCGCACTGGCGTTTGGCCTGCATGAAGGACAAATCCTGGTTTCGATACATTGCGGTTCGCGGGGGCTGGGGCACCAGATCGGTACCGATTATCTGGTGCTATTGGCAAAAGCAGCCAGCCGTTTGGGCATTCATTTACCCGATCGTGAACTCGCCTGTGCGCCTGTCAAGTCCCCCGAAGGCCAGCGATATATCGGCGCCATGAATGCCGCGATCAATTGCGCGCTTGCCAACCGGCAAATTCTGACGCACCTTACCCGTTCTGTATTTACGGAAATTTATCCCCAAGCCGCGCTTGAAACCTTGTTTGATGTTTCGCACAATACCTGCAAGGCCGAAACCCATCAGATCGACGGTGAATCAAGGTTGCTCTATGTGCACCGCAAGGGCGCCACACGCGCATTCGGGCCGGGACACCCCATGTTGCCGGAACGCTACCGTCAGGTAGGACAACCCGTCGTTATCGGCGGAAGCATGGGGACAGGTTCCTACATTCTCGTTGGTGCCAGCGAAAATCCGGCCTTCGCTTCTTCGAGCCACGGCGCAGGTCGCGCCATGAGCCGGCATCAGGCGCTCGCGCGGTGGAAAGGACGCGCGCTGGTGGACGAGCTGGCGCAACAAGGCATCCTGATCCATACCCGCTCCATGCGCGGCGTGGCGGAAGAGGCGCCGGGCGCTTATAAGGATGTCGATCTGGTGGCGGAGGCCACGGAAGAAGCCGGGCTCGCCCGCCGAGTCGCATTTCTCCGGCCGAAAGTCTGCATCAAGGGTTAGGGGTTAAGGGTTAACAATATTAAAAACTTTTTTTCAAAGGAGTGACATGTATCAACGTATCCTGGTTCCAATAGATGGCAGCGCAACCTCCAATCTTGCGCTCCAGGAAGTTTCGAAACTTGCAAAGCAGCACAGCACCCAGGTGGAACTGGTATATGTCATGGCTGATATTCATTTGATGGATGCCAACAGCTACATCAATTACGATGAAATGAAGGAATCCCTGGAGAGAACCGGCAGAAGGATATTGACGGAGGCGCAAACATTGATGCAACAGGCAGGGGTTGCAGCCGAAGTGAAATTACTGGAAGCGGGTGGTGAGCGCATTGCCGGCGTAATACTCGAAGAAGCAAGGCGCTGGTCAGCCGAGCTGATCGTAATTGGCACACATGGCCGTTCCGGTTTCAGTCGCGTTCTGTTCGGGAGCGTTGCGGAAGGGATCGTCCGCATGGCACATGTTCCCGTGCTGCTCATCCGCGGCGACAAAAGCCAGTTGCGTGAAACGGAGCGCCGGACGTAGCCTGGCAGTCCTGGTCGGGCTCCTGTCTTTCAGTCTTATCTTAGGGATGCAATATGAGTTTATCATGGAGAGGATATAAGTCATGAAACTGCAACTTCAGATCACCACACGCGATATTCCCCATTCTGAGGCACTGGAAAGTCATATTCGGCAAAAAGCGGAAAAGCTCGAGACTTTTTATCCCCAGATCATGGGATGCAGGATAGTTGTCGAGGTTCCTCACAAACACAAACATCAGGGCAACCTGTTCAATGTGCGGCTTGACATTACAGTGCCGGGAAAGGAGCTTGTGGTGACTCGCGAACCGAACGAGGACGTGTATGTTGCGCTGCGCGATGCGTTCGACGCCGCAAAGCGGCAGCTCGAAGACTACGGGCGGCGCCAGCGCGGTGAAGTCAAGGCGCATGCTCCCGTTCTGCATGGAAAGGTGGTACGGCTGATGCCCGAGGAAGGCTATGGTTTCGTCGAAACTTCGGGTGGGCAGGAGTTGTACTTTCATCGCGAAAATCTTGCCAACAATAACTTTGAGCAATTGGAAGAAGGAAGCGAGGTGCAATTCCTCGAAGATATCGGCAGTGAAGGTTTTCAGGCAAAACGCGTCAGTACCGGCAAGCGTCACGTAGAAGAACCCGAAGAAGCGGAGCCGCGCTTAACGGGTTCGGGGGATTAAACTAAGTCCGGCGCACTCGACCGAAGAATGTAAAGTCCAGGGAGCAAAGCGGCAAAGGGGATAGGAGACTGCCATGAAAACAGACATAGGCACTGGTGATGCCCTTATCATAGTGGATGTGCAAAACGACTTTCTGCCCGGCGGAAGCCTTCCTGTACCGGCGGGAGATGAGGTCATCCCAAGCCTTAACCGGTATATCGCAGCTTTTCTTTTTCGCGAACTGCCTATTTTCGCTACCCGCGACTGGCATCCGCCTGATCACTGCTCCTTTCATCAACAAGGAGGGCCCTGGCCTGCGCATTGTATTGCCGGCACGCAGGGCGCGGCATTTCCGGCGAGTCTTGAAATCCCCTGCGACACGCATATTGCTTCCAAGGCCACCTCCAGGGAGAAAGATGCCTATTCCGGTTTTTCGGAGACAGAACTGGATGCGATGCTGAAATCTGCGGGAATTTCCCGCGTTTTCATCGGTGGCCTGGCGACGGACCATTGTGTCCTCAGTACCGTACGGGATGCCTTGAACCAAGGGTATGACATCTTTGTTCTCAAGGATGCAGTGCGGGGGATGGATGTCGACGCGAGCAACGCCGCGCTGGAGGAAATGGCCCATCTGGGCGCAAAACTCATCGATTTCGAAACCATCGTCCCTGAGTGAACCCAATCTCCAGCCCGCTGCTGACCGACCATTACCAGTTGACGATGCTGGAGAGCTACCTTCAGCAGGGAATGCAGGAAACCGCGGTATTCGAGCTGTTTTTTCGCAAGCTTCCCCCCACCCGGAATTTCCTGGTGGCGGCTGGTCTGGAACAGGCGCTGGAATTCCTTGAAAACCTGCGTTTTTCAGCCGGGGAGTTGGCATGGCTCAAGCCGCGGTTTGGACCGGCTCTTATAAACTACCTTGAACAATTCCGCTTTACCGGCGATGTACATGCAATGCCGGAAGGTACTCTTTTTTTTCCGGATGAGCCCATCCTCCGCATTACGGCGCCACTGCCGCAAGCCCAGTTCGTCGAATCGCGTCTCATCAACCTGCTGCATTTCGAAACCCTGATCGCCTCAAAGGCAGCACGCTCAGTGCTGGCTGCGCCCGGCAAACTCCTGGTGGATTTCGGCATGCGCCGGGCACATGGAGCGGAAGCCGCGTTGCTTGCCGCCCGGGCAAGTTATCTTGCCGGTTTTTCCGGCACATCAACAGTACTTGCCGCGGCAATATATGGCATGCCTTCGTTCGGCACCGTTGCTCATTCCTACATTCAGGCCCATACAGACGAGACTGCCGCTTTCGAACATCTTGTGCGTTGCTATCCGAAAAACTCCACGCTGCTGATCGATACCTACGACACCGAGGCGGCTGCCATCAAGGTCGTTACCTTGGCCCGTAAACTTGCGCAGGATGGCATCGAGGTGAGTGGTGTCCGGCTGGATAGCGGCGACCTGGGAATGCATGCACGTCGCGTGCGCCGGATACTCGACGAAGGGGGGCTTGAAAAAACCCGCATCTTTGCCAGCGGTAATCTGAACGAAAATCGGGTGCATGAACTGATTTCCTCCGGCGCTCCCATCGACGGCTTTGGCCTGGGTACTGCATTAGACGTGTCGAGCGACGCGCCGGCGCTGGATTGCGCTTATAAGCTGCAGGAGTACGCCGGCAAGGCCCGCCGCAAACGCTCCGAGGGAAAAGCGACATGGCCGGGGCGCAAGCAGGTGTATCGCAAATATGACCCGGATGGTCGCGCGGTGCGCGATGTTGTTGCACTGGAAAAGGATGATCTGCATGAGGGCAAGCCTCTAATCGTCCCTATGATGCGGAATGGGCAACGCATTGACGGGATCAACGGGAATAGGAAGCTGGAGGCCATCCGCCGGCAAACAGTGGCGAACTATGCCCGTCTGCCGGAACCCCTCAGATTGCTTGAAACGGCCTCCGCTTACCCGGTAGAAATCTCCGCCTCGCTGCAAGCACTGGCAAAAAAGGTGGATGACGAGTGCGGCCCCATTACCTCTACCCGGAACCTTCGCATCTGAGCTGGTGTTGACCTGACCTCCGTATCCTGCAGTGCTCGAGGATACCTTCAGAGGAGTATGGGTCGGCTCATGCAACTGCCTCGTTGAGTGTGCCAGCCAGCAGGCTGCGTAATGCATGCCATCGCCAGCCACCCTTGAGAATATGTTTCTGGTTGACCTCCAGTTCGATTCCGACGTAAGCATTGGCAGGAAACCGGCGGCGCAGGTAGGTGGGGAAACCATTTACCGATCCGGTGTAGGGATAGTTGCGGCGTACCCTTAAATCGGGCACGTGCGCGGCAAGGTACGCCCGCCAGCGGTTGCACAGCTCTTGCTCAAGAGGGCGTGAGGGATCGTAAAGCAGTCCGATATCGGTATTGCGAACCTCTCCATTCAATTCGGGAGTGAAGCTGTGTGAGGAGATGTGGATTACCCTCAGGCCGGAGCGAATGGCATCCGCGATGTTCGCTTCTACCGAAGTGCGATAGGGCAAGTAGTGGTTCTTCAGGATCTCATGGCGGATAGCGGCAGGTGTGTGACGGGTCGCTTCCGAGTAAAGCCGGGGGTGACCGATCGAGCGGTTGAGGTCGATCAACAGGCGGCTTGTTGTGGCGGCGAACAATGGCGAGTGCAGTCTCATGGCAAGTTCTTTCGCCATGCTCAAAGCGCCGCTGTCATAGCCACGGTGGCTGTGCAACAAATGCTCATAGCCCTCAAACATCGGACGGTAGCGCAGTGGAATGCGGTTACCGCCATGTTCACAACTGATTAAAAAATGAATATTCGTCGCCTGCATTTCATTGAAATAATCATTGAAGTAATGCGCAACTTATTCCAGAAACATGCGGTCTTCGTCCAGGCAATCGCACAACTCGCGGTAGACGGTCTCCAGCCGCCTCCTGCTGAAGTCGGAACCGATCGCATTCAGGATGCGGCGCGCAAGCGGGCCCTCTCTTAAAATGGTTTGCAGCGCTTCCCGGCAGCTTTTTTCTTGCCTGGGTTCGACCGGCATCTCAGACTCGATGAGATGCCGCCACAGAACGCCAGCCGTGCAATCCGTACCCGGAAAACCCATCAGGCAAAGGTATTCCGCATCATCGATTACGGCTTGCTCTGCGTCACGGATACAGTCATGCATGATCCTGACTAATACTTCCGTGGCGATGGATTGCTGCTCGGCCAGCGGCGCGTAAGCTTCGCTGTAGAGCGCATGCACGATATTGATCGCAGCAGCGGCGATGGCAAAGTCAGCACTCGAGCATTCCTGGGTATCGATTACGCGAATCTCGATAGCGTTACGGTCAAAGCGGGGAACTTCCCCGCGCGCATTGAGCCACTCATGCTGTAGTATCCCTTCCGGATCGAGTGCTGCAATTTCGCGGTACATCGGCGCCAGAATTTTTGCTTCATAGGCGGCGGCACTGGAGATTGTTTCCGGGATTATCCGACCGATGGTCGAGGGTACCTTCAGTTGGTGCTCGCAGTAGTTTGCCATCCGGAAATCCAGGAAACCAGAGTAGTTGCCTTCGGCGATTGGCGAGCTTGCCGCTATCGACGGAAGAATGGGCAGCAACAGCCGCACCGCGGCGTGAAGCCGTGCAAATTCATTGTCGTTTGCGAAAGGCATGTTGAGGTGCATGCTTTGCAGGTTGGCCCAGCCGTGCCTTCTGCAGTCGAAGATACGGTCATAAGCCCGATAGATTTCCGACTGATCGTGCGGCCAGAGGCGGGTCTCCGTGCGGGGATTCATCCAGGGGTGCATGCCTGCCGGCATGAGCCGTGCGTTCATCGATTCGAGCACCTTGCTGATCCGCCGGATTTCGCCTTGAAACGCGAGAGACAGGGAGGAAATGTCTGGCTGCGGGTCGATGTTTTTCAGTTCGAGCAGATGCAGCACCAGCTCGTTCGACCATCCCAACTGGCCGTTCCTGGCCTCGGATGCAAACGCGCCCGTAAGTTTTCGCAGCAACTCGTCGGCGATGGGAACAACCGCAAGCGTCTTCCGGTCGACAATCATGTACTCCAGCTCGATGCCGTAACCCGCGAAAGCCGGCAATGCCGCCATCATGTTGTCTCACCCGATCCATCGCCTGTTCGGATGACGAGCAGATTGGCGTCATGTGTCACGATGCCCAGCAGCACCGAGCACAGCACCCGGTCTATGTTGCTCCAGTACTCCTGGGTCGGGCCGTATGGATCGGCGACCAGAACAGTCCGCTTCTCGCGGTCATAACCGGTGAGTACGACAAAATGTCCGGCCGGAAACCCCCGCACATCGTCCGGTGTGTCATTTGGCCCGTATTCCCGCGGCGCGCGGTAAAGGAAGGTGGAGCTCAGGCCGGTCAGGATGGGCAGGCCGCGACGTAAAAGACCGTGGATGAGGGATTGCGAGAGGTCTGTAAGACGCAATCGGCCGCCCAGACGTAGAAACTCCAGATAACCCTCGGTAGCCCGCCGCAATCTCGAGTCCGACTTGATCTCGCGCTGCCGTTGCAACCGTTCTGCAATATCCACACCTGATGTGAACCAGGTTGGATCGAAAACCTTCAGGTTATAAGTATAGATGGTGGCATGGAAACCGTTTCGCAACGCGTCACACCCTAAAAAGACAGCAAAGGTTCCTCCGCCGTCTTCAAGCTTGTGGGTCCGCTCAATGATGGTGTCCAGCAACTCCGTCTTGCCGAGATAGCTGTAGATGGCATGCAGGCACGTTGGGCCGCATGTCGTTTCGTCGGGTTGCGGCAGTGTTTTGACGGGTAAGCGCAGTGTTGTTCTGAGCACGGCAATAGTCGGCGAATGGGCGGCAAGCGCATGTCAAGACAGCATCGCTGTAGCGTAAAGAACATGGGAGAACATAGGAACATGGGGATCAGCCATGAGGCTGTCCCCCGGTCGGGCTTGTTCGAAGTTCCTCTATCAAGATTAGGTGATGTGTTGGAAGAAATCCAGTTCGTGGAGCACGCTCCTCAGGCTCCCTCTCCCCCGGGAAGAGGGATGGGAGGGGCGGTAGTCGAAGAATCGAGCAGTGCTCAACCCCGTAGCAGGCCGGGCTCTGCTCGGTCAATAGCCCTGCCGGGGCGAACAAGATCAACGAGAGCTGCCTGATTTGTTGAAACAACAGTAACAGTTGGAGTTATCTTCCATCCAGCAACCGCTCCAGTTTCTTCCAGGCGCTATCCTCGCTGCCAAAACCTTCTTTCTCATTGACGAACTCTACTGTGTAAGCCTGTTCCTGCGGCGCCAGCACTTCTTCTTTTTCCTGTAACAGTTTCAATACTCCCAGATCAGCCTCGGAGGCATCGTTTGATTCGCTTTGCCGTTTTACGATACGGCTTTGCATTATCTCGGATGACGCTTTCAGGGATGCAATCGCAAACGGGGCCGCTAGTTCATCCGCGAGCATTCGGAAATGCTCACGCTCTTCCCGTTTCAGAAAGGCGGCATCCACGATTACCGGAAAGCCCGCTGCCAGCAGTGCTCGGGCCAAATCATGGAGCCGCGCATAAGTTCGTGCTGTAGCCTCCGCATGGTAAATGCCGCCTGTATGGGAGCGGCTGTCTGCCAACGCGGCCAATCCGAATAAACGCTTGCGCTCCACATCCGAGCGTATGCGTATAGCTTGCAGTCGTTCCAGTGCTGCTTGCGAGAAAGTCGTTTTGCCCGACCCCGGCAAACCGTGGGTAATGATCAGGGCGGGACGCTGTTGTGCAAGGCATGCTGTGGCGAGATCAAGAAAACTACTGCAGGATGCCAGCGCGGCTGCCTTGTCCCGTTTGGAGAGATTGCTCTGACCGGCGCGAATGGCGCTAACCATCGCGCGCACTGCAGCGCGATAGGTGAGATAGAAAGGCAGCAAGGGCACGCCGCCATAATCACCCGTAGCTTCCAGATAGGCATTGAGGAAGCGATAGGCAAGTTCAGACCGCTGGCGATGCAGCAGGTCCATGACGGTAAAGGCGACTTCGTTCATTACATCGATCCAGCGTAGCGAGGGGCTGAATTCGATACAGTCGAAGGGAACGGATTGTCCGCGAATGAGCGCAATGTTGCCCAGATGCAGATCGCCGTGACATTCACGCACAAAACCCTCGGCAAGCCGCCGTTCCAGATGCTCCTTGCGTACGTCATACTCAGTCTCGATGGCCTGGCGCAATCCGGCCATCCGGGCTTCATTTTCAGTGCCAGCCAGCCCAGCCTGTAATTGCTTGAAAGCCTGCAATACTGTTGCCTGTGTCGCAGTGGCCGACCCAAGCCCGGCCGCAGGTTCAGCCGATGACAGACCATTATGAAAATGTGCGATCTTTGCCGCCAGGCTATCCATATGCTCCGGCAAAATCTTGCCGTGCTCGGCAAGCCTGTCCAGTTGTTGGGAGGCAGCGAAGCGGCGCATTTTCACTGCATATTCGATAGCCGGTTCAGCGCCGATTTCCGGCATTTCAGCCGTACCGCCGAGGGGAATGACACCCAGATAGAGTTGGGGTGCAAGACGCCGGTTGAGGCGTAATTCCTCTTCGCAATAATGGCGGCGTGATGACAAATCGGTAAAGTCGAGGAAGCCCAGATCGACTGACTTCTTTATTTTATAGGCATAGCGTCCCGCCAGCAGTACCCACGAAATGTGCGTCTCCATTACTTGCACACGTTTTGCCGGGTGAGGGTAGCGGCGAGGATCCAGCAAGGCAGTGATTAATCTGCCTTGAACGTCTCCATCAGCCTGCGGGATATCAGGCGGCCTCTTAGCTTGATTGATCGAATCTTTCATGACGATGATCGATAACCTGGCCGGCAGATTTGAGGGTAGAGGGTAGTGGCCAATATTAACCAGGCGTATTAGCCAAACTGCTCTGCGAACCGGGCAAGGAAGGTATCGAGCGCGTTTTCGGGCAAATTGTTGATTCCGCCGGCTGCCTTGCGTCCTCCCCCTGTTTCAAACTTCATGCAGAGCATGTCGGCACCCTCAGGGTTCGCCAATGGCGCTCGCACACTTACCTTGTAGCCACCCGCCCGATTGATCGTGATAACCGCATGAGCGCATGCCGGGTTGTCGTTCGCAAGTTTGTTTGCAAAAACACCGCTTACCCGCCTTGCCCATGCCGCATCCGGAAGGAGATAAGCAGAGTGACGCGGCTGCTGGAGCAGGGGGCGCAACGAGGAGGTCATGCGGATATCCTCCCCAAACCCTGCTGCAAGCTCCTTGAAGGCAACCGATTCAGCGATAAAATCGAATGGATCGGGGTAGGGCGCCATTGCCTCATACAGCGCAAGGGGATGAAAGTGTAAATCTTCCAGAGTCTCGCCGTAGCTGTTGTAATTAAGGCATTCACCCAGGTGCGCGAGTTTCTCTATCTGCGGTTGGACAAGTTCATTCTGTAGCGCGAGTCTATTGGCACTTTCGCTGATGTTATCCCCAAAGGCTGCGGCAATCGCCCAAAAACGGTATTTGCCTTCCAGATGCCGGTCGACCAGCAGGCTTGTGCATATCCCGGCAGATGTATCGATGTGCGTGGTCAAATCGGGATGGACAGGTATCTCCCCGGCATAATGATGGTCGAAATACTCGACAGCTACGCCGGCCTCCAGCAATTGCATGAGGGCAGCACGATTGCTGTTCAGAGAGATGTCGAGCACAGTGACCCGTTCGCCTGCGTGAGCCTTGACCCGCTCGAGCAGCCGGATATCGCGCTTTAACCCTGTCACCAATTCCGTTCGAACAGGATTGTCCAGCAGAAGCTGATGGACGGCACAAAGACCGTCTGCATCCCCATTAAAAACGTGATGATTCATATTGAATTTTCAATATCCCACAACTGGATAGCTCCATGATCCACTCACCCGGATTCCATTGTTCGTTATTTTTCGATTTGGGTGGTCCACAGGCCTCGACTATACTCACATCATCAATAAATTTAATCAACCCGCCGCACAATGAGTTCATCATGAAAAAAATCATCTCAGCCGCTGCATTGTTTTTCTTGAGTTCCCTGACCCAGGCTGCCATACAGGGGAAGGAAGTTACCTACACCGCCAATGGCACGGCACTCAAAGGTTACCTTGCATATGATGATGCAATAACACATAACCACCCCGCGGTGCTGGTGGTGCATGAATGGTGGGGTCTCGACGATTACGCGCGAAAACGCGCAAAGATGCTGGCGGAACTGGGCTACACCGCGCTGGCAGTCGACATGTACGGCGAGGGCAGACAGGCTCACCATCCGGATGAGGCCTCCAGATATTCGGGAGAACTGAAGAAAAATCTACCGTTGGCGAAAAAACGCTTTGAAGCTGCCCTGAATTTCCTGCAGAAGCAGGAGAATGTCGATCCGAAGAACATCGCGGCGCTGGGTTATTGTTTCGGCGGCAGCGTCGCCCTGGAAATGGCTCGCCAGGGCGAAGATTTGAAAGGTGTGGCCAGTTTTCATGGCGGTCTGGCGACCGAGCACCCTGCCCAAAGGGGCAAGGTGAAGGCGCAGATTATCTCTTTTACCGGCACGGCTGATCCCATGATACCCGCGGAGCAGGTAACGGCATTCAAGAGGGAAATGGAGAATGCCGGAGTAAACTACAAGGCGGTTACATTTCCAGGCGCCAAGCACAGTTTTACCAACCCCGAGGCCGATGACTACGGGCGCAAATTCAATTTGCCGCTCGCTTATGACGCGCAAGCTGACAAGGCCTCGTGGAGGGAGACGGAACGCTTCCTGGCCGAGGTATTCAAGGCAAGATGATGCGCCCCGGAGTATGCTGGTTTTTGTAGTCTCGAATGAGAGAGGGCTGGAAACAGCAAGTTGCAGGAATTATGTGGCAATCAGGATATTTCCGTACTTCAGATACAGGCAGGGCGACGCTGGCGCAGCCATTTATAAGTCCAGTCTTAACGCTGCTTGAAGGCCCAGGCGCTGATGAAGGAGTACAAAGGCTTTAACTGCAGAACCTGCCCTGCCTCCTTCCCAGCGTCCCAGCGGTGAACGCGCCCGCGTTCACCGCTTTCTTTTTATTTTTTCACTTTTCCAGTTCAGCTTGGGAGTTTGACGCCAAGGATATCCACATGCTCGATTTGCGGTGGCTCAGCCAGCAAATCGGCTGCATTTGCCATCAGTGCGGCAGCGATGGGACCGGACAAATGCGCTGATCTTCCAGCCTCGTCCGCAAATGCATCAAAAATACCAAAAGTCGATGGGCCGAGCCGCAGGGCAAACCAGATCGGTGTGGTGGTTTCCTGATTTGCCATTGAAAGTCCTTGCTTGAGAAAGCTTTCTACGTCCGCTTCCTTTCCCGGTTTGGCTTGTAACCGCACAAACAGCGCAACTGTTACCATCTTGATGTCCTTTCTCATGTTGAACAATAAGGCTCAGACTTTAAATATCAGGAGGATTTCTGCCAAGTGGCGATATTGACAATTTTGATATAATTTACGCCATGCATATTCATATTCTTGCGCTCGATCAGGTTTTTGACACTGGATTATCAACGCTCCTGGATACACTGAGTATCGCGAACGATCTCGCGGTTTCTGGCAACGTATTGACGCGATTTGACCTGACTATCGTGGGTATGCGCCGGAGTATTCGTACCAGTCAGGGATTTTCTGTACCGGTAGTGTCAGCGTCGCGATGCGGTCCTCCGGATGTGGTATTGATTCCCGCACTTGGGGCAAAAATGCCGGAAACGCTGCGGTTGGCGCTTGAGCGGCCGGATGTGTGCGAGGCGGGCGATCTTTTGCGACAGTGGTCCAGAGAGGAGGTTCTTATCGGCGCCGCCTGCACTGGAACCTTCGTTCTTGCCGATACTTTGCTTCTCAATGACCGAAGTGCTACCACATCATGGTGGCTTACCCCCTTGTTTCGTGAACGTTATCCCCGGGTGCGCCTGGAGGAATCGCGCATGGTGGTAAGCTCGCCTGGGTTGGTTACTGCGGGTGCTGCCCTGGCGCATATCGATCTGGCGCTTTGGCTTATACGCCAAAGCAGTCCCACACTCGCAGAAATGACAGCGCGTTATCTGTTGATAGAACCACGAGCGTCACAGGCAGTTTTTGCAATTCCTGATCACCTTGCACATACCGATCCACTGGTCCAGCGCTTCGAAAGCTGGGCTCGCCACAGGCTGGGTGAACGTTTCTCGCTGAGCGAAGCAGCCACTGCGACAGGTACAAGCGAGAGAACGCTTTCGCGTCGGCTAAAGGCTGTGCTGGGAAAATCTCCGCTTTCTTATTTTCAGGATCTTCGTATTGAGCGTGCTGTATATCTCCTGGGGACGAGCAA
Source organism: Nitrosospira multiformis (assembly GCF_003050865.1). Classification (GTDB taxonomy): domain Bacteria; phylum Pseudomonadota; class Gammaproteobacteria; order Burkholderiales; family Nitrosomonadaceae; genus Nitrosospira; species Nitrosospira multiformis_E. Next base: position 66,056 of record NZ_QAOK01000008.1, on the reverse strand, counting down.
CGACAATGTAGACGCGATTGCTGCCCAGGTCGGCTATGCAGATGGTGCAACCTTGCGCACCCTTCTTCGCCGCAGGGTCGGTCGAACGGTGAGCGAGCTTCGAACCAGAACCCGGGCGATTTCCAGTTCGTTCAAAGACTCTCAAGCGCAGAATATCGAGTGACCCCAAAGGTACCGCGAAAATAAGCCGTGCACGTTCGCAGACTGACCCTATGGCCGCCATTTGTAGTTCATCCGGGCGTATTGAAAACTCCTGCTTCGATCATCTTTGGGCTATAAAAGATTTAAATCGCCAATTTTGCATATATTGGACGCCATATGGCTTGCATTTTTCCCGATACCGCTTTATCATCATTTTTATGACATCTTTCTCCTCCTCAGTCGCCCGCAAGCCGTTTTCCGCCTCGAAGGTTCTGGGCGGCAAGCAGATACTCCACGCTGATCCACGTTCCGCGGTCGAGTGGATAGAGCTTGTGCGCAGGGGCATTCCCGCCCCGGCGATCGATGCAGTCTTGGGGCTTGTGGACCTGCGGCAGGGCGAACTCTCCCGCGCACTGGATATCCCGGAGCGCACGCTGGTGCGGCGAAAAAAAGAGGGAGTGCTCAACTGTGAGGAATCCGGCAAACTGCTGCGCCTGGCGCGGGTTGTTGAACGTGCCGGCGAGGTGTTTGAGGACGGATCCCTGGCGCTGGACTGGATCAAGTCCCCTAACGCCAGCCTGGGGGGGGCCACACCCCTGTCCATGCTGGATACTGATCTTGGCGCCGATTCAGTGATGACTATTCTTGGCCGGATCGAGCACGGTATTTTCACTTGAAGTTGACGGTGTGGCGTATCGTCACACACCGCTTCGCCGCTTCCGCATTTTCCGGTGAGGGTGCGCGGTTGTTCGGCGGCCGCTGGAATCGCAAGGGCGAGCCGGTAGTGTACACGGCGCAGAGCAGGTCACTCGCCTTTCTCGAAATGCTCGTCCAGGACGAGCCGCTGCGCGCCAATTATCTCCTGATTCCCGCGGAAATTCCTGGCGATATCCCCAGACTGGAAATCGATGCCGAACAGCTCTCTGAGAACTGGCGAACTCTCGAGAGCCGTAAAAACCTCGAGGAAATCGGCAGCCGATGGCTGCATGAGGCCAGATACTGCGTGCTGGATGTTCCCAGTGTTGTAATTCCCGCTGAGCGGAACCTGCTGCTCAACCCGGCACACCCCGATTTTCGCAGAATCCGGATAGGTCAACCGGAAAGCCTCAAGAGCGATCTGCGGCTGCTGCGGAATCTATCCGGAGCAAAGTGAATAAGGGATATTATCCGGTGCCTGGTCGATGCAGGAATAGCTGGGTCAGTCGTTGACCGGTACATAAACCAGATTGAGACTTTCCACCTCAACCGGCCATGGGGCGCGTGGTGGCTTGTCCGGTTCATCCACTTCCAGGTACAACTCTACGTGGTCATCCGAGACCGCGCTCGTGGGAAGAGGAATGGTGTAGGTTGCAGTTGCTGCTTCATGGCGTGGTGTCCCTGGTGCTCCGTACGGCGATATCGTGCCGAGCAGAGTTCCATCCGGCGCGGTGACGCGGATTTCCGCGCGTTTGGGAAGTGCGCGCGTACGTACTTCAACCCAGACCTTTTCATTGCCGGAAACCGGGCGCGGAAGCGTGAGTTCGATCACGCCCTGTTGCGTCTCCATCTGCGCAAAAGCGCCATTTCCCAGTATGGATGAGAATATCAGAACAGCAATTACCGTGGCGAAGCGTAGCTGCCTTCTGCATGTCGCCGCAGTCAATGCGCCTCCACAACAATGGAAAGTACCTCCGCCTTCGGTTCCGCGCCATGGCCATGTGTTGCCGTAAGTACTCCCGGTTTTACCATTCGCTCCGAAACAATCCGGATATTCAAGGCCCCGCTGGCTGTAAGCTGCGCGTTCTGCCGCATTGCCTCGATCGTGCCCGATAAAGGCACGGTAAAGGTAACCGGGGCCTGTATGGTGTGATGACCGAACATGGAGAGCGTGCCGACGTAGTGAGGACTTGATGGGTCCGTTCGACTGTTCCCATCATCCACCATCACGGCAAAATCATGATGGTGCGCCAGCGGCGGCAGCGCCAGGGTGATCTTTGCATACAATCGCGGCGCTTCCGCCTTTGCACGCAGGCCAAGCAGCGGAGACGGAAGTGTCACGATAGCGCTTGCCGCCTGCTCTCCACTCACCACGGAGCGGCTGATCTGGGCCCTGGTGCTCTCGGAGGGTACGGCTGTGCTCATCAGTGAGGCGAACATGGGAGGCGCAACCACCTCCTCGCCGGAGCCGGGCTCGTAATCGTAATTGAAATCCCCGATAGTCGCGTAGTCCCCGGCGGTTCTTTTCTTCACCGGCTTTCCCTTTGCATCGACAAAGAACAGAAACGGTTCTCTCGACCAGGCGTCGAAATCCACGCCTTCGGGCAGGGCAGGATATCCCCTCGCCAACTGCTTGCGGGTCCATACGTCCCAAAGCCGGTCGATATTCGCATGGTGCAGGAAAAAAAGCGGGTCGACAGGCGAAAGATTAGCCTGCATGAAGCCGCCGTTGTTGGTGGTGTTGCCTTTGGGATCGGTAAAGATGCCGCCGACGCAGTTGTGCACCCTGTTGTGCGGCTGTCCTTCCAGCACGCCAAATCCGGTGAGGGCGCTGTGACCAAGGGTCTTCGGGCTGGCAAACGTGAGGAAATCGCGGGGGGCCAGCGCGTCCAGCAATGTTTGCAGGGAGACGGCCTTCGTTGTTTTTCCATCGAGCTCCGGCTTTTCCCGGGTCGCGCCGCGCGCCTGTTTCAGATCGAAAAAAAAGCGGCCTCTCGGGTCATTGAGCATATCAAACCACAGATCCTCAGGGGAGCGGATTCCCCGGGCGAGGAGCTGACCATACTGCGTCTCATCGTCGAATTCACCATTCGGCCCACAAATGCGCTTCCAGTAATCCGCCTTGGCGATTACCCCGCGAAAGCGGTTCTGAAACTCGCGCGAATTTGCAATATAGGCCGGATGAGCGGGGGTGAGCACATCGTCGAACATGACAGCGGGCACGCGTGCCTGAAAGGGACTGTTGGGGTCCGTATTCTCTGTCCAATCCCAGTAAGGGAGGGCAAACTGTGGGTCGCCGCTGAGCTCACGGCAAATCTGCTCGAACCAGCCGATATAGCCGCGGTGCCAGACCAGAAACCACCAGTTCCCGTGCGGGCAATCCATCGTGTGAGTGAGCGCGATGCGATACCAGTTGCGCGGGTCCTCCGGCGGGAGCTTGAGCATCCTGGCGATAGCCCTCTTGTAGCTTTCGATGGCGCGCTTCGCCTCCGGATTCAGAACGTTCAAACGCCGATACTTCGCTTTCCCTTGCGCCTGGGCTCCGAAGGGCAGGGCAGAAGCGCCGATGGCGGCGGTGGTCGCCGCTGCGGCTTTCAGGAATGTACGCCGGGACATGGTGGATGAGAGTAATTTTGGCTGCATGGATTAAGCCTTGTTTATGGTTATTGATTCTGGATAAAGTTGAACGGATAAAGTCAGATGAATAAAGCTTGACGGGATGGCGAGCACAGGCACGCAATTTCCCGGAGACGCGAAGCGACGGGAGGTTAAAAGAAACTTTCCAAAAGAACCTTTCTTTCAGTTATATGCTTCAGCCCATGCCTCGTCCGGCTCAGGCATTTGACATGGCCGCAAAGAATCAGGATTAGATAACCAAATGGAAGTCAGGAGTAGCTGTAAAATCCTACAGCTAGCGGTTCGTGTTGACGGGGTGTAGTCGGTAGTCGGTTATCGCAGGGATGACCTGCTCACAGGTGAAACTCTCTGGGAGCGAAAGCGGTGGATAACGGCGCGGGAATCGGAAGTCACCCTATATCCAATAACAGCTCGTTCTCCTGCCACAATCTTGATCAGTGCAGAAAACTCAAGCACAGACACGAGCTTAGGGAGTTATCAACAGAGCTATCCACGCCAATCGGGGAAAACTTGATTTGGCCTTCAGTTTCAAAGAAAGTGCTTTTGCTCCCCACTACTTACTTCGGATTTGACCTGAACAATCGCGAGATTGCCGCCCTCATCTACTCTGGGTTCTTGCTGGCTGCCGTAATGTTTTGGAAGAAAGGACGGCCTCTCGCGCTTGATGTGGTACGTGCATTCTTTTCTCCGAAGCTCGCATTGATCTGGGTGCTCATGTCCCTTTACGTCGCGGGTTGTGTCTGGCTGCTCGCGTGGTTGAATCTATGGGATTGGTCCAATCTCAAATTGACACTGCTGTGGTGGTTGACGGTCGGTTTCACCTGCATCTTTGAGGCACAGCGGCTCAAGGACAAGCCGCATGTACTGGGCAAGCTGGTGCGCGATGCATTCACACTCTCTGCTGTCATCCTGTTCGTCGCCAAGTTGGTAAGCTTCCCGCTCTGGGTCGAACTGCTCATGCTTCCCGCACTTGTGTTTCTTACTCTCCTTATAGCCGTCGGTGAACATCAGACTGACAAGCCCAGCATTCCCCGAGTGTTGAACCTGCTGCGCGGGCTCCAGACGTTCGCGAGTCTCATTATCCTCGGCTTCAGCTATTGGCTGGTCGTTAGCAGCGTCACCAAATTTTGGTCACTGAACACACTGCGCGAGTTCGGGCTACCCTTGCTGCTCTGGCTAATGTTCGTTCCGTTCATTTTTCTACTTGCTGTCTATATGACCTACGAAGAAGCCTTTATCCATTTACAGGTAAGGCCAAAACAGGCGTCCATCGTCCGCTATGCGCGATGGCGCGCTCTGCTCGCGTTCGGCTGGAATATCGACGGGGTGAAGCGCCTCGTGCGGGACATGCGCGGGCGCGACATCGCCGACAAGCAGGGCGTCAAAGACGCCATCTGGGAAATCAAGCGGCTTCTCAAGATCGAAAAGAACCCGCCCATCGTTACGCGCGCCGAAGGCTGGTCGCCCCATGTGGCGCGGCTATTTCTTGAAGAATACGGCCTCGTCACTGACGACTATCACCGCACACAACGGGAGTGGTTCGCGCACATCCCATTGGTAAAGCTGAACGACAATGTGCTGGCCGATCGGATTTCCTATTACCTCACCGGTAATGAGCGAGCCGTGACGCAGCTCTGGCTTGCACTCGACGGATCGAGTCAGAACGATGCGAAGGAAGCGCAGCGCGCCTTCGATGAACGCGCGCTGACCCTGCTCGTCAAGGCATTTGACGCTGAGCGAGCGACGACAATCTATGTCCGCGCTCAAGCCTCCGAGCCCCAGGCCTTGGTGATCGACGGCATACGGGTGTTGCTGGACCGGTCAGATTGGGGAGACTCTCGTCTCGGCGGCTATGTACGGAATTTGACGATTCAGCATCCCAAGCATCAAGGAGATAACTAGAGAGAACATCTGACCGTCAATTCTTGTTATCCCCCAGTCTGACTGCTGATAGAAGCGAATGGGCTATAGCATGAAAACGGCGGGCGTCGGGCGGTGTGCGAAGGCCGCTCGATCCGATGGACAAGCTCGACGGCGTGGTGATCGACCAAAGTGTTCAAGGGATCGAAAGACGAGCTATTACGCACGTTTGTCGCCATCGGAGGCGGGAAATCGGCGGCTTTAGGAATGCCCACTTCTGTACCGAGATGGCGGAGAGAGAGGGATTCGAACCCTCGGTACGGTTGACCCGTACGCACGCTTTCCAGGCGTGTACCTTAAACCACTCGGCCATCTCTCCTGTTGAGGGTTCCAGGAAAGGAACCCGGCAAAGGGCGCAAAGGATACACCAGAACGCTATCCCCGGCAACTTTACGGTAGTATAGCCGAAAGCGGCTCATCCGTATCGACGGCCTCCGAATCCTTTAACCCAGAAAAATCAGAAACAGGAAGTAGCATGCAGATCAAATCCCGCATCCGCACCATCGCGCATTATCCCCATGAAGGCATCATGTTTCGGGATATCACCACGCTGCTGAAAGACCCGGTCGGGTTGCGCGCGACGGTTCAGGAAATCGCCAGCCGCTACAAGACCATGAAAATCGATAAAGTGGCCGGGATCGAGTCACGCGGCTTCATCATTGGCGCGCCGGTTGCCTATGAGCTTGGCGTGGGTTTTGTGCCGGTGCGCAAGAAGGGCAAGCTGCCTGCCGAAACACGCGGGCGCGATTATCAGCTGGAATATGGCAGCGACCGCATCGAGATTCATGTGGATGCGATTCAGAAGGGCGACCGGGTGCTGCTGGTGGATGATCTGATCGCTACCGGCGGGACGGCGGAGGCCGCTGCTGGCTTGATACAGGAGATGGGCGGCGAGGTGGTGGAGTGTGGCTTTATCATCGACCTGCCGGATATCGGGGGGAGGGCGCGGCTGGAAGATCAGGGCCTCAAGGTGTTTGCACTGTGCGAGTTTGAGGGGAACTAAACTCTGCCGGGATGGGGTCTATAATGATTTATATAAACGCATTATCTATGGTCAAGAAGGATACTCATAGTGTGTGTTGTCCTGTTATTGATCTTCATGCTGGCTCCGGTCGCATCCTTCGCCGCTCAGGCTCAGGATTATGCCGCGTGGTCAAAAAAGAACCTTGATGGCTCGTGGACGCGGATTACGGAAACTGCTGTTGACACCTCGTCTCTTCCCTCTGCGGTCCCCAAGGATATCGGCAAATTTTGCCCGACCTATAAGCATTTGCCACGCAAAAAAAGGATTCAGTTCTGGGTGGGCCTGCTTTCGTCTATGGCGGAATTCGAAAGCACCTTTGATCCTGAAGCGGCTGCCAGAGGGCCATCCAAAGACGTATTCAGAAGACGGGATACAAATCGAGGGCTGCTGCAGATATCAAAAGAAAGCGCAAACCAGCCGGGCTATAGCTGTGGCATCAAGAAAGCAAAACGCCTGCACGATCCCGCCATTCATCTTCCATGCGCGGTAAAAATATTGTCTACATGGGTCAGTGCGGACCATGTAATAGCCTCTTATAAGGGGAATAAAAAAACCAGGGGCGGAGGGCGCTATTGGGCTGTGCTCCAGGAAAAAAATGGCCGCCTGTCTGCAATATCAGGTTTCACCAGAAATTTGTCATTCTGCCGGAAGGGTTGAATTCCCCGGCGGCGTCGGTTTGATGCTTTGGCATAGCGGCATCACCGCTGCCAGCCGTTCACGTTTTTAGAACCTGAAGTTGTACTGAACGTAGAACAGGTCAGGCGAGACGCGCGGTGCCTGCGCTTTCAGGAAATCGCCGGCAAACAGTTTCGAATACCCTATCAGCACGTCTTCGTGCCGGTCGACGTGTATGTTGAAGCGGAAATCGATCTCATCCCCGACATAGCTGCCGGATTGTCCGGTTGCGTCTCTAAGGGTGGCGGTGCCTGCGGCGTTGTACAGGAAGTCACGCTTGTTCGCCAGATAGAAGCGGTGGTACTGGGCGGTGAAATTGGCCCAGGGCAGGGGGTGCAGATTGAGTTGGGCGTTGAAGTCGTGGATGTTCTGCCTGCCTACGCGATCGATCCACCCGAGGTAATAGTTGCCGAAGGGGAAAAGCTGGTTGAAGGTTGTGCGGCTGCCATCGGTCAGATTATTGTCACCGGAGGCAAAGTCGTAACGCAGCCAGAATTGCGGATTCAGCGGCTTTCCCTTGAAGTGGTAGCCAGCACCGGACGCAACGGCAAAGGCCGAGATATCCTGGTTGGAATATTGGCCGAACTGGTACATGCCCTCCAGTTCGTACAGGAACTGGTTGTAGTCTCCCGCCAGGCGGCTGCCGAGGGTATGCGTGATCGAATCGCCCCTGACACCGGCTCTGCCCACGGCAAGATTGCGATTGTCATCCAGGCTCAGAAAATAGAAATCGGCCAGGTGCCCTTTCATGGGCTTGTAGGTTCCCCATAAGCCGAAGAATTCGCGCTTCTGATCCCAGTTATCGAAGTTGTTTCTTTCCGTCACCATCGGTCGCACCCAGAATGCATCCAGGTCGAATGTGGGCGTGCGCCAGAACCCCTTCACCCCCTGGAAAGTGCGGCGGGTGTTGACCCAATCGAGCGTGGAAATCAGTCGCTGCGAGCCGTAAAGCAATTCCTGCCGCCCCACGCGCAGATAAGCCGGCCCGTCCTTGATGTTGGCGATTTTGATGTCTGCAAAAACATTCAGCATATCCGTGTGGTTGACATCCGTGGCCAACGGTGCCAATGCCTGCCCGAAAGTACGCGCGTCCAGAAACTCCGCAAACAGCCGGATCCGGTCCTGATACCAGAAGTCGGCATGAAATCGGCTGCGGATCATGTGGTAGTTGTCGCTGGTATTGGTCAGGCGCGCGTCGGATTCCCGCATATACCGGTACCAGAAGTTGCCCCCAAATGACAAAAGGAAGTCATCGCCAAGATGGATGCGCTTGATGGGATCGAAAATATCCTTCTCATGTTCGGGCTTTTCGAGATAGCGGAAATCGATATCGAAAGCCGGCGTGGTCATGAGGGCATAGGGAGCATAGGGAGAAACGGGCGGGTTCTCACGCTTGTTGCCGGTTATATGATCCCAAAGCGAGTAGTATCCCGGCCCGGAGGGAGCGATGGTGAACATGCCGGGGCGGGAAGGGGCGGTTACAGGAGGTACCTTCGACCAGTCGAACCGGTTGCTCCGGTCACTGCTTGTAGGTGTGGGCGCTTGCGATGTTGTCGGGGCTACGGTGGTGCTGCCGGCAGGAGCAGGGTCTGCCGCAGAAACCTGTAGCGTGAGGCTGAGCACGCCTGCCAGGCTGAATTTCACAAGCCATTCCAATATGCGGTGTGGAGAGGTTGAAAAGCAGTTGGGCTTTTTGGCAGACGGGAATAAAGCAGGCAGGCAATCAGGCAGACGCATAGCGGGATTTCAGGGACTTCGGATAAAAATGCCCGCAACTATAACAAAGTCAGCGTCTATTTTGAACTGATAGCAAAGCGATATGTAATCCGCCTATCAAAAGCTGCTATGTCATCGAGGGCTGCAACTATAATGAGCAGCTTCCAAAATAGGATATTGATACTCATCTTCCGGGACTGCTTCGGTTTTCATAATCTTAAGTCATCATCATATGCCGGGTTTTGTTGAATTGGGGTAAAAGGATTTCCAGCATGCAGGAAACTTTTGGCGGGCAGCCTCGCCCAAACCAGAATCGGGGCGAAGTTCTGCGCGCCTTTCTAAAGCTGGGTTTTACCTCTTTTGGTGGACCGATAGCCCACTTGGGATATTTTCGTGATGAATTGGTTATCCGTCGACAGTGGATGAGCGAGTCGGCGTATGCCGATCTCGTCGCGTTGTGTCAGTTTTTGCCAGGTCCCGCCAGCAGCCAGGTAGGTTTTGCGCTGGGATTGTCAAAGGGGGGATTCATGGGCGGCCTCATCGCCTGGAGCGCGTTTACGCTGCCTTCCGCGCTGTTCCTGCTGATCTTTGCCTATAGCGCCTTTGCCTTTGGCGCGTCGCTCGGTCAAGGCTTTATTCATGGCCTGAAGCTTGTTGCCGTGGCCGTTGTCGCGCAAGCGGTCTGGGGGATGGCGCGCAATCTTTGCCCTGATCGGGAACGCATCGGCATCGCCGTCGTCGCGGTACTGGTCGTGGTTTTCCTGCCTGGCACACCGGGGCAACTAAGTGCAATCCTCTCCGGCGCAATCGGCGGCCTTTGGCTTTGTAAAAACCTGCCGCCTGCCAATGATCGTCGAGATGACGGGCGTATAAGCATACAACTATCCAAGACGCTGTCATTGCTCGCATTGTTGGGTTTTTTCATCCTGCTTTTCGGCCTGCCACTAATTGTGATGATATCTTCCTCGCAGGGGGTGGCACTGTTCGAGGTGTTCTACCGCGCGGGCGCGCTGGTATTTGGGGGTGGGCATGTGGTTCTGCCATTGCTTGAAGCAAGCGTGGTCGAAACCGGCTGGGTCAGTGCAGACACTTTTCTTGCAGGGTATGGTGCAGCGCAGGCAGTGCCCGGGCCTTTGTTTACCTTCGCTGCATATCTGGGCGCTGTTGTTGCGCCCGAGCCCAACGGAATCTACGGGGCAGCCATATGTTTGATCGCAATATTTTTGCCCGGAATGTTGTTGCTGGTGGGTATTCTGCCGTTCTGGGATGACTTGCGCAAAAAAGATGAGGCGCGGGCGGTAATGGCGGGCACTAATGCAGCTGTGGTAGGCGTGCTTGCCTCCGCACTCTACCACCCCGTATGGACCAGTGCGGTGTTTACGCCGCCGGATTTTGCAGTGGCACTCGTGGCCTTCGTCCTGCTGACTGTCTGGAAAGTTGCACCATGGAAGGTCGTTGTGTTGACCGCGTTCGCCGGCGGGGGGCTGTCCCTGGCCTGAGGAAAGAGAATGCCAGATTTTTCCTCCAGGATTTTTTCCTGATGCCACATTCCCGTTGATCAGTCTGCGAACATCCGCGAGAAGCCGTGGGCCGAACTCTACCGATAGAATTTCCCCTCGCGCTCCGGCTGGTAGATGATTTCCTCTATCCGTACCTTGATGGTGCCTCCGCCCGGACGCGGCCACTCTATCTCGTCGCCGGTGGAAAGCCCCAGCAGGGCACTGCCAACCGGCGCAAGCACGGAAATTTTATCTCCGGACCCGTCGACATCTTTTGGATAGACCAGCGTCAGGCGGAAGTCCTGGCCTGAGGAATCGATGCTGAACCGTACTGTGGAGTTCATGGTTACCACCGTGGGCGGTATTTGCTCGGGCTCGACGATTTCGGCGCGTTCGAGCTCGGCTTGCAGTTCCGCATTGCCAGGAACCGCGTTAGCCGGAAGCGACTCGAGCAAGGCCTCCAGCCTGTCCAGGTCCTGGGATGTCAATATGATGTGCGGTCTGCTATTCATTTCATTTCAACCTCGTTTCAAGTTCTGTTATCGCCCTTTGCTACGCCGCCAGGCGCTTGCTGCTGCTGTCTTCCTGACCTCCAGTGCCGGTTTCTCGTCGGAAGTTTTGATCGGGCCGATCGGATAGGATGCACTGATTCTATCATCAAATGTCATGATATTACCGGAGCAGCAGAGGGAGTTCACATGCTGCTTTTATGGGTATCCTGCTTCACCAGAATTAACGAATCAAGTGCCGTTCGCCTTTGACCCATCATCGTATTGAGCGTAGAGTCGAAATAACGAGCGATATGACCCCTTTTCCGTAATTTTTTGAGGAGCGGTGGCTATGCAATCTCCAACTATTGTAAATCCCTCCCAATTAGACCCGGTCAATCCGGCAATCGAAAAGTATATGCGCAGCTTGGTGGGACGAACTGATCATCCCGTGCTGACCGAAATGGAAGCCGTGGCTGCCAAAAACAATTTCCCGATCGTTGGCCGCCTGGTCGGCATTTTTCTGGAAACACTGGCGAAAACGATCGATGCCAAACGTATTTTCGAGTTCGGCAGCGGCTACGGCTATTCGGCTTACTGGTTCGCAAAAGCAGCCGGGGTGGACGGAAAGGTGATCTGTACCGATGGCGATCCTCAGAACAAGGAAAAGGCCGAGCAGTATCTCAAGTCTGCCGATCTGCTGGAGAGGATCGATTTTCGCACCGGCATCGCACAGGAGATATTCGGGCAGACCGAAGGATTATTCGATATCTGCTACAACGATGCAGACAAGGGAGATTATCCGGAAATCTGGCGTATGGCAAAAGAAAGGATTCGCCCAGGCGGTCTGTATGTTGCGGACAATGTGCTTTGGCACGGGCGGGTGGCGGTGGAACGTTATGTTGATATTGTTCCGGGATGGACAGAGGCCATTCTCGAGCACAACCGGCTGATCTTCAACGATCCAGAATTTGACGCCTTCATAAATCCAACGCGGGATGGCGTTGTCGTGGCGCGGAGAAAGGCACCATGACAGCTATTTGTAATCCATCTCCAATGCCAAGGCCCTGAATCTCTGGAGAGAGCAGGGGTGCTGAAAAATATCGAAATAAAATATCGAAGGCTCAGATCCGGCGACTCAAATCGAAAGAAAATTTTTATAATTTTTTGTTGTATTCCTGAATGGGATGTGCAAAACTGTTTTCCAGTAAAGTTGTAGCGCGAAACTAGGGTTCCGGCTTCTTTTCTCGAAGTGTCTGGTCCGAGAGTTTCCGGCTTCGTCATGGCGAGGCTCCACGGAGGGATAAAAGCCCGGGAGATCATGTAGTTATTACATTGATTCCCGGAGTTTAACCGCCGAAAAAGGAGACCTGGTCGTGCATCTCCCTCCTGTATTTTTCCCCGCTTTTTCAGTTGTCAGCCCAGTTACGATAGAACTGGGTGGCAAGCAGTATATAAAGTATATAAGTCATGCCCACGGAAGCCAGTATCCAATGGCGTGCGAAGCACACCATTGTGGGTTCAGACTGGATTCCGGGTCGTGGCCTGGAATGACGAAGTTCGTAGTATTTTTTCGCCGCCTAAATAGCCGCGATACAAAAAGCTGCAACAGTCCACTACGTCCGGGTGTCTCCTTGCTCATTGCTTCCGGCAGCATGAAGAGACCGACAAATGGTCAGCCAGGTGGAATCATTCCGTGTGTCTCGAAAGGGATATCATGTCCATAGAAGAAACCCCGAATACATTTTCCCGTCCTGCCGCCACTCCGGTCACTGGCGACAAGCTTCACCGCAGCATGAGCGTATGGAACAGCTTTACGCTCGGATTCGCCGTTGTTTCCCCCGTGGTAGGGCTTTACGCCATCATCAGCGTCCAGACCACTGTGACAGGAGGCGGATGGTTCGGCGCGCTGGTCACCTGTCTCGTCATGCAGTTGCTCGTAGCCACGGTCTACGCCGAACTGTCTTCACAATTCCCGATTGCGGGCGGTGCATACAAATGGTCGCGTCAACTCGGGGGCGTGGTCACCGGGCAATTTGCCGGCGTCATCTACGTCAGTTCCACTATTGCCATGCTCACCACCACCGCCTATACGGGTGGCGTCTGGCTTGCTCTGTTTTTTGGAGCCGAGAGCGAAACGGGCTCTGCATTCGTGATCTGGGGCGCTGTATTCCTTCTCCTGTGCACCATTATCAACGTGGTCCACGTCAATATCTTCAAGCTGGTCATCACAATGGGAGTTTATGCGGAAGTTGTCGGCTCCCTTGGCGTGGCGCTGCTGCTGTTCCTGTTTTTCCGGCAGCATTCCTTTTCCGAACTGTTCCAGCATCTCGGCACAGGCACGGCGCCAGACCAGGCTTCCGCGTTTTTGGCAGCGCTGGCGATCGCCGGCTGGGCATTCATCGGTTTTGATGCCTGCTCCACTATCGCAGAGGAAACGCACGAACCCAAGCGGATGGTGCCGCGTGCCGTCTTCTTCTCTTTATGCATGGTGGGATCGGTGGTGCTCTTCAATTCCGCCGCCCTGACACTCGCGTTCGATCGCGAGGCATTGATTACTGCGAGCGCCACTTCCGATCCGATTACGCCTGTAATTACTGGCAGTTTTGGCGAGTGGGCGGAAAAGCCGTTTTTAGCGATCGTCATGGTCGCATTCCTGGCCTGCGGCGCCTCGGTGGTGAAATATACCTCGCGCATCGTGTATTCCATGGCGCGCGAAGGCAATATGCCGGCTGTTCTCAGCCGCTTGGCGCCAGACAAGACGCCACGCAATGCCGTTATCTGTACTGTATCCCTGGCAGGACTGGGATTGCTGTTCGGGTTGAACGACGGCGCGGTCGCAACCGTGATTGCCTTCGGCACGGGTGGGCTTTACGCCATGTTTTCCATGACGACCGGCGTGGGTTTATTCACCCGGCTCACCGGGCGCTGGAATCCGGCATTGGGTGAGTTGAAGCTTGGCGTCTGGGGGTTGCTGATCAACACGGTCGCTTTTATCTGGTCTGTATTCGAACTTGTCAATATTGCCTGGCCGCGCCCCTATGCCACGGCTCCCGACGCGCCGTGGTGGCAGCTTTGGGCGGTACCGCTGGTGCTGGGCAGCATTCTCGGCATTACGGCGCTATATATCCTGATAAATAAGCTGCGTAAAAAATCCACTTCGCCCAGCACGCAGAGGGATGCGAAAACACCGCATCGATCTACAAATTGAACTGGATACACCTGAAAAACTATCGTGATGAGGAGAAAGACATGAACCAACCGGATGCACATTTGTGGGAACAACATATTCCCGGCGGTTGCCACTGGTCCGGCATTCTGCGGCGCGGCACCACGCTGCGCATGACGGATATCAACGGCGGCGCCAATGCCTCGGTATTGTTCTTCAATCAGGAAGAAAAACTGGAGCGCTACAACATGGCCGATACGCTTAAATCCCAGCACACCTTCCGCCTGACCAGGGGACATGCCTGCCATTCGGACATGGGAAGGATATTCTGTTGCATTACCGGCGATAGCGTAGGTTGGCACGATACTGTCTGCGGCCTGAGCGACGCCGAACTGATACGCCGGAAATACGGTATCGCGCGGTATCAGGAGCACCGCAACCAGATGTTCCGCAATGGACTGGACGGCATGCTGATCGAGCTTGGCAAATGGGGCTTGGGCATGCGGGACGTAGTATCCAATATCAATTTCTTCAGCAAGGTAACCGCCAATTCAGCCGGCGAACTTACCTTCCAGCCCGGTAACAGCAAAGCTGGGGATCATGTGGATTTGAGCTTCGAAATGGATACGCTGGTCGTGTTATCCGCTGCGCCGCATCCTCTCGACCCCTCTACCACGTACCAGCCCGGTGCAGTCAATCTCACTGCTTTTGCAACTCCATCTTCGGTGATTGCCGAATGCGCGCACATTTCCGAAAACCAGCGTGCCCGGCAAAACACTGAATGTTTATATGCTTGTCATGGAGGTGCGGCATGAACGCGAATTCAAAGAGCAAGAATTTTGTTGAAAGCAGGCTGGATCCGGATGCGGCGGTAGTGGATGAAATCTGCCCGGCAGGCGAGCCGTGGGTCAAGATCGTCAGGGAAGGACAGATTTTCCGGATCGTGGACCTGGAAGGCAATCAGGCCGTCGATACCCTGTTTTACAACGCCTCACACGCGGTGGAGCGCTATAGCGCAACCGATACCGTACGCCGGCAGAAGAAGGTCTATCTGACTACCGGCAGCAAGCTGTACTCGAATTATGGCAACGTAATGCTCACCATCGTTGCGGATACATGCGGGCGGCATGACACCCTGGGAGGGGCATGCGCGGCGGAGAGCAATACCGTGCGGTATGCGCTGGAAAAATTCCCCATGCACAGTTGCCGCGATAACTTTCTGCACGCGCTGGCGCATGAGCCGGAGTGCCAGCAGCTCGGCATCAGCAAGCGCGATATTCCCAGCAATATCAATTTCTTCATGAACGTGCCGGTGACGGAAGAGGGTGGCCTGGAATTCGTGGATGGCGTCTCCGCGCCTGGCAAATACGTGGAAATGAAGGCCGAAATGGACGTGGTGGTGCTGATTTCGAACTGCCCGCAACTTAACAACCCATGCAACGCCTACAATCCTACGCCCATTCGATTGCTGGTCTGGGACGATCCCAGTGAGATGAGCTTTACATAATCCAGTTTCTATCCCGGCTGTTTTTCACTCAACCGAGAATAAATCATGTTTGAAAAAGTATTGATAGCCAACCGCGGGGCCATTGCCTGCCGGATTATCCGTACCTTGCGGCGCATGGGGGTGAAGAGCGTTGCAGTCTATACCGAGGCAGATGCGCTATCGCGGCATGTGATCGAAGCTGATGAAGCCTACTGCATAGGCAGCGGAGTCGCCGCGGAAAGTTATCTGCGCGCCGAAAAGATCCTGGAGGTCGCGACCCACGCGGGAGCAAATGCCATTCATCCAGGATATGGCTTCCTCAGTGAAAAAGCTGAATTTGCGGAGCAATGCGCTGACCATGGCATTTCCTTCATTGGCCCCACCCCCCACCAGATGCGTGCATTCGGCTTGAAGCACACGGCGCGCGAACTGGCGCAGCAGAACCAGGTACCGCTACTGCCGGGCACAGGATTGCTCGAAGACCTGGATGATGCCTTGCGCCAGGCCGCCCATATCGGCTACCCGGTCATGCTGAAAAGCACGGCAGGGGGTGGTGGCATCGGCATGCGTTTGTGCTGGAACAAGGAAGAGTTGAGTGGAAACTACGAATCGGTGAAATACCTGGCGCAGAACAATTTCAAGGACGCCGGCCTGTTTCTCGAAAAATATGTCGAGAAGGCACGCCATATCGAGGTGCAGATATTCGGCGACGGCAAGGGCGGGGTGATCGCACTGGGTGAGCGGGACTGCTCGATGCAGCGGCGCAACCAGAAGGTGATCGAAGAAACGCCAGCGGCTAATCTGCCGCCGCGCGTGCGCCAGGCGTTGCTGGAGGCGGCGGTCCGCTTGGGCCAGTCAGTCAACTACCAGTCTGCGGGTACAGTGGAGTACATTTTCGATGCCTCCACCGCGGAATTTTATTTCCTGGAGGTGAATACGCGGCTGCAGGTCGAGCATGGGATAACCGAGGAAGTGACCGGCATTGACCTTGTGGAATGGATGGTTCGGCAAGCCGCTGGAGACTTGCCACCTCTGGATTCATTCGATATCCAGCCGCATGGGGCCTCTATCCAGGTACGTGTGTACGCAGAGAATGCGGTCAAGGATTTTCAACCTTCCTGCGGTATCCTCACGGCGGCGGAGTTTCCGTCTCCGTCTGCTGCGCGCGTGGAAACCTGGGTGGAACGCGGGGTCGATGTCACGCCATTTTATGATCCCATGCTGGCAAAAGTCATCGTGCACGCGCCGGACCGGGAGCAGGCCATTGCGCGGCTGCTGGAAGCCCTGGACGTAATGGCATTGCACGGGGTGGAAACCAACGTTGGCTACCTGAGGCAGATCCTGCGCAGCGAGGCTTTTCGCAGCGGGCGACACACGACGAGCTTTCTGAACAGTTTTCGTTATACCGCCCATACGATCGATGTCCTCAGTCCGGGAGTGCAGACCACGGTGCAGGATTATCCCGGGCGGACAGGATACTGGAGCATCGGCGTGCCGCCATCGGGACCGATGGATGGTCTGGCGTTCCGTCTGGCCAATCGGCTCGTCAATAACAGCGAGGATAAGGCAGGGCTGGAGATTACGCTTTCCGGCCCGGCGTTGCGTTTCAACTGTGACAGCGTTATTGCTGTATGTGGCGCGCCGATGGAGGTGCGCCTGGATGGTGAACCGCTTGCCTATTGGCGGGCGCATCGCGTCAAGGCCGGTTCGTTGTTGCAGTTCGGCAAACTCGTAAATCATGGGTGCCGCGCTTATCTGGCAGTGCAGGGAGGAATCCGGGTCCCCGATTACCTGGACAGTAAATCTACCTTCACCCTCGGCCACTTCGGCGGGCATGCAGGCCGCACCCTCCTCACCGGCGACGTGCTGCATATCTTTGAAGCCAGAAAAGACAGTGATGGTGGATTTGAGCAGGGGCTGCCGGAGGAATTGGTACCGCCCTACACCGACAGCTGGGAAATAGGGGTGCTGTACGGGCCGCACGGTGCACCGGATTTTTTCACTGAGGAGGATATCGAAACCCTCTTCGCCACTGACTGGGAAGTGCATTACAATTCCAATCGCACGGGAGTGCGATTGATCGGCCCCAAGCCCCATTGGGCGCGCAGCGATGGCGGTGAAGCAGGGCTGCATCCCTCCAATATTCACGACAACGCCTATGCTGTAGGTACCGTGGATTTTACCGGAGACATGCCCGTGATACTCGGTCCCGATGGCCCCAGCCTTGGCGGCTTCGTCTGCCCGGTTACCATTATCCAGGCCGAATTGTGGAAGATGGGGCAGCTCAAGCCGGGCGATCGCGTGCGCTTCCACAGAATGTCGATGGAGCAGGCGCTGGCGCTGGAGTTGCAACAGGATGCAAGGATAAAAGACCTCCAGGTTCCACAATACGCTTCATCGGAGGCGGAGCAGGGCGCAACCACCGAACCCACCCCTGTGCTCCACTTCATCCCGCAAAGCGACGGCCAGGTGCAGGTCGTATATCGCCAGGCAGGCGACAAGAATCTGCTGGTCGAGTATGGTCCGCTCGAGCTCGATCTCAATTTGCGCTTCCGCGCGCACGCGCTGATGGATAGGGTGCAGACAGCGTGCAATGACGGGGAACTGGAAGGCATTCTGGATCTGACACCCGGCATCCGTTCGCTGCAAGTGCATTTCGATTCCCGCGTACTACCGCGCGATAAGCTGCTGGAGATGCTGGTCGGTGCGGAAAAGAAATTGCCCGATATCGATGATATGGAGGTCCCGGCACGCATCGTCCATCTTCCACTGTCGTGGGACGATGCTGCCACCCGGCTGGCGATAGAAAAGTATATGCAGTCAGTGCGCAGTGATGCGCCCTGGTGCCCGAGCAACATCGAGTTCATCCGCCGGATCAATGGTCTCGACAGTATCGAGGAAGTGCAGCACATCGTATTTTCCGCGAACTATCTTGTCATGGGGCTGGGTGATGTCTATCTGGGCGCGCCGGTTGCTACACCTGTGGACCCGCGTCATCGCCTGGTGACCACGAAGTACAACCCTGCGCGCACCTGGACGCCCGAGAATGCGGTTGGCATAGGCGGGGCCTATTTGTGCATATACGGGATGGAAGGTCCCGGAGGCTATCAGTTTGTGGGCCGCACGGTGCAGATGTGGAACCGTTACCGCCAGACAGCCGATTTCAAGGAAGGAAAACCCTGGCTGCTGCGTTTCTTTGACCAGATCCGTTTCTATCCGGTTAGCGAAAGCGAACTGCTTGAGCTGCGCAAGGATTTCATTACCGGACACTTCAAGCTGAAGATCGAGGAGACAACATTCAGTTTGAAACAGTACAACGCTTTCCTGAAAGAAAATGCCGCATCCATCGGCGCTTTCAAAGCAAAGCAGCAGGCTGCGTTTGAAGCCGAGCGTGAACGCTGGAAGGCCGAAGGCAAGGCTGAGTACGTGAGCGAGGTTACACTCGAGGAAGCGGATGCGCAGGGCGAACTGGATTTGCCCTCTGGTTCCCAGGTTGTCAGTGCGCATGTAACCGGCACGGTATGGAAACTGCTCGTCAAGGAAGGGCAGCGTGTCGAAATGGGAAGTCCAGTGGTAGTGGTGGAATCCATGAAAATGGAATTCTCCGTGGAGGCGCCGGTCAGCGGTACGGTGCGACAGCTATTCTGCAAGGAGGGGAGCCATATATCCGCTGGGCAGATGTTGCTTGTCGTTCAGGAGGAGTGAATATGACCAAGCTTGGCCCCCTGGGCGATATCCCCTCCCTGCTGCGACGCTATGCCACTGGCGAGCTGAATCCTACCGGGGTGATGGAGGCGGTGCATGCGCTGATCCAGGACGATTCCGACAATGTTTGGATACACAAGCTGCCGCTGGAATCACTGCGGCAATATGCCCGGAAGGTGGAAGAAAAAGGGATGGCTGCACTGCCTTTATACGGCATTCCCTTCGCTATCAAGGATAATATCGACCTTGCCGGTGTTCCAACTACAGCGGCTTGCCCGGCGTTTGCTTATACACCGCAACGCAGCGCAACCGTGGTACAGAGACTGATCGACGCGGGTGCGATTCCCATCGGCAAGGCCAATCTCGATCAGTTCGCCACCGGGTTGAACGGTACCCGCTCTCCCTATGGTGTCTGCCGCAACGCCTTCAATCCCGAATACATCTCCGGTGGATCAAGCTCGGGTTCAGCAGTGGCTCTAGCGAAGGGCTGGGTATGTTTCAGCCTGGGAACCGATACTGCGGGCTCCGGCAGGGTGCCCGCCGCCTTCAATAATCTCATCGGGTATAAACCCACCAGGGGCTGGCTTTCCACACGCGGTGTCGTACCCGCCTGCCGCTCGCTGGATTGCGTGTCCATCTTTGCCTTTACCGCTGCCGATGCGGAGCGAGTCCTCGAAGCAGCTGCCAGCTATGATGATGAAGACATTTATTCCCGCCGGAGAGGGAACAGGGATGATCTTGCCTCGCAAAACCTTCGACAGCGTTTCCGTTTTGGCATACCGCACCGGCAGCAACTGCAATTCTTCGGCAATTCGGAGAGTGCGAGGTTATTCGAGGAAGCGATAACGCAACTGCAAGCATTGAGCGGTGAGGTCATCGAGATCGATTTTTCGCCCTTTCTGGAAGTAGCGCACCTGCTTTATGGGGGGCCATGGGTAGCTGAGCGTTATGCCGCCATTCAGCAATTTTTTGATTTGCATAGCGATGAGGTGGTTTCCCCGGTACGGGAGATCATTGCCGGCGCACACCGATTCTCGGCGGCAGATGCCTACAACGGCTTGTATCGCTTGCATACGCTTAAGCGCCAGGCTGACCGTACCTGGTCTGAAGTGGGCTATCTGCTGACGCCCACCGCCGGGACCATTTATCGCATCGAGGAAATGCTGGCAGATCCAATTCGCCTGAACACGAATCTGGGCTACTACACCAACTACATGAACCTGCTCGACTATTCGGCAGTGGCGGTGCCTGCCGGATTTCAGAATGACGGATTGCCGTTTGGCGTAACCCTGGTGACTCCAGCCCATCAGGATGTCTCGTTGTTGCATCTTGCCGCACGTCTGCAACAGGCCTATTCGCTGCCCCTGGGGGCTACCGGTATTCCACTGCAAGAAGAAGTTTCGCCAGAAATGGCTTCTTTTCAGAGGCCAGCACAGCCGGAGCAACCAGTCCTCGTGCGTGTAGCGGTGTGCGGCGCGCATCTGTCCGGTCTGCCGTTGAATCCTCAATTGACCAGCCGCAACGGACGCCTGGTGGCAAATACCACAACTTCCCCCGACTACAAACTCTATGCGCTTCCGGGAACACCGCCGCTTCGTCCGGGATTGGTGCGAGTAGATAAGAACGAGCGAGGGTTTGCAATCGAAGTGGAGGTGTGGGAGCTGCCAGCAAGCGAATTTGGCAGTTTTGTGGCAGGCATACCTGCTCCCTTGGGGATCGGCACCATTACCCTTGCGGGCGGCGAATCCGTGCAGAGTTTCCTATGCGAGGGCTACGCGGTAGCGGATGCAAAGGATATCAGCCAGTTCGGGGGATGGCGCCGCTATATGCAATCAACGGCTGATCCCAGTGAACGCAAAGAGGACGTGCGCGGGACGGGTCCTGGATAAGGTCGCTCAATTTCCTTTGTTATTAGCGGACTAACGATCTTAAAAGCCGTTCTCCATGCTATCACCCAAATATCCTCTTCCAGTTTGAGAGAACAATCACGATAAAAAGGAACACCAGTGCCTGAGGCCAGTACCTGGCTGCATAATCTTTCCAGTCCGTCCCGACTTTGATCGGTATCTGTAGCTTGAACTCGGTACCAGTGGGACGTTTACCATCGAGATAGAGCGCGTACTGTCCAACCGAATCAAACTTGAATGCCTGAGTGAGAGTGCCGGATGCATACGCCTGCGGTGGTGTTGACAACAATTCCTGCTCCCCATTTTTGTCCGACAGTTTGACCAACCGAAGCGCCAGGGGAACATGACGGGCAGATTCAGGATAAAGCAGATCCAGCGTTACATTGAGTGTGCCCGGGCTTGGCACTTTGCCGCAGAGGACGGGAACGGCCTTGGCGCTGGTGGGGTCATCCGGTATTTCGTAGTCACTGGGGATGAAGTAGGCAGAATAGCCCACAAGCAGGGTCTCGGTTTCAATGGTGCAGGTCCCGCCGCGATAGCCTTTTGGATATGTTGAAGACTGGTCTCCCTGAGAGCTCACATGAAACTGTGCTCCCACCGCCACCATCAGTGCCACAAATCCTGTTACAACCAGAAGCCGCATCCCTGGCGGCAATCTACGCCAAAAATTCATGCCGTTCTTTCCTGTTCGATGCTGTGAATGTTCCGGTGCTGGTCCCGGTTGTTTAAGTCACACTGGAGTTAGGCGGCGTCTACTTTGAGCTAACCTGCATAGTATTCTGCTTTGATCCGGTTCAACAATAGGCAATTGACAGTTCCAACTGACTACAAGCGCCAAGGCCTCTCCCAGTTAGTGCCTACTGCAAGTCTGAATAATATTGCGTTTTGATGCGGTCAATATAGTTTCTGAGATTTTCCTTCAATAAGCCATATTCCTTCAGAGGGGATTCGATAGGACAACCAAAGGTATTGATCAGGAAACCGAAGGCGCTCGCATCCAGCGTGGTGGGCTTATCCCCCAGAAAATATTTCTTGTCGCCCAGGCATGCGGAAAGTGCGTCTATATCCTGCATCCCGAGTTCAAAAATCTCTTCGGGTTTATGCCGCCCCATGCCGTGCCCATGAATTTGACGCCGAATCCTGTAGCGGTAGATAACTGCTGCGACATCCCGGATTGCTGGGGGCAAGACGTCAAAAATGGCTTTCTTGTTGACCTGCCAGTTCGCATCCGTATACTGCCAGCGGGTATACATGGTCGCCCAGAAAAGATGCTCTTCGATCAAGCGTTGCATTGCCAGGGATAGCGCGGCTTCTGCGGAATTCAACCCTTCGTCGAGGTCTTTATAATTGTCTTTGAGATGCCGGATGATAAAGCGGGAATCCGCTAATTTGATGTTTCCATCTTTTATATAAGGCAATTTACCTTTTGGCGCAAACAGTGGAAGCGTTGTCCTGATTGCATATTCAATCCCTGCCATACGCAAATACGTTTCTGTTTTGCAACAGAAATGACTTAAATTCGGATTACCCCAGGTACGCTCAAACTGGTACAGTATCAACACCGCTGTTCTCCATCTTGTCAATCAGCTTTCCACTCGTCAGCTTGCGTGGCAAGGGACAGCAGCCTAGCCTACTATGTTGCGAATTGCAAGTGACTATATTAAAGTTCACCCGCAAATGTTATAACCCCCGCAAGTGTTATAAGTTATGGGTGGATGAAGGAGGAAGCTGTGACAGGTAGTGCGGAAGCGCGTGATGACGCAATATTCAATCGCTCCTCATGTCCCATTACCAATGGATTGAATATCTTTGGCGACAAATGGACGCTTCTGGTCATTCGCGACCTGGTGCTTGGTAAACGCCGTTATGCCGATTTTATCTCGTCGCCGGAAAATATCGCTTCGAACATCCTTTCCGATCGACTGAAAAGATTGGAAGCGGCAGGCCTTGTCTCACGGCGCGTATATCAACAGAAACCCGTTCGCTACGAATACGTTCTTACAGAGAAGGGCAACGACCTCAAGCCCATTCTGGAAGCAATAAGCAGATGGGGCAAGAAGCACTGTCCTGGTACCGACGTGTTTCGCCCTGTCGATCAGCCCGCATTACGAGTTTCAAAAACAGGAAGTACAAACAGCGATTTTAATAATTGAATGAACATTCTAAAGCTATCTCTTCGCATGCTTGGACGCGACTGGCGCGCGGGCGAGTTGCGCGTGCTGGTATTTGCGCTGGTCGTCGCAGTGGGTGGGATGACCACTGTCGGTTTTTTTGCCGACCGGGTGCAGGTGGCGCTTTCGCGCCAGGGCAACCAGTTGCTGGGAGCGGATCTGATCATTTTTTCGGATCATCCTTTGGCGCCGCATTATGCCGAGGAGGCAAAACGCCGGAACCTGTCGATTTCCTCTGCCGTCAAGTTCCCGAGCATGACCGCGAAAGGGGAGGAAAGCCTGCTGACGGAAATCAAGGCCGTGGCGGAAGACTATCCGCTGCGTGGCGAATTGCGCATCAGCGAGGATTTCGGCAACGGAGCACCGCCTGCTGAGCGTGTGACCCATATTGCCAACAGGATTCCTTCCCCGGGCACGGTCTGGGTGGACGAGAAGCTCATGATCGGCTTGTCTCTCAAACGGGGAGACAGGATCGAGGTGGGCGCATCCCGCTTTGCTGTGGATGCGCTGATCACGCAGGAACCGGATTATTCGATCGGTTTTCTCAACCTGAGGCCGCGCGTACTGATCAACGAAGTTGATCTGCCGGCAACCGGGCTGATCCAGCAGGGGAGCCGTATTGGCTACCGCCTGCTTGTTTCCGGCGATTCGGGTAATGTGGAGGAGTTCCGCAAATGGGCCGAACAACGCCTGATGCTGGGGGAGAAAATCGAGGGCATCCGTGACGCTCGGCCCGAAATCAGGTCGGCGCTGGAGCGGGCGGAAAAATTCCTGAGCCTGACCGCGCTGGCGAGCGTGGTGCTGGCGGCCGCCGCTGCGGCCCTGGCGGTACGCCGCTTCACTCAGCGCCACCTGGACGGCTGTGCAGTGATGCGCTGCCTCGGCGCAAGCCAGGGCGCCATGCTGCGCCTCTATCTGTATCATTTTCTCATTCTGGGTTTCGTTGCCAGCAGCCTGGGCTGTCTTCTCGGTTTTGTGGCTCAGCAGGTTCTAACCCATTGGCTTTCGGGATTGGTCGAAGCCGAATTGCCATGGCCCACGGTATGGCCGGGCGTGCATGGAGTGCTGACCGGAATGGTGCTGTTGCTTGGCTTCGCGCTACCTCCGCTGCTCAGCCTGCGCAGCGTATCGGCACTGCGTGTCATGCGCCGGGATATCGGCCTGCCGCCGCAGGGACTTGCCGGCTATGGACTGGGACTGGGCGTGCTGGCGCTGCTGTTCCTGTGGAAAGCGGGCGACATGCGGCTCGGCGCCTCCGTCATTGGTGGTTTCATCGTGGCAATAGCGGTTTTTGGCGTGCTCGGATTCCTGCTGATGAGAATGCTGGCCCACATCCGCAACCAGGCAGGTGGCGCGTGGCGCTATGGCCTGGCAAGCATCCGCCGTCGCGCCGCCGCGAGCGTGCTGCAGGCCGTGGCCCTCGGATTGGGATTGATGGCGCTATTGGCGCTGACGCTGATCCGGGACGATCTGCTGAGAAACTGGCGCACCAGCCTGCCTCCCGATGCCCCCAACCATTTTCTGGTAAATATCCAGGAGGACCAGCTGGAGCCGTTGGCGGTGTTTTTCAAAGAGCACGGGATACAGCCGCCGAGAGTTTTTCCCATGGTGCGGGGGCGTCTCACCGAGATCAACGGCAAGACGATCGCTTCCGAGGATTATGCCGATATTCGCGCAAAGCGGCTGGTGGAGCGGGAATTCAATCTCTCGTGGGCAAGCGAGATGCAAAGCGACAACCAGATCGTCAAAGGCCGCTGGTGGAAACCCGAGGATCGCGGAGAAGAGGAAATCTCGCTCGAAGAGGATATTGCCAAGACCATCGGGATCCACGTGGGCGACACACTGACTTATGATATAGCGGGCAGCGTGTTTTCCGCCAAGGTTACAAGTTTGCGGAAAGTGAACTGGGATTCATTCCGGGTAAACTTTTTCGTTGTGACGCCGCCCGGCGTGCTGGAGCAATATCCGGCAAGCTATGTGACGAGTTTTTATCTTCCGTCCATGCATGTGGAACTGACGAACCAGCTGGTCAAGGAATTTCCCAACCTGCTCGTGCTGGATGTGGCTGCCATCCTCACTCAGGTTCAAAAAATGATCGAACAGGTGACCAAGGCGGTCGAATTCGTGTTCCTGTTTACACTGCTGGCAGGGCTGGCGGTACTCTATGCCGCTATCGTTTCCACCCAGGATGAACGCATTCAGGAGGCGGCCATATTCCGCACGCTGGGCGCAAGGCGCAAGCAGCTGGCGCGCGCCTGGGCGGCTGAATTTGCCATATTGGGAGGCCTTGCCGGCTTTTTCGCGGCGGCGGGAGCAAGCGCGCTCGGTTATGTCGTTGCGGAATATGCGTTGAATCTCACTTATACCTTCAATTCGTGGATTTGGCTCATCGGCATAGGCGCGGGAGCCGCAGGCGTGACCCTGGCGGGGCTGCTCGGTACGCGCGCCGCGCTTTCAACGCCACCACTCATGACCTTGCGCAGGATCTGATCGAATGCTCCCGTCTTGCCGCTTTGCTTCGAACGGATAGGCGGGATGAGCCGCTGCGTTGCCCATCTCGATATGGATGCTTTTTACGCCTCTGTCGAGTTGAAGCGGTACCCGCAATTGCGGGGGTTACCAGTGGTCATCGGCGGAAGCGCGGAGCAGCAGCCAGAACTTTTCAACGGTAAGCCGCGTTTTTCAAAACTGAAAGGTTATGCGGGGCGGGGTGTGGTAACCACCGCCACTTATGAGGCTCGCGCTTTCGGCGTTTCCTCCGGCATGGGCTTGATGAAAGCGGCACAGTTGGCTCCGGAGGCTATCCTGCTGCCCGCCGACTTCAGCGCTTACCGCCGTTATTCGAATCTGTTCAAAGCAGCCGTTGCCTCGGTTGCGCCTCATATAGAGGATCGCGGTATCGATGAGATTTACATCGATCTCAGTGACTCGGCTGAGGACATCGTGACTCTTGCCCGGCGCACCAAGCAGGCTGTGCGGGAAAGCACCGGGTTGTCCTGTTCTATTGGTGTGGCGCCAAACAAGCTTCTGGCGAAAATCTGTTCAGACCTCGAAAAGCCGGATGGTCTCACTCTCCTGAGCATGGCGGATGTTCCAGCCAGAATCTGGCCTCTTCCCGTACGTAAAATCAATGGCATCGGTCCGAAAGCAAACCAGAAACTTGCAGCCTCAGGTATTTTCACCATCGGCGATCTGGCACAGGCTGACATCGCTTTCCTGCAGGCGCGGTTCGGGCGCAGCAACGGTTCCTGGCTGTACGAGGCTTCCCGCGGCATCGACGAGCGTCCCGTCGTGCCTCATGCCGAGCCCAGATCGATCAGCCGCGAGACGACGTTCGAGCGGGATCTGCATGCGCGTCGCGATCGTCCTGTCCTTTCGGAAATTTTCACCGGTCTATGCGCGGGTGTCGCCGAGGATCTCCAGCGCAAGGGCTATACCGCCCGTACCATTGGCATCAAATTGCGATATGAAGATTTTCGCACCGTAACCCGTGACATCACACTCCCAGTCCCCACGGCGGATGCCGCTGCCATTCGCAAGGCAGCACAGGAATGCCTGCGGCGGGTGCAGCTGGAGAAGAAATTGCGGCTGCTTGGCGTTCGGGCTAGCGGACTCTGCTCCGATACTGCATTGCAAAGCCCGGGCATGAGCCAGCAAGGGGAACTCCCCCTGGCTGCCCTGAATCTTCAATAAAGAAGTGCGCATACGGATTGCTCGTGGCGCAAGTGGCCCGGTCAAATATGGGCGATAATTCCTTCTTTTCTCTTCATGGAGCAGTATGGGCAGTGTCCTTAGCTGCTTGAAGCATCTATTTGCGTATCTACTTGCTTTTACCCGATTTATCCATTCGCCATGCCAACAAAAAAAACACTGGCTCGCTTCGCCATCATCATTGTAATTCTCACGGTAGCGGGTTATGCAATATGGTTTGCAACGCGTCCGGCGCCCATAGAGGTTGAACTTGCGACCATCAAGCGGAGTACAGTGGAAGCCACCGTGGTGAATACACGTGCCGGAACAGTGACCGCGTGCCGGCGTGCCAAGCTTGCGCCAGCGGCAGGGGGACAGATTGTCAAGTTACTGGTAAAGGAGGGTGACAGGGTCAAAAAAGGACAGGTATTGCT
Organism: Nitrosospira multiformis; assembly: GCF_003050865.1. Classification (GTDB taxonomy): domain Bacteria; phylum Pseudomonadota; class Gammaproteobacteria; order Burkholderiales; family Nitrosomonadaceae; genus Nitrosospira; species Nitrosospira multiformis_E. The sequence continues at coordinate 38,698 of NZ_QAOK01000008.1, read as the reverse complement.
GGAATTATGGAATACGGACCTGACCGCTCAGCGCGATCTCGCCTGGCGCCAGCTCACCACCGCGGAAGAACGCCGCCGTGAAGCCTGCATCATCGCAGCCCATGCCAGCCGTGAGGCCGAGCGCGCGCGTCAGCTCGCCGAGAGAGGCTTCGTCAGCGCACAGAACCGGGAGAATGCCGATGCCGATGCACGCGCTCGCCAGGCAAGCTGCGATGCGACTACTGCCGATGTGAAGCGGGCGCGGGCACAGGTCGAAGTAACAGAGGCGGGGCTGGAGCGCACGGTTCTGGTTGCTCCATTTGATGGTGTCGTGGCGCTTGTCACCGGGGAGCTGGGTGAATATACCACCCCATCACCCCCGGGGATTCCTACTCCGCCGGCTATTGATCTGATCGACGATAGCTGCCTCTATGTTACCGCTCCAATGGATGAGGTCGATGCGCCCAAGCTGAGGATCGGGCAATTCGCCCGCATTACGATTGATGCCTTGCCGGGGCAGACCTTCCCCGGCAAGGTGCGGCGGGTGGCGCCCTATGTCACGGAGGTAGAGAAGCAGGCGCGCACAGTGGATATCGAAGTGGATTTCGAAGAGATACCGGAACGGCCGTTGCTGGTGGGATATAGCGCCGATGTCGAAGTGGTGATCGAGCGACATGAGAATGTGTTGGGCGTGCCCACCCAGGCGATCCGCCAGGGCGGCAAGGTGTTGCTGGTGAACGAGGAGAAAAGATTGGTTGAACATAAGCTGGAAACAGGACTTGCCAACTGGGCATTTACAGAAGTCACCGGTGGCCTGAAGGAAGGCGATCGCGTGTTGCTATCATCAGAGGCAAAGGAAATCAAAGCCGGCATGCAAGTCCGGGAGAAGGTTGCCGAGCAGTGAATCAATGGGGTGACCCATTGATTCACTTCGCCAGAATAGAATGATTCGTCTTACTGACATTTCACGCGTTTTCCATATGGGAGACCAGGAGGTGCGAGCGCTCGATGGAGTCGATCTTGAAATCGGTACCGGAGAGTATGTTTCAATCATGGGTCCCTCGGGGTCGGGCAAATCGACTCTGCTCAACGTCATTGGCTTGCTCGACCAGCCAGACGGCGGACGCTATGAACTCGACGGAAAGGATGTAACCGATCTGTCGGAGATCGAGAAGGCGCGTGTTCGCAGGGAAAAAATCGGCTTCGTGTTCCAGTCGTTTCATCTTGTGCCGCGATTGACTGCCGCGGAAAACATCGAGCTGCCGCTGATGCTGGAGGGAATTGCGCCGGCGGAACGAAAGTCGCGTGTGGATGAGGCGTTGCGGGGGTTCAATCTGCAGGATCGGGCGGCGCACCGGCCTCCCGAGCTGTCCGGCGGCCAGCGCCAGCGCGTCGCCATTGCGCGTGCTACCATCCTGCGGCCTACTGCCTTGCTGGCGGATGAGCCAACGGGTAATCTCGATCACCGTATTGGTGCGGAAGTCATGGTGCTGCTCGAAGGTTTGCACAGGGCGGGAACAACATTGATCGTGGTGACGCATGATCGCGAATTGGGGGCGAGAGCACAGCGCCATATCGCGATGCGTGATGGAGAAATTGTATCCGACGAGAGGCAGGATAAATTTCCAGGTGGGAACAACTTTGCATGATCTGCATCGACTTCCCATTTTTAGGATCTCATGGGTTTGCAATAAATCCTATGGTAACCATAAAACTGTTTATAATGAACTTGGCACATTTTGTACTATCACGGCTCCCTGTCTTGTCAGTTGCGCTGTCAGTTGCGCATTCACAGGTTCGGTTCTTTCGGGGAGATGGATCGAGGGCCTGCAATGCCGCATATTCTGGCTGCTCTGGCAATCGGGGTTTTCAGTTTTCTTCCTTGCCTGGCTTATGCTGACCTCACCGGTCAGGTAATTCATGTTGCGGATGGAGACACCCTTACCCTTGTAATAAACAAGGAATGGGTAAGGGCACGCCTTGCGGGCATCGATGCGCCTGAAGCGAATCAGCCTTTTGGCAAGCTTTCCAGGGAATCTCTCTCCGATCTCTGTTTCTGGCAGCAGGTTACGGTTATTCCGAAAGGAAAAGACCAGTATGGCCGCATGTTTGCCCAAGTCCTCTGTCGTGATGTCGATGCCGGGGCAGAGCAGGTACGGCGCGGCATGGCCTGGGTTTACGATCACGATGTAAAAGACAATGACCTCCAGCCCCTTCAGGCCGATGCGAAGGCTGCAAAGCGCGGATTGTGGGCTGATCCCTATTCAAAGCCGCCGTGGAAATGGCGCGAAGTGTGGCAGGAATGAAGATTTGACGTGAAGCTTCGCGATACGTTGAGTCTCTCCATCAGAACCGTTGCCAGCTACCGCACCCGTTCGTTGCTCATCATTCTGGCAATGTCATTGGGGGTGGCGGCAGTGGTGGTACTGACCGCCCTGGGGGATGGCGCCCGTGGCTACGTGGTTCGCCAGTTTTCATCCGTCGGAACCAATCTCATCATCGTCTTGCCCGGTCGAGCCGAAACTTCCGGCAGCTTCCCCGGTGCAGCGTTGGGACAGACCCCACGCGACCTGACGCTGGAAGATGCGCGATCGCTTGTCCACCTGCCGCAGATCAGGCGGTATGCGCCGCTCAACGTCGGTGTTGCCGAACTTGCCTCCGCCGGGCGCCTGCGTGAAGTGACGGTGCTGGGAAGCACAGCGGATATACTGCCGATAAGGCACATGAATCTCGCGCAAGGCAGTTTTCTTGCGCGGGAAAAAGGAAGTGAGCGCAGCGCGCAAATCGTTCTGGGTGCACAGCTCGCGCAGGAGTTCTTCCCCCAAAGCAGTGCTATCGGTCAGCGGGTAAGGCTGGGTGACAGGCGCTTCCTCGTTTCCGGCGTGCTTGCACCGCAAGGCGAAACGATGGGCTTCAATACCGATGAAATCGTCATCATTCCTATCGATTATGCCCAGGCCCTGTTCAACACATCGTCCCTTTTTCGTATTCTGGTCGAAACCAGAAGCCGCAGCGACCTTTTGCCCGCCAAAGAAGCAATTCGCGACATTTTAAAGCAGCGACACGATGGGGAAGAGGATGTCACGGTAATTACACACGATGCAGTACTTGCCACTTTTGATCGCATTCTGCGCGCGCTGACACTCGGTGTAGCTGGCATTGCCGCCATCAGCCTGGCGGTAGCCGGCATATTGGTAATGAATGTCATGCTGGTGTCGGTCAGTCAGCGCACCTCCGAAATCGGCTTGTTGAAAGCCCTTGGGGCGCCTTCCGCCGAAATCCATCGTTTGTTTCTTGCCGAGGCATTGTGGCTGTCACTGGGGGGCGGGATAGCGGGGTTCGCATTGGGACAACTTGGAAGCCTGCTGATCCGGCTGGCTTATCCGCAGCTTCCTGCGTGGCCACCCGTATGGGCTAATATTGCCGGGGTGGGAGTGGCTTTTGTAACAGGCCTGCTGGCCAGTCTTATACCGGCAGCCCGTGCCGCCAGGCTCGACCCCGTGCGCGCACTGAGTGGAAAATAAGCGGAAATGGGGGGCAAACAGAGAATGGGTATAAAAGGGGTATGAAAGGGGCGGCATGAGTGTTATCGATACGCTGCGTTTCGCCCTGCGCTCGCTCACCGCACATCGCCTGCGCACCTTGTTGTCCGCAACCGGAATCGGCATCGGGATTGCCGCGGTTATCCTCCTGACTTCCATTGGGGAAGGAATTCACCAGTTCGTGATTTCGGAGTTCACCCAGTTCGGCACCAATATCATTACGGTCACACCGGGAAAAATCAGGACTCACGGCAGATCGCTGGGCGCGATCGGAAGTGCGCGGCTCCTCACGATCGAGGATGCGCTGGCGTTGAGGGATTCCCGCTATGTTCAGCACGTCAACGCAGGCGTGATGGGCAATGCGGAAATACGGGCGAGCGGACGGAGCCGGCGGGTCACGGTCTATGGTGAAAGCCCGGATTTCGCGCATACATTCAACATGAATGTCGCAAGCGGGCGGTTTCTGCCGGAGGATGATCCTCGCAATCCTCGTGCCTATGCGGTGCTGGGTTCCAAAGTACGCACGGAATTGTTCGGCAGTGCGAATCCTCTGGGGGCTACGCTGCAAGTCGGCCTGTCGCGCTTCCGTGTGATAGGCGTCATGGAATCGAAGGGGCAGGTGCTGGGATTCGATCTGGACGATACGGTCTTCCTTCCCACTACCCGTGCGCTGGAAATTTTCAATCGCGAAGGTGTAATGGAAATCAACATTGCCTATCGGCCAAGCGCGCCCCTGGAAGCCGTGGTGGACGATATACGCCGCATTCTCGTTTCAAGGCATGGGCGGGAAGATTTCACCATCACGCCCCAACAGCAAATGCTGAATACGTTGAATACCGTTCTGGACGTATTGATTTTCGCGGTTGCCGCGCTGGGCAGTATTTCCCTGCTGGTGGGTGCTGTCGGCATGGTCACGCTCATGCATATTGCCGTGACTGAACGTGTTGCCGAAATCGGCTTGCTCACCGCCCTGGGGGCGACCCGTGCCCGCGTCCGCATTCTGTTTCTGACGGAATCCACGGTGCTTGCCACATTGGGCGGTTTGGGTGGCCTGGCTACAGGCGTGGGAATAGCATGGCTGCTGAAATCCCTGTCAATCGGCCTGCCCGTGCAGATTCCATGGAATTACACTGCTAGCGCACTCGGAATTTCTGTGCTGATCGGCCTCGCCGCCGGCGTTATTCCCGCCATGCGAGCGGCACGGTTGAATCCGATTGAAGCGCTTCGGGCGGAATAGGTTTTCCCGTTCGTCCTGAATCCTTCGTTGCCTCCCGCTTCCCTGTTCCTTCACCTTGCATCGCGAAAGAACAGCGGAATAAAAAATAAGGAGCTTTTAATCGCCAGAGACCTGTTTGTTCCTGCGCAGCCAGCGGAAAAAGAAAACATAAATAAAGGCCGGAACAAACGGGAGAATCCACGGGAACATCTGCGAAAACCAGGCTGCATAGAAGCTATTCATATAGCGCGCCTTGGCCGTGGAGCAGGCGCTGGCATCCGGAAGGCGGCAGGCGAGGTCGATTTCGTAAGAAACTTGGACATGGGCGCGCCAGAGCCAGTAAGCCATTGATGCGGCAAAGACGATCAGCATAAGGGCAAGCCAGTTTACCCGGCCTTCTTGTCGCATAGGACTCATTTTTTTCTCCACTCCATAGATAATGCTTCCGAGGAAAGCAAACACGCTTTGAAAAATGGCTGCTGGATAACCAGTCGGGTGGGCTTTGCCCGACGACCTAAATGCTGGCCGGGCAGAGCAGGTTTACCTGGAGAGTACCATTGCCTCTCCTTTGTCTCTCCTTCTCCTTTATGGCATCCACAGCCTTTTCACTCCAGCACCTCACGCATTGCGGAAGCGCGAATGCCTGAGCAGGAAGATAGCCAGTAGCGGCAATACGAGGCCAATTACGGTCACTGAAACCAGCAGCGGACCCAGTTCGCTGTAATCCGCCGGAACTGTAATCTTCCCGGTATCCGGGTCCGTTACTTCGCGCGTTACCATGAAAATCTGGTTCATGTATTTTGTTCCAAGCTGCGATGCGGACAGGGCAAGGTTGGTGAACGAGGCCATCACCGCAAAGAAGGTAGCTTTGAGCGTCTCCGGGGCGGAGTTGGCAATCCACGCCAGCATCGGGATCATTGCGATCTGCCCCAAGGGTGATTCCAGCGCCGTATCGATCACCGCGATAAAGCGCGCATCCACTACGCCGTTGGTCACAGAGGCCGTCCATTCATGCAAGCCGTAATACATGCCGATCGTAGGCAGGGACAAGAAGGTGCCGACAATCGTGAGCCAGCCGATAATGTAGGCAATCGAGCGTTCAGCCATGAATCGCCGAAAGATGAACATTCCCGCCAGGGTCAAGGTTGCACCGATCAGGGATAATGTCGCCAGAAACTGCTGATCAAAGCCGAGCTGGTCGATCATCCACCAGGTTGAACCAGCCCCTGGCCCAGGTATGGCACGGAACACGAATATCAGGATTGCCGTGCCCACCAGCACATTGCGCGCCTCGGGTTCCAGTTCGCCCGTCAGCCGCCACATCAGGAATAATACGATGACCATGGAAACCAGGAAGATGATTTCCTCTCCCCCTGGTATCTGGCTCAGGCCGACGCTCAGGGAGACTGCCGTGAAAGCCAAGCCGCCGCCGAGTATCCACCAGTTCACCGGAGGAGGATCGGGGTTAACCCCAAGCAGCGCTTCCGATTCCACCCGGCTATGACCTTGCGCTACAAGGCGCGCAATATCCCGCCGATGCAGCCATGAGGCGAACAGGACACCGGTAACGGAAACCAGCGGGATGATCAAGGCAAGCTCATAGACGAACAGGTACGCCGCAGCCTTGCCTGCTTCGGGTAACTCGCCCACGCCTTGCAAGACATAAACGTTCACCACCGAAACCAGAATTCCCCCGCTGATGATCGCGACCCGGCCCAGCGTCTGCATCGTGACATGCATGGATTTGCGGCTTTCGAGCGTTAACGGGTTTCCGTCCTTGTCGATTCGCGGCACGGCTTCAACCGTCATTGCATCCGCCACCACATCCTGAAGGACGTAACCAATGGGCGCGAGCAATGCCGCGGTAACATACCACGCCTCCACGGTAGCGATGGCGCGCATCTCCTCCAGATATCCGAGCAACCCGATCATGATGAGCAGGCTCAACGTGATCAAGCCGGCGCCCAGATATACCAGCAGGCTCTTCCACCGCCACACGAGGTCGACGAGGTGCCCGAGTGGCATCTTCAACGCCCATGGCAGCATCATCCAGAACCCGAGCGCCGCAAGAAATTCGGCTGAAAGCCCCAACCGCTCCTTGACGTAAAACGTGCCGACGATTGCCGTCAGCCCGGAAATACCCGCCGCCATGTAAACCATGAGCGGAGGCAGGTAGGATAGACGCATTTCGCGGCCCAGCGCGAAAATATTCTCGTCCAGCCAGCCGCCGACAGTGGCAAAGAAACCCATGGCTGGTCGCGCGGTTACAGCCATCGCGCTTTTTTCAGGAGACTGGTTCATTGCTGGGGAAGGAAAGAAAGATTGTGGGGAGTATCTGGCACAAAAACGTTTTCGATTTTTTTGACTTCAAGGATGAAGCGCGGCAGCGATAGTTAATATTTCATATTATGCCAGCCGGCTCTGCAGTTATTGCTCTACGGCTGAGACAACCTGCTCCCGGACTCGGTTCCAGTAACTGGTTGCAACAAAGCCGTTGGCGCAGGTCAGGGTTGTCAACGTCATTATCAGGTATACCTCGCTTCGAGGCGCCTTGACATTGACAGCGGGATCGAGCAGATCGGGTGCGGCTGCCACACGCCGCAGGGTTTCGCCAGCCAGCAGTATCGGCCAGATGCAGGCCAGCCGTTGACGAATCTCCGAGACGGGAATCGCCATGGTATAAACCCAGCCTTGATCCAGGTGCTCGATTGCCATCCTGATGAGCCGATCGAGAACCGGTTTGAATTTTGGAAGGCTGCTGTCATTCAACAAGTCTGCTGGTTTCAGGCCCACCTCATCGAGAAGCGATTCGGGAATATAACAACGACCATTGTGCAGGTCCCGGCCGATATCCTTCAGAATGTTGGTAAGTTGCAGCCCTTTCCCGAACCTTACCCCGATGGCTGCCATCTCCTCCACATCCCATCGCCCCATGGTCGGCCGGTGAGCACAAATCATCCTGGTCCAGAAATCCCCGACACAACCTGCGACATGGTAGGTGTACTGATCCAGGTCGTCCAGAGTGGATAGCGCCGCTAGATGGTCACTTGACTGGCCGGGAAAGCGGTTCAAGTCCATCTCCATCCCTTCAGTCAGCACCTTTATGACCCACTGAATGCGCTTCCGGTCATCGGGCGAACACTCCTCGTACAGCCTGAAACAATCCTCCAGCCGCTGCAGAAGAATGCTTTCTCCCGAATCTTTCTGATGGGGGACCAGCGCGGCCTGAATCCCCTGAACCGCTTCCCGATCAACCCCGGCCGTCGTGAATTGCTCACGGAACTGGTTAAGGTACTTGAGCCGCTCTGCCCGGTCGATCAGATCAGTATCAGCAATGGTATCGGCAGCACGCGCAAACAGATACGCCAGGCCCATCTGGTCACGCACTCCGACCGGCAGCACATTGAGCGTGAGATAAAACGAACGGGAAACCTGCTTGAGGATGTCGTGAAGCAGCTCGTGTCTGGTGGAGGGGGCAGTCAAGGATGGAAGTCCCAGAACGGCAATAGAAAGGGCTGAACATTACCTGCTCTAGTGGAGAAGGGCAAGATAATGTGACTCGACTTTCCTTTATTCGGGGCGGGAAAATACTAAACGTGGAGTTGCGCCTTGGTTTGATCTTGTCCCCGGTTCTAGCAAGAGCGATCTTGCACACTTCGTTTGCAAATGGTAGCAGCGTTAAGACATAATTTAGTTTGTTTTAGCGCTTTTGCGGCTGCATTGAAAATTCCTCGGCTAGGCGTCTGCGAATCGTCCCCTAGCTTTTCCCCTTCGCCTGACCCACACTCCAATCAAACCCATCCCACCCAGCATCATTGCGTAGCTTGCAGGTTCGGGTATAAGAGCGATTTGCCCGACCTGCCCATTGAGGCTTACCAGATAAAGGTTGCCGGAAGCGTCCTCACCGAATGAAGAGATACTCCCCGAAATGCCGGTTGGGGACAACAGTTCGGCAGTGCGATCGGTAAGGTCTGTAATGCCCGAGCCGGTGAAGCGGAAGGACATTACTTTGTCGTTCACGAAGTCAGCAAAGAAATAGGTGCCTGCCAGGCCGGGGATTTCTGAGCCGCGGTAGACATAGCCGCCAATGACTGAGGCGCCGTCTGCGGTATGGTTATATTCAAAGATAGGTGGCGTGTGGTTGGGAATCTGGGGATCGTTGGGAAAATTCACTAGCGTGCCCTCGAATCTGCGCCATCCATAATTCGCTCCGGCAGCGCCTATATCGATCTCCTCGCGGGCGTTCTGCCCGACATCACCGATGTAGAAAGTGCCGTTTTCCCGGTCGAAGCTGTCGCGAAACGGATTGCGCAATCCATACGCGTATATTTCCGGATTACCGCCGGTGACATTTCCATCCGGTATTGCATAACCATACTGCGTGGGATCATTGGGCAGGTGGTCAGATGAAACATCGACCCGCAAAATTTTGCCGAGATTGCTGGACAGGTTTTGTGCGCGATTCCCGGGATCATCATGGAAGCCGCCGTCTCCTGTGGCTATGTAAAGATTCCTTGATTCACCCGGCCTGAAGCCCAGCCAGCCCGCCTTGTGATTGTTGAATTCAGGTTGCTGCACAGTGAGCACTGTTTGCCGGCTTGCGACGTCGGCAACGTTTGGCTGCGTCGCGCTTACCTGGTACGTGGCGACTACGGTGTTGAGCGAAGTCTTGTCTATGTAATCGACATAAAATCGACGGTTGCTGGCAAAGTTTGGATCGAATGCCATGCCCAGCAGGCCGCGTTCGCCCTCGGTATTGACTGCGCCTGACAGATCAAGAAATGGTGTTGGCTGCACAGTCCCATTCTGGAGGATTTTGATCAACCCGCCCTGTTCGACAATGAACAGGCGTGAGTCTCCTGCGGGCGATGTTGCGAACAAAGGGTGATCAAGGCCGCTTGCAACGATTCGGGTTTGCAGTTGTGCAAAAGCCGCTGGCGCTCCAAGGCTAGTGGCGAAGGCCAAAGTGAGCAGGGCAGAAAAGGGTTTGATCATGTCAGATCCTCAGGATCGATTAGAGTGGGAGTCAATAGCGGAAATAATGCGAAGGCCAATTTATGTATAGAAAAGGCAAAGTTCGCTGTCAACCCGGCTTGAGATTTGAAGGTGAATTTGAATTTATCGCCGTGTTTTCCATTCTCGAAAACGGATTTGGTCAAAATCTGTTGGGGATGGAAATCAGGTAGAGGTAGAAATCGTTAGAAGTCCGGCGGAAATCATGGGGAGGCTAAAAAGAGACAACTTGCTATACTGAATCATGGGTTGTCTTATTTTGTCTTATTCATCGTCATCCATCGCGGAGGGAGGCGCATGATTCACGAAGTAAGGGGGGATATCCTGTTGAGCCATGCTCAGGTCATTGCTCATGCCGTTGCCCCTCATGATCATTTCAGCCAAGGACTGGCTTTGAGTTTGCGCCAGCAGTGGCCCGCCCTGGCCAAGGATTTCCACCACTTCTGCCATGCCATGCACCCCAAAGCCGGCGATGTATGGGTTTGGTCGGGCGCAATGAGCAAGCGGGTGATCAGCCTGCTGACGAATGAAGCGCCGCCCGGCACCGGGGGCAAGCCGCCCCCGGCCAGAAAGGAAGTTTTAGAACTGTCGTTGCGCGAACTTCGCAGTCTGCTGGAGAGCAAGAGGTTTACCCATATTGCGCTGCCGCGCCTTGCTACCGGCGCCGGTGGCCTGGATTGGAAGGTGGTGGAGCCCTTGATCGAGCGCCATCTCGGGGATCTGGACCTGCCTATTTACATTTATACTCAATATGAGGAAGGCGTTCAGGCCATAGAGCCGGGGTTGAGTCGCCCTGGCGGTGTCGACAGGAAACTGGACGCTTCCCACAAGCAATGAGCCTGACGCCTGACGATCCTGGATTCGATTCCAGGCCAGAGGGGTCAGGAGGGATTTTTGTGGGCGGGTAGCAGATGCAATGTCTGCTCGGGCGGTCCGGGAAGGAAGGGAGTGCGTCTGCCTGTCACCCAGCCTTCGTGCCCGCTGCCATAATAAGGTGACAGGGGATGTCCGCTCTGGCCGCCGGGCATCTCGAAATATCCATTCTCCTCATCGCCCGGGGCAACGGCGAGACGGTTCGACGCACCGAACGCCGGACCCTGCACGCGTGGCATTTTGCTGTCTCCGGCAAGTTCATCCTTGGGCATATCCAGCCACTTTCCGATAAATAATGGTAAAGCCTGGCTGAAAGGGTGCCGGATATTCGCTGTGTTGCGTTCACCCCAGGTTCTCGCCGCGATACCGCCAGGCTGGCGCCGGAAACGTTCTGCAACCCGGTGCGCGCACTTGCCGAGGAGATCGTCCCAGTCAGAATGGACAGGAAGTAAAAGGTGCAGGGGACGTTCTTCTATTAATTTCCATACCGCATGTTCCTCCTGGTTCAACGGTGGCAGCACGAATTCCGGATATTTCTCCCGCACGGCTGCTTCGAAGCCGCGAAGCACGCCGCTTACAACTTCCTGGCGAAAGGCGCGCACCACTCGGTAGGCCACGGATTTTGTGGATGCACGTTCATCCCAATCCTTGAGCGCTTGTTGCATTTCGGTGCGCCAGGGTGCCGCTTCGGTTCTTTCCAGGGTCTGTTCGAGAAGCTGTCGCCATCGTGCGAGGAACAGTGCCCGATCGTCCAGTTGAATGGCCAGCATGGTGGCGGGCGTGAAATGATCGTGCTGATAAAGGGTATCGCGGATCTGCTTTGCCCGTGCGCCGAGATCAAAGCCGCCATCCCCGAGCCTCTCCAGCATCAGGCCGTCCACGGTGCGCGCGTTCGCGGTCCAAAGACGCTGGTCGGTGGGATCGATGATGGTTGGATAGAGCGCGGGATCCAGCCATCCGTTCCAGCCGGTACCCGGTGCGCCCCAGTCTGCCGGGAGCCGCGGATCATACCCCTTGTCCCGTGCTGGAAGCCTTCCGGCAATGGTCCATGCGGTTCTGCCTGTCCGGTCACCGACGATAAAGTTCTGCGCGGGGATACCGGCGTTCCGTACTATGACGATCGCCTGATCCACGCTTTCCGCCTGTTCCAGATCGGTAAGCTTGATATCCATGGAACCGGGTTGGTGCGCAGTCCAGGCAAATGCGAGAGGTATTCCGTCATGATCGGTTGCCGCAATGGGTCCCCATTCTGTTTCCTGGACCTCCAGTGTTTCATCTGCCGATCCGCGTACACGCAGCACTTCGCGATGCACCTCGATGCGTTTCCATCCATCCGCAGTCCGGTAGCGCAGGGGATCATCCGGATCGCGCGTTATCCGCACCCAGTCAATCAGGTCGCCATAGCTGTTTGTAAAACCCCATGCAATGTGCCGGTTGGAACCGACCGTGATTGCCGGTGTACCCGGCAGGCTGGCGCCTGTGATGTCGCTTGTTTCCCCCGGTCGTTGCGGGTGGGGATAGATGAAGCGTGTGCGAAACCAGATATTGGGGACGCGCAGTTCCAGGTGCATGTCATTGGCAACCAGCGCCGCCCCCCCGGCCAGCGAGCCAGTCACGGCGAAGCTGTTGCTTCCAAGCACATCGTCGATGTATTCGTCGGGGCTATGCGTATCCACGGGAGGCATAAGGCCGGGATCGAGCTTGCGGAGATCGAGTTCGTTTGCAGACGGGATATCCGGCCAGGCAAGGGAAGGGCCCAGCAACGGGGCATCCCATTTGCCACCCTTGGCGCTAAGAAACCGGAAGGCAGCCGGGGGAAGCGCATCCCGCAGGGTAGAGAAGGCAAGCTCACGCACGTCACTTGCCTCTTTCAACGTGAAATACATCGCCCCGATGACCAGCAGGCTGTCTTCGCTGCGCCATGCCAGAGGCTGCAAACCCAGCAGAAGATAGGGGAAGGAGTTTGTCGTCAGCGCATCAAGACCTTCATTTACCCCATCTCGATACGCGTCGAGCAGTTCGCGCTGTTCAACCGGCAACTCTTTCAGCATCGAGGACGCGCGTGCCCGCATCCGATGCTTGCGTGCTTCCCGATCGGCGGGCAGGACGCGTGATCCGAACAACTCAGCCAGTTCGCCTGCAGGCTGCCGACGCAGCAGGTCCATTTCAAAGAAGCGTTCCTGCGCGTGAACATAACCCAGTGCCCAAACCAGGTCATGCCTGTTTTGCGCATGCAACGTGGTGGTACCGAGGGTATCGCGTTCGACAGCCACAGGTGCAGACAGGGCGTCCGTTTGCACTGTTCCTTCGTATTGCGGCAGACTTCCACGCAATACCAGCCAGAGAATGCCAACGGACAGCAACGCCAGGATAACAAGGGCGCAGGCAAGACGGGCCAGACGATAAGGCGCCCGAGGAGTCATGCAAGCGGATTCGCTACGGCGAAACCGCCACTGATAGCGTGCGGAACGACTATCGGGTGCGGATTATGCCAACAGGAGGGGATATGCAAGGCGTTTCCAGGAGTTCAAAAGCTTTTCCCGGATGGATTCCGCCGTCATTTTCCCCCATCCAGCCGGATGCAGGCGATAGGCGGCTGTGGCGGCTGCGGCCTCATATCCTGACGTCATTTCCCGTCAGAACCCTGGCGCGGCCGCTATTTCGTCTTGCTGTTCGCCAGAACGTATTCTGCAAGACGCTGGGCCGGTTCGCCCTGAATATTGGGGAAAGCGGTCATACCCATGCTTCCCTTCTGGACCTTCTGAATGATGGCATCCTTATTGGCCATCTTCTCGCTCAATATCATTGCCGCGCCGGCTTCGGGTTTGTGGCATTTTGTGCAGTTTGTGCTGAATATATCTTCTCCCGTGGCATCCGAGGGCGGAGTGTAAGGATCTGTTTTCGAACAGCCCATCAAGCCGGCCAGTGCGGCAAACGTCAATATCAAAGTTGTCTTCTTCATTTTTGCTCCTGATTAAAGAGGAATCGTTTTTATACCCGGGGTGGGGATTATAGCGCGCTATTCAGTGCAAGTTACATTGCACTTTGAGGCTTCATTCAACAATTCCTGAGCATCGAGCGGAGCTGGCCCTGTTACCTGTTCTGTTACCTGTCACCTGCTGCTGCCCTTGGCTGGGAAATGGCTGGAAAATTATTCAAAATAATTTCTCCACCCGAAATAACCAGATCCGGGTATTCCAGGTTTTTCAGGTTATGGGTGGGGTCGTCCCTGACAGCGACCAGGTCGGCAGGCGCGCCGGGTTGGAGGGTGCCGAGAAGAGGTAAGCCGAGGTGCTCTCCCGCTTTCGACGTGGCGGCGCGGAGGACCTCCAGCGTTTCCATGTTTCCCATCTGCATCATGAACATAAGCTCCTGGGCGTCGATTCCCCTGGGAACATCCGGGTGTGCGATTTCAGCGCCATACAGCAGTTCGCCACCCTGCTCCCGCCAGACGCGGGCGTTGTGCGAAACACCGGGGCATAAGGCAGGCTGTCGATGGTGGGGTCGAGCAAGGTCAGCCCGCCGAATACCGTCCAGTGACGTACGATATTCTGTCTGATCGCAATCTCGGCACCGCGGATCGAATAGGTACCGAGATTCAGGAATTGAGGCGGTGGTGGAACATTCGGCGGAAAGCCGAAGATGAACCGGTTCTTTACCTGATCGATAAAGAGGCTGATATCGATTTGCGTCGCGTCGACAGGAGTCAGTTTCACTCCGATCTCCGCATGGTTGAGTTCTTCTGCGGACAGCTGTTTCCATGTCTGCCCCAATGGTGGAATCAGGGAGGGGCCCGCGTGGGGCGAGGTTCTCGTGTGGAACATGCTGTGATCGTAAACACGTATCCCGACTGACGGTACCAGCGACCAGTTTTCATTGAGATCGATCTTCTGGCTTAATGCCACATAGGGCGATGTAACACGAAAAGTCGGCGTATCGAAACTGTCTCGGGGAGCTGGCGGCAGCCGGTTGAATCGTACGTCGCCCGAAACCCAGTCGCTGTCGAGACCGGCAACGATCGCGCCTCCCTTCCATAGGGAGAATTCTTCTTTCCAGCGCATGCCGATCATTTCAAAATTGGTGATGGTATCGCCATCCAGTCCTGCCTGATGAAGCCAGTTGCCTTCCCCCTTGTTGTAATAAAAACGCAGGTCGCCACGCCACGCATCATGCCGATGCGATACGAAGGCAGTCACCATTCCTGCCTGGGTGTTGTACCGAGGCGCTACAGCGGGAAGCGGGTGACGGTTGTCCCCGGGATCGCGTGCCTGATTGTCCACAAAGAGGAAGCTCGTGTCCATTGACCAATTGGCGTTCAGGCGCATCCCGATGCGTCCCATTACATTGTTCAGCTCGCCGTTCGCATTAGGCCGATGTCCATTCGATTGGGCATGGCCTTGCGCCAGCATGAAATCCACGTTTCCATAGCGGCCCACCAGATCCGCCTGCTCTATGAAGGTGCTGAAGTAGCCTCCGGATATTCTGCCGCTGGCATGCAGGCCGTCTTCAATGGCGCGCCTGGTTTCCAGATTGATGGAGGCAAAGTTGTTCCCGTTGATTTGTGGTTGCGGGCTTTTATATACTGCGATCGACTGCATGCCGTTGACCGGCAGAAGATCAAGCAAGGGATGGTTCCAGACCCCCATGTAAAATGGAACGCCATTGATGTAGGTTTTGATTTCGCTGCCGGGCCGGCTGACGCCCATCCCGCGGATATAAACCGCGCCGCCCTGATCCCCGCCAAAGGCGCCCACAGGGTTGTAGCGCGATATCTGGACGCCAGGCGTGCGCCGCAACGCGGTAGCTAGATCGAATGCATTCTGATCGTGCAACTGGCTTTCGGTGACGACTGCCGATGTGCTGGAAAAACCATCGATACGAACACGATCTATAATCGGATTGGCGGTTACCACAATCGGAGTGAGTTCAGTTTCATGTGCCATGGCAAAACCGGGGCAGATTATTGTCAAGACCGCAGATAGTGCGGATACCGTGTTTTTTCTTCTTATCATTTTTCTTGTTTTCATCGAATTCCTGTGAATTGCTGCAAGCAGGCTTAAGCAACAGGGCCAAAGCAATCATCAATGCTGAAAATGACAGGAGCATTTGCTAGAAGTCGGAATGCATATCGAAATAAAGCCCGAAGTGAAGCCTTGTACCGGGAAAAACCGGGAAGGGCTTGTCACTCGCGGTCAGGAGAATGTCGGCAAACCCTGTATCGCTGCTGAGGTGGAATGTAAAGCAAATCGTGGGGATTAGGAATGTGGCATATTGCCGCATGTGACAAATTGTCGCATGTCATATTGCGGCGCTCGCGCCAGATTTGACAGAGAAGGTTTCATCGTCTCGACAGACTATATTTCCGGTATATATCCGGCATTGTGGAATCAGCCTTGCTGTTGATTGTCTTAAACATTGCAGTTCGATATCCGCTTATTTATCATGTCCAGAATGCCCGAGGCAGTCTGCCCCCGGAAACGAAATAAGCAGCGGAAAAATTTAACGGCCCTTTTGGTCAGAGATTCGACACGAATTCAAAAAAGCGAATAAGTCGAGGAAAATGCTGCATTTCATGGTTTGGTTGATACCCATAAAACAGTAATGTTGTATTTTTACCCTTGCTGATTCCTACTGTGCAGCGTGCGCTCAGGTTTTTCACTCCCCGCGTATTGATCCTGCTTTTTGCTGCGCTTTCAGTCGCAGTCCTTCTTGCCTACCGGGAAATAGAAACATCCTGGTATCAGGCATGGCGGCTGTCGAAACTGGCCGGTGACCTGAAGTGGGAGATGAGAAGCGGTCCGGATGAAGACTTCGCGCAGCTTGCTTTTTCCCAGGCTGGACCGTATGACATTCGTCTGGGCTACAGCCGCTTGCCCCGGTTGCTTCAGAATCTGGAAAAACATGGTTTCGAGGTGCAGGCGCAGGCGCATGCTTCCGGGCAGATGAAGGATCTGGTCCGGCGGGGCGTGTTCGTGCCGTATCGCGAAAAATCCCAGGCGGGCCTCGAAATAACCGGAAGCAACGGGAAATCGCTATATCGCGTATCGTTTCCGGGACGGGTGTATGACAAATTCGAATCCGTTCCGTCGGTGATCACGAGCAGTCTTCTGTTCATCGAAAACCGAGAATTGCTGGATGAGACCCAGCCGAAAAAAAATCCCGCCATAGACTGGACCCGGCTCGGCAGGGCGATCCTGGACAAGGGAATCCAGGTTTTCAACTCCGATCATGACGTCCCCGGCGGCAGTACGCTTGCAACGCAGATCGAGAAGTACCGTCATTCTCCCAACGGGCTGACGCTTACCAGCGGCGACAAGTTCCAGCAGATTGCTTCCGCCTCCGTGCGTGCGTACCTGCAAGGGGACGGCACGCTGGCGTTCCGCAAACAAATCGTGGTGGATTACCTTAATACCGTTCCGCTGGCGGGCGCTCTCGGATTCGGAGAAACGAATGGAATCGGTGACGCTCTCTGGGCCTGGTATGGACTCGATTTCGACGAAACCAACCACATCCTGAACTGGCAATACCGGAACGAAGCCGAATTTATCGAAGCCGCAGGGCGCTACAAGCACGTACTGAGCCTCATGATCGCGCAGCGGAGGCCTTCCTATTATCTGCTGGTCGGTCGCCAGGAGCTGGGCGAACTCACCAATGCCTATCTGCGCGTGCTCACCCAGGTGAAAGTGATTCCACCCAGGCTCAGGGATGCCGCACTTAGGCAACCTCTGCGGTTTCGGGATGCCTTCAAGCCGGAGGAGATCAAGGATTTTTCCGCCCAGAAGGCGGTCAACTCGGCTCGAGTACGCCTTGCGTCACAGCTCGGGTTACAGGGGCTGTATGACCTGGATCGGCTGGATCTGTCCGTGCAGAGCACGCTCGACATTGATCTGCAGAAAAAAACCACCGAAATGCTGCGCCAGTTGAGGGATCCGATAAATGCGGTAGCGGCGGGGCTGTATGGCCATCGCCTGTTGGGGAAAGAAGATCCATCCAAAATCATCTATAGCTTCACGCTTTCGGAATTGACTCCTGACGGGGCCAAATTCCGCATTCTCGCTGACAATTTCGACCAGCCTCTCGATATCAACAAGGGGACCAAGCTGGATCTGGGTTCCACGGCCAAGTTGAGAACACTCGTGAGTTATCTCGAAATTGTCGAGGTGTTGCATGGAAAATATGCAACTTGGGAACCGAAAGTGTTACGCGCGGAAGAGGCCGATCCGAGCGACGCGCTCAGCCGCTGGGCAATCGACTACCTTTTGCATAGCAGGGACAAGAGCCTGAAATCCATGCTGAACGCGGCCATGGAGCGCAAGTATTCCGCCAGTCCCTATGAGCGCTTCTTTACCGGCGGAGGCCAGCATGTCTTCCATAATTTCAAGCCCGAAGACAATTACAGGATCATGAGCGTACGGGAGGCCACGACCAACTCGGTCAATCTCGTTTATATCCGGTTGATGCGGGATATCGTGCGCTACTACATGTTCCAGGTGGGAGGATCGTCTGCCAAAATACTCAGGGATGCGAGTAATTCCGATCGGGAGGAATATCTTCGGCGCTTTGCCGACAAGGAAGGCAGGCAGTTCATCAACCGCTTTTACTTGAAGTACAAAGACAAGGGCGCTGATCCGGGCGAGGTGAACGATACATTCTTTTCGAGTTTCCGGCACACACCCCGGCGTCTCGCGGCAGCTTATCGCTATATTTATCCAGCCTCCAGTCTCGTCGAATTCGTGGCCTTCATGACGCCGCATTTGCCCAGATTCAAAAACCTGGATACCTATAGACTCGAGGATCTGTATGAGACTTACGCCCCGGGAAAATATTCACTGGCGGATCAGGGCCACATCGTCACGGTTCATCCTCTGGAATTATGGCTGGCGCGTTACCTCATCCTGCATCCCGGAGCCGGGTACAAGGATGTGATTGACGCGAGCGCCAACGAGCGCGTTGCCGTTTATCACTGGCTGTTCAATACCATCCATAAAAACTCCCAGGATGTGCGTATCCGCGGTCTTCTGGAGGTCGAGGCATTTCTCGAAATCCACCGCAGCTGGAAACGCCTCGGCTATCCTTTCGACTCCCTCGTGCCATCGCTCGCCACGGCTATAGGAAGCTCTGCAGATCATCCCGCAGCCCTTGCCGAGCTTATGGGCGTCATCCTCAATGATGGTGTGCGGGTGCCCGCACTGCTGATTGAACGCCTTCGCTTTGCAGCCGATACACCTTTCGAGACAATCGTCGAGAAGAAACCTGTCAAGGGCGAAAGAGTATTTTCACCCGAACTGGCGGCAACAGTGCGCAGTGTCCTGACCAAGGTCGTGGCGGCAGGTACGGCTTCGCGGCTGGCGCATGCAATTGTGGAAGAGGATGGCTCGGAAATCCTGATTGGCGGGAAAACGGGAACCGGTGATCATCGTCATATCACGTTTTCTTCACCCGGAGTCATCAAGGAATCGCGTGTGGTGAATCGTTCCGCAACTTTTGTCTTCTTTATCGGCGATCGTTTTTTCGGAACCATGACTGCATTCGTGCCGGGGGTGGATGCAGCAAACTATACGTTTACCTCGGCTCTTTCCACACAGGTGATGAAGAAGCTGGTACCGGTCCTCAAACCCCTCATTGACAGGCCTCCATCCTGGCCGGAATCCACTCTGGCGGAGGATGCGATCAGGAAAGCTTTGCCGGAAGAAAAGGAAAAGCTGGAACCGGCTTCCAGCTAATAATACTTGAAATGCAACTATTAATTCGGCGAGCAAACAGTACAAACGTCATGCCGGCGAAAGCCGGTATCCAGTAATGTTCAAAGCACGCCATTATTGATTTGGGCTGGATTCCGGTTTGCTGGATTGCGGGTCAGGCCCGGAGTGACGAGATTCATAGTATTTTCTGGCTGGATCAATAGTACCTGGCAGCGCCCGGATTCAGTCCTCCGTGTTGATCCACCACAGGAAAACGACTATTCCCAGCACAAGGGCGAGGCCGAGAATAGCCTTGGCAAATTCCTTCACAAACCAGAACACCATCGATTCATATAAATTCACATTTCCTCTCCTGATTTATTTTCGGGTCCACCACCATAGCAGAAACGACAGAACCAGCGACATCAGCAGCCCCGTGGTGAGCGGAAAGTAGAGCCTGAAATTTTCGCGTTCAATGATAATATCTCCGGGAAGACGGCCAAAAGGCAGTTTCGACAACCAGGGCCACAATAATCCCGCCAATAACAGGAGTATGCCGGATAGGATGAGCAGACGCTGCATAGAATTCCCGTCTCGTCATTTTCTGCGAACATGTTCCAGCCAGTGTAAACCTGTTTTTCCGGAAAGATCAATTCGCTCTTCCCGGCTATCCCAAGCAAACCATGTCCTCCGGCAACATCAAAGGAGCCTGAATTTTCTACTTGATCGTTGCTGATTTAGGGGCGGGTCACAGCCGGTTTCTCCTGCTGTTCGTCCCCTTCGGTCGGTATAGGATCGGTTATGTACGAAAGCGAACGGAACGCGTGGAGGTCTGTCACTAAAATTAATAGATGACCTGCACCGTTCCTTTCATGGAGAGGAGAGGGCTTCCGGGTCGGCTGGTTTATCTTCTATCTTCGTTAATCGAATCTGATTGCAGTCCTGAGATTTCTGTTTTCAAGGAGGATAACATGAATATTCTGGTAAAGAAGAACTCCTGTAGTTTACTGACCATAGTTGCCTTGGTGTTCGGTATGTCTGTTTCAGTCGGTCTCAGCGCGCAGGAGTATCCTGGGAAGCCGGCAATGAATAAGAAGCCTGCACCGCTCGAGAGCAAACACCCCGGGGCCAGGGGTGGCAAGATGACTATCGAGGTTCCCGTATTGACGTTCGTTCCAGTCCAGGTTTCAACAGAACTCGAAAACAGAGGGTGCTGGGTGAAATTTTTTGACAAGAAGAATTTTCAAGGCGACAGCCTGTTTTTAAGCGGCCCCGTCACTTTACCTCGACTGATAGGTCCGTTTGGCTACGATTGGGAGAACAAGGTTCGCAGCGTCAAAGTCGGTCCCAAGGCCAATCTCACCATTTTTGACAATCACAATTATCGGGACGAGGATAAGTTTCTCGATGCTGGTGCGGATGTCGCTAATCTGTCGAAGGAAATGGGTTTTTTTGACAACTTCCGTTCAATGGTACTGAACTGTATTTGATTTGCTGTCCGCTTCGTTGATCTGATCGATTCAAGGGGTGTAATGCAGCAGTTCGTAGGGCAGGTTCTATCTGCCGTCGCAACAGGATGGCGGATAGAACCTGCCCTACGGCTATCGGCTCATCAAGGACTTTCTAGGGGCGGCAGGAATCGAGGACGATGCGTTTGAGGATATGCAGACGGCGATGAAAGAAATGCTCTGCGCCAGGGACAACGACAATGGGTAATTCCTGCGGCGCGGCCCAATCCAGAACGGTTTTAAGCGGAACGACGTCATCCTGATCGCCCTGAATGATCAGCACGCGGGGCGCAGATTGGACATCCTGCGCATCCTGCGGAAAGGAGAGGGAAGGGGCGCTCAAGCGTTCCACCGCTGGGGCGACCAGGACGACCTGTTGCGGCTTGAGCCGTTGCGCGGCGAAAACCTGGATTGCACCGCCAAATGAAAATCCCGCCAGGCACAACGGCGGAGAAGAGTTGAAACGGGAGGCATATTCCGCTGTTACAGCTTCCGCCACCGCCACCACATCCTCGACTTCTCCCATGCCGTCATCGTTGCCTGAATAGAGAGAACCTTCGCTCTGCTCCACACCCCGGAAATTGAATTTGGCCGTGATAAATTCGAGTTCCAGAAAGGATTTGAACAGGGTATGCACTACCTTGTTATTCATGGTTCCGCCATAGAGCGGATGAGGGTGTGCGATAATGGCAATACCTCGGGGGGAAGGCGAAGCCGGCTCCGCCAGAACCGCTTCCAGCTTTCCCGCCGGGCCGTCAATGAACAGGTTCCGGGACAATTTTTGGGAATTATGCGAAGTCAATGGATGTACGTAAAATCGCGAGTACTGAGATCAGATCCGTAATCGCTCGACCACACGGCCGTTTTTCAGGTGTTCTTCGATGATTTCATCGATATCCTCCTTGTCCACGTAGGTATACCAGACATCTTCGGGATATACGACGATGACAGGACCTTCATTGCAACGGTCCAGGCAACCTGCATTATTAATCCTTATCCTCTTGTTTTTAGTGTCCAGCTTGAGTGCCTTTACACGGTCTTTGGCGTAGTCGCGCATCGCCTGGGCGCCAAAGTTATTGCAGCACAAGGTTCCGGGTTCACGCTGGTTCACGCAGAAAAATACATGCCGATGGTAGTAGCTCATAAGTTTTTTTCTCGTATGGATGAGCAGGAATTATAACGATTATCGCAGTTTAATTTCTGTCCACAAGCGGCTCAGCAGCCGCCGCTGCTTGCGGTCCAGATCTTGCAGCATTTCAAGCCGGGCAATCAGTTCCGGATCGGGAAAAATGGCCTTGTTGCTTGCAATCTCGGGCTGTATATACTGCAAAGCGTCGAGATTAGGATTGCCCGAACCGATGAGATTGGTAAGTTCAGCGGAATTCTTTCCATCCAGCATGAAATTGATGAATTGGTGAGCAAGATCGGGGCGTTTCCCGCTTTTGTGCAGAACCATGCTGTCCACTGCCAGCACCGCTCCCTCTTTGGGCGTCGAATAGCTGATCGTGAATTTTCGTCCGGTTTTCTGGGCATCGAGCGCCGCCTGGAACATGTCATTGGAATAACCGTGCGCCACCCACAGATTTCCCACCGCCAGTTCCTTGATGTAGCTGGTATTGCTGAAGGCCGCCCAATAGGGTTTGGCGCGCACGATCAGATCGGCAGCCTCCTGCCAATGCCTCTCATCCGTGTCGTTCACCGAATAGCCCAGATACTTGAGCGCGGCAGCCATCAGCTCGCGCTGGCTGTCGAGCACGGTCACCCGTCCCCTGATTTTTTCCAGATATCTTGGCTCGAAAATAATTGCCCAGGTATCAGTCGGCAGGCCAAGCTGCTCGATCTTCTCCTTGTTGAAACCGAGCAGAGAGAGCGTGTAGGCGTAGGGGACCGAGTATATATTGCCGAGGTCGAAGGCCGTATCGAGATAGGCGGGGTTGATATTCCTGAAATTAGGCAGCAGCGATTTGTCCAGCGGACTCAGTACTCCCTGACGGATGAGGGTGTCGAGCGCATTACCCGTGGGAACGATAACATCATAACCAGTCGCGCCGGCCGCGAGCTTCGCCAGCATTTCCTCGTTATCGGCATAATAATCCTGCGACAGGTCGCACTTGCAGGATTCCTCGAAGCGCGCAACGGTTTCCGGCGCGATATAGTTATTCCAGTTGAAAAGGTGCAGGACATTTTTGCCGCTGTTGGCCACATCCGGATTCTGCGGAGTGCACCCCGCAGTGAACGTTAGCAGCGACACCAGCAGGAAAAAGGGGAGTCGTGAAGAGTTCATCATTTCGCCGCTTATTTTGCCGTGTGAGGTTTCGCGCTCCCTTCCGAGGAGCCGTTTGATTCAAGCCGGGCGGCAATGATGATCATGACCAATGTCAGCAGCATCAATAATGTGGAGATGGCGTTCACTTCAGGCGTCACCGCCACTTTTATCATCGTATAAATCTGGATCGGCAGAATCGGTTCGCCTACACCCTTGGTAAAGAATGTGATGACAAAATCATCGATGGACAGGGTGAACGACATCAGGGCCCCTGCGACCACAGCCGGCATGATGAGCGGCAAGGTGACGAGCCGGAAAGTTTGCCACGGCGATGCGCCCAGATCGCGCGCCGCTTCGAAGATGCTTTCATCCATTCCTTGCAGCCGCGCCCGTACGATGATGGCAACAAAACCAATGCAGAAGGTAGTGTGCGCAATGATGATGGACACCATTCCGAGCGTGAAATTCAGGACTTGCAAAAAGAATAGCAGGATCGATACCCCAAGCAGGATTTCGGGCATTGCCACTGGAGTGAATACCAGTACCGGCAATACCTTGAGCTTGTACCGGTGTATCGCCAGGCCGGACATCGTGCCCAGCAAGGTTGCGCAGAAGCTGGCGCACAGCGCGATGATGAGCGAGTTGCGTGCCGCCAGCAGCATCTCGGTATTGTTGAACAGCGCCTTGTACCAGAACAAGGTAAAGCCGACCCATTCAGCATTCAGCCTGGAATCGTTGAACGAGTACAGCACTACGATGATCAGCGGGATATAAAGGAAGGCGTAAACCAGCACGGCCGCGGACCACAACCAGGGATTGCCGCGCTTCATACTATAGCGCCCGTTGGCCGGTTGCGGAACGGGCGAACCATGTCGTCAAGCCTGCTACGGACAGTACCGCCAGTGTCAGCATGATCGATAACGCAGAACCGAAAGGCCAGTCGCGCGTGCCCAGGAACTGATCCTTGATCAGGTTTCCAATGAGGATATCGCCTGTGCCGCCGAGTATGTCCGGCACGGCGAACATGCCCAGCACCGGAATGAATACCAGCGCGGACCCTGAAAATACGCCCGGCAGGGATAGCGGCCAGGTAACCCGCCAGAAGCGTTGCCAGGCATTCGCACCCAGATCCTGGGCCGCATCCAGAAGCGAGGGGTCGTGCTTCTCCAGGTTGGTATAGAGAGGCAGCACCATGAACGGCAGATGTACATACACCATGCCAACCAATACCGCAAAAGGCGAGAATAATAATGTGACCGGGGCGATTCCGAATGCGCCGAGAACAGTATTGACAAAGTGGCTGAGCGCGGATTCCGGGCCGAGAATGATCATCCAGGCGTAGATGCGGATGAGGAAATTGCTTGCGAATGGAAGTATTACCAACAGCACCATCAGGTTGCGCAAGTGTTTTCTGCTGCGGGCAATCAGTACTGCCAATGGATAAGCCAGGATGAGACAGATCAAGGTGGTGCCGAACGCAACCGCGAACGATTTAAGAAAGATCTCCGTGTAGATAAAGTCACTGAAAAAGAAATGATAAGCGTCCGAGGTGAATCCATATTCGGCAATCGCTTTGTCTGGCAGCGTAATGGGTGCCAGACCGCCGAATTCACCCGGAAAGCGAAACGAGGTGAGAATCATGATCAGGCTGGGTGCAACAAAGAACACTATCAGAAACAATAGGGGCGGCCCGCTCACCAGCAGCCGGGCAAGCCGCTTTTCTTTCATTTCGCCCTTAATCATTGGGAATCATTGAGAAAAATGCCCGCATCGTGGCGCCAGGAGATCGTTACCTCGTCATCCACCTCGAAAAACTTGGCCCGGCCAGGAGCGGAATTCGGCAGTAAAGCTTCAATATAGGCACCGTTGACGAGTTCCACAATATAAGTGGTTACGTCGCCGACATACAGGAAGTCGTGCACTTTGCCGCGGAAATGGTTTTTTAGCTGCGATTCATGGGATGGGTGAGAAATTCGCACCTGCTCCGGGCGGATGGCCAGCACACCCTTGTCGCCCACCTCCACACCTTCCCTGGCCGGCGCCGTTACCTCCCCCAGTCCTTCTATCGCGAGTTTCAGATGCGACGGAACAGCTTCCATAACCGCTGCATTCATCACACTGATTTTGCCGATAAAATCTGCAACGAAATAATTTCTCGGAGCACTGTAGATTTTAGAGGGTTCGTCTATCTGCTCGACATTCCCCCGGTTCATCACCGCGATGCGATGCGATAGCGCCAGCGCTTCATCTTGTGCATGAGTGACAAAAATAAAGGTAATACCGATTTCTTTCTGGAGATTGATGAGCTCGATCTGCATCTCTTCGCGCAACTTTGCGTCGAGTGCCCCCAATGGTTCATCGAGCAGGAGCAGCCGCGGTCGATTCACCAATCCTCTGGCGAAAGCCACGCGCTGTTTCTGGCCGCCAGAGAGTTCGTGTGGAAAGCGATTGCCGAAGTTCGGCAGATGAACCCGCTCCAGCAGTTCATTCACTCTTTTTTTTATTTCCTGTGGCGCTTTCCCTGCCATCTTGAGGGGAAAGGCGATATTGTCCGCCACCGTCATGTGCGGAAATAAGGCATAGGTCTGGAACACGGTATGGACAGGGCGTTTTTCCGGCGGGATGCCTACCATATCCTTGCCATCCAGCAGGATTTGACCGGAGTCCGGCAGATCGAACCCGGCTATCATCCGCAGCAGCGTTGTCTTGCCGCAACCGGAAGGACCCAGCAGCGTGAAGAACTCGCCGGCTTCTACATCGATGCTGACGTTGTCGACCGCAGTGTAACTGCCGAAACGCCGCGTAACATTACGGATTTCCAGGAGCGCCATAGTCAGGGCAAATCAAGGTAAAACTCGACATTTTACCAAAATTTATGAAGCAACTGCTGCTCCCGCCATTCTCTTAAGGGACTTCGAACGCTATGATAAAGCGAGGGCCTGCAGGCAGTCAGGGCCATGCTAAAAAACAGGAAATTTCCGGTGCTGCAGTGCGAGGCTGCTGACCTCGCCGCAGCTTTCACATTCGATTTCCAAGGAGAGTCATCATGAGTTGGACCTATCTTGTCCTGGCAGGGTTGTTTGAAATCGGATGGCCTGTCGGGCTGAAGATGGCACAAGAGCCGTCGTCCCGTGTAACCGGTGTCGCTGTAGCTGTCGTCTTTATGGCCACTAGTGGCATCCTGCTGTGGCTCGCCCAGCGTCAAATCCCTATTGGTACCGCTTATGCGGTCTGGACCGGTATCGGAGCTGCCGGCACGTTTCTTGTCGGCGTCTTCTTCTACGATGATCCGGCGTCCATTGCTCGATACCTCGGGGTTGCGCTCATCGTCTCCGGTGTTGTCATACTGCAGCTGGCACATTGAGGTTCCCAGGCAACGCCGTTTCATGTAACCCGTCCGACGGCAGCCCGTTAACCCGCTTACAAAAAACCCCATCCCTGTGAAAGCGGATGGGGTGTGCTGCAGCAGTTACAACTGGATTAAAACTTAACCAACGTTATCCAGGATCACCCGGCTTTGCTTGTTCCATTGCACGTCCATGAGGTTGGAGAACCGTGCAATGATCTGGACGGCGAGGCCCCCTTGGAACAGCCCGGCCCAGGCCAGTACCACGAAACCCCAGTGCAGCGGTGCGCTGAAGAGTTCCTCCATGAACCAGAAGGCATGGCCCCATTCGTTCAGGCCGACGTTCGGGAGACTCATGATCGGACCGGCAATGACCATCACCAGCGGAAACGAGGTCGTCTTGTTGTAGAGTGGCAGTCGCGTACTGGCATAGATGTACATCGACACGCCCATGATGATGTACATCGGGAACGAGCCATAGAACAAAGGAATATGGCTGGGAGTGAAGCTCGTGTCACGAATGATCACCTGGTGCCATGAAGCGTCCTGCTCGGTGAAGAAGCTCGATCCCCAGTAGACGCCGAACAGGTATACCCCCAGCCACATCAGGAAATAGAAGTACCGCTTGATTTCCTGCTTGATCGTCAGGCTGGCCAATTCCTCCTTGGTGCTGCGGGTCTTCCACAGCCACCCCCAGTATAAGGCGGCCATGGTGGGCCAGAGTATCATCTGGAAACGCCACAGCCCCATCCAGACTTGCTCGAACTCCGGTTCCATGGAGTCCATCCCGTGGGAATAGGCGTAGGTGCGTTGGAACCAGACCCAGAAAACTGCCATCCCCAGTATCGGCAGCAGACCCAGCTTGTAGAACCTGGAGTCATACCATTCCGACATATCGTAGGCAGGAGTGCTTGCCTTCGCCGCCTTATCTACTACTACTCTATTTTCAACTGCAGTAGCCATCACCAGCTCCTTTTGCAAATAATCCAGAATCCTCGAGGGAATCTGGAAATCAAGAACAAAGATTCAGGGGAAGTGCAGGAGGAGTACTTCCCCTGGCGTCTCCACGGATCAAAAGAGTGCTGCCGCAACATCCAGGGGGTTGAGGGAAGGTCCCCTTGGCAGCCTCAATCGATCAGAAGAGCGTTACCGCCAACAGTGCTACCGTCATGCCCGTAAAATATGAAAGGGCAAGGAGTTTTCCTACTTTCATCATCCTTCTCCTTATCAAAGCCTCGCCTTTACCGATACTGCGATTTGTTAAGAAGTTGTGATCTTTTTGTGAAGTTTTTGTTATCTTACTGTGAAGATGCTCCCTGGTCAACCAAATTCCCCTTCAAGGATTTCTCATGAAGGATGGACGGGAAAGGTCTCGGACGACGGGCTAGACGGATCAACCCAGGGGCTCAATCCAGCGAATCAACTCAGGACGTGAGTTCCCTTTGCAGGGCGCTGGGGTGTTGCAGGGAGTGCGTGGGGAGCACTGGACGTGCCGGACAAAGGGAATTCAAAGGGGAACTCAAAGGCGCCGCCGCAAGCAGCGCTTGCGGATCACGGGCGATGACAGGTCATGACAGGCCATGACAGGTGAAGCGCCGCCTCAAGTAATGGGCGGCTTGCGTGGCCTTTGACTTAGCGGAAAACGAGGATAGGAAAGATCTTTGCGTGCGAAAAAATCTCCGCCCTTATTTCCCCAGATGCCACAGTATCACTATGATCAGCAATACGATGAAGATGGTGAGTCGCCGGCTCTCACGTTTTTTCTCCAGGATAAACCGGTCCATCTTTTCTTCCAGGGCACTGGTGCGTATCTCCGTCAGGGCATGATGCATCAGGCGGGGAAACTGGGGCATGATTACCGCCCAGCTCGTGGCTTCCTTGCGCAGGCGGTGACTGAATCCCCTCCAGCCCAACTGCTCCGCCATCCAGTTTTCCAGGTATGGCTTGGCCGTCGTCCACAGGTCGAGATTGGGGTCGAGGTCCCGTCCCAGTCCCTCGATATTGAGCAGCGTTTTTTGCAGCATCACCAGTTGCGGCTGGATTTCGACATTGAACTGGCGCGATGTTTGAAACAGCCGCAGCAATACCCGCCCAAATGAAATCTCACTCAAGGGCTTGTCGAAAATGGGTTCGCACACTGCCCGGATAGCGGTTTCGAAATCATTGACGCGCGTGTTTTTCGGCGCCCATCCCGCTTCCACGTGCGCTTCCGCCACACGCTTGTAGTCACGGCGGAAGAAAGCCAGGAAATTTTGCGCGAGATAGTTCTTGTCCTCGTCGGTAAGGGTTCCCATTATGCCGAAGTCGACTGCGATATATCGGCCGTCACTGCCGACAAAGATGTTTCCTGGATGCATATCGGCATGGAAATAGCCGTCGCGGAACACCTGGGTGAAAAAGATTTCCACCCCGACGCGGGCAAGCCGCGGAATATCCACTCCCTGCTCACGCAAGGCTGTGACATGACTGATGGGCGTGCCTTTGACGCGCTGCATCACCATGACGCTCGAATAGCAGTAATCCCAGTAGACTTCCGGTACGAGAAGCAGGGGAGAATCCAGGAAATTGCGCCGCAACTGGCTGCAATTGGACGCTTCGCGCATCAGATCCAGTTCATCGTCGAGATGACGGGCGAATTCGCTCACGACTTCCCGTACCTTGAGCCGCTTGGCATCCGGCCAGACTTTTTCGAGCAGAAGGGCACCTGTGTCCATCAGTGCGATATCATGTGCGATTACAGGCGCGATGCCGGGACGCAGTACCTTGACTGCGACTTCCGTACCATCATGCAGCACCGCCAGATGAACCTGGGCAATGGACGCGCTTGCTACCGGTTCCGCATCGAACAGCAGAAAAACTTCATTGACGGGTTTTCCATAAACCTCTTCCAGTGTCTTGAGGGCAATGCTGGAGGGAAATGGTGGCACCTGGTCCTGCAGTTTCGCCAGTTCGTCGGCGATATCGGGCGGCAGAAGATCCCGCCGGGTGGAGAGCATCTGGCCGAACTTGACGAAGATGGGGCCCAGAGCCTCCAGGGCGAGGCGGAGACGTTCGCCACGCGCACGGTCCAGTTTACGCCAGAACGTTGCCGCTCTGACGACAGGTCGCAGCAGACGCAGCCGCTCGTGGCTCAGGAAGAATTCGTCGAGGCCGAAGCGGAATGAGACGGCGAGTATTTTGAGAAGACGAAAGAAACGCATTTATCCTATTCTGCTACCCCGGTTCACCCAGGGACTTGCTCAGATGTTCCTTGATCTTCTCAGTTCACTTATAAAGACTTGTTTATGAGGCTTTCCACACGCAGTTCCAGTTCTAACACATGATCCTGCAATCCGCCCACTTCATCGGCAAATGTGCGCATGTCGGTCGGCTTGGCAAGTACCGGCTGTTCTTCGGTGAGGTACTCCATCAACGCCTGAGATAAATTATGAAGGGTTTCGTTATGCCAGTGGATCAGGTTTTCCCCCGCGCGGACCACCCGGTGAGCGAGGATGTCCCCCATCACATCGCTTAAATCCTGCTCCACGTCCCAGCGCAGATTCTGCCCGATCTCGAGGATTTCCTGGCCGAATATGTTATCCCCGGAAATTCTGACTTCACGGTATGCGGCTTCATCGCGGACAAGCAGGCGCGGCAGCAACGCTGGCATGATAGTCAGGATGGCGTCGTTGCCAGCAGCGGTGGATGCCGCCGCCACCTCGCCGGTAGGCTGGATGACGACGGCAAGATCAAAAAAAGGTGGGACGCGAAAACGGGCAGTCTTCCCGGCGCACGGCTGTAGTCGTTTGCGCGCCCAGCTTTCTCCACGCAGCATATGGTTGAGCGGGGCTATCGCCACCGATGCCAGCATGGAATCCGGTCTCTAGGAGACTTGTTGAATTCCAGCGAGCAGCCAGACAGCATCAGGATCTTTGAGATCCTTTTGCACGTGCCAGATTTCATCGAACCCTTCCGGCGCTGACTGGGGCGACTCGCGCAACTGACCGTTGAAGCGGACACTGGCAATTGCCATGTCTTTTTCCGTGATCACTTCAAGCAGCTGCGCATTGATTGCCAGCACGTCGGTCCGCTGGGGCTCGTTACCGCGCTCGTTGATCTGCATGCTGATCTCCGCATACATCTCGGGGGTAGTATATTCCCGGATATCGTTCAGGTCGCGCGCATCATTTGCTGCCTGCAAGCGTATGAAAGAAGTCTTCGCGTTACGCAGGAAAGGTTCCACCTGAAAATCAGCGGGAATATTGGCTGTGCCGGAAACCGGCGCCACCGCGCTTGCTCTCGGGGTTGTCTCCGGTCCGGAGCCTGTTGCGGCTGTTGCTCCGGGTGTGACGCCGTGATCGGTTGAGGTTCCCTGCATGCCCGAATACTGCATCGGGCGAGCCGAGTGTTCCTGCTTTGGTTTGCGCAGCATGCGCATGACAAAAAAGACCCCGCCGATCAACGCTGCCAGCATCAGCACGTCCATCATGTTGATTCCTTCGAATGCGCCGCCCATGAAAAGCGCAGCCAGCAATCCTCCCGCCGCTAAACCGGCCAGTGGTCCCAGCCACTTATTGCCGCCTGGGCGTGCGGCTGCTCCGGGCGCGGCGCTGGGTGTTTGTCCGGGCTGGGGTGCTGCCTGCTGGCTCATGGATTCCCGTTGCTTGCCCATACTTTGACCGCCACCGAAGCGTTTCGCCTCGGCATCGAAGGCCGCCAATCCGAAGCTGAAAACGGCCAGGGTCAACAGAGTCAATATTTTCTTCATGAAGGTCTCCCGGGGGATACGGTTAAAGTAAAGAGTATAGCACCATCAATTCAAGGAAATGTCGCCTAAAATCAGAATCGCTCACGTCTTCGAGGAATCCTTTCAGGGATGAACGATTGATGGAGGAAAAACGGATAAGTTCAGGGAGGGGGAGGAATTGCCCCGGCAGTCCGGCAGCAAGGGATGGCAAAACATCTGTCATATGAGGGTTGACGTACAGACGCAACCGAAGATCGTGTTTCTAATCGTAAGTTCGGCTGCCTGGAGACTACAGGATCGAGATTTTCTGCAGCGCTGAGCCGCTAGGAGTGTGAGGAATCGGTGTAAAGGGTGCTGGCTTTACAAGACCGAAGGGCTGAAGGATCGCAGGGGGCCGGAAAAATCATTCGGTTTATCCTGTTCCAGCTATCGCAGCATCTTTCGACCGGATATCTTCAATCTTCAGCCAGATTTCAAGTGACCGTGTTCGACAGGTGCGACAGGTGCTATTGCGAGGAACATAGGTGGAGATTCAACGCATACTCATCGCCACCGATTTCTCCCCACGCGGCGAAAGAGCGGTGCAGCGCGCCGCGCAACTTGCGTCGGAGCATGCAGCCGAGCTGTATCTGTTGCATGTCCTTCCCGCATTGCCCCTCGAAGTATTCAAGCGCCTGATAGCCGAAACGCCGCTGGAAACAGAACAGAGACTCTACAACCGGGCAAAGGCGGCACTGCAGAACAGGGCGGAAATAGTGGCATCGAAAGGCATACGGGTAAAGCATCACGTTGCCATCGGCAGGGCGCACCTCGAGATTAACCGCTATGCCCAGTCCCATCATGCGGATCTCATCGTGATCGGGGATCAGGGGGAAAGCTTCGCGCGCGAATTCTTTTTGGGGACGACCGCATCGAAAACGCTCCATACCGGTCATCATCCCTTGCTGATCGTCAGGCAGGAGCCCAGGGATAAGTACAAACACGTGCTGGTACCTGTCGATTTTTCGAAAAACTCCCTGAATGCGCTGGAGATGGCATTGAAAGCTGTGATGGATGCATCCATTCACGTATTGCATGCGGTGGAAATGCCGCTCGGGCAGAAAATGAAGCAGGCGGGGTTCGATGCAGAGCAGGTTGAACACTTTCGCAGCCAAATATTGATCCATGCCCGCGAAGGCATGGAGAAGATAGTGAGCGATTACGCGCATGGGGACAGGCGTGTTGCATCCCTTATCGAATACGGCCATGCACCGGATATGATCCGCGAGAAAGCGCAGGCACTCGATATTGATCTCATCGTGATAGGCAAGCGTGGTCAGACAGAACTGGATGAAGCGCTATTCGGGTCAGTCACAAAGCATGTCCTTTATGAAACCCCTTGCGATGTGCTCGTAGTCAACCCGTAATATGATTGTCTTAATATGATGTTGTAATTCTCAGATGCTGGCGGAGCGCTGAATCCTTATGTGTTCCGATCAAGTCCTTGCCATGAAAATTTTGACGGTCAACACAGGCAGCTCATCGGTACGCCTGGCGGCATTCGTTCACCATGAGGAAAAACTGACGGAGCTTGCGAGTGTCAGGGAAGATTCCGGCGGTGAATCGGAGAGCATCCTCCAGGAATTCGTGCAGACCCACAAACTTGCCAAGATAAACATCGTGGTGCATCGCGTTGTGCATGGAGGCATGCGTCTTACTTCCCCTTGCCTGATCGATCGGGATGTGGAAAGGGAAATCGAACGTCTCGCGCCGCTGGCGCCCTTGCACAATCCTGTGGCATTGAAATGGATACGTGCGGCGAGTGGAGTATTCGGCGCTCGTACAACGCAAGTTGCGGTATTCGACACCGCGTTTTTTACCCATCTCCCGACAGTTGCGCAAACTTACGCCATCCCGCACGAGCTGACCGAAAAATACAGATTGCGCCGGTACGGCTTTCACGGACTGGCGCATCAGGCCATGTGGCAGGCTTGGCGCGACCAACATCCGGACCTTCTGCAAAATGGAAAAATCATCTCGATGCAGCTCGGCGCCGGTTGCTCGATCACGGCGACAGATAAGGGATTGCCTCGCGACACCTCCATGGGATTCTCGCCTCTGGAAGGGCTCATGATGGCGACACGCTCGGGTGACCTGGACCCGGGTCTGATGACGTTTTTGCAGCGGCAGGAGAGCTTGACGCCGGAGGAGATGGATCGGCTGCTGAATGAGCAGTCCGGTTTATCGGGAGTATCAGGAATCAGCGCAGATATACGAAAGCTGTTGAAATCGGAGGATGAGCGCGAGCGCCTCGCGATCGATTTGTACTGCTACCGTGCGCGTAAATATCTGGGTGCCTATCTTGCTGTGCTGGGCGGGACAAATGCAGTGGTTTTTGGCGGAGGTGTAGGGGAGAACGTTCCAGTCGTGCGGGAAAAGATTCTGGCAGGAATGGAATGGTGCGGAATCCATCTCGATGCGAAAAAGAACAGCGATGCGAGCGGGATGTCATGCATCAGCAGCGAAACAAGTAAGGTCGAGGTGTGGGTAGTTCCCGTGAATGAGGCGGCAATCCTCGCACAGGAAGCAGAGGCAGTCATTTCCAGCCGCCGCTAGCCTTGCGTCAGTGCCGGGATTGGCAGCAACCAGTGCCTGGAAAAAAGGAGGATTCAATATGAACCGTGCTTCGCCTGCAGTACAAACCCAAAGCAATCCGCTCTCGCCGAACGAACTGCGCAAGATCGATGCGTATTGGCGCGCCGCCAACTATCTCTCGGTGGGGCAAATCTATCTGCTGGACAATCCGTTGCTCCGGGAACCTCTCACGCTTGCACACGTCAAGCCGCGGCTGCTGGGGCATTGGGGCACATGCCCCGGCCTCAGTTTTATTTACACGCATCTGAACCGGGTGATAAAGAAATTCGATCTGGATATGTTCTACATATGCGGGCCAGGCCATGGTGGACCGGCAATGGTGGCGAATACATGGCTGGAGGGCAGCTACAGCGAATTCTATCCCCGCATTTCAAGGGATGAGGCGGGAATGAAGAGGCTGTTTCGGCAGTTTTCCTTTCCCGGAGGGATTCCGAGTCATGTTGCCCCGGAAACGCCGGGCTCGATAAACGAAGGCGGGGAACTGGGTTACTCGCTTTCGCATGCTTTTGGAGCGGCCTTTGACAATCCCGAGCTCATCGTGGCGTGCGTGGTGGGTGATGGAGAAGCTGAAACCGGACCGCTTGCAGCCTCCTGGCACTCGAACAAATTTCTCAATCCGGTCCATGATGGAGCGGTGCTGCCTATTCTGCATCTCAATGGCTACAAGATCGCAAATCCGACGATACTCGCGCGCATTAGCCGAGAAGAACTGGAAGACCTGTTCACGGGTTACGGGTACGAGCCCTATTTCGTGGAAGGGTCCGACCCCGAGCTCATGCATCAGGCAATGGCTGTCGTACTGGACGCTGCAATCGAGAATATCCGGAGAATACAGCGGGAGGCGCGCAGCCGCGGACCAAATCCGGGGAAGAGCCGGGAAGCTATCACCTATTCCCGCTGGCCGCTGATTATCCTGCGTAGCCCCAAGGGCTGGACCGGACCGGAAGAAGTGGATGGGAAAAAGCTGGAAGACTACTGGCGCTCACACCAGGTACCCCTTGCGGAACTCGGCTCAAAGCCGGATCACCTGAAGCAGCTGGAAGACTGGATGAAGAGCTACAAGCCCGAAGAGTTATTCGATGAGAACGGTTGTCTCATGCCGGAGCTGGCGACGCTTGCCCCCGAAGGCAATCGGCGCATGGGCGCGAATCCCCATGCCAATGGCGGTCTGCTACTGAAAGAGCTGGAAATGCCCGATTTTCGCAGCTATGCCGTTGACGTACCTGTGCCGGGAACGGAAGTGCGTGAAGCAACACGGGAAATGGGCAAGTTTCTTCGCGACGTCATGAAACTCAATCTGGATAGCTGCAACTTTCGGGTAATGGGACCGGATGAGACCAGTTCGAACCGACTTGACGCCCTGTTCGATGTAACAGCACGAACCTGGGTTGCCCAGCGGCTGCCCGAGGATGAGCGCCTCTCTCCCGACGGTCGGGTGATGGAAATATTGTCCGA
This sequence comes from Nitrosospira multiformis, assembly GCF_003050865.1. GTDB lineage: Bacteria > Pseudomonadota > Gammaproteobacteria > Burkholderiales > Nitrosomonadaceae > Nitrosospira > Nitrosospira multiformis_E. Next base: position 3,459 of record NZ_QAOK01000008.1, on the reverse strand, counting down.
ACACATATGCCAGGGCTGGCTGGAAGGCTATCTGCTTACCGGACGCCACGGACTTTTTTCCTGCTATGAGGCTTTCATCCACATCGTTGATTCCATGTTCAACCAGCATGCCAAATGGCTCAAGGTCAGCAAGGAAATCCCTTGGCGGCGGCCCATCGCCTCCCTCAATTACCTGTTGACATCGCATGTGTGGCGCCAGGACCATAACGGCTTTTCCCATCAGGATCCCGGTTTTATCGACCATGTCGCCAACAAGAAGGCAAGTATCATTCGTGTTTATCTTCCGCCGGATGCGAATACCCTTCTTTATATTACCGACAAGTGCCTTCGTTCCCGAAATTTCATCAACGTCATCGTCGCGGGAAAACAGCCCGCGCTCCAGTGGCTGGATATGGATGCGGCCATCAAGCACAGCAGCGCAGGTATCGGTATCTGGGGGTGGGCGAGCAATGATCAGGGGGGCGAGCCGGATGTGGTCCTGGCTTGCGCCGGCGACATTCCTACCCTGGAGACGCTGGCTGCCGTAGATCTGCTGCGGCGTCATGCACCCGAGCTCAAGATAAGAGTAGTCAATGTCGTCGACCTGATGACCCTGCAACCCCAATCGGAACATCCGGACGGTCTTTCAGACTGGGACTTCGATACGCTGTTCACAACCGACAAGCCCATCATTTTCGCCTATCACGGCTATCCCTGGCTGATCCATCGCCTGACTTACCGTCGCACCAATCATCCCAACCTGCATGTGCGCGGTTACAAGGAGGAAGGCACCACGACTACGCCGTTCGATATGACAGTGCTAAACGATCTGGACAGGTTTCATCTGGTAATGGATGTGGTTGACCGTGTACCCAAGCTGAGCTCCAAAGGCGCCTACCTCAAGCAACTGATGCGCGACAAGCTGATCGATCATAAACGCTATATCAGGCAATACGGCGAGGACATGCCGGAGATACGGGATTGGCATTGGCCTTCACACGGTTCGTAGCCACTGCCTGTCCAGGAAAACCGGGATTAAAAATGTTTTTATCATCGTGCATGCTATATTGAAATGTAACTCCAGTAACTCCAGTGTCTTCATGGAAGCGGCCGTTCAAAGGGACTGTACATTCACCTAAGAAGCTTCTTTCCGGACCGCTCTGAATCTTACGAAATTCATATCGATATTGATTGGAATCGTATATCGTTCATTATTCAAAATATCCAGCTATCGGATCGGAGCATGGATGATACTGATCATCAATTTCATTGCGCTGTATGCCTCGTTTTCACTCAATCACATGCTCGCCATTTACTGGGGTGCCGTGCTGCCGGTGCTATATGCCCTTGTTATTGCACCGCACGCCTTGATCGGCAGATCGGATATCCCTCGATTGACGATAACGAAAGTTCTCGCGGTGAAGTGGAACAATGCGGAGGAGCTGACCACTTACATTGTGAAATACTGGATGGCTTTGGCATATCCGGTCACTTCTTGGAAAAAGCAGCGCAACAGCCTCGTTTTGTCCCTGACATCATTCTTCCTGGGCGTGGTCTACATTCTCAAGGAGTTGCTCGCCGCGGGGGTGGTGATGTTCGTAGTCGGGTATGTCCTGTATCAGATGAGCGCTCGGGTGGACAGACCGCGAGCGGTGCTTGGTAATCCTGACTTCAGGGACGGTACTGACAATGAATTTGCCAGGAAAGAGTGGGAGCTGGCTGCAATGTCCATCATCGCGTTTTCGGAGCTATATCCAGATGACAAGGCATTCAAGAAGGCAGCTGATGAGGTGCTGGAAGATAACGATGTGAAATCGATGCTGACGAAATACCGCTATGATTACGGTGCAAGCTGGCTGAACGTTGCATAATTTTCTCCGGAGGCATCCTGAAGCGAGGCTACGTGCGGGAATGAGGCCAAGCCGTGCGGCCACCCAGCCAGATCATGGGGCGGGTTCTACACCCGTCTCAACAGGATAGCGGGTAGAACCGCCCTACGGCTGCTCTATCGAATACCCACCTTTTTTTCATCTCACTATTTGTCGTACGTGACGAGGTTTTTTTCGTTGGCATCGACGACAAAGACAGCCAGCAGGCGTGCGGGCTGAGTCTTGCTGTTATTTGCACTGACGGCATGATGATCGCCCGGCAGTTCAGCGAAGTTCTCGCCGGCGCGATAAACCTTTTCCGGACCATTATTGACTTTGCTACGAATTTCTCCCTCCAGGACCGTTGCATAGATGAAAGCCGACTTTGGATGAGTATGGGCGGGCGATGAACCTCCTGGCTCGTATTCGACAAGCACGCCTTTCATGCTTTTGCCAGGCACGTTCGGAAGGGCATGATCAAAGGCCAGCGTTACCTTGGAATTATCAGCAGGCAGGTTATCGGCTGAAGCTACGCTTATGGAGAGAGCTGCGAAGGCAATCCCGCAGAGAAGTCTGGTAAACATCATGCCTCCTTTCGTTGATAGAAATTAGTGGAGAATTTGTTAGTCATGCTCATGGCTTCACAGGATAACGGCTGGAAATGGCAATGCGATTCCAGGCATTGATGACTACCGAAAGCCACTCGACAGCCGATATTTCATCTTTTGACAGATTGGTTGCTGCTTGTTCATAGATGGCATCCGGCACTTGCCCCTCAGAGATCAGTGTAATTGCTTCTACCAGCGCCAATGATGAACGTTCCTTTTCGGTAAAATACCCGGTCTCCCGCCAGGCTGGCAGGACACTTATGCGATCGCTTGACTCGCCACTGGATAGAGCGTCGTGAGTATGCATCCTGATACAGAATGCGCACTGGTTGAGTTGGGATGCACGAAGGCGCAACAGATATGCAAAGCCATCCGGGATGCTTGCGGAAGCAGCAGCCTCCGCTGCCAGCTTCTCAAGGCCCATGATTGCCTGGTAAAGGGCTGGAGCGGATTTGCCAAGATTGATTCTTTCTGACATGAAATCTCCTCCCCTGTATGTACCGGCCCACGAATAAGCTCTCGGCCGGACGGGTACGCAGTGATGGGTTCGGCGTGGCGAACCTTTAAGATCGACAAACGTCGAACTCGTCCTTGTCAAGCTCGTCCTCGTGAAGCGAGACAAATTCCCGACGCTCATCGCTGCCTGCCGGCACCCGCTCCATATCCTCCGCCTGATTATCTCCAGTAAAAGTTTGGTAGTGGATCGTCTAATGACACGGCATTTCGCATTTCATTTCAATTTATAGATGAAGATAAAGAAAAGGCAAATTAGTACTGGACGAGCATTTGGAACGTGGAACGGACACGGTAATTCGATCCAATTCAACACACCATGAAGCGATATACGATGAGCCAGGCCCTCCGTTGATGTTCCTTTCAAGGTTCACGGTTTTTTGCCGATAAAGACTTTAGGGTGTGTTAACACTAACAGTTAAATTTCTGATATGCTTGGGGCATAAAAACTACCGACGCCCGTATGGAAATCACCGAAACCCAATATCAGC